>JACIYN010000002.1 GCA_014359885.1 Desulfacinum sp.
ACGGATCACGGACCTCGGTATGGCCGCCCCCTCCACATCCCACGCGCCACGAAGCGCCCTCCGCCTGCTAAAACCCTTTCTGCGCCGTCACGCCCGGCGCCTGGCGGCGGGCTTCGGGGCCCTTCTGATCGTGGATCTTCTCCAAGTGTGGATTCCCCGGGTGATCAAACACGCGGTGGACGCCTTGGGACGGCCCGGCATGAGCCAGAGGGGACTTGTGGTCTACGCGGCCGGCATCGTGGGACTTGCCCTGGTGATCGCCGTCTTTCGCTACCTGTGGCGAATCCTGCTGCTGGGCTTTTCCCGCGTTCTGGAACGGGATCTGCGCGAGCGCATGGTGGAGCGCATCCTCTCTCTGGACCGAACCGTCTTTTTCCGGCGAACCACCGGCGACTTCATGGCCCTTTCGGGAAATGATCTGGCGTCCGTGCAACTGGCCGCCGGCATGGGCCTGGTGGCCTTCGCCGACGCCGTCATCATGAGCGCGGCGGCCCTGGGTTTCATGGCCTACATCCACCCGACCCTCACGGCCGTCGCCGTGGCTCCCATGCCCCTTCTGGCCCTGGCCACGCGCTTTCTTTCCGCACGGCTCCACAAACGTTTTCTGAGGGTCCAGGAAATCTTTTCCCAACTTACGGAGCTGGCCCGTTCCACCTTTTCCTCCATCCGCCTCTACAAGGCCTACACCCAGGAAGAAGCCCAGTGCCGGCGCTTCGACGCCCTGGGCCGCTCCTACATTCGAAACAACCTGCGGGTCGCTCTGGTCCAGGGAACTCTCTTTCCCTTCGCGGGCCTCACCGCCAACGCCAGTCTCCTCCTGGTCCTCTTTTTCGGCGGGCGCCTCACCCTCCAGGGGATCATCACCACGGGCGACTTCGTGGCGTTCATCGCCTATCTGCATCTGCTCACCTGGCCCATGATGGCCTTCGGATGGGTGGCGAACCTCTTTCAGCGGGGTCTCACCAGTCTGGGCCGCATCGGGAGTCTTCTGGAAGAGCGGCCGGTTCTCCAGGATCCTCCCCGGCCATGGCCGCCGCCGCGGCCGCCGGTGACCATCGAACTCCACGGGCTCACCTTCGCCTACCCCGGCCGGCCGGAACCGGCCCTTCGCCGCATTCACCTCACCTTTCCGGCGGGCGTTACGGGCATCGCCGGCCCCACCGGATCCGGCAAATCCACCCTCTGCCAGGTTCTGGCCCGGCTCTATCCCATTGAGGACGGCACCTACCTCCTGAACGGGACGGACGTGAACCTCCTGAAGGTGGCGGACGTGCGGCGCCTCATCGCCTACGTTCCCCAGGACGGTACGCTCTTTTCCGATACCGTCGCCGCCAACATCGCCCTGGGTCGCCCCGACGCTTCCCGGGAGGAGATCGAGCAGGTGGCCCGGGCCGCCGCCATCCACGAGGAGATCCTGGCCATGGAGCACGACTACGAAACGCGGATCGGGGAAAGAGGCGTGCGGCTTTCCGGGGGCCAACGTCAGAGGATCGCTCTCGCCCGGGCCCTGCTCCTGGACCGCCCCATCCTCCTCATCGACGATGGGCTCTCTGCGGTGGACCTGGAAACGGAACGCACCATCCTGCGCTCGCTGAAGCCTTATCTGGAAAGGCGCACGTGCCTCATCGTCTCCCATCGGGTGGCGGCCCTGGCGGACTGCGACCGCATCGTCGTGCTGGATCGCGGGAGCGTGGCGGATCAGGGAAGCCACGAAGAGCTCATGGAACGGAATCTCTTCTACCGCACCATCTACCTGCACCAGACGCTCCGGCGCTGAATCGAAAAGCGGACTCGCCATGCACTACGGCTACGGATATTTCGAAGAAGGACATCTGGGAAAGGTCCAGGACCTGCGCCTCTGGAAGCGCCTCCTTCCCTACCTCCGCCCCCACGGGCCTCAAATCGCCCTGGCCGTGGTCCTCTCCCTCGTCATCTCCGCGGCGGATCTAGCGCTGCCTTACCTGCTGCGCCTGGGAGTGGACCGCTACATCACGGCCCAAGGCCTTCCTTTGTCCGCAAAACTCCAGGGGCTTTCCCAACTCGCCGCCGTCTTTGCGGGCCTCATGGCGGTGGGCTTCGTGTCGGAATTCTTCCAGGTGCTGCTGCTGGAATGGACCGGCCAGCGGATCATGCACCGGCTCCGCCAGGATCTCTTCCGGCACGTGCTGCACCTGGATCTCCCGTTCTTCCACGCCAATCCCGTGGGGAAACTGGTCACGAGGCTCACCAACGACATCCAGAACATGCACGAGATGTTCACCTCGGTGATCGTCACCGTCTTCAACGACCTCATCCGGCTCGTGGGAATCCTGGCCGTGCTCTTCTGGATGGATGCGTCCCTTTCCGCCATCCTGGTCTGCCTCATCCCCATCATGCTGGGGGCCACCCTCAAGTTCAGCGCCCTGGCCCGGGAAGCCTTCCGGACCATCCGAACCCGCCTGGCCCGCATCAACTCTTTCCTGCAGGAGGTGCTGGCCGGGCTTTCCGTTCTGCAAATCTTCGGACGGGAAGAAGACACCCTGGATCGGTTCCGGGACCTGAATGAGGCCCATCGCAAGGCCGCCATGCACCAGATTCACCTGTTCGGGCTCTTCGTCCCCTTCATCGAAGTGCTGAGCTCCGCCGCCGTGGCGGTCATCATCTGGTACGGCGGCGGCCAGGCGCTGCGCCAGGCCGTGAGCCTGGGGGTTCTGGTGGCTTTCCTCTCCTACATCCGCCTCTTCTTCCAGCCGCTCCGGGAGCTGAGCCAGAAGTTTTCCATCGTGCAGTCGGCCCTGGCTTCCGCCGAGCGGATCTTCGAGCTCATGGACACCCCGGCGGACCTGCCGGTGCCCAGTGTCCCGCTTCGACCGCCCCAACTCAAGGGCTCCGTGACCTTCCAAAACGTCACCTTCGGCTACGACCCGGAGCGACCCGTCCTGCAAAACATCTCGTTCCACCTGGACCCCGGTAAGTCCTTGGCCGTCGTGGGCCCCACCGGCGCCGGCAAGACCACCCTCATCGGTCTTCTGGAACGCTTCCACGATCCCCAGGAGGGGCGCGTACTCGTGGACGGGATCGATCTGCGGTCCCTGGATCCCACCTGGCTTCGCCGCCGCGTGGGCCTGGTCATGCAGGATGTCTTCATGGTTCCGGGAACCCTCCGGGAAAACATCGGCCTGGACACGGAAATCGACGAGGCGAGACTTCGGGAGATCCTCGAACTGGCGCAGCTTTCGGACCTGGTGCAAAATCTCCCCCAAGGGTTGGACACTCCCGTGGGCGAAGGCGGGATCGATCTTTCCGCCGGCCAGAAACAGCTGCTCTCCTTCGCCCGCGTGTTGGCACGGGACCCCAAAATCCTTATTTTGGATGAAGCCACGGCCAACGTGGATTCGGAAACGGAAATCCGGATCCAGCGGGCCATCGAAAGGGCCCTGGCGGGCCGAACCAGCATCGTTATCGCCCACCGGCTCTCCACGATCCGGAAGGCCTCTCGGATTCTGGTGCTGGACGGAGGCCGGATCGTGGAGCAGGGAACCCATGAGGAGCTGATGGCAAGGCAGGGGTTTTACCACCACTTGATCCTCTTGGACCAAGTGAGGAGGGACGGATTAGAGGATTAGAGGATTAAAGGATTAAGGATTAAGGGCAGGTTCGGCTATGCGATGAAGAGCATGGGTGGAAGCCCGGGAGGAATGACGATGGAACGGTGGAAAAGACTCTTTCCTGTTCTTTGGGTGATGGGATGCCTGGCCCTGGCGTGGACCCAGGGCGTATGGGCTCAGCCGCCGGCGGATATGGGCGGTTGGGAAAAGGGCGGCGCTTACGACCGGCTCTACGACCCCCAGGAGAGGGACAAATTCAAGGGAACCGTGGAGGCCGTCAGGGAGGTGGTGCCGCTTCCCGGCATGAGCCCCGGTGTGGCTTTGGTGGTCCGGGACAGGGACGGGGAGGAAATCCTCGTGCACCTGGGCCCGCGATGGTTCATCGACCCCGCCACCATGGGCATCCGGGTGGGGGATAAGGTCAAGGTGACCGGTGCATGGGCCGAAATGGGCGATGAGGATGTCTTCATCGCCGCCAAGGTGAAGAAAGGCGAACACTTCGAATTCAAGGTGCGGCTCACCAAGGACGGAACCCCCTTCTGGACCCTGAGCCCGGAAGAACTGGCCAAGGAACGCGCCGGGCAGTAGGAGTCTTTCGTGAAAGACAACCGCGAATGAACGCGAATAGACGCGAATCATTGTAGACGCCATCACGGGGAGCCCGTGGCAACAAAGGTTAAAACGCACCTTTGGGAAGCAGGCTCCTGTAGGGGCGAATGATTATTCGCCCCTACGGCGCGTCCCTGCGGGATTGAACCCAGCCTTCCAATCGGCAACCAACTCCATGAAAGGACAAAACGGCGAATCCCCATGTGGACCTTCCTGATCCTCTTCCTCACCGTCTACACCACCATGCACGCGGTCTTTTACCACCGGGTGCGCATCCTTTTCGGCGACCGAAAACTCCTCCTGGGGCTCTGGGCGGCCTTCCTCGTGGTGATGGTCCTGGCCCCCGTGCTCTGCCGGGTGCTGGAGAGGCTCGGCCACGAATTGCCCGCGCGCGCCCTGGCCTACGTGGGCTACACCTGGATGGGATTCCTCTTTCTGGGCTTTTGGGCGGCCGTGGCCGTGGGGCTCGTCAACGGAGGGATCTGGACCCTGAACCGGTGGATGGGCACCCAATTGGCCGCCCTGCCCGGCCGACCGGCCGCTCTGGCCGTGGTCGCCGTGGCCGGCGTTGTCACCCTGTACGGGGCCTTGGAGGCGAGTCGGATTCGCATCGAACGGATCCAGGTGGCCACCGAAAAGCTCCCGCCGGGGCGAGACCGCCTGGTGGTGGCCCAGATCTCCGACGTGCACCTGGGACTGGTGGGCCGGGAAGCACGCCTTCGAAAGATCCTGGATGCGGCCCGCTCCGTCCAACCCGACCTACTGGTCTCCACGGGGGACCTGGTGGACGGGGCCACCCATTCCTTGGAGCATCTCCTGCCCCTTTTCCAGTCCTTCGAGCCCCCCTTGGGCAAGGTGGCCATCGTGGGAAACCATGAGTATTACGCCGGGATCGAGGCGTCCATGGATCTCACGCGACGCGCCGGCTTTACGGTGCTCCGGGACGATGCGGTCACCGTGGCGGACACTCTCAACGTGGTGGGATCGGACGACACCTGGCGGGACCGCCCGGAACTGGAAACCCGCCTGCTCCGATCGGTTCCCGGGTCTCTCTTCACCCTGTATCTGAAACACCGGCCCCAGATCTGCCCGGAAACGTTGGGGCTCTTCGATTTGCAGCTCTCCGGCCACACCCACCGGGGCCAGATCTTTCCCTTCACCCTGTTCGTGGCTCTCCAGTACCGCTATCAGAACGGCACGTACGACCTGGGCCGAGGCTCGCTCCTTCACACCAGTCGCGGCACGGGGACCTGGGGACCTCCTATCCGCGTTCTTTCCCCGCCGGAACTCACCGTGATCGAGATCGTAAGAAAAGAAGGCCGCGCCCCATGACGGATGGCGATTTCCTTTGACTCTCCCCCCGGGATGTGTCATGGTCCTTTCACATCCTGGCACAACCCTCCGGGACGGCACGGAACCCCTATTGATCCCTCTTTTCAAGACAATATGTGGTTCACGCGACATCCGACGGGCGGTCACAGTGATCGGGGTGCGTCGAAGAGCCGCCGATTAGGGCGGTATGTCGCCCGGGAGTTCTCGTGGTTGTCAACGGGCGGCACCATGAGATGAAACCACGCTTGCAAAGGAAGAAGAATGAATCTGTACGTCGGAAATCTTGCCTACGGTGTCACCGAAGATGAACTCCGGGCCGCTTTCGCCGAACACGGCGAAGTGGAAAGCGTCAACATCATCACGGACCGCTACACGGGCCAGTCCAAGGGCTTCGGCTTCGTGGAAATGCCGTCCAACTCCGACGCCGACAAGGCCATCAAGGCTCTGAACGGCGCCAGCCTGCAGGGCCGCCCCATCAAGGTGAACCAGGCAAAGCCTCGGACCAATAACCGCTCCTTCCGAGGACCGCGTTACTAGTTGGCACGGGCCGGCGCTTCCTCTCCCGGTTCTTCCGGGAGGGGGAGCGCGGCCTTCCCTACGCCCCACTCCACACCTTCCGCTCCCCCTTTGATTCTTTCCCAACGAATCCCGGTTTCCACATTTCCATTGACCCGGCGCTTGTTTCTCCGTATGGTTCGCATGCGAAGGAGGTGACCCCATGCCGGCTCTGCCCGACGATCTTCCGGAATGTCTCGTCTTTTTGCTGGGCAAGGCCTACCAGAAGGCCCACGCGGACTTCAAGGCCCGGCTCCAGCCCTACGGCCTCACCAACATGCAGCACCTGGTGCTGGAAGGCCTCTGGTACCGCCAGGGGATGACGGCCACCGAGCTGGGAAAGTGCCTCATCCTGGACAAGGCCACCCTGTCGGGCGTCCTGGACCGCATGGAAGCGGCCGGCTGGATCGAAAAGCGCCCGGATCCCGAAGACCGCCGCCAGATGCGCCTCTACACCACCAAAAAGGCCGACGCCCTCAAAGACGACCTCATCCGGGAACGCCAGAAGGCCAACGAAGAGCTCCTGGCCGATTTCACCCTGGAAGAACGCGTGCTCCTCAAGAGGCTCCTGCGGGATCTCATCGGCTAACGCCGGCCCGCGGCGCCGGCATGGGCCGCTCTTTCGACCGCAAGGTTTGTATGCGAAGCAAGGGGCGTCCCGCCCCGGCCGGGCCCAGCCGCCTGGGCCTTGGAGAAGGCGACCATCACAAGGAGGAAAAGACCATGTTGCTGCATCCCAAGAAGGAAGACTACGCCCATCTGGATCCCCGCTCCCGGGAGATCATGCAGAAGACCATCGAGTTCTTCGAAAGGAAGGGCAAGGCCAAGCTGAAGGAAGACTACCACAAGCAGGTGTGGTACAAGGATTTCCTGGATTTCGTAGAGGAAAACGAAATCTTTGCACCGCTCCTCACGCCGTCCGCCTACGGCGGAGGCGACCCGGCCTACCGCTGGGACACCCGGCGCATCTGCGACATGAACGAGATCCTGGGCTTCTACGGCCTGCCCTACTGGTACACCTGGCAGGTGACCATCCTGGGCCTGGGCCCCATCTGGATGAGCGCCAACGAAACGGCCAAGAAGAAGGCGGCCCGGCTCCTCCGGGAAGGCCACATCTTCGCCTTCGGTCTTTCCGAACGGGCCCACGGCGCCGACCTCTATTCCACCGAAATGGCCCTCACGCCGCTGGGAAACGGCCGGTACGTGGCGGACGGCGGCAAGTACTACATCGGCAACGGCAACGAAGCCGCCATGGTCTCCACCTTCGGGAAGAACAGCGAAACGGACGAATACGTCTTCTTCGCCGTGGACTCGCGCCATGAAGCCTACGACTGCATCCAGAACGTGGTGGCCTGGCAGGGGTTCGTGGCCGAATACGCCCTGAACGGCTATCCCGTGACCGAGGACGACATCCTGTCCACGGGCCAGGCGGCCTGGGACGCGGCCCTCAACACGGTGAACGTGGGCAAGTTCAACCTGGGTTGGGGCTCCATCGGGATCTGCACCCACGCCTTCTACGAAGCCATCACCCACGCGGCCAACCGGAACCTCTACGGCAAGTGGGTGACCGATTTTCCGCACATCCGCCAGCTCTTCGTGGACGCCTACGCGCGCCTGGCGGCCATGAAGCTCTTTTCCACCCGGGCCATCGACTACATGCGTTCCGCCAGCCTGGAAGACCGCCGCTACCTGCTCTACAACCCCATGGTGAAGATGAAGGTGACCACCGAGGGCGAGCACGTGATCAACCTGCTTTGGGACGTCATCGCCGCCCGCGGATTCGAAAAGGACGTCTACTTCGAGATGGCCGCCCGCGAGATCCGGGCCCTTCCCAAGCTGGAAGGAACCGTGCACGTGAACATGGCCCTGGTGGTGAAGTTCATGAAGAACTTCCTCTTCAACCCCGCGCCCTTCCCGGAAATCCCCAAGCGGGACGATGCGGCCAACGACGACTTCCTCTTCAACCAGGGCCCCACGGGAGGGCTCAGCAAGGTGCTCTTCCACGACTACCGGATCGCTTACGACAGCATGGATCTTCCCAACCTGGCCGTCTTCAAGGAGCAGATCGAGGCCTTCAAGCGGTTCCTCATGACCGCCCCGCCCAGCAAGGAACAGAGCCGCGACATCGACTTCCTGCTGAGCCTGGGCGAGCTCTTCACCCTGGTGGCCTACGGCCAGATCATCCTGGAAAAGGCCGCCATGGACGACGTGGACAAGAACCTGGTGGACCAGATCTTCGACGTCATGGTCCGCGACTTTTCCAAGTTCGCCCTGGAGATCTACTCCAAGCCCAGCAGCACACCCGAGCAGATGGAGCTGTGCCAGAAGATGATCCGCAAGCCCCACGTGGATCCCGCCCGGTTCGGCACCGTCTGGAACGACCACGTCTATGCGCTCAAGGGCGCCTATGAGATGAATGGGTGATGGGTGATGAGTGACGAGTGATGAGTAATGAGTGACGGGCCCAAGCGGATGCGATCGTTGAACGGGCGGGGGGCTGTAGGGGCGAATGATTATTCGCCCCTACAGCCGGTGCCCATCGAGACCACCTGCCTCTTTCTGAGACTCTATAAATCCCCCTTTTCAAGGCGCATGCATAATTCCCCCCTTTTTCAAAGGGGGGTTAGGGGGGATTGCCTCCCGTTTTTCGGCACCTGGCGGGCGGGGATAAGCCCCGCCCCTCCCCAAGAACTCAGCCTGCTCCTGTAGGGGTGGGCTATATGCACGCCCGTCGGGACCGCACCAGGGGAAAGAATCGCTTACTCCTTCCCCCCCACGGTCCCATGTGTGGGTCGTTGTCAGCTTCTTGGGAGGAGGTAGGGCAACGGATCGGTATCAGCCGTTCGCTTGGAACCAGGCCTCCAGTCGGTCCATGGCTTCATCCAGTTCCTCTTCCGAGCCGCCGAAGGACAACCGGATGTGCCCTTCCCCATCCGGGCCGAAGGCGGCACCGGGAATGGTGATCACCCGGGCCTCGTGGAGGAGGCGAAGCGCCACGGTCATGGAATCCTCGGCCAGGCCGTGGGTTCGCACCATGAGGTAGTAAGCCCCTTTCGGTCTCACGTAGGACACCCAGCGCGCCATGGCGTCCAGCCGCCGGCAGACCCTGTCCCGGCGGGCCTCCAGGACCCTTCGAAACTCCTGCACGCAATCCTGCGGACCTTCGAGGGCGGCCAGGGCCGCCACCTGGGACGGGGTGGGGGCACAGATGGCCGCCGCATCGTGCACTTTCATGATCTGGTCCAGGAGCTCCCCGTCTCCCACCACGGCGCCCACCCGCCATCCGGTCATGGCGTATTTCTTGGAAAAGCTGAAGAAGCCCAGCACCTGCTTTCGCAATTCGGGCATGCCCAGGAGACTCACGTGGGATTCGCCGTCGTAGGTGAGAAAGTCGTAGGTTTCATCGCTAAGAATGAAAAAACCCCTCTCCAGGGCCAGCTGGGCCACGGCCCGGAGCGCCTCCCGGCCGAAGACGGCCCCCGTGGGGTTGTGGGGGCTGCAGAGCACCAGAGCCTTGGTGCGGTCGCTCACCTTTGCGCGGACCGCCTCCGGATCCAGCCCCCAGTCCTCCCGGCGCAGGGGAAAGAAGACCGGCCTGCCCTCCGCCAGCAGCACCTGCTCGATGTGGGAAGCGTAATTGGGGGAAGGAAGGAGCACCTCGTCGCCCCGGTCCACCAGGGTGAGCATGGCCGCGCACAGCCCTTCCATGGCCCCCACGGTGATGCAAACCTCCCGGTCCGGATCCACGGAAAGGCCCCGCTCTTTCCGAAGCGATTCGGCTAAGGCCCGTCGCAAGGCCGGAAGGCCCGGCCCCAGGCTGTATTTTCCGATCCAGGGGTCTTCGCGAAGCGACCGGCAGACGACCTCCGCGATATGGGCGGGGGTCGGAAAAGACGGAATCCCCTGCCCCAGGGAGACGCACCCGGGGACCTTTTCGGCCAAAAGCGGCATCTCCTTGATGGCCGAGACGGCGATCCCCCGCACCCGCCGGCTGATCCCCTCCTGCCGGTAGCGCTTGCCCGCGGCTTCCAATGCCGACCGTTGGATGCTCATGCCGTAATCCGTGGTCCGTGATCCGTAATCCGTAATCCGTGGTCCGTAATCCGTGGTCCGTGATCCGTGGTCCGTGATCCGTGGTCCGTGATCCGTGGTCCGTGGTCGGTGATCAGCTATGGGTTGTCGGTTCTTGTCTGCCCAGCGGAATCTTTCTCGTGCGCGAGGGATCTGGGACAATCCCCCCTGGCCCCCCTTTGAAAAAGGGGGGAACTTTCAACCGTTACCCTTCACCCATCACTCGTCACTCCTCACTCGTCACCCCTCACCCCGTCACCCATCACTCGTCACTCCTCACTCCTCACTCCTCACCCGTCACTCATCAAAGAGTTTTCCCGGATTGAGGATCCCGCCAGGGTCCAGCAGCCGTTTGATGTCCCGTTGCAGACGGATGCTTTCCGGGGCGAGCTCCATGGGAAGAAAACGCCTTTTGGCCATGCCGATCCCGTGTTCCCCGCTGATGGTGCCGTCGCGCCGGAGGACTTCCGCCAGGATCCGCCGGACGCCCGCTTCCACCTTCTCCGTCGGCGCCTCGCCGGATGCGGTGATGTTCAGGTGGATGTTGCCGTCGCCCGCATGGCCGAAGCAATAGATCTCCAGCCCGGTCTCCGCCTCCAGTTCCGGAACCATGGAAACGAAGGGCGCGATCTGGCCCAGGGGCACCACCACGTCTTCGGGGATGTAGACGGGGGCGGCCTCCTCGATCCTGAGCGACACCTGACGGCGCACGTCCCACATGCGCTCTCGCTTGGCGGCATCAGGGGCCAGCAGCACATCGGCGGCGCCCTTTTCCAGGCACACCGAGCCCATCCGCTCCATCTCGCGCCGGATCACGTCCGGATGGCCGTCGGATTCCAGGAGAAGAAACGCCCCGGCGTGGGCGGCGCCTTCGAAGGGCAGCAGGTCCCCCACCCGGTCCAGGCAGCGCCGGTCCAGGAACTCGGCGGTGGACGGAACGATCCCCGACGTGAGGACCCCGTGCACGGCTTCCATGGCCTGGACCATGTCCGAAAAAAGCGCCACGAGGGTGGTTACGGCGGGCGGGCGGGGCACCAGCTTGAGGATCAGCTTGGTGATGACCCCCAGGGTTCCTTCGGATCCCACCATCAGGCGGGTGAGATCGTAGCCCACCACCCCCTTTCGGGTCTGGACGCCGGTTTGGACCACGCTTCCCGTGGGAAGGACCACCTCCAGGCCCAGCACGTAGTCCCGGGTGGTGCCGTACTTGACGCAGGCAGGGCCGCCGGCGTTGGTGGCGGCGTTCCCTCCGATGGAGCAGGTGTCGTAGCTCGCCGGGTCGGGCGGATAGAAAAGCCCCTCCCCGGCGGCCGCCTTTTTGAGGTCCCCGTTGATGACCCCCGGTTCCACCACGGCGATGAGGTTCACCGGGTCCACGTCCAGAATGCGGTTCATGGCGGAGCAGTCCAGCACCACGCCGCCCAGAACCGGCACCGCCCCGCCGGCCAGGCCCGTTCCCAGCCCCCGGGGCGTGACGGGAAAGCGGCAGCGGTTGGCCAGCTGAAAGAGCCTTTGGACTTGGGGCGCTTCGGAAGCCTTCACCACGGCTTCCGGCATGTGGCGAAGCCGGCTGGCGTCCTCGGCATAGTCCGCCATGCGGCCCGGATCGGTGACGAGCTTGTCGGGGCCCACCGCATCCCGAAGGCGTTCCAGCACGTCTTTCGTGATCGGGCGGTACGATCGGAGCGTTTCCTTGGGCATCGATGGGTGGCTCATGCAGGGCGCTACGGCTTGTACTTTTCCACCAGCTCGTCCCACTTGGGCGAATTCATGAGCCGCTGCAGTCCTTCGTTGAGCAGGTTCAGGAGCTCCGCATCCCCCTTGCGGACACCGTAGGCGAAGGCCTCTTCCGGCATCCCGAAGGTTCCCAAAATCTTCACCGGCTTTTCCCGGGCGATGTCCTTGGCCGGCGCGTCATCCATGGCGGCGGCCACGATCCGGCCGTTCACCACGTCCTCAGCGGCCAGCGGGGCGGAATCATAATAGACCAACTCGAACCGGCGGCCCTTGTCGATGAGGTTTTCCTTCATCCACTTGGCCTCGGACGTACCGCGCTGCACGCCCACCTTGTTGCCGTTACCGAGCACGTCATCCACGGTGAGGTTCGAATCCTTCTTGACCACCAGCACCTGCTTGATCTCCCAGTAGGGGATGGCGTAGTCGATCTGCTTTTTCCGCTCTTCGGTGACACTCAGCCCCGAGGCGATGAGATCAATCTTTCGGTTGGTGAGGCTGGGAATGATGGCGTCCCAGTCGATGGCCACGTGTTTGACCTTAAAGCCCATTTCCCGGGCGATCCAGTCCAGGGCCTCCACATCGAACCCGGCGGGCTTTCCGTCCTTGTCGATGTAGGCGAAAGGCGGGAAATTGGCGTCGATGCCGTTGACGTAAACCTTCTCCTCCGCCTGAACGGGGCCGATCCCCCATCCGAGGGCGACCAGGGCCAGGGCCAGACTGAGCACGTGGATCCAGCGAAGCTTCATGGGCATTCCTCCTGTTCGGTTGATAAGACCTTGTCCTGCGATTCCCGAAAACCAGTAAAAGATTTTGCGAGATTATTCTCAAAGGCGGGGCGGATCAAGGGGAAAGAAGCGGCTCGGTCGTGCAACCGGGAGGAATGGCGCGAGGGGAACCGTGACCGTTTTGCGGGGGCGGGCTTTACGCCCGCCCGTGCGGACCGCACCATGGAAAAGAATCGCCCCATTCGGGGAGGCCACGTCTTGGCAGGACTGGACTGTAGGGGCGAATGATCATTCGCCCCTACAGGTGAATGGCGATACGGGGGAAGGACCGGCACCCCGGCCGGGGTCTTGGCTGGGGCTCCTTCGCACAGGCGCTCAGGCGCCCAGCACGTCCCGGACCTTTTCCAGCAGGTCCCGCACCGAAAAGGGCTTTTGAAGGAAAGGCACGTGGCCTTCCAAAATGCCGTGGCGCACCACGGAATCATCCGTGTAACCGGACATGAAGAGCAGCCGGACGCCCGGCATTCGTTCTTTGAGCTGATCCGCCAGCCGGGCGCCGCTCATCCCGGGAAGCACCACGTCGGTGACCACCAGATCGGGGCGGAACCCGCCCTCTTCCACCAACCGCAAAGCCTCTTCGCCACTGCCCACGACCTCCACCCGGTATCCGTACCGTTCCAGAACGGCCTTGGCCAATGCTCTCAGCGCGGGCTCGTCTTCC
Source organism: Desulfacinum sp. (assembly GCA_014359885.1). Taxonomy (GTDB): domain Bacteria; phylum Desulfobacterota; class Syntrophobacteria; order Syntrophobacterales; family DSM-9756; genus Desulfacinum. The sequence continues at coordinate 13,338 of JACIYN010000002.1, forward strand.
ACCACCAGCACCCGCTCTCCCCCCCGGGCCCGTTCCAGGAGCGCTTGGCATTCCTCTTCGTCCTTGCAGTCCTTTTCCGCGCGGGGAAGATAGATCTTGAACGTGGTGCCCTTGCCCGGCTCCGAATAGACCCAGATATGCCCTCCGGACTGCTTCACGATGCCGTAGACGGTGGCCAGACCCAGTCCCGTTCCCTTCCCGGCCTCCTTGGTGGTGAAGAAGGGCTCGAAGATCTTGGAAAGAGTCTCCTCATCCATGCCGCAACCGGTGTCCGTTATGGATAATTGCACGTAATCGCCCGGAGTCACGTCCGGATGACGGGCCGCGTAGGCCTCGTCCAAATGCACCGAAGCCGTCTCGATGAGAAGCCTTCCTCCGGTGGGCATGGCGTCCCGGGCGTTCACGGCCAGGTTCAGGATCACCTGCTCCATCTGCCCCGGATCCACTTCCACGGTGGGAAGGTTTTCGGCCAGGGCCAGCCGCAGGTCGATGTCTTCCCCGATGAGGCGCCGGAGCATCTTGTCCAGGTTCTTCACCAATTCGTTGAGATCCAGTACCACCGGCTGCAGGGTCTGCTTTCGGCTGAAGGCCAGGAGCTGACGGGTGAGGGACGCGGAACGTTTGGCCGCCGCCACCATCTGCTCCACCATGCGCCGAAGCGGGTCTTCCGGGTGGATGCGACCCAGGGCGTGCTCCCCGTAGCCCAGGATGATGGTGAGAAGGTTGTTGAAATCATGGGCCACGCCGCCGGCCAGACGCCCCACGGCCTCCATCTTCTGGGCCTGGAGGAACTGGGCCTCCAGGGCCTGGCGTTCCCTTTCCTTCTGCATGAGATCCAGGCGCCCCTGGAGGATGGGAGCCATCCAGCGGGCCACGTCCTCCACCAGGGCCACGTCGGCTTCCGTATACGGCGTGGGCTTGTTGGCCAGCACCAGGTTTCCGATGAGCCCATCGCGATAGATCACGGGGACACTCAAAGCGCGATGGATCGCCACGTGCCCCTGGGGCACCTGGAAAGGACCTTCGGCCACCCGCGTGGCCTTCTCCCGCATGGCCTCTCCCCAGATCCCCTTCCATTTCTCGGGCGGAAAGACGAAGTGTTTCTCTTCCATTCGGCAGCGGTCCCACACGTCTCCGGAAAGGGTCGGGCACACCCACCGTCCTTCTTCGTCCACATACCCGAAAATGCCAAGCGGGCTCTCCGTTTCTTCCATCACCACCTGCAGCACCGCCTCGTAGACCCGGTCGTCCACCTGGGTGAGGAAGATCTCGGCGATGTGGTTTTTCACCGCCAGGAGCCGTTCCGACGCCCGAAGCGCCTCCTGAGCCGCCTTCAGTTCGGTGATGTCGCGGATGGAGACGATGGTGGCGGGGTTCCCGTTCCAAACCGTTTCCGCCGTGTTGAGAAGCCCCGTTCCCGCACCGCCGTGACGCCGGGGAAGGTCGATTTCCGCGGGCACGTCGTTTTTCACGGGATACCCGAAGGGGGTTCCCACCAGGTCCTCCACCGGCCTCCCAAGAAGGGCTTCGGCGGCCGGGTTGGCAAAGACGATGCGCCCGTCGCGATCCAGCACCAGGATCCCGTCGGCCGTATTCTCCACCAGGGCCCGGATGTTGGCGTCCATTTCCGCCAGGCGCCGGCGTTGCTCCATCATCATGAGGGCACGCCGCACCGTGTGGGGAAGCTGGGCGATGTGATGGGGCGTCTTGATCACGTAATCGTCCGCCCCCTCCTTCAGGGCCTTGACGGCGATTTCTTCCGAGCCCGTGCCGGTCACCACGATGACGGGCATATCGGGCTTCCGGGTCTTGACCGCCCGAATGACCTCCAGGCCCTCGAAGCTCAGGATATTGAAATCGGTGAGCACCACGTGGAGGTCTTCCTCCTCCAGAGCCCTCTCGAAGGATTCCCGGTCGTCGGCTTCCATCAGCAGGTAGTCGCCCTCCACGGACAGGGCATGGCGGATCAGGGCCCGATCATGGGGTTCGTCGTCCACACACAAGATTCGGATGTGTCGGTCACTCATGGGCCATTATCCTTCCATCGCAACCGGAACCGGCGGCGGCACGTTGAGCGTCAGCCAGTAGGTGCACAGGTTTTGAATCACCTCCAGAAAGCCGTAGAAACTGAGGGGTTTCACCAGGTAGGAATTGACCCCGTAGTCGTAGCCCAGGGCCCGATCCCTTTCCTCCTGGGAGGAGGTGAGGATGATCACGGGAATGCGCTTGATTCCCGGGGTGTCCTTGATGATCTTCAGCACTTCCAGTCCGCTCAGGCCCGGGAGCTTGAGATCCAGCAGGATGTAGTCGGGAAGCGGATGGGCCGTTCGGTCCGCGTAATCCCCCCGACCCAGGAGATAGTCCAAGGCCTTTTCGCCCGTTTCCGCCACGCGCACCTCGTTATCCAGATGCGCCTCGCGGAAGGCGTTGAGGGCCAATTCCGCGTCCATGGGATCGTCTTCCACCAGCAGGATCATGGCCTTTCTGGATTCGGGCATCGAATCATCCTTCGGCATCTTTTTGCAAAGCATTGTGTCATTCTATGAATCATTTCCATTTGTGTTCATTCGCGTTCATTCGCGGTTTCCTTTGCCGTGAGCAGGCCATCGGATCTCAAACTCCGTCCCCTTCTCCGGCTCCGAGGCCAGGCGGATCGTCCCCCCCAGGAGGCTCACCGCCTTCTTCACCAGGGCCAGCCCGATCCCGGTACCGGGATACGCCGTGCGGGGATGCAGCCGCTGAAAGATATTGAAGATCCTCTCGTGATGGGCCGGATCAATCCCGATTCCGTTGTCCGACACCGTGAGAACCGCTTCGCTTCCTTCCATGCGGAAAGCGATCCGCACCCGGTGTCCGGCATCCTCCCTCCGGTACTTGAGCGCATTGTCCACCAGGTTGGAAAGGATCTGCTGAAGCAGGGTTCGATCCGCCCACACCGAGGAAACCGCCAGGTCCAAAACCAGCTCCGTTTCGCCGGAGCGGATAGTCTCCTCATACGGCTGGAGAACGTCTTCCACGAAGGGCTCCAGCTCGATGACTTCCGGGGTCACGGCCTTCCGGCCCAGCCGCGAGTAGTTCAAGAGATCCGAGATGAGGTCTCCCATGCGCTCGGAGGCTTCCAGGATGTGGTCGAAATAGCGCCGCCCCTCCTCGTTCAAGGCCTCCCGGTGGCGCCGGGCGATGATTTCCGCAAACCCGCTGATGGCCCGGAGCGGCGCCCGAAGGTCGTGGGAGACGGAAAAGATGAAGGCCTCCAATTCCTTGTTGGCTTCGGTGAGCTGGGCAGTCCGCTGCGCCACGCGCAGCTCCAGTTCGGCCGCCAGTTCTTTTAGGGCCCGCTCCGCCCGGACGCGCTCCGTGATGTCCATCCCCACGGAGATCAGGCACTGGGTCCCCTGGAGAACCAACGGTTCGCAGGAAAAGAGCATGTGGCGGATCTCGCCGTTTTTCATCCGAAGATCCAGGTCCAAGTTCGTCACGCGCCCTCGGGTCCGAAGCTGTTTCAGCAGTCGCCGTCGGTCCGTGGGGTCGCGCCACAGGCCGATTTCCAAGGTGGTCCGCCCGATCATCTCTTCCCGGCCGTATCCCGTGACTTCACAATAAGTATCGTTGACGTCCAACACCAGGGCATCTTCCAGACGGGTGATGCTCATGAGGAGGGGGGCCGACCGGAAGGCCTTGGCGAATTTCTCCTCGCTTTCGCGAAGGGCCCGTTCCGCCCGCACCCGCTCGGTGATGTCGAGAGCCGTGAACGTCACCCCGTGGGACAGATCCTGCGGATCGATGGGGCACGAACTGAGCAGGACCTCCAGGATGCGCCCGTCCTTTCGCCGCCAGCGGGTTTCCACCGTGCCCGTGCCCTTCTGAGCGATCTGGCGGTACTTTTCCCGGCCCACGAATTCAAACTCCTCGTCGCTCGGGTAGAGGATCCGCGCACTTCGCCCCAGGAGTTCATGGCGGGAGTAGCCCGCCATTCGGCACAACTGCTCGTTGGCCTCGTGAATCACCCGGTTTTTCACCATACCGATGCCCACGGGAGCGGCCCGGAAGATGCTCTGCAACGTGGATTCGCTCTCCCGAAGCTCTTCCTCGGCCGCCCTTCGCTCCGTCACATCCTGGACGAACCCCACGGATCGCACGATGCGCCCATCGGTTCCCCGGATATGTTCACACTTTTCGAAGACCGTCCGAATCCGCCCGTCCTTGGGCCGAACGATCCGGTGTTCCATCTCGTAACCGTCCCTTCCTTGGCGAACGGACTCCGAATAGGCCCGGTCCACCCGGCCCCGGTCGTCTGGATGGACACACTGGAGGAACAACTCGTAGGAAGGCGGTGTGTCGGGATCCACGCCGAACAGGCGGGAGACTTCCGGAGACCAGGTGAGACGGCGGCTTTCCACGTCGTATTCCCAGGATCCGATGCGGGCGATGGACTGGGTCTTTTGAAGCATCTCCATGTTCCGGCGGAGATCTTCTTCCGAACGCCGGCGCCGGGCCTCCATGGCCAGCAGCTGGCCCAATAGGACCGTGGCGGGCGGATAGATGAGGAGGACCGGAAAAGCGATTCGCTTCAAGACGCCGAGGCCCATGGGCCAAGGGAGGGTGAGCATCCAAAGGAGCATGAGAACATGGACGGCAAGTCCCAGGAAGAAAAGAGAACCGGCTCCCACTTCTTCCGGCCGCCCCTTCATCCGGCGATGCCAGAGGATACCCGCCAGGGCCGAGGTGGCGATCACCCCTATGCCGGTCCAGGCTCCCACGCCCCCTAGATGAAACCGATAAGCCGCGGCCATGGCCGCGGCCACCGCTCCCGTAACGGGGCCGCCGAAAAGCCCGGCCAGGGACAAGATGATGGACCGCCCGTCGAAGATGAGTCCCGGGCCGTAGCGGAAGGGGAGCTGCATGCCCACCACGGTGACGAAGCCGAACAGGAGGCCGCCCAGGACCCGTTTCACCCAATCTTGTGGAAAACGCAGGCGGTCCAACAGGTTGTAGGTGGCGCTCAAGGCCACCAGCAACGCCACATTCAAAACGAGATCGCGGTACACGGCATCCTCGTTATCCAGTAGCCGTCATATGGTCCGATCGTGGGGCGGGATAGCAGCTCGCCCCTAAGAAACCGGACCGAACTCGTGAATAGGCGCGGGATCTATCCCTTCCTGCCCTCCGTAAATGCAGATTATGGGGCCCATGATGAGCAGCCCCTACCGTCTTTTTTCCTGGAGGAAGGCCACGTCTTGGTATGGAGTTGTTCATAGCCCAGGCGGGACCCAAGGAAAAGAGGAAGCGCCGGTTGGGTTCCACCCGGAAGGGATTTTCCCTGTTCCGATCGAATGCTTTCTGCTGTAAGTTTGCGGGAGGGGTTTTCGGGCTCCTTGAGGCCGAGGCAAAGGTTCTTCCCTATTAAGGAGGTGTCCCATGGCCGATTACCCGACGCTTTTTTCGTCCTTTCGTCTGAACGGTCTTGAACTTTCCAACCGGATCACCATGGCGCCCTTCTATGCCGGCTACGCCCACGTAGACGGCACGGTGAGCCCGCTTTTGCTGGATCACTACCGGGAGATGGCCCAGTCCGGGGCCGCCATGATCGTGGTGGAAAACATCGGGGTGCATGGGACGGGGCTGGGAAGCCCGTTCATGCTGCGGGCCGATGACGACCGCTACCTGCCGGGCCTGGAACGGCTGGCCCGGACCATCCAGGACGAAGGCGCCGTGGCCGCGGCCCAGATCAACCACGCGGGCCGATTCGCCTACACGCCGGAGCGACTGGCGCCCTCCCCTTTCCGGACGGGCGAAGTCGTGCCCAGGGAAATGGACGCAAGGGACATGGAAACCGTCCGCCGAGCCTACGCCGATGCGGCGCGAAGGATCCGGGATGCCGGATTCGACCTGGTGGAGATCCACGGAGGCACGGGATACCTGCTGGTGCAGTTCCTTTCCGCCCGAACCAATCGGCGTGGGGACGCCTACGGGGGATCGCTGGAAAATCGCATGCGCTTTCCCCTGGAGGTGGTGGAGGCGGTTGGAGAGGCCGTGGGTTCCGGCTACCCGGTGGGCTACCGTTTCCTGGCCGACGAGTGCCTTCCCGACGGGCTCGGGGTGGAAGAGACGTCCGTTTACGCCGTGGAACTGGAAAAGCGGCGGGTGGCCTATCTTTCCGTGATGGCCGGAACCTACGATTCCTTCTTCCTGCCCGACTATCTCGCCCGGGAAAAAGAGCAGGGATACATGGCGGATTTCGCCGCCCGGATCAAGAAGGCCGCGGCCGGCACACCCGTCATCGCCGCCGGGAGGATCCAGGATCCCGAGACGGCCGAGGCCATCCTCACCCAAGGCAAGGCGGACCTCATCGGACTGGCGCGGGTGCTTTTTGCCGATCCTCTCTGGCCGCGCAAAGCCAAGGGCGAAGTGACCGCCCCCATGGTGCGCTGCGAACCGGCCTGCTCCCTTTGCATGAAGCGGGTCATGAAGGGAAAGCCCGCCTTCTGCTCCCAGTGGCCCAAGGAAAAGCGCGAGGCGTTCCTGGCCCGCTGCAACGAATCCCCGGCCGAAGCCGAAAAGGACATGGACGAATAACACGGGAAGAAGAGGGAGCGGCATGGATGAATCGTTCTACAAGAGCCTTTTGGACAGCATGGCCGACGGCGTCTACTTCGTGGACATGGAACGGCGGATCACCTTCTGGAACAAGGCGGCGGAACGGATCACGGGCTACACGGCCCAAGAGGTGCTGGGAAAGTCCTGCGCCGACAACATCCTGAGGCACGTGGACGAGGCGGGAAGGGAGCTTTGCGTGGAGGGATGCCCGCTGGCGGCCGTGGTTCAGGACGGCCGGATGCGCGAGGCCCGGGTGTACATGCACCATAAGCTGGGCCACCGGACGCCCGTGGACGTCCGGGCCACGGCCATGCGGGACGCCCTGGGGAAGATCGTCGGCGCGGTGGAGATCTTCCAAGGCGTCTCCGAACGGCTCAACGCCCTGGAAGAGATCGAAAAGCTCCGAAAGGAAGTGCTCACAGACCCCCTCACCGGCGTGGGCAACCGCCGGTACGCCGAGATGCGCCTGGAAGAATGCGAAAAGGACGAAAGGGAATACGGCGTTCCCTACGGCGTCCTCTTCGTGGACATTGACCACTTCAAGGCGGTGAACGACACGTGGGGGCACGGGGTGGGCGACAAGGTGCTGCGGATGGTGGCGGGGGTGCTGGATGGAGCCGTCCGAAGCCTGGACTCCGCCTGCCGGTGGGGTGGCGAAGAGTTCGTGGTGCTGTGCCGGAACATCTCCCAAGAGGGCTTGCGCGCTCTGGGGGAACGCCTGCGGATGCTCATCGAAAAGAGCTGGCTGGATCACCAGGGGGAGCGGATCGCGGTGACCGCCTCCATCGGTGGCGCTCTCTGCCGGCCGGGTGAACCCGCCCAAGACGTGGTGGAACGGGCCGACAGGCAGCTCTACCGAAGCAAGGCCGATGGCCGAAACCGCGTGAGCCTGGAAGAGTGACGAGTAATGAGTGATGAGTGATGGGGGCCTGCGTGGGACCTCCCCCATGCGGTTGACCGTTGGTAACAGAGCCGATAAAATCTGGTCAGATTGGTCAGATTATCCCACGAGTCCCACATATTGGAGGCGGTTGTGGAAAAGGGAACATGGCAAGTTCAGGAAGTCAAAAGCAGGCTGAGCCACGTTCTGGAAAACGCTCGAAAGTTCGGCCCGCAGATCATTACAAAGCACGGCAAAAAAGTGGCCGTCATCCTTAGCTATGAAGATTACGCAAGACACCGACGAGCGCATTCCTCCCTGGTCGATTTCTTCGCCGGATCCCCCCTCAAGGGAATCGACTTGGACGATCTCAGACAAAAGGATCCTCCAAGGGAAGTGGTGCTGTGAGATTCTTGCTGGACACGTGCGTACTTTCTGAACTTCTCAGGGCCGTTCCGGCTCAACCCGTCGTGGACTGGATTGCTGCCCAGGAAGAAGTGGATTTGTGCATCAGCGTTCTTACGGTGGGTGAAATCCACAAGGGCGCCGAGAAAGTTTCCGATCCGGCGCGCAGGATGAAAATCCGAAGATGGCTGGAAAGGGACCTTGCCGAGCGCTTTTATGGACGGATCCTTCCAATCGACATCCAAGTGGCCCGCGTATGGGGTACCGTTCAGGCCAAGGCCGAAGCGAACGGCCGTCCCATGCCGGCCATCGATGGGTTGATCGCAGCTTCCGCCATCGCCCACGATCTGACCGTCGTGACGAGGAACACTCGGGACATGGAAATAAGCGGCGTTTCCCTCCTGAACCCTTGGGCAAGCTAGCTGCTTTTGCGGACATCGGCCCGCCACTTTCACCTTCCGGTATGAAGAGAGTGCAATCCAAATCGGAAGATCCTTTCCGGCGGTTCGGTTCCGTCGGGCGGCGTAGAGCCCGCCCGACGGAAGACGACCGTGATCGCTAGATGAACGGCACCAGCTCCACCAGGTCGCTCATGAGGTGGAAGAGGCGGAAGGCCTGGAGGACGTCCGCAGCCGATGCGGCGACGGTGGTGCCGTCCACCCGCTCGACGCCGGGAATGGCCGCCACGCGGTCCACGGCCGACGCCGTGGTGAACCCCACCGCCAATTCCACCGGTGTTTCCACCCGGAAGGGTTCCAGAGACGGGGCCTTCCGAAGGGCCCTTTCGGCGCCCTGCCGGATCCTTTCGTTGCAGGCGGCGGGCGTCAGGCAAAGGGCCGCGTAGGCCCCCAGTCCCTTTTTCACCTCCACCGTTTCCACATCGCCCAGGAGCTCCCGGGCCTCCCGCACCGCCTTGTCGTCTCCCGTCACCAGCGCCACGGGAGCGCCGTAATGGCCTGCCAGAGCGGCGCTGATCCCGATCTCCCCCACCGGCGTTCCGTTGAGTTTCACCGAGGCGATGCGGCCCGTGTAGGTGTGAACGATCACCCCGTCGGCCGTTCCCGCCATGGCGTGATAGCCCACCAGGAACACGGCGTCGAAGCCCAGCTGCACGCCTTCCATCATGGAAAGGGGCCGCGGCGAGCCCATGACGAGCCGCACCCGGGGATCCAGTTCATCGACTAGGAGGTTCAGGCCCACGTTGTGGGAATCGGCCACCACCACCTCCGACGCCCCCGCCGCGAAGGCCCCCGCCGTCGCCGCGTTCACCTCCTCGGTCATGCGCTTTCGCGCCCACTGGAATTCCCGGCCCTGGGGGGACGAATGCTCGCTCCGAACAACGCAGCCGATCCCTTCGATATCCACCGAAATAAAGACCTTCATGCGGACCTCCTCAGATTTTCGAAACCGGCGTCCCGCCAGAGGTGACAGGCCACCACATGATCCGGGCCCACCTCAACCGGCGCGGGCTCTGTTTCCCGGCACACCTCCATCCCTTCCGGGCACCGGGGATGGAAGCGGCAGCCGGGCGGGATGTGGACCGGGCTGGGCACGTCCCCCGGCAGGAGCGCCAGCGGCTGACGGCGCGCCGGGTCGGGCTTGGGCACGGCCGCCATGAGCGCCCGTGTGTAGGGGTGCTTTGGAGTTTGGAACAGAGCCCCTCGCGGCGCGGTTTCCACGATGCGCCCGAGGTACATGACCGCCACGCGCCGACTCACATGTCGGATGACGCTGAGATCGTGGGAGATGAAGAGATAGGAATAGCCGTGCCGCTTCTGCAGGTCCTTAATGAGATTGAGGATCTGGGCCTGGACGGACACATCCAGCGCGGACGTGGGCTCGTCGAAGACCACGAACCGGGGGCCGGTGATGAGGGCCCGGGCGATGTTGATGCGCTGGCGTTGGCCGCCGCTGAATTCGTGGGGATAGCGGTACATGTGCTCGGGGCGGAGGCCCACTTCGGCCAGCATGGCTTCCACCCGGCGCGTCACTTCCGCTCCGCGCGCCAGTCCGTTCACCTCCAGCGGGAAGCCCACGGCCTTCTTGATGAGCATCCGGGGATCCAGGGACGACTGGGGGTCCTGGAAGACCACCTGGATGTTTCGGCGCATGCGCTTTTTCGCCTCGCCTTCAAGGGCCAGGATGTCTTCCCCGCGGTAGAGGACCCGGCCGGCGTCGGGGCGGTGGAGGCCCAAAAGGAGCATGCCCACGGTGGATTTGCCGCAGCCCGATTCCCCCACCAGGCCCAGGGTCTCCCCTTCCCCCACGTGGAAGCTCACGCCGTCCACGGCTCGAAGGAACGCCTTCCCGCGCCCCCACAGGCCGGACCCGGCGGGAAAGTACTTTCGGAGCCCCTCCGCGCGGATCACTACCCCTTCATCCACTCCCGTACTCCTCCTGTCCATGACGGATACCGCCTTCGGCCCCTGCCGCATGAGCAAAAGCCAAACGAAGCAAATTCTGCCACCGCGCAGTCAGCGGGCGGGGATCAACCCCGCCCCTACCAAGTTCCATCCGGTTTGCAGAGAAGTGCTTTACGCCTGCCCTCCAGGATCGCCCCTCCTTCCCCGCCTCATCCCTCACCCCTTCCCCCTTTCACCTTTCACCTTTCCCCCCACCCTCCACTTTCATCCCCTATCCCCTACCCCTCTACCCCTCTAATCCTTAATCCTCTAATCCTTACCCCTCTAATCCTTACCCCTTCCCGCATGACAAAAAACCCAATGCTCCTTCCCCACTTCCACCCCGGCCGATTCAACCCGCCCGCACACCTCCAGGGCGGCCGGGCAGCGCGGGTGAAACCGGCAGCCGGCCGGCGGATCGATGAGTCCCGGAACCACCCCCGGGATGGAAGCCAGAGTCTCCCGGTCCTCGTCCACGCTGGGAACGGCCGCCAGAAGCCCCCGGGTGTAGGGATGTCCGGGCGAGCGGAAAAGGGCCTCCACCGGGGCCGTTTCCACGATCTTTCCCGCGTACATGACCGCCACCCGGTCGCACAGGTGCGCCACCACGCCCAGATCGTGGGTGATGAAAAGAACGGACGTCCCCCGCGCCCTCGTAAGCTCGTTCAGGATGTGGAGCACCTGGGCCTGCACGGTCACGTCCAGGGCCGTGGTGGGCTCGTCGGCGATGAGGAGGTCCGGCCGGCACGACAGTTCCATGGCGATCATGACCCGCTGGCGCATGCCGCCGGAAAGCTCGTGGGGGTATTTGCGGAGCGCCGATTCGGGATCGGGCATGCGCACCTGTTCCAGCATCTCCACGCAGATCCGCCGGGCGGTCTTCCGGTTCACCTTCTGGTGGAGGCGCACCACCTCCTCCATCTGGTTTCCCACGGTGAAAACCGGGTTGAGGCTCGTCATGGGCTCCTGGAAGATCATGGAGATGTCGTTTCCCCGAATCCGGCGCATCTCTTTCATGGGAAGCGTCAGCAGGTCCCGGCCCTTGAAAAGGATCCGGCCTCCCGTGATCCGTCCGGGCGGGTCGGCGATGAGCCGCAAGATGCTTCGAGCCAGCACCGACTTACCGCATCCCGTCTCTCCCACCAGGCCCAGGATTTCCCCGCGGCGCACGGCAAGGTGCACGCCTTCCAGGGCCCGCACCACCCCCTGGTAGGTGAAGAACCGCACCGAAAGATCCTCAATGTGCAGCAGGTCCCCGTTCACGCGTCACCTTCTGATTCGAGGGTCCAGCACGTCCCGGAGGGCGTCGCCGAAGATGTTGAACCCGATCACCGTCACCAGGATGAAGAGGCCCGGGAAGGTGGCGTACCACCACTGGTCCATGAGGAATTTGCGGCCCACGCTGATCATGGCGCCCCATTCGGGCGTGGGCGGCTGAGCGCCCAGGCCGATGAAACTCAAGGAAGACGCAATGAGAATGGTTTCCCCCACCACCAGGGTTCCCAGAACGATCACCGACGACAGGCAGTTGGGAATCACGTGGTGGAAGACGATCCAGGTGTGGCTCGCGCCAGACACCTTGGCCGCAGCGATGAAGGGCTTTTCTCGGACGGCCAGGGCTTCGCCGCGCACCAGCCGGGCGAACTTGGGGATCATGACGAAGGCCACGGCCAGGATGGCGTTGCGGAGGCTGGGCCCCAGGGCCGCCGCCAGGGCCATGGCCAGCACCAGGGACGGAAAGGAAAGGACGACGTCCAGGCACCGCATGATGAGGTCGTCCACCTTGCCCCCCACGTAGCCCGCCACGGCGCCCAGGATCGTTCCCAGGCCCCCGGCGATGCCCACCACCAGCAGCCCGATGCGAAGCGAAATCCTGGCGCCGTAGAGAACGCGACTGAAGAGGTCCCGGCCCAGCTCGTCCGTACCGAAAAGGTGGTGCCAGGACGGTGCGGAAAGCCGTTCGCTCAGGCTGATCCGGATGGGATCGTAGGGGGCGAGCCAGGGAGCCGCCACAGCCAGAAAGACCATGGCGCCGATGATGAGAAAACCCGCCACGGCGGACGGATTCCGCCGGAGCAGGCGCAGTGTGAAGAGGAACTCGCGGATCTGCCACGCGTGTTCTTCCCGAAAGCGGCGCCATCCGCCCACGGGATCAGTACCGGATCTGGGGGTTGAGGAAGGCATAGATCACGTCCACGGCCAGGTTGATGAGCACGTAAGAAAGGGACACCACCAGGGTGAAGCCCATGATGGCGGGAAAATCGAGGAAATTGACCGAATCCACCACGTACTTTCCCATGCCGGGCCACCCGAAGATGGTCTCGGTGAGGATGGCGCCTCCCAGGAGTTCCCCCACGGAAAGGCCCGCGATGGTGACCGTGGGGATGAGGGAATTTTTAAGGCAGTGCTTGAGGATCACCACGGGTTCCGAAATCCCGTTGGCCCGCGCCGTGGTCACGTAGTCCTGCTCCATGACGGCGATCATGGAGGAACGCACGATCCGGGTGATGACCGCCAGATAGACGTAGGAAAGGCAGAAGGCCGGCAGGATAATGTGGCTCAAGGCGTTGAAGAAGACTGGACGGTTTCCCTCCAGCAGGGCGTCCACCAGGTAGAGGCCGGTGACGGAAGCCGGGGGGGCCAGCCCCACGTCCAGCCGGCCCGACCCGGGAAGCCACTGCAGGTTTCGGTAGAAGAGCAGAAGGAGCATCAGGCCCAGCCAGAAGACGGGCATGGACACCCCGCAGACGGAAAAGACCCGTGAGGCGTGATCCAGGGGGCGGTTTCGGCGGACGGCGGAAAGGATCCCCAGGGGCAGGCCCACCACCAGGCACAGGGTCATGCTGGCCAGGGTGAGCTCCAGCGTGGCGGGGAAAAAGTCCTTGAGATCCTCCACCACCGGCCGCTGGCTCCGCACGGACCGCCCCAGGTCTCCGTGGAGGAGCCCCTTCATGTAGCGCAGGTACTGTTCATGGAGGGGCCGGTCCAGCCCCATGGACCGGCGCAGGTTCTCCACCGCCTCGCGGCTCGCCTTCTGGCCCGCCATCATCCGGGCCGGATCGCCCGGGATGGCGTGGGAGATGACGAAGACGAGCACGGTCACGCCCAGGAGAACCGGGACGAGGTGCAGCAGGCGTTTGGCGATGTAGCGCAGCAGGCGCATGAACGGACCGGTCCCCTTCCTATCCCGCTATTCCTTGTAGATGGATTCGAAGTTGTACATGGATTCCAGCATGGGGTTGTACACGTAGCCTTTCACGTTTTTTCGCATGGGCACGATGGTCTGGGTCTGGTAGAGGAAGATGTAGGGCGCGTCTTCCATGATGAGGTCCTGGGCCTCGTTGTAGAGCCGGATGCGTTCCTGCTGGTCGCTCAGGGCCAGGGCCCTTCGGATGAGCGCGTCCACCTTCTCGTTCTTGTAGAAGCTGCGGTTGCCGGGAAGGCCCCAGTTGTTGGAATCGAACCAGAAGTTCATGAACATGGACGGATCCGCATAGTCGGGACTCCAGGCTCCCAGGCAGAGCTCGAAATCGCCGCGGTCGATCTTGTCGCGCAAAGTGGGGTTGGCCATGAGCTGGAGCTTCAGGTTCACGCCGATGTCGGCGAAGTTGCTCTGGAGCACCGTGGCGATCTGTTCCCAGGTGGCCCGCCGTTCCGAGTAGATGAGGGTGAGTTCCAGCCCGTCGGAGACGCCGGCTTTCTTCAGCAGTTCCTTGGCCTTGTCCACATCGCGGTGGTACTGGAACACGTCGGGCTTGTGGCCCCACATGCCCTTGGGGATGGGACCGCGCATCTGCACGCCGTTTCCCTGGAGCACGTAGTCGATGATGCCCTGGTAGTCCACGGCGTAGTTCAGGGCCCGGCGCACCAGGGGGTTGTCCAGCGGCGGCTTCTGGCAGTTCAGGTAGACGTATTCCACCAGCTGGGACGGATAGCGGCGGACCACCAGATCGGGGTTTTTCTCCAGGGCGGGGATCTGGTCGATCAGGATGCCTTCCGCGATGTCGATGTCTCCGCGCTCCAGGGCCATGCGCCGGTCGGAGGATTCGCGCATGAACCGGATGACCACCTGCTTGAGCTTGGGCGCTCCCCCCCAGTAGTCGGGCTTGGCTTCCAGCACGCACCGCTCCCCGCGGATCCACTCCTTGAGGCGGAAGGGGCCGCTTCCGTCCGTGTTCTGGGCGAGCCATCCCTGGGCCAGGTCTCCGTCCTTTTCGTGCTTCATGACGGCCGGATTCACGATGGAGCCCGCGTCGGTGGCGAGCGTCTGCAGGAAGGGGCCGAAGGGATTTTTGAGCGTGATCTTCACCGTGTAGTCGTCCACCACGTCCACAGTCTGAATGGCGCCAAGATTATCCGCAGGGCCCTTTCCGATCTTGAGAACCCGCTCGAAGGAAAACTTCACGGCCTTGGCGTCCAGGGGCGTGCCGTCGTCGAAGCGGATGCCCTTGCGGATCTTGAAGGTCCAGACCATGCCGTCGTCGGACACCTGCCACGATTCGGCCGCCGAGGGTTCCACTTCCGTGGAGCCCTCCCCGTTGACCACCTTGTACTTCACCAGGCGGTCGTAGCAGGGGTAGATCTGGCGCCAGTCGTAGTTGTCGCTGGAAACCGCCGGATCCAACAGATGGATGTCCGAAGAGACCCCCACCACCAGGGTGTCCGGCGGCGTGGCGGCTTGGATGAACCCGGGAAGCCACAGCCCCGCAACCACGGCACAAACTACAGCCCAAAACAGAGTTCTTTTCATGGCCCTCTCCTTTTTACGATGTGGACTGCAAACAGGACGGAACCTTCGACCTACCGGCCATACTACAGCCATGCAGCACTCCTGCCAATGCCGCAGCCAACGAAACGCCGGCCACAGCATGCCGATCAACGTATTGGCCCTTGCCCGGCCTCCCTATGCGGACTCGCAAATCCATGGAAGATTGGCCGTCAACCCGGTGGGCCGTAGGAATAAGGAACAATGGGGGCGAATGATCATTCGCCCCCTACAGTTTCCTGCTCCTGTTTGTGGAAGGCGTATTTTATCTCGTGATATCAAGACCTGTGAGGCCCCATGGTCACGCGTTCTACAAGGCGTCCTCATACAGGGCCCGCCGCTCGGGCGGTAAGGCGTCCAGGATCGTGCGCGCCTCCTGCGGGGAAACGGCCTTTCGACTCCCGTCGGCCGACTGCACCACCACCCCGGAATCCCTGAGCAGCTGGTAGCGGCGCTTTCTCTCTTCTTTGGTCGGAGCGCACACCAGCATGCAATGGGCGCAGGAGAACCGGAGCTTTTCGTCCATAAAGAAGAAGTAACGGCCTCCCTCCGATGGAGGCCATTTTCCATGGGCCTTCTGCATGCGATCGTAGGCGGCCGGAAGGTCCTCGTCACGATCCGGGACGGGGAACCTGCCGGGAGACCAGGTGGACCATCTTCCCGACGGGTGCAGGCCCGTATAGCCGCTGCAGACCAGATCGCAGCGGCCGTAATGGCGCCGTTGGGAATAGGAGACCTCCACGCCGCCCAGCACCACCGTGGTGGTGCGCTGGAAATCCATGAATCCGGAAGCACAGGCCGCCAGGCACAACCCGCAGTGGTCGCAGTAATTTTCCTCCGGGGCGAGGGGCGGAGTCGGTTCCAGCTCGGCTGTGGTCACCGTGGCGGCCAAGATCACGGACGCCCCCCAATCCCGGGTGATCACATTGCCGGAAAAGCCCATGTGGCCCACGCCGGATCGCACGGCCAGGTAGCGGTGGGCGATATCCGGATAGTAGGTATCCGCCAGGCAGGTCTCTTCCTTTTCGGAAGGCACGGGCCGGAAGACGTTGTTGGACGCCACGGGAACGGACGGATATCCCTTCTGGGTGAGGTAGTTGGCCAGATGGAGCGAGATGCCGCTTGCCAAGGTGTTGGCCCGCACGTAGGCCTGCTCCAGGCAAAGCCGATCTTCCTTTCTCAGGTAGGGCTCGATGGGCGACGGATCCATGGGTACCGCAAAAACCACGGCCGACCGCGCGCCCGCAAGCACGTAGGACAGATCCGTGGACGGCGGCCCCCCGGCCAAGGTCTCCGTGGTGACGATCCCAGCCGTACAAGCCCCTTCAATTTCTACAAATTCCCTCACGATCCGGCTCAGATTCGCCATGGACTCTTCTTGCGCTTTCATATCCTTACAGTCCTAGCTCCCTTTGTGCCACCACCCGCGGTTCTCTTTCACATTACCCCCAACCTCGGGCAGACCTTGACAACGAAGGGTGAAACGCACCCTTGGAAAGCAGGTCCCTGTAGGGGCGAATGATTATTCGCCCCTACAGGCTGCGCGCACGAACGGAACCAGGTGGCGTTTCACATAAACCCATCATTACGCGGGGCGAGACAACAAAGAAGGAACGTCTAATAGTTACGGCATGTTACAGAGATTTTCATATAAATCAGTAGTGGTTCGCCGAGGCACGTTCCGTCCTTCCTGGTTACGTCCCCAACATCCGGAAGTAGGCGTTGAGACCCGTCAGGAGCATCTGGATGGAGATGGCGACGAGAATCATGCCCATGAGTCGTTCGATGGCGATGAGGCCCCGGGCCCCCAGCCGGGCCGCCACCCGGCTACCCAGAAAGACGATCACGGCCGTGACGGCCCAGGCCAGGGTGAGGGCCGACAGCCACTCGGGCCACCGGTGGGGCTCCCGGCTCATGAGTAGCAGTTCCACGGCCAACAGGGACGGTCCGGCGATGTAGGGGACCGCCAACGGCACCACGAAGGGCTCCCCGTCCACCTCCTCTTTCCAGGCATGGGGAGACGGGGGGAAGACCATGCGAACGGCGATCAAGAAGAGCAGGACACCTCCCGCCAGGGTCAGGGCCGGTTCGGAGATGCCCAGGAGGGTGAGAAGCGGCCTCCCCGAAAAAAGGAAGAGGACCATCACCACATATGCGATCAGCAGCTCCCGAAGGATCACCCGGCTGCGGCGCTCCGGCGCCACATTGGCCAAGGCGGCCACGAAGAAGGGGACGTTTCCGAAGGGATCGATCACCATGAAGAGCAGCACGAAGGCGGAATAGAAGGTCATGGAGCCTCACGGAGATCGGGGGTTGGGGATTCCATGGAACCCGTCGGTCCTAGCGGCACACCTCGCGCTTGCACAGTCTCTGGACCTGCTCGTTCACGATGGGCTCACACAAGGAACAGTCCTTCTTCTTCCAGGCCAGTCGGTAGTAGCACCACCCATGCACCCCGTGGGCGTCCGGCCAGTAGCGAAGGATGTTCTCACAGAGCTCCGGCTGCTGCCGGATTTCCACTTCCTCCTGGTAACACCAAGGCTCGCGGGCGTCGCCCCGGCATTTCTCATAAATGGGATCGTCCATTTGCGCCGCGGCGGGGCTCAGGCAGGCGACGACAATCATGAGCAAGGCGGCCGTAAGTGGAAGGAGCTTCAAGGCAGGTTCCTCCATGCAGTTGGGTCGGATCCCCGGTCGGGCTATAGTACTCCTCACGTGCCCGGGGATCAAGGCGCTCAAACCACTGGCAGGCGATCGGTCCCATGAGCTATAGTTGGTTTTATCGGTTCTTCTTAACCGTCTTTTGTCAGATGGAAATGGCGGGAACGGACGGCAAGCAAAGGAGAAGCGTATGGCGCACCGCAATAGTCCCCGATGGTGGCTCGTTCCCCTCTTTCTCCTGGCGGGCGCGGCCTGGGCGATGGCCTCGGCCCCTTCCGGCAAAGGCCCGAAGGAAGACTACCCGTGCCGCAACTGCCTGGCCACCCCCCAGTGGCTCCTGGAACACCGGAACGACCCCGACGTGGTTTTGGTGGATGTCCGGGAAGACAAGGACCTGGACGGGCGGTATCTTCCCGGCGCCGTCCGGCTTCCCTGGAAGAGCTTCCAGCGCCACGACACGGTTCGAGGCGTGGGGGCGGTCTTCGTGGGAGCGGCCGAGGCCCAGGAGATTCTCGGCCGGGCGGGCATCGCGCGGACGGACACCGTCATCCTCTATGATTCCGTGGCGCGGGACGGCGGCGCCACAGCCTCCTATGTCTTCTGGGTGCTGGACTACCTGGGACATCCGTCCAAGAGGATCCTGGAAAGGGGCCTGGACGGGTGGGTGGAAGCCGGAGGGGAAACGGCCGCGGAACCGGCACGGCGCGAACCCGTCTTCTACCAGGCTCCGTCCCAAGAGATCCGGACGCTTCGCCTGGTGGACGGCTCCTTCGTTCAGAGCCGGCTGGGAGATCCCTACTACCAGATCCTGGACGTGCGATCGTCGGAAGAATACCTGGGTCTCAAACAGAATACCGCCCTGGACGGCAGCCCGCTGGCTCCCGGCCACATCCCGGGAGCCTTCAACGTGGACTACCGGTCCAACTGGCGGGACGCCTCCACAAAGGCCCTTCGTCCCTACTCCGAACTTCAAAAACTCTACGCCGGACTGGACCCCAACCGGGCGGTCATCGTCTACTGCCATTCGGGGCGGCGCGCCTCCTTCGGGTATTTCGTGCTGCGCCTCATGGGTTTCCAGGACGTGCGCCTCTATGAGGCCTCGTGGAACGAATGGGGGAACAACCGGTTCTATTTTCCGGTGGAAAAGAAGGCCAACCGGTTGGAGGGCGCCGTTCCCATGCCCACGGCCGGTCCCGCCGCCCCGCTAAAGACCCCGCAGCCCGGGGAAGATAAGGGCCAAACCCAACCCGCGTCGTCCAGCGGCTACGTTTCCTGCGGAGGGTGAAAAGACGATGGACCAACGAGAGACAATCCGAAACGAAAATCCCCACGAGGCCGCACGTCACTGGCCGGTGCTCCCGGCGGCCCTGGCCCTGGCGGGCATCATCGTCTTCATCTTCGCCACCTTCGGCCCTCCCGCCTCTTCCAGCGGGTTCGTGAGCCTTCTCAAGGGCTTCCTGGGTCCGATCCTTCCTGACTACATCGCCCAAAAGGAACATTACCGGATCATCCCGGGGCCGGGTTCCTGGCTCTTCGCCTTCGTCCTGGGCATGGCGGCCGGCGGTTACCTGGGCGGTCTCACCCTGGGAAAACCCATTCGAAACGTTCCGGCCCTGTGGGAGCGGCGTTTCGGCGCCCGGCCGGCCCTTCGCTATGCAGCGTCGTTTCTGGGCGGGTTTCTCATCCTTTTTGGAGCTCGCCTGGCCGGCGGATGCACCCTGGGGCTCTTCATTTCCGGATCCACCCAACTGGCCGTGAGCGGGCTTTATTTCGGCGCGGTCATCTTCGCCGTGGCCATGCTCACCAGTCGGCTGGTGTACGGATCGCCAAAGGGAGGAAAGAAATGACGCAGGTCCTGCTGGGTCTCTTTTCCGGTCTCGCCTTCGGGTTCGTCATCCAACGGATCGGGGCAACGGACCCCGACAAGATGGCCCGGGCGCACCTCATGGTGGAACCCCAGATCCCCCAGTTCATGATGCTGGCGGTGGCCTTTTCCGCCCTGGGCTTGGCGGGCCTCCAGGCCGTGGGCGTGGGCCGCACGGTGATTCTGCCCACCAGCCTGGTGGCCACGGGGGCCGCCGCGGTCCTTTTCGGTATCGGGTGGGGATTGTGCGGGTATTGTCCGGGCACCTGCTGGGCCGCCGCGGGGGAAGGACGCCTGGATGCGGTCTTCGCCCTGCTGGGAGGCCTGGCGGGAACGGCCGTCTTCGCCCACTTCCACGAACGGATCATCCCGGCGCTCTATCTTCCCACCAACAAGGGGCCGCTCACCCTGGCCGACTGGGCGGGAAACCGGTTCGCCGCCGCCTGCCTCCTGGCGGCGGCCTTCGCCGCAGCCGCCTGGATCATCGGCCGGATCTGGAATGCGGAAAGCGATGATGCGTAAGAAGAATGGGAATGCCCGGTGGCTGTGGGGCCTTGTGGTTTGCCTACTCTGGGCATGTTCCGGCGAGGGATCAAGGGAGGGGGCGGCCCTTAAGGTGCCGAGGGGCTACATGCCGGTGCTGGAATTCGTCCACAACGGGCGGCTGCTTCGCTTCGGGCCCTTCGTGGGCTACTATTTCCGGCCGGAAGTCCCGGGAGAGATGCGCCGCATCCGCCTGGTCTGCTTCAACGAACGGAATTTCTATTCTTCGGACGCCCCCGAAAACGCCCTGCTCTACGAAGGCGACGGGGTTCTCACCGACCTTCCCCCCGCCGGAGCGCCCCTTCCCCGAGGAAAGGAGAGAATCCAGCCCGTCTTCTTCCCGGACGCCCCCGCGGCGTGGCTCGAGTCGCGCCCGGAACCCCGCGACGCCTATGGGCACTTCCATTCGTGCCATGACGCCTCCGGTCCGGTGCTCACCGGCTTTTGGATCCGGCACGTGGCCGTTCGGGATTTCACCTACGACATGGGCGGCCGCGTGGGGCCCGGAAGCCCCCTCTACCATCGGGTGCGCAAGGGAGAGGACAGGGACTTCGCCCGGATCATCGAGTTCGACCGGGGCAAGGGAAAACCGTAAAGGGAGCCAGGGGAAACCTGGCTGATCCATCCCTTTCCCGCGTTTCTTCCGCTTGCCCCATATGTCTAATCTTCCTCTTCGTCGGCGTTCCACCAGTCGTGGCAGGCGTCCTCGATGGCCTCCCGGAGCTCTCCGTCCACCTGGTTTCGGATGCTCCAAGCCATCTCCACCCATTCCTCCATGACCCGGTGCGCCTCCACCTCGTCGCCCGCATCGTCCAGGTCGCTCACCAGGTCCATGAGATCGGTGAGCGCCTCCCGCACCGGCCGGGGCCCCTCGCTGGAAGCCAGGGAGACTCCCGCCTTTACATACTCCCATCCCAGCTCGCCCGTCTCCGGCTTCCACGACCACACGATCCGCTTCTTTTTGCGCCCCATGAGTCCGTCCTTTCACGACACTCGATGAACCCCTCTTCGGATGATGGATGATCACTCTACATGGGAGCCGTCCGGGACACAAGCCTTGGCCAACATGCATCCGGGTCCGCGAGGATCGGACCGCCATGCCGCGTGGTATGGAAGTGCTGGATGATCGGTTCCCAATTCACCTCCATAACACCTTACGTGATCCACACCAGGTGTCACGCTCCTTGTGCCCGCAGGGGATTCGATGGACCGAGACCTGGACGAAGGGGCGCCGAGAGGGACCGCAGGCGTTGACAACGGACGGCTTTCGTCCCAAGGTAAGGACTCCGGGCATCCACAGGGCTTTTATGGAGGCGCCGGATGACCCGCCATTCGATTGGCCGCCGAGGCTGCTCCCTTGCTGAAGGTTTCGAGACTCCATTGGCGACAACTATCTGCGTTCCTTGGCGGTTCATTTGATTTTAAGAGGAGACATGGCCATGAAGCTTTTCCAAATCCTCTCCATCCTCCTCACCGTCTCGGCGCTCTTCAGCTACCTCAACCACCGCACCCTCCAGCTGCCCACCACCATCGGGGTCATGGCCATCTCGCTTCTGGGCTCCCTGGCGATTGTGGCGGCGGGACCTTTTTCCTTCGGACTGCAGCAGGAAGCCATCCGGCTCGTTCAGAGCATCGATTTCGATGAAACCTTGCTCCACGGCATGCTCAGCTTTCTTCTCTTCGCCGGGGCGCTCCACATCGACCTGGAAGCCCTGGCCCGCCGCAAGTGGATCATCACCGTTCTGGCCACCGTGGGAACGGCCCTGGCCACGGCCCTCAACGGTTTGGGCACCTGGGTGGTGTCCCAATGGCTCGATTTGCACCTTCCGTTTCTGAGCTGTCTTCTCTTCGGGGCGCTCATCGCCCCGACGGACCCCATCGCAGTGCTGGGGATCCTCCGCAAGGCCGGCGTTCCCGAAAGTGTGGAGACCAAGATCTGCGGAGAATCGCTCTTCAACGACGGGGTGGCCGTGGTCCTCTTCATCATTCTTTTGGAAATGACCCGGGATCCCGCCGCAGCCACCCTCTCCCACGCCCTGGCCCTCTTCGCCAAGGAAGCCCTGGGCGGGATCGCCTACGGGCTCGTGATCGGATGGATCGCTTACCTCATGCTCAAGAGCATCGACGACTACCAGGTGGAGGTGCTCATCACCCTGGCCTTGGTGTCCGGCGGCTACGCCCTGGCCGACGCCCTTCACATCTCAGGACCCATCGCCATCGTGGTGGCGGGCCTTCTCATCGGAAACCCCGGGCGCATGCTGGCCATGTCGGAACGGACCCGCCGGCACCTGGACACCTTCTGGGAGCTGGTGGATGAAGTGCTGAACGTGGTGCTCTTCGTACTCATGGGCCTGGAAGTGCTGGCCCTGGACTGGACGCGTACCCACCTGACGACCGGCCTCCTGCTGATCCCCTTGGTCCTGGCATCCCGGCTTGTGAGCGTCTCGCTTCCGGTGGCTTTGCTGCGACCCTTCACCAGATTCAGTCCGGGGGTGATTCGCATCCTCACCTGGGGAGGACTTCGCGGCGGCATCTCGGTGGCCATGGCCCTCTCGCTCCCCCCGGCACCCGCCCGGGACACGATCCTGGCGGCCACCTACGTGGTGGTGGTCTTTTCCATCCTCGTGCAGGGCCTCACGGTGGAAAAGGTGGTGCGCTCGGTGGAAGAGCGCGCCTGAAAGGCAATAAGGAGGTATTTTCATCGTAGCGCTTATCGCTGCGCAACCCTTCAGGGCTGCGAAAAGAGGGCCTCGGATCATAAGGGTGACCCATCCGCATGGTCCGGGTATTTCAAGGGAATCGGCAAGCCCATTTCCGCGGGGCTGAAGCCCCGCAGCCACGGAATGGGCGATCAATCCTTGGCCGTACCTGGCGGAAGGCTGTTTCTTTCTTAAATTAGACGATTCTTCTCAACCTCCAGGTTCCGGCGGGCGAGCCTAAAGCCTGCCCCTACGAAGGCAGACGGACCTGTTCCGGAGGAGCCTGTCCGACAATGGCTTATTTGCCCCTTCCATCGTCCATCCGCCATGCCCGCGAAGCTTGTCCCCGGCTTGATCGGGGAGCGGGGATCCAGGATTTCCGGCACCTTATGGACTCCCGCTTGCGCGGGAGTGACGGGTGGCGGAGTTTTCGGACAGCCTCCGATAGGGGCCGGGTTTATCACCGCCCGCTCATCGCGCGGAAGTAAAAAGAAGACAGCGAAGGATTCGCTCCATTGAGGTCTTTCCAAGCTTCTGGGCCACGGCAAGGAAGGGAGGATGGATTGAAAAGTCGGGATCCAGCAGGGCTCTTCCAGGGGCGATGGACCGTTTTCAGCCTGGCGTCCCTTCTCTTCATCCTCTCCCAGTTCTACCGGGTCTCCAACGCCATCATTGCGCCGGATCTCCAGAAGGACCTGGAACTTTCCGCCGAGGAACTGGGGCTCTTGAGCGCCGCCTTCTTCTATGCCTTCGCCCTGGTGCAGGTGCCCCTGGGCATCGCCCTGGACCGGCTCGGAGGCCGCCGGACCATGACCCTTCTTTCCCTCATCGGGGCGGGAGGCGCCCTTCTTTTCGCCGCCGCTCACTCTTTCGCCGCGGCCTTCGCGGGCAGGGCTCTCTTGGGGCTCGGCATGGCCGGAAACCTCATGGGCTCCATGAAGCTTCTCACCCGCTGGTTTTCCCCCCGGGAATTCGCCACCCTCTCCGGCCTCATGCTGGCCATGGGAACCCTTGGGAACATGCTGGCGGCCACCCCGCTGGCCGCCGCCAAGGAGTGGATCGGCTGGCGGGAATCCTTCGGAATGTTGGGACTTTTCACGGCCGCCGTGGCCGTCTGTTTCTTCGCCCTGGTTCGCGAAGGGCCGTCCGGCGAGGACCAGCCGGGCGCTTCCGGCTTCGCGCCCGGGCCTGCCTGGAAAGAAGCCCTCAAAACCCTCTGCCGGAACGCCAACTACTGGATCATCTCGCTGGGGACCTTCTTCCGGTACGGCACCTTCGTGGCCATCCAGGGCCTGTGGATCGGCCCTTACATGATCCAGCAGTTGCACATGAGCCCCATCGCCGCCGGAAACCTGCTCCTTCTTCTCAACACGGGGCTCATTCTGGGATCCCCCCTGGGCGGCTGGCTTTCCGATCGGGTGTTACGCTCGAGAAAAAAGGTCATCGTGCTGGGGCTCGCCATGATGGCGCTGGTGCTTGCGGCCCTGGGCGCCGGCTGGGGCGAAACCGGAGCGGCCGCTCTGGCGGTACTTCTTTTCTCCTTCGGGCTCTTCGGCTCCTTCGGAATCGTCATGTACGCCCACATCAAGGAGCTCATGCCGTCGGAAATGAGCGGAACGGCCCTTACGGGCATCAACCTCTTCACCATGCTGGGCGGAGCCGCCATGCTCCAGGGGCTGGGTTGGGTGCTGGATCACGTGGTGGCCGCCGGGGGACGGACGGCGCCCGACTACCACCCGGCCTTTCTCCTTTGCGCCGGGGGCGTGGCCCTGGCTCTCGTGGGCTACCTCTTCGCCACCGACACGCGGCCCTGAAGGGCTTTGGACAAACCGGCGACGGGTGCCTGTAGAATGCAGCTCAGGACCATTCCGTATCTGACGGTCAGGGCCCACTCTGCGCCACCCCGCATGGATGAAAGAGCTCGCCTTGCGGGCCTATCCTGTAGGAGCCGGTTTGCCGGCGACCGAATTGCGGCCAAGGCCGCACCTGCAATCAAAAGATTTGCGTCTATGCGCGTTCATTGGCGGTTGTCCTTCACTTTAGCCCCCATCACGGGGAGCTCGTGACAACGAAGGATGAAACGCACCTTCGGGAAACAAGCCCCTGTAGGGGCGAATGATGATTCACCCCTACAGCCGTGCGAACGAACGGAACGGGGCCGTGTCTTATACAAGGGGGCGATTCTTCCCCATCGCGAGGTTCCGGCGGGCGGGCGTAAAGCCCGCCCCTACGAAGGCCGATGGACCTGTTGAGCAGGGACGGGGTTTATCCCCGCCTGCTCACCGTGCGGGAATAAGAAAGATACGGCGAAAGGATCGCTTCATTCGGGTTGTATGTCATAGCCCCAGGGGAGGAGTGACGGGACGGAGCCCCGGGGAATTTCCCTTCCTCTCGTAGCCGCGGGACTTCGGCCCCACCGGGAATCGGTCATTGTAACCCCATGACGTGACCGGCGGTATCCGATGGCCTGCTTGGCGTCTGGTGGTTCGTCCCCAGCCCGGAAGGGCTGCGCTGCCAAAAGATCGGAAACCCTCGCGGTTTTGGACACGCTCCCGGGCCGCCCTTCGTACCTCGTCCCCCGTCAGCGGAGCCCTTCGCAGGCACGCCCGTTCCCGTCGCGGTCCAGGCGGTGCACGTCCCGACCCGTGATCCGGAGGCACTCTTCGAAGCACCGCTGAGCCTCTTGCCACGACGAAAAGTCCCCGCAGTCCAGATCCACATCGCAGCGACACGAACCGCGCATGGATGGGGCGGATGCAATTGATGCCGAGGCGAACTTCCTCCCGTGGCGGTATTCCCAGGGAGGCACGGGATCGACGCCGGCCCAGAGCCCCGTGGTCCGGTCCCTGGCCTCCTCTTCCAGCTTCACCAGGCGGCGGCACAGGTCGAAATCCTTGCAGTATCGGCGATACACCCAGGCATGGCCGGACGCCACCAGTTCTTGGTTGAGAAGCCTTCCTCCCACCTCCACCAGGGCCACGGTGCGGCCGTAGCGGTCCCGGGTGACGGGCCCAACCGAAACGTCCCGGCCCAACGCGAGCCCCTCGACAAAGGCGGTGGCCTCCGGACCGCCCTCCTGGGCCTTTTCCGGGCAGTCCACGCCATAGAGACGCACCCGTACTGCTTCCGAACCCCGAAAAACCGTGAGGGTGTCGCCGTCGTGGACCTCCACCACCCGGCCGGTCCAGGCCCAAGCCGGAAGTCCCAACCAGAATCCCCAGGTCCCCAACACAACCAGAAAAAAGAGAATCGTACCCCATCACCTCGACAAGAAGCTGCACGAGCCTCTGTTCTCAGCCAACACAACCAGAAAAAAGAGAATCGTACCCCATCGCTTCATTGGAATCTCCTTTGCCGAAGATGGGATGGGCGGCGCTGCGGCCGCCGCCTCAGGGAGACGCTCCTCCCCAAGGGATCTATCGGCAGGGTCGGCCTCTTGCTGAAGCATCGGGGAAGGTGTGCAAAAAGGGCTTGCACATTTGCACAATTTGCATAAGATGCACAGGACACCCTGCGGAGGCGCCCATGGATCACCCCCTCTTTTCCAAAAAATGTGTGGTGCTCGGATGCGGAAACCCCCTTCTGGGCGACGACGGCTTCGGCCCCAAGGTGATCGAACACCTGGAAGCCCTGGGACCTCCCCCCCCGACCACCGCCTTCGTGGATGCGGGCACGGCCGTTCGGGACATCCTCTTCGACCTCCTCCTCTCCCCCGAAAAACCGCAGCAGCTGATCATCGTGGACACCGGTCATCATCCCGAAAAGGCGCCCGGAGAAATCTTCGAAATCCATGTGGACCAGGTCCAGCCGGCCAAGATCCACGACTTTTCCCTGCACCAGTTCCCCACCACCAACCTGCTCAAGGAGCTGAGCGAGCACACGGACGTGCAGGTCCACGTTTGGGTGGTGCAGCCGGCCGTCATTCCCGACCAGGTGTCGGAAGGCCTGTCCGAGCCGGTGGCCCGGGCGGTGCCGCGCATGGCCCAGCGGATCCTGGAGTTCATCCGGCGGGGCGGCTGGGCCTGAAGCCCCGGTGGGGTCTCTGCAAAAGGGGGATCTCGGAGACTCAAGAAAGGTTGGAAAAGGGAGCGGCGGGCCTTTCGCTCTCCCCGGCAGCTCTTTTGGGGTACGACAACGCAATGGCAATCAGAGACTTTCGGGAGGTAACCTCATGAAGCATGATCCCAGCGGATCGGTCCTGGTGGTGGGCGGCGGCATCGCCGGCATGCAGGCCGCGTTGGATCTGGCGGACTCGGGCTACCGGGTCCACCTGGTGGAACGGACGGCCGCCATCGGCGGGGCCATGGCCCAACTGGACAAGACTTTTCCCACCAACGACTGCGCCATGTGAATCATCGCTCCCAAACTGGTCGAGGTCGGCCGGCATCTCAACGTGGAGCTGATGACCCTGTCCCAAGTGACCCACGTTTCCGGATCTCTCGGCAACTTCCAGGTCACCATCCGCCAAAAGCCCCGCTACGTGGACATGGAAAAGTGCATCGCCTGCGGTCTGTGCGCGGAAAAGTGCCCCAAGAAGGTGGACGATCCCTTCAACGCGGGCATGGGTAAACGCAAGGCCGCCTACATCCCCTACGGCCAGGCGGTGCCGCTCAAATACGCCATCGACCCCGAGCACTGCATCTACCTTACCCGGGGCAAGTGCCGGGCCTGCGAAAAGTTCTGTCCCACGGGCGCCGTCAACTTTGAGGACACGGAGCGGACCGTCACGGTGAACGTGGGGGCCGTCATCGCCGCCCCGGGCTTCCAGGCCTTCAACCCCCAGGGCCTGGACGTCTACGGCTACGGCCGGGTGCGGGATGTGGTGACCAGCCTGGAATACGAACGGCTCCTGGCGTCCAACGGCCCCCACATGGGCCACCTGGTGCGCCCGTCGGACCACGAGGAACCCCGGAAGATCGCTTGGATCCAGTGCGTGGGGTCCCGCAACATCAACCGGTGCGACAATCCCTACTGCTCGTCCGTGTGTTGCATGTACGCCGTCAAGCAGGCGCTGGTGACCGCCGAACACCTGAACGGCGACGAGGTGGAGCAGGCCGTCTTCTACATGGACATCCGAAGCCACGGCAAGGAATTCGAGCGTTACTACGAATCGGCCAAGGAAAAGGGCGTGCGCTTCGTCCCGGCCCGGCCCCACAGCATCTCACCGGGTGAGAAGGGCAAAGGTGCGGTTCTCGAATACGTGACCCGGGACGGCCGCCCGGTGCGGGAGGCCTTCGACCTGGTGGTCCTGTCGGTGGGGCTGGAAGCCCCCAAGGACGCCGAGGATCTGGCCCGGATCCTCGGGATCCACTTGAACGAAAGCCGCTTCGCCCGCACCTGCGGCTTTTCCCCCGTGGCCGCCACCCGCCCCGGGATCTTCGTCACCGGCGCCTTCCAGTCCCCCAAGGACATTCCCCAGTCGGTCACGGAAGCCTCCACGGCGGCCTGTGAGGCGGCCCGGGCTCTGGCGGCGGCCCGCGGAACCCAGGCGCGGGAAAAGACCTATCCGCAGGAACGGGACGTGTGCGGCGAGAACCCGGTCATCGGGGTCTTCGTCTGCTCGTGCGGCATCAACATCGCCAACACGGTGGACGTCCAGGCCGTGGCCGCCTACGCCCGCACCCTGCCCCACGTGGCTTACGTGGAAAACAACCTTTTCACCTGTTCCGCGGACACCCAGAACCTCATCGCCCAAAAGATCAGGGAACACGGCCTCAACCGGATCGTGATCGCGGCCTGCACCCCGCGCACCCACGAGCCCCTCTTTCAGGACACCCTGCGGGAGGCGGGCCTCAATCCCTATCTCATGGAAATGGCCAACATCCGCAATCAAAACGCCTGGGTCCACCAGCAGGACCGGGACAAGGCCACGGAAAAGGCCAAGGACCAGGTGAGGATGGCCGTGGCCAAGGCGGCCCTGAACGAACCTCTGCATCGCCTCAAGGTGAACGTGATCCAGCGGGCCCTGGTGATCGGCGGCGGCATCGCCGGCATGAACGCGGCCCTGGCCCTGGCCGACCAGGGCTATCCCGTGACCCTGGTGGAAAAGTCGGACCGACTGGGCGGAAACGCCTGGAAGCTCCTCACCAACGATGCGGGGGAACCCGTGGAGCCTTACCTGAAGGCTCTCATCCAGAAGGTGAACGAACATCCCCGCATCCGCGTCCGCACGGGCACCACCCTGAGTTCCGTGACGGGATCGGTGGGCAACTTCCACGGCATCCTGGACCAGGACGGGAGCCCGAAGGAGATCCGCTTCGGCGTGGCGGTTCTGGCCACGGGAGCCCGGGAATCGGAGCCGACGGAATACCTTTACGGCCGGGATCCCCGCGTGCTCACCCACCAGCAGTTCGACGCCCTCCTCCGGGAGCGGCCCGAGGCGGCCGGGCGGGCCCGGAGCGCGGTCTTCATCCAGTGCGTGGGATCCCGCGAGCCCCAGCGGCCCTACTGCTCCCGCGTCTGCTGCACCCACTCGGTCAAGACCGCCCTTCGCCTGAAGGAAGCCAATCCGGAGATGGACGTCTATGTACTCTACCGGGATATGCGAACCTACGGAGAGCGGGAACGCCTCTACCAGGAAGCCCGCCGCCAGGGGGTCCTTTTCATCCGGTACGGGCTGGACGCCAAACCCCAGGTGGAAAAAGAGGGCGAGGATCTCTTCGTCATCGTGACGGATCCCATCCTGGGACGGCCACTCAAGATCCCCGCCGACTACCTGGTGCTGGCCGCCGCCATGGTGCCCAACGACTCGGCGGACCTGGTGGAGATGTTCAAGTGCGGGACCAACGCCGACGGCTTCTTCACCGAAGCGCATCCCAAGCTCCGCCCCGTGGACCTTTCCGTGGACGGCCTCTTCGTGGCCGGCCTTTGCCACTACCCCAAACCCATGGACGAATCCATCGCACAAGCCGGTGCGGCCGCCGCCCGGGCCGCCGTGGTCCTGGCCCGGGACGAGATGCTGCTGGACGCCGTCAAATCCTTTGTCACCGAAAAGTGCGACGGCTGCGCCTTGTGCGTGGACGTGTGCCCCTACCAGGCGATCCGGCTCGACACCATGGAAGAGACGGGGCGGCCGATCCGGCGCATCGTCACGGATCCCGCCCTTTGCAAGGGCTGCGGCCTGTGCGCCGCCACCTGCCCCAAGGGCGGCGTCATGGTGCACGGGTTCACGTTGAACCAACTGGAAGCCCAGGTGGAGGCCGCGCTGGGAAAGGCCGTCTGATCCAAGAGCGAACCGCGAAGGCACGCGAATAAACATAGGAATGCAAAAGGAGCAACATCCATGTCTCAGACCTTCGAACCCGTCATCATCGGCTTCTTGTGCAACTGGTGCGCCTACGCCGGAGGGGACCTGGCCGGCGTCTCCCGCCTCCAATATCCCCCCAACATGCGGCCCATCCGCGTCATGTGCTCGGGCATGGTGCACCCCGACCTGGTGGTCAACGCCCTGAGCAAGGGCGCCGACGGCGTCCTGGTCATGGGGTGACACCTGGGCGAATGTCATTACCTGGATGGTAATCACAAAGCCCTGGCCCGCAGTGAAGGCATCCGCATCGCCCTGGAAAACGCCGGCATCGACCCCGAACGCTTCGCTCTGGAGTGGGTTTCTTCGGCTGAAGCCCCCCGGTTTGCGCAGCTCGTCACCCGGTTTGTGGACAAGATCCGCCGGCTGGGCCCCAATCCTCTTGCTCTGGATAAGGCCGCCAACGCCTGAAAGTGTCCCACGAGCCGGCACTTCGCCAACGGAGGGATCATGAAGACCTTTTTTCATCTCAAGCAGGACGTGATCGAGCCGGGCTTGTGCCACCGGTGCGGCGGCTGCGTGAGCCTTTGTACGGCGGTGAACTACGGCGCCCTGGAGCTGGACGAGCAGGGCCGTCCCCGCTATCGGGACCCGGAGCGATGCATCGAATGCGGCCTGTGCCACGCGGCCTGTCCGGAAAATCCGGAACTGGAAGCCGAAACCAAACAGCGCCTGGCCTGGAGCGCCCCCATCGGCAGGGTGCTGAGCGTGCGGGTGGCCCGCGCCCTTGATCCTCAGGTGCGGCAAAGAGCCACCGACGGCGGCGTGGTCACCGCCCTGCTCTTGCACCTTCTGGATACCGGACACATCGATGGAGCCATCGTGGCCCGCCCGACCGGACCGTTTCAACGCGAGCCGCACCTGGCCGTTTCCCACGAAGACATTCTGGAGGGGGCCGGTTTCCATTTCGACACGACCCATTCCATGGTCGGACTGGGCAGGGAATACTCCCACCGCCACGGCCTGGAGCTGGTCAGCCCCCATGTGCTCAAGGGCCTTCGCCGAGTGGCTCTCGTGGGCACCCCGTGTCAGATCCACGCCTTCCGAAGGATGGAAACCTTGGGCGTCGTTCCCTCGGAATCGGTCACCTTGTGTCTGGGCCTCTTCTGCTCCGGAAACTTCGCCTTCGGCGAAGAACAACGGGCGCGCCTGGCGGAAGCGGGCGGCTTTTGTTGGGACGATGTGGTAAAGATCAACGTCAAAGAAACATTCCAGGTGCACCTGCGCTCCGGAGAGATCCGCACCCTGGATCTTGAGGTTCTGGACGGCATGAAGCACCCTGCCTGTCGCTACTGCGAAGACTACGCGGCGGAGGTGGCCGACGTCTCCTTCGGCGGCATCGGAGCTCCGGAAGGCTGGACCAGCGTGGTGACGCGCACCCCCAAGGGCCGTGCGGCCTTCCTGGACGCCCTGGGGCGCACCTTGGAAGAACATGACCGCACCGGGGCGCCGGATCTTGCGGACAGGGTGCTGGAGCAGCTCATGGGCGCCTCGGCCGCCAAGCGCCGCCGCGCCCGGGCCTTCCGCAATGAGACGGCGCCCGGGGCGTCGAAAAGGAGGTAACCATCCATGTCGGTAAAGGTAGCGAGCGAATGGCTGAACTCCTGCTCCGGCTGTGAAATATCCGTGGTGGACATGGGGGAACGCCTGTTGGACGTTCTCCAGGTGGCCGAATTCGTGCACATCCCGGCCCTCATGGACCACAAGTATTTCGGGCAGCTGGGCGACGGACGCCATCTGGAGATCCCCGAAGCGGACGTGGGCCTCATCAGCGGCGGGATCCGAAACGAGGAACACCTGGAGGTGGCCCGGGAGATGCGGGCCAAGTGCAAGGTCATCATCGCCCTGGGCACCTGCGCCACCCACGGGGGCATTCCGGCCCTTTGCAATTCCTACCGGAACGAAGAGATCCTGGAGCGCGCCTTCGGGACCGAAACGACCGATCCCAACACCTTCGAGCCGGAAAAGCCCCTGCCGCAGCTTCTGGATGCCTGCTACGCCCTGGACGAGCACATCCGGGTGGATCTCTACATGCCGGGCTGTCCTCCCCATCCCGACCACGTCTTTTCGGCCCTGACGGCCCTGGTGGAGGGCGCAACGCCGGAGCTTCCGGGAAAGAGCGTTTGCGACACGTGCCCCACCATCCGCGAGGGCAAGGGCCAGGTGAAGGCGCTCCGCCGCTTCGTACAGTCCCCGCACTACGGCGCTCCCGACGAGCCGCTGGACAAGATGCGCTGCTTGCTGGAACAGGGCTTTTTGTGCATGGGCCCTGTCACCCGGGCGGGCTGCGGAGGCGACAAGGTCACGCCCCGCTGCATCTCGGCCCGGGTGCCCTGCCGCGGCTGTTACGGACCCGTGGTGCACGAAGGCAACCAGATGGTGGACATGCTCAACGCCCTGGCATCCAACGGCATCGACGTGCGGTCCCTTCCGGAACACGTGTCCCTGCTTCGGTTTTCGGGAGCGCACCGGCGCCTGCGACCCAAGCGCCAGCGAAAGGAGGCGTAATAGATGGCTCGGGAAATCCACATCCAACCCATCACGCGCATCGAGGGCCACGCGTCCATCCAGATCCAGCTGGACGACGCGGGCGAGGTCCGGGATGCCCGCGTGAACATCCTGTCCCTTCGGGGCTTTGAAAAATTCATCGAGGGCAAACCCGCCGAAGAGGTCCCCCGCATCGTGAACCGCATCTGCGGGATTTGTCCCTGGATGCACCACTTGGCGTCCAACAAGGCCGTGGACCGCTGCTTCGGGGTCACGCCGCCTCCGGCCGGACGGAAGCTGCGGGAGCTCATGCAGACCATCGCCCATGCGGAAGACAAGCTCCTGCACTTCTTCTTCCTGGCCGCCGCCGATTTCGTCATCGGTCCCGATGCGGACTACGCGGTCCGGAACGTGATCGGCATCGCCAAGGCCAACCCGGAACTGGCCCAAAAGGTGGTGCAGATGCGCCACAAGGCCAAGATGATCCTGGAAAGGTTCGCCGGAAAGGCCATCCACCCCGTGGCGGGTGTGGTGGGCGGTTTCGCCAAGCCCATGACGGAGGAAGACCGCCGGGAGATCCTGGCCCAGATGCGGGAACTCCTGGACTTTGCCCTCTTCACCCTGGAGTTCGCCAAGGAGAAGGTCTTTCCGCCCTATCTGGACGCCATCCAGACTCTGGGGGTCATCCGAACGGGCTTCATGGGAACGGTGGACGACGACGGAGCCCTCAACCTCTACGACGGCAAGATCCGCCTCATGAAGGCCGACGGCTCCCACATGGACTTCGACGCCCAGGACTACACCGACTACCTGGGCGAACACGTGGAATCCCATTCCTATGGAAAGATGCCCTACGCCAAGGCCTGGAACGAGGGCTTCAGCCTGGACCTGGAAGAGCCCAAGGGGATCTACCGGGTGAACACCCTGGCCCGGATCAACGTGGCCGACAAGATGGCCACGCCCCGGGCCCAGGCGGAATTGGAGGAATTCCGCGAGCGGTTCGGACGCCCCGCCCAGGCCACGCTGCTCTACCACTGGGCGCGGCTCATCGAAGAGGTCTACGCCTGCGAGCATGCCATCGAACTGCTGGAGGATCCGGAGATCTGCAGCCCGGAGGTGCGCACTCCCGCCGAACCCAAGGCCGGTCGGGGCGTGGGCTGCGTGGAGGCGCCCCGAGG
Source organism: Desulfacinum sp. (assembly GCA_014359885.1). Taxonomy (GTDB): domain Bacteria; phylum Desulfobacterota; class Syntrophobacteria; order Syntrophobacterales; family DSM-9756; genus Desulfacinum. The sequence goes on from JACIYN010000002.1 coordinate 47,122, forward strand.
CACCCTCATCCACGATTACTCCACCGATGAGAACGGTTGCATCACCCGGGCGAACCTCATCGTGGGCACCACCCACAACATCGGTCCCATGAACATGAGCGTCAAGCAGGCGGCTAGGACCCTGATCCACGCAGGCAAAGTGGACCAGGGGATGCTCAACCGCATCGAGATGGCCGTGCGCGCCTATGACCCGTGAATTTCCTGCGCCACACATCGCCTGGACGGCGATTACGGCATGACCGTCACCATCACGGACGCTTCCGACCGGGTGGTGGCCCGCTGGCCCGAGGCCTCGTCCTGATACCAAGAAGGGGCGGCTCGACGAGCCGCCCCTTTTTAGTCCATCCGTGGCGAAGACATTTCAGTCCATCATTCCACCCAGCCGAAGGTGCGTTCCACGGCCTTTTTCCAATAACGATAGCCTTCCTCACGGCGGGCCTCGTCCATGGCGGGGGTCCACGTCTTGTCCATAGACCAGTTCCGGGAAAGCTCCTGGAAATCGGACCAGTAGCCCACCGCCAGTCCGGCCGCGTAGGCGGCGCCGAGCGCCGTGGTTTCCGTGACCTTGGGGCGCACCACGGGCACATTGAGCACATCCGCCTGGATCTGCATGAGCAGGTCGTTGGCCACCATGCCGCCGTCCACCTTGAGGGTGGTGAGAGCCACCCCCGAATCGGCGTCCATGGCTTCCACGATGTCCCGCGTCTGGTAGGCCGTGGCTTCCAAGACGGCCCGAGCCAGATGGCCCTTGTTGACAAAGCGCGTCAAGCCCACCAACACCCCACGGGCGTCGGACCTCCAGTACGGAGCGAAGAGCCCGGAGAAGGCGGGCACCAGGTAGGCTCCGCCGTTGTCTTCCACGGTTCGGGCCAGGTCTTCCACCTCCGCCGCCGTTTTGATCAGTCCCAGATTGTCCCGGAGCCATTGCACCAGCGCCCCGCCGATGGCAATGGACCCTTCCAGGCAATAGACCGGGTCGTGGCCCCGCATCTGGTAGCCCAGGGTGGTCAAAAGTCCCCGCTGGGACACCACAGGCGAGGTGCCCGTGTTGAGCAGCAAAAAGCAGCCCGTGCCGTAGGTGTTCTTCGCTTCTCCGGGCTGAAAGCAGGTCTGTCCCACCAGGGCCGCCTGCTGGTCGCCCAGGGCGCCGCACACGGGCACCGTGGCCTGAAAGGCTCCGGTGCGCACCGTATGTCCCAACGTGTTGGGGTCGATGGACGGCACGATGCGCGGAAGCATTTGAGCGGGGATTTCCAGGGCGTCCAGGATCTCGGGATCCCAGTCCAGGGTTTCCAGGTTCATGAGCAGCGTGCGGCTGGCATTGGTCACGTCGGTCACATGGGCCCCGCCATGGGGTCCTCCCGTGAGCCACCAGATGGCCCAGCTTTCGATGGTGCCGAAAAGGGCCGTACCCTTGCGGGCCGCCTCGGCCGCTTCCGGAACGTTATCCAGAATCCAACGGATCTTGGGCCCCGAAAAATAGGTGGCGATGGGAAGGCCCGTCTTCTGCCGGAAGCCGTCCTGGCCGTAGATCTTTTCCAGGCCTCGGCAGATCTCCGCCGTGCGGGTGCACTGCCAGACGATGGCATTATAAAAGGGCCGGCCCGTGGTCTTGTCCCACACCACCGTGGTCTCCCGCTGGTTGGTGATCCCGAGAGCGGCGAGATCCGACCCGCTGAGTCCCGTCTTGCTCAACGCCCCCCGGATGACGGCCTGGGTGTTTTCCCAGATCTCCATGGGGTCGTGTTCCACCCAGCCCGGATGGGGAAAGATCTGGCGGTGTTCCTTCTGATCCAGGCCCACGATGCGGCCTTCCCGGTCGAAGATGATGAATCGGTTGCTGGTCGTTCCCAGATCCAACGCCCCGATGTACGCCCCCATGGGACACCTCCGTCTTGCGGTTAGGGTCTGAACGGTTTTCGCTCGTCTTTTACAGGATTCGCTCCCGCCCCTACAAGAACGCATTGCCCGTTGGGCAGGAGCGGGGCTTATCCCCGCCCGCCAAACGTGCAGCAACGACAAAACCCGAGGAAGAAACCCCGTTCCGTCCGGGTTTGAATCAACCCAGAAGCTCCGCCAGGGAGGCCACAGCCGACCAGGCAGTGGTCACCGCCAACCCGGCCCCGCACTTTTCCCGCATCCAGTCGTGATGGGCCAGGATGGTCCCGGCGGCCACCAGGGTGGGAAAGGCCGGTTGTCCGGATTCGCCCAAAGGGCGCCACCGTTCATCCACCGTCACGCCGCTTCGGTTCACGGGGTGGCCCTGGGGATCGAAAAAATCCTTCCGGTGCCAGTCGTTCCGGGTCTCGGGCTGCGCCACGGGAAGGCCGAAAACCGCCTCCCGGATAGCCGTGCGCTCCGCCTGCAGTCCACGGCCGAAAAAGCGCCCCGTGGCCAGCACGGCTCCCCGGCATTCGATCTGAAAAGAAGGACGTTCGGCACCGCAATCGAAGAAAAATCCCCCGTCGTCCGTAACGGAAAATCCCAGCACCTTGTGTTGCAGGCGACAGTCGATGCCCTCCCGGGGGAGGGCTTCCTCGAAGAGGTTCTTCAAACGAAGCCCGGGAAGGGACGGCGGCATGGTGGGTATTTCGAAAAGCGGCCGCCCCACGGCCGCCTCCAGCCGTCGAAAGACTTGACCTCGGTCGTGAATGCCGCACACGGCGGGAAGCCCCACCACCCGGGCGTCTCCCAGATGGGGGCGGATGAGATCGGCCAGGCGCTCGCAGCCTCCGTCCGTTGCCAGGTCGCCGGCGATCTGTTCCGGAAAGATCTCACGGGCCGGCTGGGCAAAAGCCACGGTGCAGGCACGCACCCCCCGCCAGAACCGCTGGAGGTTCGACGCCGCCTGTCGGGCGCTGAAGCCCTTGAGCCCCTCCAGACCCACCAGGAGGCACGGAGCCTTTTCGTCCAGGGCGGTCACGGCGTTCTTCATGGTGGCGGGAACGGCGTAGGTGGGCTTCAGGGTACCGGCCGCCGTCACCACCCGAAGGTTGCGCCCCTTTTCCCGGTGGTAGGCAAGGCCGTTGTCTTCCAGAAAGTCCAGGAAGACCTCCAGGGCCCCTTCCACCTCCTCTTTTTTCACCCGCGCATACGGATGGTCGGGAAGATCCCGGCTCAGCGCCTCCAAGGCCGCCCAAGGATCGTCCCAGACCCGGCCCTCCGAAACCGGGTGCACCCCCAGAAGGTCCACGAAACCGCTGGAAAAGATGAGGGGCCCCGTGGTGCCCACCACCGACACCCGAAGACCGCGGCGGGCCGCAAACAAGGCGGCGGAAAGGCCCGCCAGGCCGGCTCCGATCACCACCACATCCGCCAAGGTGTGCTCCAGCCCTTCTGTCATGCTCCCGCCTCCCCGCCGTCTTCACGGCGCGTTTCCAGATCCAGGCTGAACAGGGCGCAATAGAGCGCCTCCTGGAATTCGTACTGCACCATGGGCTGGCCCCACAGGAGCGGACGCTTGCCCCGCCAGCGCTCCCGGAGAAACCCGATGAGGCTCTCCATTCCTTCCCGGCCCTGGTACACACCGGCCTCGTAGAGGTGCGCGGCAATCCGCTGGCTGCAAAAATTTCCCTGACACGGTCCTTTGCCCACGCGACTCCGCACCCCCACCGCCTCCAGCGTGGGAGCTTCCCCGCCCCGGCGGATCTGATCCACCAGGGAATCGACGGTGGAACGGGGCACCATCTCGCATTCGCACAAGACCAGATCGGACGGATCGGCCCGCTTCACCCACTGGCGCGGCGCCTTTCCCGGTTCGGTCCACCGCCCCCATTCACTGGCCGGAAGGGGCTCCACATGGGTCCGACACGGAGCGTTTAACCCCAGAAGTGCGCAGACCCGGTCGGCCGTCTTTTCGGCCATGAGCCGGTAGGTGGTGAGTTTGCCGCCCGTGATGGTGAGAAAGTTTCCGACCCCGCAGACCTGGTGGTCGATCAGATGGTAGCCCCGGCTTACGGTGCGATCCCCCCGCCTGCTGCCTTCCGCCAGCAAAGGCCGCACGCCGCAGTAGGCGCGGATGTAGCGGGCCGAAGCCAGGGACGGCACCATGCGTGCGCATTCGTCGATGATGGTGTCGATCTCGTGGACCTCGGGATAGATGGCGTCGGGAGATGCCACCCGAACGGACGTGGTGCCGAGGATGGAGACCGTGCCGCCGGGGACCACGATGTCCGCATCGGATGCGGGACGAAGTCGGTGGATCACCCGATCGCTCACCCTTTGCTGGGTCACCAGCAGACTCCCCTTGGAATAGAGCATGTCGAAGCGGATGCCGGCCAGGGCCCCCACCTGCCCCGCCCAGGCCCCCGCCGCATTGACCACCACCTGGGGCTCCAGGACCGTCTCCCGGCCGGTGCGGGTATTTCGCAGTCGCACCCGAACGATGCGCCCATTGCCCCGCTCCAGGGCCTCCACGCGGGTGTGGGTCATGAGCCGCGCTCCCAGAGCGCAGGCCTGGGCCATGTTGTCCAGGGTGAGCATGAAAGGATCCACGGCGGCGTCCCGCAGGGCATAGGCGGCGATCACCTGATCCGAGAGCTCGGGCTCCATCTCCCGGGCTTCGGAAACCGGGACCGCTTCCCCCTCCACGCCGCAACGGGCGCACAGTTCGGGAAAATCCGCCACGTACCTTTCGTCGTCTCCCGCCAGCGCCACGTAGAGGCTCCCCGTATCCTCGATGCACTGGGGCGCCAGACGTTTCAAAAGCGCGCTTTCTTCCGCGCATTCCCGGGCGGCTTCCGGATCGTTCCCCACGTAGCGGCCGCCGCCATGCAGCAGTCCGTGGTTCGCTCCGGACGCCCCCGCGGTGAGATCCTTCTTTTCCACCACCACGCACGAAACGCCGCGAAGCGCCAGATCCCGGGCCAACCCCGCCCCCGTGACTCCGCCTCCAATGATGACCACCTGCATTTCCACCGGCCCCGCCTTTCTCTGCTCCCGCCGCCCCGCGCGCGGCCCCCACCTTTTCGCTTGAGAACCTTTCCGACGGGTGCTACCATGGGTTTCGCGTCAAGTGCCCGGATTAAGGCACATCTTTCCATCACTTTCCGGTACCACAACGGCCCGGGGATGTCATCCATTATTTTCGCATTCCAACATGGCCATCCGGATACGTTCGTTTGAGAACACCAAACACTGGCTTCGGCCCAGCCTGAGCGAGGCTTTCCCATGACCCAGTCCCCTCCTTCCCCACACGGTGCAGCCGACGGGGCAGCCACCCGGGACCGGCACCAGCGCATCCTGCGGCTGATCCGGCAGCGCGGTTTCGTGACAGTGAATTTTCTGGCCAAGGAATTCGGCGTGACCCCGCAGACGGTGCGCCGGGACATCAACGCCTTGAGTCGGGCGGGCAAGGTCATTCGCTACCGGGGCGGCGCCGGAGCGGCCCCCAGCACGGAGAACGTGGCCTACAGCCAGCGGAAGATCTTGTGCCAGGAGGAGAAGCGGCGGATCGCCCGTATGGTGGCCCAGGCCATCCCGGACAATGCCTCCCTTTTCATCAACATCGGCACCACCACCGAGGAGATCGCCAAGTTCCTGGTGAACCACCGCCGTCTTCGCATCATCACCAACAACCTCCACGTGGCCTCCATCCTGAGCGCCAACGAGGACTTCGAGGTGATCGTGGCGGGCGGGATGGTGCGCCACCGGGACGGCGGCATCGTGGGCCCCATGACCATCGACTTCATCGAACAGTTCCGTGTCGATTACGGCATCATCGGCATCAGCGGCATCGACCTGGACGGCACCCTCCTGGACTTCGACTACCGGGAAGTGCGCGCGGCGCGGGCCATCATCGACAATTCCCGCACCACCTTCCTGGCGGCCGACCACACCAAGTTCGGCCGAAACGCCATGGTGCGCCTGGGAAGCATCGCCGAAATCGACGCCTTCTTCACGGACCAGCCGCCCCCCGCCCCCCTCATGGACGTGCTGCACACCGCCCAAGTGGAACTGCACGTGGCCTCCCAGGAAGGCGCGGAAGGTGAGTGACCCGCGCGTTCTCCGTTTTTCGGAAACGAAAGAAAGGGCCTTGGGAATGCGCGTCTTGGACGCGAGAACGGGTTTCGCGAGTGATTATTTTCTCTTGCGAAAACCCCCAAAGGGTGCTAGCGTGCCTTCGGCTGTATCCGACCGTGCGAACCTCGGGGCTCGTTTCCAGCCTCCGACCAGTGGCGACAAGAGACCAGACCGGGAGTGCGTTTCATGGGGTTGACCCTGGCACATGTGGACCGGATAGTGGACGGGGAAACCCATCTTTCCGACATCAACCTGGAATTTCCATCGGGATCGCGCAACATTCTACTGGGCCGAACCCTGGCGGGGAAGACCACGCTGCTGCGCATCATGGCGGGCTTGGACCGGCCCACGCGGGGTCGCGTCCTGGTGGACGGAAAGGATGTGACCGGAGTTTCCGTTCGCAAGCGCAACGTGGCCATGGTTTACCAGCAATTTATCAACTACCCCTCCTTTACGGTCTACGACAACATCGCCTCTCCGCTTCGCCTCCAAGGGGTGCCCCGCGGGGAGATCGACCGGAGGGTGCGGGAGGTGGCCGAGATGCTTCGCCTCACCCCCTTTCTGGACCGTCTCCCTTCCCAGCTTTCCGGCGGCCAGCAGCAGCGCACGGCCATCGCCCGGGCCCTGGTCAAGGAAGCGGATCTGCTGCTCCTGGACGAACCCCTGGTGAACCTGGACTACAAACTGAGAGAAGAGCTTCGCGAGGAACTGACGGCCATCTTCGAGCGGGGCCGTTCCATCGTGGTCTATACCACCACGGAACCCACGGAAGCCCTCATGCTGGGAGGAAACGTGGTGATCCTGGACGAGGGCCGCGTGCTTCAGAGCGGTCCCACGGACCGGGTGTATCACCGGCCGGAGAGCATGCGGGCCGCGGAAGTCTACAGCGATCCTCCCATCAACTACCTGGACGTGGTGGTGGAAGGCGGCATGGCCCGCATCGGAGAGCACATCACCTTTCCGCTTATCGCCCATCTCAAGGGGCTCGCACCCGGCCGCTACCACCTGGGTCTTCGGGCCAACCGATTCTTCCTCACACAGCGAACCGACCGGGACGTGGCGCTGGAGTCCGTGGTGGAGCTTTCCGAGATCAACGGGTCGGAAACCTTCATCCATGTCTCTCACCAGGGATTCTCGCTCGTGGTTCACGAGACAGGAATCCGAAGTTACAAGATGGGTGCCGCAGTGACGGTCTACGCCGACCCGGCCCAATTTTTCGTTTTCGATCAGGAAGGAACCCTGGTGGCCGCACCGGAACCCCATCCGGCGGCTCCGTCGGCTCGGGATTAGGTGGAGGAAAGGGAAAATGGCCCGCATCACGCTGCAAGAAGTGGCCCACAGCTACAGGCGCCACCCCAGGGGTCCATGGGACTACGCCCTGAAAAACATCGATACGGTCTGGGAAGACGGGGGCGCCTACGCCCTTCTGGGCCCGTCCGGATGCGGCAAGACCACCATGCTCAATATCATCTCCGGGCTTCTTGCTCCCACCCGAGGCCGCGTCCTCTACGACGACCGCGACGTGACCCGGCTTCCCCCGGAGCAGCGAAACATCGCCCAGGTTTTCCAGTTTCCCGTCCTCTATGACACCATGAGCGTTTTCGACAATCTGGCCTTCCCCCTCCGCAACCGGGGGCTGGATCCCCAGACGGTGCGCCGGAGAGTCCAGGAGGTGGCCGAGGTTCTCGACCTGACGGCGGACCTCAAGAAGAAGGCGGCAGGGCTGAGCGCCGATGCCAAGCAGAAGATTTCCCTCGGGCGCGGCCTGGTGCGAGAGGACGTGGCGGCCATCCTCTTCGACGAACCCCTCACGGTGATCGATCCCCATCTGAAGTGGCACCTTCGCCGGAAGCTCAAGGAGATCCATGAAAGGCTCCGACTGACGCTCATCTACGTCACCCACGACCAGGTGGAGGCGCTCACCTTCGCCGACAAGGTGCTGGTGATGTACGAAGGGGAAGTGGTGCAGATGGGCACCCCGACGGAACTCTTTGAGGAGCCGAGGCACAAGTTTGTGGGCTATTTCATCGGCAGCCCCGGCATGAATTTCATACCGTGCAAGCTGGACGGAGCGAAGGCCGTGTTCGACGGGGCCAGCGTGCTCCTGGATGAGGGAACGGCACGCCGAGCCCGGGAAAAGGAAGGGCCTTTCGAATTGGGGATCCGCCCCATGTATCTGGAAGTGCACGACAGCCCGGCAGACGATCGGCTGCCGGTGGAGGTTCTCAAGGTGGAGGATCAGGGCATCTTTCGAATTCTCACCGTCCGGTTGGCGTCCACCACCCTCAAGGTACGGCTTCCGGAAGAGAAGCCGCTTCCCGGCCGGGAGGCCTGGATCCGCTTTCCGCGCCGCTGGACCAAGCTCTACGCCAACGGCCGCCTGGTGGCCTAGCATCGCACGGCAAGGGGGAATCATGGACAAATGGGAAAGCAACCGGGCGTGGTTCCTGATCCTGCCCGTCTTCGTGATCGTGGCCTTCAGCGCCATCATCCCACTCATGACGGTGGTCAACTACTCGGTGCAGGACATCTTCGGGCCGGGCCAGCGCTTTTTCGTGGGCATGGAATGGTTTCGGGAGGTGATCCACGATGAAAGGCTCCACAACGCCTTGGTGCGCCAGTTGGCCTTCTCGTGCATGGTGCTGCTCATCGAGATCCCACTCGGCGTCCTCATCGCCTTGGCCATGCCCAAGAAGGGATGGGGCGTGGCCGCTTGCCTCGTCCTGCTGGCCCTTCCGCTTCTCATCCCCTGGAACGTGATCGGAACCATCTGGATCATCTTCACCCGGCCGGACATCGGCCTTTTGGGAAAGACCATCAACGACATGGGAATCGCCTTCGACCACACGGCACGTCCGCTGGATGCGTGGATCACGGTGATGGCCATGGAGGTGTGGCATTGGACCCCGCTGGTGGCCTTGCTGGCCTATGCGGGTCTCCGGGCCATCCCGGACGCCTACTATCAGGCGGCCAAGATCGACGGGGCGTCCAGCTGGGCGGTCTTTCGCCACATCCAGCTTCCCAAGATGCGCGGCGTGCTCACCATCGCCGTGCTGCTGCGCTTCATGGACAGCTTTCTCATCTACGCCGAGCCCTTTGTGCTCACCGGGGGCGGACCGGGCGACACCACCACCTTTTTGTCCATCTATCTGGTCAAGATCGCCGTGGGCCAGTTTGATCTGGGTCCCGCCGCCGCCTTTTCGCTCATCTATTTTCTGATTGTCTTGCTCTTCTGTTGGCTCTTCTACCAAGCGCTCCAGAACGTGGGAACCGGGGAGGCCAAATGAGAGTGCAAAAGAGAACCATCGCCCTGAGCTTCTATTTCTTCCTTCTGATTCTGCCCATCTACTGGATGCTCAATATGTCCCTGAGAACCAATGCGGACATATTGGCCAACTTCACCCTTTTCCCGAAAAACCCCACCTTGGCCAACTACCTGAAGATCTTTACGGATCCGTCGTGGTACTCGGGCTACATCAACTCCATGATCTACGTGAGCCTGAACACCGTCATCTCGCTCACCACCGCCCTTCCGGCGGCCTATGCCTTTTCCAGGTTCCGCTTCATCGGGGACAAGCACGTCTTCTTCTGGCTTCTCACCAACCGCATGGCCCCGCCGGCCGTCTTTCTTCTGCCCTTTTTCCAACTCTACTCCACGTTCCATCTCATCGACACTCACATCGCCGTGGCCCTGGCCCACTGCCTTTTCAACGTTCCCCTGGCGGTCTGGATCCTGGAAGGATTCATGTCCGGCATCCCGAGGGAGATCGACGAGACCGCTTTCATCGACGGGTACAGCTTTCCCCGGTTCTTCCTCACGGTCTTCGTCCCGCTCATCCGCGCGGGCATCGGGGTGACGGCCTTTTTCTGCTTCATGTTCAGCTGGGTGGAACTGCTGCTGGCCCGCACCCTCACCATCACCAACGCCAAGCCCATCGTGGCCACCATGACCCGGACCGTGAGCGCCACGGGGCTCGACTGGGGCCTGCTGGCCGCCGCCGGCGTGCTCACCATCGTGCCGGGGGCCCTGGTCATCTGGTTTGTACGAAACCACCTGGCCAAGGGCTTTGCCCTGGGCCGCGTATAGGAGGAAAAAACACCCGAAGGAACCACGAGGCAACACCCATCGACACCAACGCTTTCGGGCCGGTCGCGGCCCCTTTTGAAGGAACGACGCCATGAACCTGGAATGGATGGCCTGGACGCTCCCCACCGCGATCTTCTTTATCGTCATCGCTTCCATGCTCGTTGCCATGACCATCTGGCAGATCCTCTCCCCCAGCATCCCCCGTCGCGGCTTTCTGCCCATCGAAACGACCCGCGGAGATCGACTCTTTATCGGCCTTCTCGGCAGCGCCTACATCCATATCGCTTGGATCGCCTTGACAAGCCTGTCCCTGTGGATCGCCTTGGCCATCGCTTTGGTGTGGCTGGTGGTCGTGATGCGCTGGGGATAGGCTTATTAGGAGCCGGCCCACGCTCCCCGGTGGCTTCGGCCTTCCCGCCGGAGCGGCGTGACGTGCCGGAAAAGGAACCCCTCTGAGGAAGGCCGAGAGGAGCGAGATCTATGAGAGGCGTGAAGCGACGGAAGTGGTTCGGGTATGCTGTGTGGGGAGCGTTGGTCATGGCGGCCTTCGTGGCCTTCCTCGCCGCCCCGGCGCATGCGGACATGGAGGCGGCCAAGCGTTGGGTGGAAACGGAGTTTCAGCCCTCCACCCTGAGCAAGGAAGAACAGCTCAAGGAGATGGAGTGGTTCATCAACGCCGCCAAGCCCTTCAAGGGCATGGAAATCCGGGTGGTGTCCGAGACCATTCCCACCCACGAGTATGAATCCAAGGTGTTGACCAAGGCCTTCGAAGAAATCACCGGCATCAAGGTGGTCCATGATCTCATCCAGGAAGGCGACGTCATCGAGAAGCTCCAGACCCAGATGCAGTCGGGCCGGAACGTTTACGACGCCTACGTGAACGACTCCGACCTCATCGGGACCCACTGGCGTTACGGCTTTGTGGTCCCCTTGAGCGACTTCATGGCCGGTGAAGGAAAAGACGTGACCCTTCCCACCCTGGATGTGGACGACTTCATCGGAAAGTCCTTCGTGACCGCCCCTGACGGCAAGCTCTATCAGCTTCCGGACCAGCAGTTCGCCAACCTCTACTGGTTCCGTTACGACTGGTTCACCAACCCCGAGTTCAAGAAGAAGTTCAAGGAGATCTACGGCTACGAGCTGGGTGTTCCCGTCAACTGGAGCGCCTATGAAGACATCGCCGAATTCTTTACCGAGCATGTGAAGGAAATCGACGGCAAGCGCGTTTACGGCCACATGGACTACGGCAAGAAGGCCCCCGACCTGGGCTGGCGCTTCACGGACGCCTGGCTGGTGATGGCCGGCGCCGGGGACCCGGGTCTTCCCAACGGGAAGCCCGTGGACGAGTGGGGCATCCGCGTGGATGAAAACGACCGCCCGGTGGGATCCAGCGTGGCCCGGGGCGGGGCCACCAACAGCCCGGCCGCCAAGTATGCCCTGCGCAAGTACATGGAATGGCTGCGCAAGTACGCTCCTCCGGGAGCCCTGGGAATGGACTTCTACCAGTCCCTTCCCAGCCTGGCCCAGGGCAACGTGGCCCAGCAGATCTTCTGGTACACCGCCTTTACAGCCTCCATGGTCCAGCCCGGAACCCCCGTGGTCAACGAGGACGGCACACCCAAGTGGCGCATGGCCCCCTCCCCTCACGGTCCCTATTGGCAGGAAGGCATGAAGCAGGGCTACCAGGACTGCGGTTCCTGGACGTTGCTCAAATCCACGCCCCTGGAACGCCGCAAGGCCGCCTGGCTCTACGCTCAGTTCACGGTGTGCAAAACCGTCTCCCTGAAGAAGAGCCACGTGGGTCTTACCATCATCCGCGACAGCGACATCCGTCATGAATCCTTCACCAAGCGCGCTCCGTACCTGGGCGGTCTGGTGGAGTTCTACCGGAGTCCCGCCCGGGTGGCCTGGACACCCACCGGCACCAACGTGCCGGATTATCCCAAGCTGGCGCAGCTGTGGTGGCAGAACATTGGGGAAGCCGTGGCCGGTGAGGTCACCGTGGACCGCGCCATGGACAACCTGGCCGCCGAGCAGGACCGCGTCCTCGAGAGGCTGCAGCGTTCCGGCGTGCAGGGTGAACACGGCCCCAAACTCAACCCGGTGAAAGACGAAAGCTACTGGCTCAATCAGCCCGGAGCTCCCAAGCCCAAGCTGGCCAATGAAAAGCCCAAGGGCGAGACGGTGGACTACGACCAGCTGATCCAGGCCTGGCGCGAAGGCCGGGTGCGCTAGGAATCACCACCGGACCGAGCCATCTGAAGCCAGCCTATTTTTCGGGTACAGGGCGGAGCGGTGTAGCCGGCGTGGGACGGCACTTTTCCCTTGCCGTTTCCGGTCCGTTGTGTTAGAGAACCTGCGCTTCGGCCGAAAGGCAGGTGCTGGGAATGGAATGGTGGGTGTAGCTCAATAGGTTAGAGCACTGGGTTGTGGCCCCAGAGGCTGGCGGTTCGAGTCCGCTCACTCACCCCAGGAACAAGAAGCCGCTATCTTATCGAGATAGCGCCTTTTTTGCTTTTCATATGTGGGAGCAGCATTATCTGTGGGAGCGGCGAAAGCCGCGACATCGAAGGCCGGCCGTTCCGTGGCATTGCGGCCACCACCTCATCGCGCCTTGCGGCGCTCCCACAGAGAGGAGAAAGCTCTCACAAAGACTCCCTGTACTGCCGGTTCTTTCATCCGTGTGGGGTGGCGCAAGGGAGACCATGAGCGTTAATGGGGCTCCTTCGCGCCCAAATCCCTTCTTCCGTCCCTTGCACGCGGAAAGGCTTTCGCCTACACTCATCTCCTCGAAGCCAATCCCCACAACCCCGGACGTGAGGCGCCATGCGATCCCTTCACCAAGTGCTCGGACAGCGCTTTTTCATCGTCGCCCTGTCTTCCCTCTTTATTCTGGGTTTCGGCGTGTCGGGGTACATGATCATCGCCGGCTACTCCTTCCTGGACGCCCTCTACATGACGGTCATCACCCTCACCACGGTGGGATATTCGGAAGTGCGACCGCTGGATACCGACGGGCGTCTTTTCACCATCATCCTCATCATGGTGGGGGTCGGGTTTGTGGCCTACCACGTGGCTTACGTGGGCCAGATGATCATTGAGGGAAGTTTCCTGGAAGTCTATCGGAGGCGTCGTGTGAGACAAAGACTGACCCGCATGAAGGACCACTACATCATCTGCGGCTTCGGCCAGATGGGACGCTACATCGTCCGCCAGCTCCTTAGCCACCAAGTTCCCATGGTGGTGATCGAAACCGACGAGGCCCAGGCCGGGGAATTGCAAGAACTGGGGGTTCCCTTCCTGATCGCCGACGCCAAGGAGGAGGAAAACCTTCTGGCCGTAGGCATCCGGCAGGCCAAGGGGTTGGTGGCGGTGGTCCACAGCGATACGGACAACGTCTTCATCGTGCTCACGGCCCGGGACCTGAACCGGGATCTCTTCATCTGCGCCCGGGCCAGCTCGTCGGGAACCGAAAAGCGCCTGCGCAAGGCCGGCGCCAACCGGGTGGTCTCCCCCTACGCCAGCGGCGCCATGCGCATCGCCCAGAACATCCTGCGCCCCACGGTCACCGACTTCCTGGAGCTGGCCCTTTCGGGCGACGGCATGGAGCTTTCCATGGAAGAGCTGGTCATCCCTCCGGGGGCCGACCTCATCGGCAAGGACCTCCTGCACTCGGGCATCCGAAGCGACTACAATCTGATCATCGTCGCCATCAAACGCCGGGAGGGCAGTATGATCTACAACCCCTCGCCGAGAGAGGTTTTGGAGCTGGGCGACACGCTGGTGGCCATCGGTCCCAGGGAAAACCTGGATCGCTTCGCCACGGCCCTTTTCGGCACCTCCAAGCGCCACTGAGCGCTCCATCCGCCTTGGGTTGCCCCCATGCAGCCGGGTTTCATCGAGGGGATCCTAAAGTTTGACAAGCACAAAAGCATCCCGTATATGTGGCGGTGATTCACAGGTATCGCCCTCCTTTGTGCAGTCAAGACCTGCGGCAATTCCAGAGCCATGGCCCACATGAAACCCATTCCCCACGGAGGTGGACATGCAGCGAGCAGTTATCGTCAGTGCGGTTCGAACTCCCGTCGGCAGTTTCGGTAAATCCCTGGCGGCCATCCCGGCCGTTGCCCTCGGTGTGACGGCCGTGCGGGAGGCCCTGAAACGGATCGCCCTTTCCCCCGATCAGGTGGATGAAGTCATCCTGGGCAACGTCCTGCAGGCGGCCCAAGGCCAGAACCCGGCCCGGCAGGTGGCGGTCCACGCCGGCATTCCCCACCAAGTCCCCGCCTTTACCATCAACAAGGTGTGCGCCTCCGGCCTCAAATCCGTGGTGCTGGCGGCCCAGGCCATCATGATCGGGGACGCCGAGGTGGTGGTGGCCGGCGGTATCGAGAACATGAGCGCTGCTCCCTACGCCCTTCCCAAGGTGCGTTGGGGCCAGCGCATGGGTCACGGGGAACTGGTGGACCTCATGATCCTTGACGGCCTCTGGGATATCTTCAACGGATACCACATGGGAATCACCGCTGAAAACGTGGCGGAGCGCTTCGGGATCAGCCGCGAGGAGCAGGACGCCTTCGCTCTCGCCAGCCAGCAGAAGGCCGAGGCCGCCATCAAGGAAGGGCGATTCAAGGACGAGATCGTTCCCGTGGAGATCCCGCAGCGAAAAGGCGATCCGGTTCTCTTCGATACGGACGAACATCCCCGGTTCGGAACGACCCTGGAGGCCTTGGCCAAACTTAAGCCCGCCTTCAAGAAGGACGGTACGGTCACGGCCGGCAACGCTTCGGGAATCAACGACGGCGCGGCGATTCTCGTGGTCATGTCGGAAAAGAAAGCCCAGGAGTTGGGCCTGACGCCCCTGGCGGCCATCCGCTCCTACGCCTCCGCCGGCGTGGACCCCGCCATCATGGGCACGGGCCCCATCCCCGCCAGCCGCAAGGCCCTGGAAAAGGCGGGATGGACGGTGGACGACCTGGACCTGGTGGAAGCCAATGAGGCCTTCGCCGCCCAAGCCATCGCAGTCAACAAGGAGCTGGGCTGGGATACGGCCAAGGTGAACGTGAACGGCGGCGCCATCGCCATCGGCCACCCCATCGGGGCGTCCGGGGCGAGAATCCTCACCACGTTGCTGTACGAAATGAAGCGGCGGGACGCCAAGAAGGGGCTGGCCACGCTTTGCATCGGCGGAGGCCAGGGCACGGCTCTCACCGTCGAACGCTAGCACAACTTCTCACACAACCTGCAAGGAGGCGCTGAGTCATGGATTTTCAAAACATCCTTTTCGAAGTTCGGGACGACGGCGTGGCCCTCATCACCTTCAACCGTCCCAAAGCCCTGAACGCACTGAATCCCCAAACTCTGGAAGAATTGGCTCGCGCGGTGGCTGCGGCCCGCGATGACGACGCCGTCCGGGTGGTAGTGCTCACCGGCGCCGGGGACAAGGCCTTTGTGGCCGGCGCCGACATCACGGAACTCCAGAAGATGAATCCCCTGGAAGCGCGCCTTTTCGCCCAGAAAGGGCAAGATGTCTTCTTCAGCCTGGAAGATCTGCCGAAACCCGTGATCGCCTGCGTGAACGGATTCGCCCTGGGCGGCGGATGCGAACTGGCCATGAGCTGCGATTTTATCTACGCCTCGGATAAGGCCAAGTTCGGGCAGCCGGAAATCAACCTGGGCATCATCCCCGGCTTCGGCGGCACCCAGCGGCTCGCCCGGCTGGTGGGGCGCGCCAAGGCCAAGGAATTGTGCATGACCGGGGAGATGATCGACGCCCAGCAGGCCAAGGAGCTGGGTCTCGTGGCCAAGGTCTTCCCCCACGAGGCCCTTCTGGAGGAAACGCTCAAGACCGCCACGGCCATGGCCGCCAAGAGCTGCACGGCCCTTCGGGCCATCAAGCAGGTGGTGGACCGGGGCATGGATGCGGACCTCAAGACGGGATGCGCCCTGGAAGCCGAAGCGTTCGGCGTCTGTTTCGCCAGCCAGGACGCCAAGGAAGGCACCACGGCGTTTCTCGAGAAGCGAAAGCCGGTCTTCAAGGGTTCCTTCACCAGCTGAGCCGGCGATGTGCCGAGAGACTTTGTCCAACCCTGTGCGCGCGGAGGACGAGCGATGCATTTCGAACTGACCGAAGAACAACGCATGATCCAAGACATGGCCCGCAAGTTCGCCGAGCGGGAGATCGCGCCCGTGGCGGCCGAATTGGACCGCACCCACAAGCACCCGGAAGAGATCGTCAAGAAAATGGGCGAGCTGGGCCTCATGGGCATCACCATCCCGCCGGAATACGGCGGAGCCGGCATGGACTACGTGAGCTACGTCCTGGCCATGATCGAGATCTCCAAGGCCTGTGCTTCCTGCGGCGTGATCATGAGCGTCTGCAACAGCCTCTACAATTTTCCCGTCTACACCTACGGCACCGAAGAGCAGAAGCAGCAGTTCCTCACCCCGGTGGCCAGCGGCGAATACCTGGGCTGCTACGGCCTCACGGAAGCCGGGGCCGGATCGGATCCCGCCAAGATGCGCACCACGGCCGTTCTCGACGGGAACGAGTGGGTCATCAACGGTGAGAAGAAGTTCATCACCAACGGCAACGTGGCCCGCTACTGCGTCCTGGCCGCCGTGACCGACAAAGAGAAGGGATACAAGGGAATCAGCTCCTTCCTGGTGGACCTGCACAACACGCCGGGCTTCAAGGTGGGACGCGTGGAGGAAAAGCTCGGCATCAACGCTTCCGGGACGGCGGAGCTCATTTTTGAAGATGCGCGCATCCCCAAGGAGAATCTCCTGGGAAAGGAAGGCGAAGGCTTCAAACAGATGCTCACCACCCTGGACGGAGGCCGGATCGGGATCGCCTCCCAGGCCATCGGCATCGGCCGGGCCGTCCTGGAAGAGGCCATCGAATACGCCAAGACCCGCGAGCAGTTCGGTCGGCCCATCGCCTCTTTCCAGGCCATCCAGTGGAAGCTGGCGGACATGGCCACGCAGTTGGATGCCGCCGAACTGCTCACCCTGCGCGCCGCCTGGCTGGAGCAGAACGGCCGCGGCTATGAAAAGGAAGCGGCCATGGCCAAGCTCTTTGCATCGGACACGGCCATGTGGGCCGCCGTGGAGGGCGTGCAGATCCTGGGCGGCTACGGCTACTGCAAGGAATACCCCATGGAACGGCACATGCGCGATGCCAAGATCACCCAGATCTACGAAGGCACCAACGAGATCATGCGCCTGGTGATTTCCCGAAACATCCTGGGCAAGTTCTAAGCGGAAAGCTACTCCCCCAAGAGAAAGCCCCGGAAGGCATCTTCGCCTTTCGGGGCTTTTCTTTGGGGAAACCGCAGGCCGCTTAACTGGAAATTCGTACTGCCCGGCGAAGGCCCCGCGAGGCCCTCGCCGGCAAAATTACATGCCCTGCAGCCGACGCATACGGCGCTGGATCCTCTTGATGGCCTTCTTCCGCTTGATGCGGCGGCGCTCACCCTTGGAGAGGTAGTAATTGTGGCGTCGCAGCACCGGCTGGACGTTCTTTTGAAAATCCTTCCGGAGCTTGCGAATCTTTTTCTCGAAACTCTCCCTGCTCTCCGGCTCCGTCATTCAGATTTCACCTGCCTTTCAAGAACAAAAAGACCCACAAGGGGATCTTCTTGCATAAAGTTGCCTTCCCGGCCGGAAGGCCCGGGAAGGCTCGTCTCCATTTGCAGCCTGACGGTATCTTGCGATCTTAGGGCGTTTACCATGGTCCGCCGCTTCTGGCAAGCCCTTTAAGCCGAAGGTCACTTGCCGCCCCATGGTTCACACAACACATCATAGCGCGCGAACTGCATGGTGAAGGTGGCCCTCCCCTGGGTTGCCGAACGCAAGGCCGTGGAGTAGCCGAACATCTTGGACAGGGCCACGGTGGCATCCACCACCTGGATGGCCTTTTTGGCCGTGATCCCCTCAATCCGGGCCTTGCGCAGGTTGAGGTCCCCGATGACCTCCCCCAGGAACTCTTCCGGCACCAAAACTTCCACCGCCATGTACGGTTCCAGCAGGGTGGGCTGAGCTTTCTGGCAGGCATCCCGAAACGCCATGGTCGCCGCCACCCGATAGGCCAGCTCGGTGGAAGCCCCCTCCCGATGCTCCCCGCCGACGATGCTCACTTCCACATCCACCACGGGGTAGCCCATGAGTTCACCGCTGGTGAGGGCATCGGATACTCCCTGCTCCACCGCCGCCAGGAACTCTTCCGGGATGGAGGCATCCCGCACCCGGTGTACAATCCGATTCCCCTTCCCGCGCTCCCGGGGCTCCACGTGCACTTCCACCACCGCGTAGTGCTTGGTACCTCCGATGTCCCGATCGAAGACGCCGCGGCCCAGGGCCGGCTGTTGAACCGTCTCCCTGTACACCACCTGAGGCTTGCCGGCGTTGACCCCCACACCGTAGTCGCGCTGCAGCCTGGTGACGAGGATCTCCAGATGCAGTTCGCCCATACCGCGAATGACGATCTGGCCCGTATCCTGATCCTCGTAGAATCGAAACGTGGGATCCTCTTCGGCCAGCTTTTGAAGAGAATCCATGAGCTTTTCCTGGTCGCCCCGGGTCTTGGGCTCCACGGCCACCGAGATCACGGGCTCGTACACATCGATGGCTTCCAACAGAATCGGGTGCTTTTCGTCGCAAAGGGTGTCTCCCGTGCTGGCGGACTTGAGACCCATGAGGGCCACGATGGCGCCCGCACCGGCCTCTTCCAGGCGCTCCCGCTTGTTGGCGTGCATCCGAAAGATACGCGAAAGCTTTTCCCGGGTCCCCTGCCGGGCGTTGTAGATCACATCCCCCGCCCGCATCTTCCCCGAGTAGATCCGGGTATAGGTCAACTTGCGGCCCTGATCCATGAAGATCTTGAACGCCAGGGCGGCCAGAGGCTCTTCGTCGCTGGTGAGCCGTTCCAAGGGCGCCTTGGTCACCGGATCGATCCCCCGCACGGGCGGCACGTCCAACGGGCACGGCAGATAATCCACCACGCCATCCAGGAGTGGTTGGATGCCCTTGTTGCGGAGCGCTGCGCCGCAAAGCACCGGGACCACTTTCAGCTCCAAGGTGAGGCGGCGAAGGACCTTCTGGATCTCAGGGGTGGTTATCTCGGCGCCTTCCAGATACTTCTCCATGAGCTCGTCGTCCCATTCCGCCACCTGGGAGACCAACTGCTCCCGGGCCTCCCGAGCTTGATCCATCAGGGCGTCGTCGATGGGAACAAGCTGGAACTCGGCCCCCAGCGTCTCGTCCTTCCAGACGATCTGCTGCATGGTCAACAGGTCCACCACGCCGCGAAAGTCCGATTCACACCCCACGGGGATCTGGACCGGCACGGGGTTGGCATGGAGTTTCTCCTTCATCTGCTCCAGCACCTGATGAAAGTCCGCGCCGATCCGGTCCATCTTGTTCACAAAGGCGATCTTGGGAACACCGTACTTGTCCGCCTGGTGCCACACGGTCTCCGACTGCGGCTCCACGCCACCCACGGCACAAAAGACGGCCACCACCCCGTCCAGAACCCGCAGGGACCGCTCCACTTCGATGGTGAAGTCCACATGGCCGGGCGTGTCGATGAGCTGGATCTGGTGACCTTTCCACTCGCAGGTGGTCACGGCGGAGGTGATCGTAATCCCGCGCTCCTGTTCCTGTTCCATCCAGTCCATGACGGCCGTGCCTTCATGGACCTCGCCGATCTTATAGGAGCGTCCGGTGTAGTAGAGAATGCGCTCGCTGACCGTGGTCTTGCCCGCGTCGATATGGGCGATGATGCCGATGTTTCGGATCTTCTTTAGCCGGGATGGCGCTGGCATCTCTTCTCTGCTCCTTCCTTGTCAAGGCCTGGCGCACACACGTGGGCCAACACTATGGAAACTCAGGGAAAGTGTCAAGAAATCACCACCGTCCTCTTGCAGTGGACGATTTTCTGCTTAATTTATTAGTTTAAGGTAATCCAATAACATCGCAAGGAGGAGCGGATCCCATGATGATGGCAAAGCCTCAACGCACCCGCCGACAGGAGCCCCCAGCCAACGGTGTGGATTTGGTCCCGAATCCCGTCCTTTGCCGGGAAGGACGCGGTATCCGTCATTTTGCCTGCGTCCACTACGATGCCTGCCTGGACAAGGCCGCCAAAGGCATGTGGACCGGCTTTACCTGCGCCGAATGCGGCTTTTACAATTCCCGCGAACGCGAATGACCCGCCGGCCTCGTATGGGAAGCAAAGAGCCCAACGTCCCCCGGGACGTTGGGCTCTTTTTCTGTCGACCTCAGGAAAGACGCCTCCACCGCAGGCCGGGTTATTCCGACTCCTTATCCGCCCCACCCTGGGTTTCGGCTTCCGCTCCTGCGCCGTCCGCGGCCGCCTTCGGCTGGCTCTCTTCTGCGGCCTTTTCCGCCTTGGCGGGCTTCTTGGCCTTCTGAACCTCGCCTCCCACCAGCTCAATGAGGCACATGGGAGCCGCGTCGCCGCGGCGGTATCCCATCTTGACGATCCGCGTGTATCCCCCGGGCCGGTCCTGGTAGCGTGGGCCCAACTCGGCGAAAAGCTTGTGAACCACGGCCTTGCTTCGCACCACCGCCAAGGCCTGGCGCCGTGCATGCAGGTCGCCGCGCTTGCCCAGCGTGATCATGGAGTCGGTCCAGCGGCGAATCTCTTTCGCCTTGGGCACGGTGGTGTAGATGCGCTCATGTTCCAGCAGCGAAGTCACCATATTCCGAAACATGGCCAAGCGGTGACTGGAAGTCCGATTCAGCTTCCGACCAGATTTCCTGTGGCGCATGGCTATTCCTCTTCCTTTCTTCTCTGCTCAATCTCCTCGCGACTCGGGAAGTTTTCCAGTTGCATCCCGAGGGAGAGTCCCATCTCGGCGAGAATTTCCTTGATTTCGTTGAGGGATTTCCGGCCGAAGTTCTTCGTCTTGAGCATCTCCGCTTCCGTCTTCTGCACCAGCTCACCGATGTAGCGGATGTCGGCGTTTTTGAGGCAATTGGCACTGCGCACGGAAAGTTCCAGCTCGTCGACGCTCCGAAAGAGGTTCTCGTTGAATACGGGTTCCTTTTCCTCCTCGGCCTCCTCCACAGGTTCTTCGTACTCCTCGAAATTGATGAAGACCGCCAACTGTTCCTTGAGGATCTTGGCGGCCAAGGCCAGGGCGTCTTCCGGACTGACGCTGCCGTCGGTCCAGATCTCCATGGTCAGCTTGTCGTAGTCCGTGCGTTGACCCACGCGGGCCTGGGTCACGTTGTAGCTGACCTTTCGAACCGGCGTAAAGATGGCATCGATGGGGATCAACCCGATCGTTTCCGTGGCGGCCGAATCCCAGTCGGCAGGCACGTATCCTTTGCCCTCGTCCACGGTGAGCTCCATGCGGACCTTACCGTCCTTGGCCAGCGTGCAGATGGGCAGATCCTTATTGAGAATCGTTACGGAAGAGTCCCCCTGGATGTCCCCCGCAGTAACCAGCCCCTCGCCTTCCTTTTCCAACACGAGCTGCTTCGGACCATCGCCGTCCAAACGCAGCCGCACCTCCTTCAGGTTCAGGATGATGTCGGTCACGTCTTCCACAACGCCCGGCGCCGAGGAAAATTCGTGCAACACACCGTCGATCTTCACGGCCGTGATGGCGGCCCCCCGAAGCGATGAGAGCAAGACCCGCCGAAGGGCGTTGCCGAGCGTGGTTCCAAAACCCCGTTCCAACGGCTCGCACGTAAACTTGGCGTATCGGGTCGGGTCCTCTCCCGCCTCGATCTCCAAACGCTTCGGCCGAATCAACTCGCGCCAATTCTTTTGCATACCTGTCCCCATTCCTTCAATAAAACGCGTCCGCCGGCGGCGGCTTCTCCCGTCCCTTCAAGAAAAAAAACCCGCACGGCCGGCGGCCCCCAGGGGGCCTCCAGCCGGCCGGTCGGAAATTCATCGTTACTTGGAGTAGAACTCCACCACCAGGTGTTCCTGGACGGGCATCGGGATCTCTTCGCGTGTCGGAAGAGTGCGGAAAACACCCTGGTACTTGTCTTTGTCCAGCTCCAGCCACGGCATCAGCCCGCGCCGGGGCAGCGCCTCCAGGGCCTCGTTGATGACGCCCACCTGCCGGCTCTTTTCCCGAACCGCGATCACGTCCCCGGGGCGCAGCAGGTAGGACGGAATGTTCACCTTCCGGCCGTTGACCAGGAAGTGCCCGTGGCGAACCAGCTGACGCGCCTGGGACCGCGAGTTGGCAAAGCCAAGCCGGAAGACCGTGTTGTCCAGTCTCCTCTCCAGGAGGATCAGGAAGTTGGTACCCGTCACGCCCTTCTGGCGGTCCGCTTCCTTGAAGTAGGACTTGAACTGTTTTTCCTGGAGGCCGTAGATTCTCTTGATCTTCTGCTTTTCCCGAAGCTGGATGCCGTAGTCCGAGAGCTTGCCGCGCCGCTGACCGTGTTGTCCCGGTGCATAGCTCCGACGTTCATAGGCACACTTGTCCGAAAAGCACCGGTCGCCCTTGAGATAGAGCTTCATGCTTTCGCGCCGACACAGCCGACACACAGGACCAGTATATCGAGCCAAAACCGAATCCTCCTCTTCCACCCACAACGTATCCGCCCGGGCGCCCCCTCAAGGGCCCGCTCCAGACGGCCACGGTTTTTTCCTTAAACGCGTCGTCTCTTGGGAGGACGGCACCCATTGTGCGGGATGGGAGTCACGTCCTTGATGAGCGTCACATTCAACCCGGCGGCCTGCAAGGCCCGAAGCGCGGCCTCACGGCCCGACCCCGGACCCTTCACGTACACCTCCACGTTCTGCAGGCCATGCTCCATGGCGGCCTTGGCCGCGGCCTGAGCCGCCACCTGAGCCGCAAAAGGCGTGCTCTTGCGGGACCCTTTGAAGCCCTGGTTCCCCCCGCTGGCCCAGGATATGGTGTTACCGCTCATATCCGTAATGGTGATGATGGTGTTATTGAACGTGGATCGAATATGAGCGATGCCGTTCTGGATGTTCTTCCGCTCTTTCTTCTTGCGAGGACCACCTCTGCCCCGTGCCATGGTTATTTCACCCTCTCAATCACTTTTTCTTCTTGCCGATAACAGACCGTCTGGGACCCTTCCGCGTGCGAGCGTTGGTGTGAGTCCTCTGGCCACGCACAGGAAGACCCCTGCGGTGCCGCAGTCCCCTGTAGCAACCCAGATCCATCAAGCGCTTGATATTCATGGAGACTTCCGCCCGCAGGTCACCTTCCACCTTGTACTTGGTGTCGATGACACGGCGAATAGCGGTGATCTGCGCTTCCGTGAGATCGTCGGACTTGATTCCGGGATCCACGCCCGCTTCCGCCAGGATCTTGGAGGCGGTGGTCCGCCCGATGCCGTAGATGTAGGTCAGGGCAATCTCAATGCGTTTGTTCTTGGGTAAATCGATACCTGCAATACGTGCCAATGCGAACTCCTCCCGCTAGCCTTGACGCTGCTTGTGCTTGGGGTTTTCACAGATCACCCGCACCTGGCCGTGCCGACGAATGATCTTGCACTTGCGGCAGATGCGCTTCACCGACGCTCGCACCTTCATGCCAAACTCCCTTCCCGCAACTCGCTGTCGTTACGAAATCATTTCTTGGATCGATATACGATGCGGCCACGCGTCAGATCGTAAGGGGAAAGCTCCACTGTCACCTTGTCCCCGGGCAAAATGCGGATGAAGTGCATGCGCATCTTTCCCGAGATGTGGGCGAGCACACGGTGCCCGTTTTCCAGCTCCACGCGAAACATGGCGTTTGGAAGAGGCTCAATGACAGTGCCTTCAACCTCGATCGCTTCTTCTTTGGCCATAAATCAATCCCTTCGAACCTATAGAGTCCTCACCTGGCTCCTGCAAAGCGCTGCATTATAAACACGCCCCGGGGGCCTGTAAAGCCTTTTATGAGGCCACGGACAGCACGTCCGGGCCGTTGGCCGTGATGGCCACCGTATGCTCGAAATGGGCGGAAAGTTTCCGATCCACGGTGACCGCCGTCCACTGATCGTCCAGGATCTCGATGTCCGGCCGGCCCTGGTTGATCATGGGCTCGATGGCCAGAACCATCCCCGCCTGCAGCTTCACACCGCGCCCCGGGGGCCCGTAGTTGGGGATCTGAGGACTCTCGTGCAGATTCCTTCCAATACCGTGTCCAACAAATTCCCGCACGACAGAAAATCCGTGTTTTTCCACGTGGGCCTGAACCGCATGGGAGATGTCCGAAAGGCGGTTGCCCACCATCGCCTTGGCGATTGCCTTATCCAGAGCTTCCCGGGTCACGCGGCACAGTCTGAGAGCACTCTCGTCGATCTGCCCCACCGGAATGGTGACGGCCGCATCCCCGTAGTAACCGTCCACGATCACTCCGAAGTCGATGCTGATGATGTCCCCTTCCTGGAGCACCCGCTTCTTGGACGGCATGCCATGGACCACTTCCTCGTTCACGGACGTGCACAGGGCGTAGGGAAATCCGTGGTAGCCCTTGAAGGCCGGCTTGGCCCCGCGGGCCTCCGCCAGCTCTTCACTCATGGCGTTGAGGTCCCATGTGGTCACGCCCGGCTCCACAGTTTCTTCCAACCGGGCCAAAACCTCGGCCACAATGCGGCACGCCTTACGGATCTTTTCGATCTCTTCCTGGGTCTTGAGAATAATCAAAACAACCTCTAACCGAGGACCGCTTTAATGCGCGCGAAGATTTCGTCGATGGAGCCCACACCGTCGATCTTTCGAAGCTTGCCCTGCTTCTCATAATAGTCGATCAACGGCTTGGTCTGGTCCCCGTACACCTTCAGTCGCGACTTGACGGTGGCTTCGTTGTCATCATCCCGCTGGTACAGCTCGCCGCCGCACTTGTCGCAAACCCCGTCCTTCTTGGGAGGATCAAACATCACGTGAAAGCCGGCGCCGCAGTCCCGGCAGGTTCTCCGGCCCGTGAGCCGCTTGACCAGCTCCTCGTCGGGCACATCGATGCAAACCACGTGATCGATGGACTGACCCAACTCGCTGAGCATCTTGTCCAGCGTCTCGGCCTGGCTCACGTTCCTCGGGAATCCGTCCAGCATGTAGCCGTTCTTACAGTCGTCCTGCTGAATCCTCTCTTTTACCAGGCCCACCACGACCTCATCGGGAACCAGAGCGCCCTTGTCCATGTACTTCTTGGCCTCCAGTCCCAGAGGGGTTCCTTCCTTAAGGGCGGCCCGGAGCATATCCCCGGTCGAAATCTGCGGAATACCGTAGGCGTCGATCAGTCGCTTCGCCTGAGTTCCCTTTCCTGCACCCGGAGGCCCCAACAAGATGATGTTCATTCTCTTCCTCCCTTTCGATCTCTCACCACGCACCCTTCGGACATCACCCAAAGCACGAAAGGGAACAGAAGCACCTCCTCTGTTCCCTTATCTCTTCTTTCTCGGCGGGCCTAGCGCCGTCCCCGGATCCGCCCGCTTTTCAAGAAGCCTTCATAGTGACGCGTGAGCATGTGCGCCTCGATCTGGCCCACCGTGTCCATGGCCACGCCCACCACAATCAACAGGGCCGTCCCCCCGAAGTAGAAGGGCACGTTGAAGTTCTGGATGAGCAGCGTGGGCAGAACACACACGGCCGAGACGTAGATGGCGCCGCCCAGGGTGATCCGGCTCAGCACCTTGTCGATATATTCCGCCGTGGGCCGTCCCGGGCGGATGCCCGGAATGAAGCCGCCGTACTTCTTCATGTTATCGGCCACATCCACGGGGTTGAAGACGATGGCCGTGTAGAAGTAGCAGAAGAAGATGATGAACCCCACATACAACACGGAGTAGAGCCAGTGGCCGGGCATGAGCATGTTGGCCACGTTCTGCACCCAGGGAACCTGGATGAAGTTGGCCACCGTGGCCGGAAACATGATGATGGACGAGGCGAAGATGGGCGGGATCACCCCGGAAGTGTTGATCTTCAGGGGAAGATGCGTGCTTTGGCCTCCGTACATCCTGCGGCCCACCACCCGCTTGGCGTACTGCACCGGGATGCGCCGCTGCCCCCGTTCCATGTGGACGATGAAGGCCACCACGGCCACCATGAGGATCAGGAGCACCAGGATCTTGAAGAGGCTCATCTCCCCGGTTTCCATAAGCCTCGCGGTGTTGACCACGGCTCCGGGCATTCCGGCCACGATTCCGGCGAAAATGATGAGCGAAATTCCGTTTCCGATCCCGCGCTCGGTGATCTGCTCTCCCAGCCACATGATAAAGGCCGTTCCGGCCGTGAGCGTGATCACGGTCACCAGCCGAAATCCCCATCCGGGATGGAGAACCACCGGCTCGCCGCCCGGCCCCGTCATTCCTTCGAGACCGAAGGCGATCCCGAAGCCTTGGATGATGCTGAGCACCACCGTGCCGTAGCGCGTGTATTGGGTGATCTTCTTACGGCCCGCTTCGCCTTCCTTGCTCAGCCGCTCCAGGTGGGGGATCACCACGGTGAGCAGCTGCAAGATGATGGACGCACTGATGTAGGGCATGATCCCCAGCGCGAAAACAGACAACTGCTCCAGCGCCCCTCCGGAAAACATGTTGAACAGCCCCAGAAGTGTCCCCTGGGCGGCGCTGAAAAAGGCGGCCAAGGCTTCCCGGTTGATTCCGGGCGTCGGTATATGAACCCCTACTCTATAAACTGCAAGAAGAAGCAGGGTGGCCCCGATCCTCTTCTTCAGCTCCGGGATCTTGCCAATATTTTGAAAACCTGTCAGCACGCTCCGCTTCCCCTTCCCTTAGAGCAGCTCCACCTTGCCCCCGGCCGCCTCCATCTTCGCCACCGCCGAGGCGCTGGCCTTGTGGACGCGCAGGGTGATACCCGATGCCGCCTCTCCGTTTCCAAGAAGCTTCACCAGCTTGGCGTTCTTCCGCACCAAGCCGGCCGCCTTGAGTTCTTCGGGCCCCACCACGGCTCCCGCCTCAAAGCGCCCCAAGTCGCCCACGTTGACCACCTGGTATTCGGTCCGGAAAAGATTGTGAAATCCCCTCTTGGGCACCCGGCGCTGCAACGGCATCTGGCCGCCCTCGAACCAGGGAGGCACACCGCCGCCGGACCGGGACTTCTGGCCCTTGGTGCCCCGGCCGGCCGTCTTGCCAAGGCCCGACCCCGAGCCCCGGCCGACACGTTTCTTGTTCTTCTTCGCACCCGTTGCGGGCTTCAGTTCGTTCAGTCGCATCGTCCTTACCACCTTCCACAGTCAGCCGAGCTTACGCTTCGCTCACTTCCACCAAGTGGTTGACCTTCTTGACGGCACCCACGACGGGCGGGGTGGCGTACAGGGTCACTTCCTTGTGCATCTTCGTCAGCCCCAGCGCCTTCAAAATCTTGCGGTGCTTTTCCGGGCGCCCGATGGGGCTTCGAACAAGCTTCACCTTAATGGGCTTTGCCATGGGTCTTCCTCCTGCCGTGCTAGGCTCGCAGCTCGTTCACGTCCATGCCGCGAATCCTGGCGATCTGTTCCGGGCTGCGCAGCGCCTTGAGCCCCGCCAGGGTGGCCTTCACCACATTGTGGGGATTGCGCGAGCCCAGGCACTTGGTGAGCACGTCGCTCACGCCCAAGGCTTCCATGATGGCACGCACAGCCCCGCCGGCGATCACACCGGTACCGGGGGAGGCCGGCTTCAACACCACGCTGGAAGCTCCGAACCGCCCCAGCACCTCATGGGGCAGGGTCCCGTCCATGAGGGGAACCTGGAACATGTCGCGCTTGGCCGCTTCCAGACCCTTGCGGATGGCTTCCGGAACCTCGTTGGCCTTGCCCAGGGCAAAGCCCACCCGGCCGTTGCCGTCGCCCACCACGACGATGGCGCTGAAGGAAAAGCGGCGTCCGCCCTTCACAACCTTGGCGACGCGGCTGATGTGAACGATCTTGTCAATCAATTGGACTTCGTTGGACTCCAGAGCTGCCAAGTTATGCCTCCTCTTCCCTTTCTCGGGTCCCATCAGAACTCCAGACCGGCGGCCCGGGCACCATCGGCAAGGGCTCGCACCCGCCCATGGTAGATGAACCCGTTGCGGTCGAAGACCACCCTCTTGATGCCCTTTTCCAGGGCCTTCTTGGCCACCAGTTGTCCCACTTTCTCTGCCGCGCCGATCTTGCCCTTCGGTTCCTCGTCCAGATTCTTGAATTCCGGAGACAGCGTGGAGGCGGCCGCCAGGGTGACGCCGGCGGTGTCGTCGATCACCTGGGCGTAGATGTGCTTGGCACTCCGGTAGACGGTCAGCCGCGGCCGATCCGGTGTCCCTTCAATCCTTCCGCGGATTCTCTTCTTCCGCTTCAGTCGAGCGACCACTCTCGGATGTGTTTTCGATCCCATTGTCTCAACCCCTATTTCTTGCCGGTCTTACCGGCCTTGCGTCGGACCTGTTCGTCGGCGTACCGAATTCCCTTGCCCTTGTAGGGCTCCACAGGCCGGAGGCCCCGGATGTTGGCCGCCGTCTGCCCCAACAGCTCCCGATCGATCCCTTCCAGGCGGATGACGTTCTGCTTTTCCACCGTGGCCTGGATCCCCTGGGGCAGGGTGTAGTTGATGGGGTGCGAATACCCCAAGGTCAGGTTCAGGACGTTGTTGTTCACATCGGCGCGGTAGCCCACCCCGTGGATCTCCAACACCTTGGTAAATCCCTGACTGACCCCCACCACCATGTTGCTCACGAGAGCCCGGACCAGGCCGTGCAGGGCCCTGGACTGACGTGCATCGTCTTTCCTGCGGACCACGATCCGGCCTTCTTCCACGGCCACGTCTATCTCTTTCGGCAACTGCCGGCTCAAGGTCCCCTTGGGGCCCTTCACCGTAATCGTCGCACCGTCCAGTTTCACATCCACCCCCTTAGGGATGGGGACGGGGTTTTTGCCCACACGAGACATCTTGCATCTCCTTGTCTTGACTCCTGAAAACGGCCATCCAAAAGCCCGCGGTAAGCCCCTCGCGGCCAGGGCGGTTACCACACCTGGCACAGCAGCTCTCCGCCGACGCCTTCCTTCCGGGCCTGCTTGTCGGTCATCACGCCCTTCGACGTGGAAAGGATCGAGATGCCCATCCCGTTCAAGACCCGAGGGATTTCCGTGGATCCCACGTAGATGCGCCGGCTGGGCTTGCTCACGCGCTTCATGTCCGTGATGGCCGCCTCGCGGTCGGGACCGTACTTCAGGTGGATCCTCAGCACGCCCTGCTTGTTGTCCTTGATCACCTTGTAGTGCTTGATGTAGCCCTCTTCTTTCAGGATCCGCGCCAACTCCGTCTTGAGGCGTGAAGCCGGGATGTCCACCTTATCGAAGCGCGCCCGATGGGCGTTTTTGATCCTTGTCAGAAAATCGGCAATCGGATCGGTCATCACCATGAGGTATTCTCCTTCTCCTCCCAGCCACCTACCAACTGGCCTTGGTCACGCCAGGGAGTTCGCCGTTCAGCGCCATATTGCGGAAACAGATACGGCACATCCCGAACTTTCGCAGAAACGCACGGGGCCTTCCACACAGCGGGCAACGATTGTAGGCCCGAACCTGGAACTTCGGCGGGCGCTGCGCTTTTGCCATCATCGATTTCTTAGCCAAGGCTGCCTCCTCTGACCCTTCCTCTACTTCCTGAACGGCATGCCCAGCAGACCGAGAAGCTCACGGGCTTCCTCGTCCGTCTTGGCTGTCGTCACGATCGTGATGTTCATTCCCTTGATCTTGTCGATCTTGTCGTAGTCGATCTCGGGGAAAATGATTTGTTCCTTGATACCCAGCGTGTAGTTGCCCCGCCCGTCGAAGGATTTGGGCGATACGCCGCGAAAGTCGCGAACGCGGGGCAAGGCGATGTTCACGAGCTTGTCGAAAAACTCGTACATCCGATCTTTACGCAGCGTCACCATGCAGCCGATGGGCATGCCCTTGCGGAGCTTGAAGGCGGCGATGCTCAACCGCGCTCGGGTGATCACCGGTTTCTGGCCGCTGATGAGGGCCAGCTCTTCGGACGCCGTTTCCAGGACCTTGACGTTTTGAATCGCCTCGCCCAGCCCCATGTTGAGCACGATCTTGCTCAGCCTCGGGATCTGCATGGGGCTCTTGTACTGGAATTTTTCCGCCAATTGCGGTGCGATTTCCTTCGCATACAGTTCGCGTAAACGAGCCATTCGTTCCTCCACTCCGCCCGTCGTCGTGGACGTCACCCGTCGATGACTTCGCCGCACTTCTTGCAGAATCGCACCTTGCGGCCGTCTTCCAGGGTCTTATAGCCCACACGGGTCGGATCCGTGCACTTGGAACAGATCAACATGAGATTGGAAATGTGAATAGGGGCTTCCTTCTCCACGATTCCACCCTGCCGGCTGTAGGCACCGGGGCGCATGTGGCGTTTGACCATGTTGAGCTTTTCCACGATGGCCCTGTCCTTCTTGGGCAAAATCCGAAGCACCTTGCCCGATTTGCCCTTCTCCTTGCCGGCAATCACCATCACCGTATCGTTCTTCTTAATGCGGTACTTTTTTGCCACAGCCATTTTCGACTTTCTCCGTTACCCCGCTAGAGAACTTCCGGAGCGAGCGAGATGATCTTCATGAACTGCTTGGCGCGCAGTTCGCGGGCCACGGGGCCGAAGATGCGGGTCCCGATGGGCTCCCTGGCCGCATTGATCAGTACGGCGGAATTGTCATCGAACTTGATGTAGGATCCGTCCGGGCGGCGGACTTCCTTCTTGGTACGCACCACCACGGCCTTGAGTACGTCGCCCTTCTTCACCTTGGAATTGGGGATGGCCTCCTTGACCGACACCACGATGATGTCGCCCACGGTGGCGTACCGTTTCCGTGATCCGCCAAGCACCTTGATGCAATACAGCCGCTTCGCTCCGGAGTTGTCGGCGGCAGTCAGTTGCGTTTCTGCCTGGATCATCTTGAACTCCCTTCAATCGCTCGTCACAGCCCGGCCGCCGTGCGGCCGCCGCCGTCTCGGGAACTTACACTGCAGCCCGTTCCAGAATCTTGACCACGACCCAGTGCTTGGTCTTGCTCAGCGGGCGGCTTTCCTGAATCACGACGCGATCGCCCACGCGGCATTCGTTGGTCTCGTCGTGCGCCTTGAACTTGTTCCGCCGGCGGACGTACTTTCCGTACAGCGGGTGTTTCACCAGGCGCTCGACACTCACCACCACCGTCTTGTTCATCTTGTCGCTGACGACCGTGCCGACGCGGGTCTTCCTGTTCGTCTTACGCTCTTCCATTGACATGCCTCTTTAAGCCTCGCTGACGCTTTGCTTTTCTCGCAATACGGTCAACACCCGCGCAATGTTGCGCTTGTGGTGTTTGAGCTGCGCGGTGTTTTCCAACTGCCCGGTCGCATGCTGGAACTTGAGATTGAAGAGCGACTCGCGCAACTCCCCCAGCTTTTGCTGAAGCTCTTCCACGCTCATTTCTCGAAGGCTCGCTGCTTTCATAGGACATCCTGCCTCGACACAAATCGCGTTGCCACCGGAAGCTTGTGGGAAGCCAGACGGCACGCTTCGCGGGCCACTTCCTCAGGCACGCCCTTCAGTTCGTAAAGAATACGGCCGGGTTTGACGATGGCCACCCACATCTCCGGCGAACCCTTCCCTTTACCCATGCGGGTTTCCGCCGGCTTCTTGGTGATGGGCTTGTCCGGGAAGATCCGAATCCACAGCTTCCCGCCGCGTTTTACGTACCGCGTGATGGCGACACGCGCCGCTTCGATCTGGCGGGACGTGATTCTTCCGGCCTCCAACGCCTTGATGCCGTAGTCACCGAAGTTCAGGTTGCTGCCGCGATACGCCGTCCCTTTCATGCGGCCTTTCTGCTGCTTGCGGTATTTGACTCGTTTTGGCGCTAACATTCTGCAACTCCTCTGTCATTCCAATCGCGGCGAAGGTCATCGTCGCCCGTCCCAGGGCGACGAAGCTGGGACTGGGATTCGGGCGCCTACGGCAGCACTTCGCCCTTGAAGATCCACACCTTGACGCCGATCACGCCGTAGGTGGTCTTGGCCGTAGCCACCGCGTAGTCGATGTCCGCGCGCAGCGTGTGCAAGGGGACCCGACCTTCGCGGTACCACTCACGGCGGGCCATTTCCGCACCGCCGAGCCGCCCGGCGCAGGCCACGCGCACGCCCTTGGCGCCGAACTTCAGGGCCGATGTGACCGCCCGCTTCATGGCCCTTCGGAAAGCCACGCGCCGTTCCAGCTGCAAAGCGATGTTTTCGGCCACCAGGGTGGCATCCAGCTCCGGACGGCGGACTTCCTGGATGTCGATGAGCATCTCCCGCTGGAATTTCTTTTCCAGGTCACGGCGCAACGCTTCGATCTCGGCGCCCTTCTTTCCGATCACGATGCCGGGACGGGCCGTATGGATTCGAATCTTGGCCCGGTTGGCCGCCCGCTCGATCTCGATTTTGGCAATGCCGGCATGGTAGAGCCGCTTCTTGATGAACTCGCGGATCTTGCGATCCTCATATGCCAGCTTGGCGTAGTCCTTCGTGGCAAACCATTTGGAATCCCACGTCTTGATGACGCCCAGACGGAAACCTATGGGGTGTACCTTCTGTCCCAAACTTCACCTCCGCGCTTGTTGAATCTTTCGATTCCCTTTCTCGGCCCCGCAGCGGTCCCACGGGCGCTCCTCGGGAAAGAGGCCTCCAAGCCTCCCAATGACCGTTGGTTACCTTTCCCCCAGCACCACCGTGATATGGCTGGTGCGCTTCAGAATCTGGGTGGCCCGGCCCATGGCCCGAGGCCTCCAGCGCTTCAGCCGCGGCCCCTCGTTCACGTAGACGGCCTTGACATACAGGGTGTCCATGTCCATGGCGTTGGTGTTTTCCGCATTGGCCATGGCGGACCGCAGGGTCTTGCTGATGAAGCGGGCCCCCTTTTTCGGGGTAAACTTCAATATTGTCAAGGCCTCACTCACGTTCTTGCTTCGAATGAGGTCGGCCACCAAGCGCGCTTTCCGGGGGGAAATCCGCAGATACTTGGATACAGCCCTAACTTCCATCACTTCTTCCCTTTCACCTTCGACTTCTTGTCACCTGCATGACCGTAGAAGGTCCTCGTGGGCGAGAATTCCCCCAGCTTGTGGCCCACCATGTTCTCCGTGATGAAAACGGGGATGAACTTTTTGCCGTTGTGCACGGCGATGGTCAGGCCCACGAAGTCCGGAAGGATGGTCGAACGGCGAGACCAGGTCTTGATCACCTTGCGATCACCGGTCTCCTTGGCCGTGAGGACCTTCCTCATCAGGTGGTCATCGACAAAGGGTCCCTTCTTCAAAGAGCGAGGCACCTTACCCTCCTTACCTTGACGCTACTTGCGGCGACGGATGATGAGTCGGTCGCTGTTCTTGGACTTGCGCGTTCTGTAACCCTTGGTGGGCTTGCCCCACGGCGTGCAGGGATGACGACCGCCGGAACTGCGGCCTTCGCCGCCGCCCATGGGATGGTCCACCGGGTTCATGGCCACGCCGCGCACCTTGGGACGACGTCCCAGCCACCGGCTGCGCCCCGCCTTGCCCAGAGTGATGTTCTCGTGATCGATGTTGCCCACCTGGCCCACCGTGGCCTTGCACTTGATCGGCACCATGCGCATTTCCCCGGACGGAAGCCGCAGTGTGCAGTAGCGCCCTTCCTTGGCCATCACCTGGGCGCCGGTGCCCGCCGACCGAACCAGCTGGCCGCCCTTGCCGGGGATCATCTCGATGTTGTGAACGATCGTACCCAGCGGCATGTTTTCCAAGGGCAGGCAATTGCCCGGCCGCACATCCACGTTGGTGCCCGTCAGGACCTGGTCGCCCACCTTCAGGCCCAGGGGCGCCAGGATGTAGCGTTTTTCGCCGTCCGCGTAGTGGAGCAGCGCAATACGCGCCGACCGGTTGGGATCGTATTCGATGGCCGCCACCTTGGCCGGCACGCCTTCCTTGTTGCGCTTGAAATCAATGATCCGATACCGCCTCTTGTGTCCCCCGCCGCGATGGCGCGCGGTAACACGACCGTTGGAATTGCGTCCGCCGGTCCTCTTCAAGGGCGCAAGCAGGCTCTTTTCCGGCTCCTTCTTGGTGATCTCCTCGAAGGTCGGATAGGTGATGAAGCGGGTACCGGCGCTTCTCGGTTTGACCTTTCTGATGCCCATAGGTATCCCTCGTCAACTACTCACTCGGAGACAGTCCCACCCGCAGGCGGGCGCCACCCTTTATTTCGCAGACCTAAACGCCCTCAAAGAACTCCACGCGCTGACCGGGTTTGATGGTCACAATGGCCTTCTTCCAATCCGGCGTCCTCGTCACCCAACGCCCCACACGCTTCGTCTTTCCCTTCATCCGAATGGTCCGAACTTCGAGCACGTCCACCTTGAAGATCCGTTCCACCGCTTCCTTGATCTCGATCTTGTTGGCCCGGCGGTCCACTTCGAAGTGGAGCTTGTTCAAGAGCTCCTTTTCCGCTGTGCTCTTTTCGGTGATCAGGGGGCGTTTCAGAATTTGATAAGCTTTGTCCGTCATGACCCCAAGGACTCCTCTATTTTGGCAATCGTTTCTTTGGTCAGGACGACGTTCCGATGATTGAGAAGGTCGTACACATTGAGGCCTTCCGAGCGCAACACCTTCACCGTGGGGATGTTGCGGGCGGATTTCTCCACCACGTCGTCCTGCCGGGCGATCACCACCAGGGGTTTGCTGAGCTCGAAGCGCTCCATCCAGGCGGCAAATTCCTTCGTCTTGATCTCCGGCAGGCTCAGCTGCTCCACAACGGTCAGCTCCCGATCCTGAAGCTTCTGGCTCAAGGCCATCTTCAAGGCCAATTTGCGGACCTTCTTGGGCACCTTCATTTCGTAGGAGCGCGGCTGCGGGCCATGCACCGTTCCGCCGCCCCGCCACAGAGGCGATCGGATGGTTCCCACTCGGGCACGCCCCGTACCCTTCTGGCGCCACGGCTTGCGTCCGCCGCCGGAGACTTCGCTTCGGCCTTTGGTCTTCGCCGTTCCCGCTCGTCGCTTGGCCAGCTGGTAGAGCACCACCTCATGGAGCACATGGGGCTTGACCGGCACGGCGAAGATATCGTCGCGAAGCTCCATTTGCCCCACAACCTGACGGTTCATATCGAAAATATCAATCGTAGGCATGACGTTACCTCTAGTCCTCCCAGGTTCTTCCGG
Source organism: Desulfacinum sp. (assembly GCA_014359885.1). GTDB lineage: Bacteria > Desulfobacterota > Syntrophobacteria > Syntrophobacterales > DSM-9756 > Desulfacinum. Next base: position 82,370 of record JACIYN010000002.1, read on the forward strand.
CACGGAGCCTTACTTGACACGATTCGTCTTGCGAATGAACACCAAGCCGTTCTTTGCTCCGGGCACAGCACCTTTGATCAACAGCAGGTTTTCCTCGGGCCGCACGTCTACGATCTTCAGGTTGAGGGTGGTCACGCGCTTGTTTCCTTTTTGGCCGGCCATCTTTTTGCCCTTGATCACCCTACCGGGGAACGTGGCACACCCTGTGGAACCGGGCTCGCGAATGTTCTTGCACCCATGTGTTTCCGGCCCTCGACTGAAACCCCATCGCTTGATGGTTCCCGCAAAGCCTTTACCCTTGCTGATTCCCGTCACATCCACCCGGTCGCCGATCTCAAAGACGTCCGTGCCGATCACCTGCCCCATCTCGAATTCGTCCACATTGTCCACGCGTACTTCCCGCAGAGCCTGGAAGTAGCCTTTGCCCACCTTGTCCAGGTGGCCCTTCATGGGGCGGTTGACCTTCTTCTCGCTCTTGGTGCCGAAGCCCAGCTGAAGGGCGCTGTAGCCGTCCCGCTCCGGCACCTTCACCTGGGTGACCACGCACGGACCCGCCTGAATCACCGTCACCGGCACCACGCTGCCGTCGTCGGCGAAGACTTGCGTCATACCGAGCTTGCGTCCAATCAATGCCTTCACCATTTTGTCTGCTCTCTCTCAGGTAGCCTTTCCGCTCGAAGAGGCTTCTACAGCTTGATTTCCACGTCCACACCGGCCGACAGATCCAGCTTCATCAGGGAGTCGACCGTCTGTTGGGTCGGCTCCAGGATGTCCACCAGCCTCTTGTGAACCCGGACCTCAAACTGTTCCCGCGACTTCTTGTCGATGTGAACGGACCGCAGCACCGTGTACCGATGGATCTTGGTGGGCAATGGGATGGGCCCCGCCACGTGGGCTCCCGTCTTTTTCGCCGTATTCACGATCTCTGCGGCCGCCTGATCAAGAAGCTTGTGGTCGTAAGCTTTCAAGCGGATTCTGATTCGCTGATTCATCATCATAGCTTTTGTTCCCATAAGTTAGGTCCCTGCCGGACAAGCCGCCCAGGGACCCTTTTCCGCTATTGGTGGTACCCTACTCGATGATGTCGGTGACGACGCCGGCCCCCACGGTGCGTCCGCCTTCGCGGATGGCGAAGCGAAGCTCCTTTTCCAGGGCCACCGGGGCGATCAGGTGCACTTCCATGTTCACGTTGTCGCCCGGCATCACCATCTCCACGCCCTCGGGAAGCGTCACCACGCCCGTCACGTCCGTGGTCCGGAAATAAAACTGCGGACGGTACCCCGGGAAAAACGGCGTATGACGGCCGCCTTCTTCCTTCTTCAAAACGTAGACTTCCGCCTTGAACTTCGTGTGCGGCGTGATGCTCCCCGGCTTGGCCACCACCTGACCGCGCTCCACCTCGTCGCGCTTGATCCCGCGAAGCAAAAGACCCACGTTGTCGCCCGCCTCTCCGCGGTCCAGCGTCTTGCGGAACATCTCCACGCCCGTGCACACCGTCTTGGTGGTCGGCCGGAAGCCCACAATCTCCACTTCCTCGCCCACCGTGATGGCCCCGCGTTCCACGCGACCCGTCACCACCGTGCCGCGGCCGCTGATGGAAAAGACATCCTCGATGGGCATCAGGAACGGCTTGTCCACATCCCGAACCGGATCCGGAATGTAGCTGTCCACCGCATCCATCAGCTCAAAGATGCACGCCGCCTCCGGGCTGTCAGGATCATCCGACTCCAGAGCCTTCAGCGCCGAACCCTTGATGATCGGCACATCATCGCCCGGAAATCCGTACTTGCTCAAAAGCTCCCGAAGCTCCAGCTCCACCAGCTCGATGAGCTCCGGATCGTCCACCATGTCCACCTTGTTCAAGAACACCACGATGTTGGGCACACCCACCTGACGGGCTAGCAAAATGTGCTCCCGCGTCTGGGGCATGGGACCGTCGTCGGCCGCCACCACCAAAATGGCCCCGTCCATCTGCGCCGCACCCGTGATCATGTTCTTGATGTAGTCCGCGTGACCCGGACAGTCCACGTGGGCATAGTGACGCCGGTCCGTCTCGTACTCCACGTGCGCCGTCGCAATCGTGATCCCGCGCTCGCGCTCCTCCGGTGCCTTGTCGATCTGATCGAACGGCACAAACTCCGCCTTGCCCCGAAGAGCCAGCTGCTTGGTGATCGCCGCCGTCAACGTCGTCTTCCCATGGTCGATGTGACCAATGGTCCCCACGTTCACATGCGGCTTCGTCCGCTCAAACTTCTTCTTCGCCATCGCGCTTCCTCCTCACAAAAACTGGATCCCAAATGCTTCCGTTCGTCTCAATACGCTTAACCTGCGAGGATGCCCCGGCCCAACAATCTCAGCCCGATCCGGCGCGGCGCCCTCCGCCCCTGCCGGACTCCCGGAAAACTACCAGCGATAGTGAGCGAAGGCCTTGTTCGCCTCCGCCATGCGGTGCGTGTCTTCACGCTTCTTGATGGCTCCGCCCCTGTTCTGCGAGGCATCCAGAAGCTCACCCGCCAGCTTTTCCACCATGGTCTTTTCCGAGCGATTCTTGGCGTAGCCGATCAGCCACCGCATGGCCAACGCGTCTCGCCGCTCGGGGCGCACCTCCACAGGCACCTGATAGGTGGCGCCGCCAACCCGACGGGACTTGACCTCGATGATGGGGCGCACGTTGTCCATGGCCTTGTGGAAAACCTCGAGAGGATCCTGCTTGGCGCGCTTTTCGATCAGATCGAAGGCCCCGTACATGATCCGCTCGGCCACACTCTTCTTTCCATCCCGCATGATGTTGTTGATGAACTTGGCCACCAACCGGCTGTTGTACTTGGGATCTGGAAGAATCTCGCGTTTTGGAACTTCTCTTCTCCTAGGCATTCCCGACCTCAACCTTCTTGATCATTGACGGCAAAAGAGAAGCCATGGCCCTTCCCAAGACCATGGCCCGTCTTGGATTCCCACACCCTCTATTTCGGCCGCTTGGCCCCGTATTTGGACCGGCCCTGCTTGCGGTTGGACACCCCCAGGGCATCCAAGGTTCCGCGGATGATATGGTAGCGAACGCCGGGCAAGTCCTTGACACGGCCACCGCGAATGAGCACCACCGAGTGCTCCTGCAGGTTGTGACCGATCCCGGGAATGTAAGACGTGACTTCGATGCCGTTCGTCAGGCGGACACGTGCGATCTTACGCAACGCCGAGTTGGGCTTCTTGGGCGTTGTCGTGTAAACACGCACACATACGCCCCGCTTTTGGGGACAGCCCTGCAAAGCGGGTGTCGTCGATTTTTTCCGGACCTTTTCTCTTCCTTTTCGGACCAACTGGTTGATCGTGGGCATCCTCGTTACTCCACCTACTTCAGATCGCATTAATTTCAAAAACTTAACTCGCCCCCACGGCCTGGGCTCGGAAATCTCCTCTATCTACTGACAACCCGTGGGCTTGTCAAGACATTTCAAGCCTCGCCGACGGGACCCGTGGGCCTGCTCAGCTGTCCTGAAGGGCCTGGACGGCGAACTTGGCGCCGCGGTACCGCTTCATGCCCGTACCGGCCGGAATGAGCCGCCCCATGATCACGTTTTCCTTGAGTCCCCTCAGGTAATCCACCTTTCCGGCGGCGGCCGCGTCCGTCAGGACCTTGGTGGTCTCCTGGAAGGACGCCGCCGAGATGAAGCTCTCCGTGCTCAGCGAGGCCTTGGTGATTCCGAGGAGCAAAGGTTCGGCCGCGGCGGGCACCTTTCCTTCCGCTTCCAGCTTCTGGTTCACCTCCTCGAAGACATGCTTTTCCACATGCTCGCCCATCAGGAAATCGGAATCGCCGGGATTGGTGATCCGCACACGGCGCAGCATCTGGCGAACGATCACCTCGATGTGCTTGTCGTTGATCTTCACGCCCTGGAGGCGATAGACCTGCTGCACTTCGTTGACCAGGTACTTGGCCAGCTCCTTTTCCCCGAGAACGGCCAGCACGTCGTGGGGATTGGGCGATCCGTCCATGAGCGGCTCACCCGCCCGCACATAATCCCCCTCATGCACGCTGATGTGTTTGCCCTTGGGGATCAGATACTCGCGGGGCTCGCCCACCTCCGGCGTCACGATCACCTTGCGCTTGCCCTTGGTGTCCTTGCCGAAACTGACCACACCGTCGATCTCAGAGATGACCGCATGTTCCTTGGGCTTTCGCACCTCGAAAAGTTCGGCCACACGCGGCAAACCGCCGGTGATGTCCTTGGTCTTGGTGGTTTCCCGGGGAATCCTGGCGAGCACGTCGCCGGGCGAGACCGTATCCCCTTCGTTGACCATGAGGATGGCCCCCACCGGCATGTAGTACCGGGCATGCCCGCCGTCGCCCACGCGGGCCGTACGGCCCCGCTCGTCTTTGATGGACACGCGCGGCCGCATGTCGGCGTCCCGGGCCTCCACGATCACCTTGCTGGACTTTCCGGTCACCGGGTCCAGCTTCTCCTGCATGGTCTGGCCTTCGATGATGTCGCCGAACTTCACCGTTCCCTGCACATCCGTGAGGATGGGGATGGTGAAGGGGTCCCATTCGGCCAGCAGCGTTTCCGGCTCCACCCATTGACCGTCCTGAACCTTCAGTTTGGCGCCGTAGATGATGACATAGCGCTCCCGCTCACGGCCCGTTTCGCTCACAATGGAAATCTCGCCGTTGCGGTTCATGGCCACCAGGTCGCCCTCCCGGTTCCGGACGGTATTGAGATTGACGAACTTCACCTGGCCCGGGTAGCGGTTGGTGATGGAGGTCTGCTCGATGCGCTTGCTGGCGGTTCCACCGATGTGGAAGGTCCGCATGGTGAGCTGTGTCCCCGGTTCACCAATGGACTGGGCCGCGATGATCCCGACGGCCTCCCCGATCTGCACCCTGCGGCCGTGGGCCAGGTCCCGACCGTAGCAGGTGGCGCACACTCCGCGGCGGCTGCGGCAGGTGAGCACCGAGCGGATGGTGACCTTCTCGATACCCGCATCCTCGATCTTCTTGAGGCCTTCCTCGTCGATCTCCACCCCGGCGGGAAGGAGGACGTCGCCCGTCACGGGATCCACCACGTCCTCGTGGACCACGCGGCCGAGGATGCGCTCGCCCAGGCGCTGGATGATCTCCCCGGCTTCCGTCAGCGCCTCCACGGTAATCCCGTCCATGGTCCCGCAATCCTTTTCGCTGACGATCACGTCCTGGGACACATCCACCAGCCGGCGGGTGAGGTAACCGGAGTTGGCCGTCTTGAGGGCCGTATCCGCCAGACCCTTCCGGGCTCCGTGGGTGGAGATGAAGTACTGGAGCACCGTCAGGCCTTCGCGGAAGTTGGCGGTGATGGGCGTTTCGATGATCTCGCCCGAAGGCTTGGCCATCAGGCCGCGCATCCCCGACAGCTGGCGCATCTGGTCCTTGCTGCCGCGGGCGCCGGAATCGGCCATCATGAAGATGGGATTGAAGGAAGTGGTCTCCGCGGTTTGGCCGTCGGGTCCCGTGACCACGTCCACGGCCATTTCCTTCATCATCTCGCCGGCCACATCTTCCGTGGCCTTGGCCCAGATATCCACCACCTTGTTGTACTTTTCCCCTTCGGTGATGAGACCTTCGTTGTATTGCCGTTCGATCTCACGGACCTGTTCGAAGGCGTCCGAGATGATGTCCGCCTTCTTCTTGGGGATGATCATATCCTTCATGGAGATGGAGATCCCCGATCGGGTGGCCTGCTGGTATCCCAGGTCCTTCAACCGGTCCGCCAGGATGACCGTGGCCTTCTCCCCTGCAGTGCGGTAGCTGTAGTCGATCAGTTCCAGCAGAGCCTTCTTGTTCATGACCTTGTTGATCATGGCGAAGGTCTTTTTCAGGAGCACCGGGTCGCCCATGATCTTCTCCGGCATGATGCCGGCGATCATTTCCCACAGGAGCGTGCGCCCCACGGTGGTTTCCACCAGTTCCCCGTTGAGGCGCACCTTGATCTTGGCATGCAGGTCCACCGTGCCCGCATCGTAGGCGCAGCGCACCTCGTCCACACCCGCAAAAGTGCGGTTTTCACCCGGAGCGAAAGGACGCTCCCGGGTCATGTAGTAGATGCCCAGAACGATATCCTGAGACGGCACGATGATGGGCCCCCCGTGGGCCGGGCTCAGGATGTTGTTGGTGGACATCATGAGAACGCGGGCCTCCGTCTGCGCCTCGATGGACAAGGGCACGTGCACCGCCATCTGGTCGCCATCGAAGTCCGCGTTGAAGGCCGTACACACCAGCGGATGCAATTGGATGGCCTTGCCCTCGATCAGGATCGGCTCAAAGGCCTGGATGCCGAGACGGTGCAGCGTCGGGGCCCGGTTGAGCATCACGGGAAATTCCTTGACCACCTCGTCCAGGGTGTCCCAGACCTCCGGCGTCTCCTTTTCCACCATCTTCTTGGCCGCCTTGATGGTGCTCACATGGCCCTTCTCCTCCAGCTTGTTGTAGACAAAGGGCTTGAAGAGCTCCAGGGCCATCTTCTTGGGCAGCCCGCACTGGTGCAGACGCAGGTTGGGCCCCACGACGATCACGGTACGGCCCGAGTAGTCCACGCGCTTTCCAAGGAGGTTCTGGCGGAAGCGGCCCTGCTTGCCCTTGAGCATGTCGCTCAGGGACTTGAGGGGCCGCTTGTTGGCCCCCGTGATGGTCTTGCCCCGCCGGCCGTTGTCGAAGAGCACATCCACGGCCTCCTGGAGCATACGCTTTTCGTTGCGGATGATGATGTCCGGCGCGTTGAGCTCCATGAGCCTCTTCAGCCGGTTGTTGCGGTTGATCACCCGCCGGTACAGGTCGTTGAGGTCGCTGGTGGCGAAACGGCCGCCGTCCAGAGGAACCAGGGGACGCAGATCGGGAGGCAGAACGGGAATCACGTCCATGATGGTGTACTCGGGCAGGTTGTCCGAGTCCTTGAAGGCCTCCACCACCTTGAGGCGCTTGGCCAGCTTCTTGCGCTTGGCCACCGACCCGGTCTCCAGCATCTCCTGGCGCAACTGCTGGGCCAGCGCATCCAGATCCAGGCTCGCCAGGAGTTCCTTGATGGCTTCCGCGCCGATCCCCGCCCGGAACCCGGCACCGTATTCCTGCACCAGGCTGCGGTACCTTTCTTCGCTGAGCAGTTCGCCCTTCTCCAGCGGGGTGTCGCCGGGATCCAGCACGATGTAAGAATCGAAATAGAGGACCTTTTCCAATTCCCGCATGGTCAGGTCCAGCAGGTTACCGATCTTGCTGGGCAGGCTGCGCAGGAACCAGATGTGTGCCACGGGCGCCGCCAGTTCGATGTGCCCCATGCGCTCCCGGCGCACCTTGGACTGGATGACCTCCACACCGCACTTTTCGCACACCACGCCGCGGTGCTTCATCCTCTTGTATTTACCGCAGTTGCACTCGTAGTCCTTGGTGGGACCGAAAATCTTGGCGCAGAACAAGCCGTCGCGTTCCGGCTTGAAGGTCCGGTAATTGATGGTTTCCGGCTTCTTCACCTCGCCGTAGGACCACTCCCGGATCTTCTCGGGAGAGGCCAGCATGATCTTGACGGCGTCGAAGTGAAGCGGATCGGTCGGCTTCATAAAGTAGGGATAGAGCTCTTTCAAAGGTTCCTCCTTATGCGTCACGTTCACGAGAACGCCCCGGCAGTCGTACGCCGGGCGGAAGCCACCCCTCCGCCCGGCCCCTAGCTGCCTGACGCAACACTAATCGCCTTCGCCCTCTTCCTCGCCCAGCAGCTGCACGTCGAGGGCCAAGGCCTGAAGTTCCTTGACCAGCACGTTGAACGACTCCGGCAGCCCGGCCTCCAGGGTGTTTTCCCCCTTGACGATCTTTTCGTACATCCGGGTCCTTCCTGCCACGTCGTCGGACTTCACCGTCAGGAACTCCTGCAGAGCATAAGCCGCCCCATAAGCCTCCATGGCCCACACTTCCATCTCACCCAGGCGCTGGCCGCCGAATTGGGCCTTGCCGCCCAAGGGCTGCTGGGTCACCAGCGAGTAGGGCCCGATGGAGCGGGCATGGATCTTGTCGTCCACCAGGTGGTGGAGCTTGAGCATGTACATGACGCCCACGGTCACGGGCTGGTCGAAGGGCTCGCCCGTGCGCCCGTCGTACAGGGTCGCCTGTCCCGTCTCGGGAAGACCGGCTTCCTTCAGGAATTCGCGAATCTCGGGCTCTTCCGCGCCGTCGAAGACCGGAGAGGCCACGTGGACGCCTTCCTTGAGGTGCGGAATGAGGGACTTGAGCTCCTCGTCGCTCGCCCCTTTCAGGTAGGTGTCGAATTCCAGTTGATTGTAGATCCGCTGGAGCTTTTGCTCGATGGTTTCCTTTTCCTTGTAGGCCTCGAGCATCTGGGCCAACTGCTCGCCCAGGCCCTTGGCCGCCCAACCCAGGTGCGTTTCCATGACCTGCCCCACGTTCATACGGGACGGAACGCCCAGGGGATTGAGCACGATGTCCACGGGAGTGCCGTCCGCAAAATAGGGCATGTCCTCCATGGGAAGAATCCGGGAGACGACGCCCTTGTTTCCGTGGCGGCCCGCCATCTTGTCGCCCACCTGCAGCTTGCGTTTGACGGCCACATACACCTTGACCATCTTGATGACGCCAGGAGGCAGTTCGTCGCCCTTCTTCAGCTTGCTGATCTTTTCCTCGAAGAGCGACCGGACCAGATCCACCTGTTCCCGGTAATGGTCGTAGATGTGCTCCACTTCCATGGACAAGGCCGGATCCTCCACGGCCGCCAGGTGCGACCAGAGCCGGCTGGGAAGATTCATCACCACGTCCACGGTGATGGGCTCCCCCTTCTTCACATACACGGTCTTACCATCCTTGATGGCGGCGGCGCACGTCTTGCCTTCAAAAAGGGCGGCGATCCGCTTGGCCACGCTCCTTCGGATGATGTCCAGCTCGTCCCGCTGGTCTTTCATGAGACGCGCAATTTCTTCGTCCTCGATCATCCGGGTGCGTTCGTCCTTGTCCACACCCCGGCGCGAAAAAACCTTGGCGTCGATGACAATGCCCTCCACGCCCGGGGGAACCCGAAGCGAGGTGTCCTTCACGTCGCTGGCCTTCTCGCCGAAAATCGCCCGCAAAAGCTTCTCTTCGGGGGTCAGCTGGGTCTCACCCTTGGGCGTCACCTTGCCCACCAGGATGTCGTTGTGGCGGATGTAGGCTCCGATACGAACAATGCCGCTCTCATCCAGGTTGCGCAGGGCTTCCTCTCCCACGTTGGGGATATCCCGGGTGATCTCTTCCTTGCCCAGCTTGGTGTCGCGCGCCAGGACCTCGAACTCCTCGATGTGGATGGAGGTGAAGACGTCGTCCTGAACAATCCGTTCGCTCACCAGGATGGAGTCTTCAAAATTGTATCCGCCCCAGCTCATGAAGGCGATCATCACGTTGCGCCCCAGGGCCAGTTCGCCGTGATCGGTGGAAGCCCCGTCGGCGATGATCTGTCCTCTCTTGACCCTTTGCCCCGCGCGCACAAGAGGCTTCTGGTTCATGCAGGTGTTCTGGTTGGAGCGTTTGAACTTGATGAGCTTGTAGATGTCCACGCCGCTGTCCATGGAGCTTTCCGTTTCCAAGGCGCGCACGACGATCCGCGAGGCGTCCACGTATTCCACCACGCCGTCCCGCTTGGCCACGATGACCACGCCGCTGTCCCGGGCCACGATCCGCTCCATGCCCGTGCCCACCAGGGGAGCCCGGGTCTGGATGAGGGGGACGGCCTGCCGCTGCATGTTGGATCCCATGAGGGCGCGGTTGGCGTCGTCGTGCTCCAGGAAGGGAATCAGCGAGGCGGAAACGCTCACCAGCTGATTGGGCGACACGTCCATGTACTTGATCTCATCGGGCGGCAGCAGCATGAATTCGCCCGCGACACGCGCCGACACCTCGTCCCGGATAAACCGCCCCTCATCATCCAGCGGGGCGTTGGCCTGGGCGATGGGGTATTCCTTTTCGTCCATGGCCGTCAAATAGACCACATCCCGGCTGGCCTGGCGGTTCTCCACCTTCCTGTAGGGCGTTTCGATGAATCCGTAGGGATTGACCCGCGCGTAGGTGGAAAGCGAAACGATGAGACCGATGTTGGGACCTTCCGGGGTCTCGATGGGACAGATTCGCCCGTAGTGGGTGGGGTGCACGTCCCGGACCTCGAAGCCGGCCCGTTCCCGGGTGAGGCCTCCCGGCCCCAGGGCGCTCAGACGCCGCTTGTGGGTGACCTCGGACAGCGGGTTGGTCTGATCCATGAACTGGGACAGCTGGCTGGTCCCGAAGAACTCCTTGACCACGGCCGACACCGGCTTGGCGTTGATCAGGTCGTGGGGCATGAGGGCCTCGATCTCCTGGAGGCTCATGCGCTCCTTGATGGCCCGTTCCATGCGCACCAGCCCGATGCGGTACTGGTTTTCCAGCAGTTCGCCGGCGGCGCGCACCCGCCGGTTGCCCAGGTTGTCGATGTCGTCCACCGGGCCCTGGGTTTCCTTGAGATGGATCAACTTTCGAACCGCTTCCAGGATGTCCTCCCGGGTGAGCGTGCGGGTCTCCAAAGGAATCTCCAGGCCCAATTGCACGTTCAGCTTCAGGCGCCCCACCTCGGAAAGATCGTACTGGTCCGGGCTGAAAAAGAGGTTGTTGAAAAATTCGGTAGCCACTTCCAACGTGGGGGGGTTGCTGGGGCGAAGGCGCCTGTAGATCTCCAGCAGAGCGTCTTCGCGGCTGTGGACCTTGTCCAGCAGCAGGGTGTTTCGGAAAGCCGGGCTCACGTCCTGGCCCTGCAGGTGGAGCAGTTCCAGTTCGTCGATCCCCCTTTGCAGAAACTCCTCCAAAAGCTCCTCGGTGATCGTATCGTTACACTCCGCGACGATCTCGCCCGTGGCGTAGTCGATCACATCGTGGGCCAGCACTTGACCGATCAGTTCCTCGGTGGGCATGGGAAGCCTTGTGACGCCCACCTCGGCCAGTCGCTTGAGTGTCAATTTTCCCAGCTTGCGGTTTTTCTTAACGAGCACCTCACCCGTTTCCGGGTGGACGATATCTTCCGGGGCTCTTGTGCCCACCAGGGTTTCCTGGTTCAGTTCCTTTTCCGCCGAGGTGGCGTCGATGAGAAAGACCCGCTGGATCTTGTAGAAGTAGTTGAGAAGTTCTTCCGTGGCGTAGCCGAGAGCCTTCAAAAGGACGGTGGCCGGCAGTTTGCGTCGCCGGTCGATGCGCACGTGGAGAATGTCCTTGGGGTCGAATTCGAAATCGAGCCAGGATCCCCGAAGGGGAATGATCCGGGCGGAATAGAGGATCTTGCCGCTGGAGTGGGTTTTCCCGCGGTCATGATCGAAGAAGATACCGGGCGAACGGTGGAGCTGGCTGACGATGACCCTTTCCGTGCCGTTGATGATGAACGTGCCGTTTTCGGTCATCATCGGCAGCGTGCCGAAATAGATCTCCTGCTCCTTAATATCGCGAATCGAGCGAATCCCCGCTTCCTTGTCCACATCGTAGACCACCAGGCGCACCACGATCTTCAAGGGCGCCTCATAGGTCATGCCCCTCGCCAAGCACTCGTCCACGTCGTACTTGACGTCGCCAAAGCTGTACTGCACGAACTCCAGGGACGCGGTCTGGCTGAAATCCTCGATGGGGAAAACGCTTTGGAAGACTTCCTGGAGCCCTTTCTTGGCACGGGCTTGGGGCGGGACATCCATCTGCAGAAAGTTGGCGTACGACTCTTTCTGCATCTGAATCAGGTTCGGGATGTCGACGATCTTTTTGATCTTCCCGAAACTCTTCCGGACCCGGTATTCTTGGCTCAGAGCAGTTGCCATGATGTCTCCTGCAACTTGGTGGAATTCATAACCTTTCGGTCACTTTGGCGAGAAAACCACCTGGACGCCTTCGGCGGTGCCCAAGGCGTCCCAGGTGGCCCTCACCCAAAAAAGGAAATCGGAAATCCCGCCGCAGACGGGACTTCCGACAAAAGCCCGCCGCGGGCGGGACGCAGGAACGTTACTTGATTTCGACGGTCGCTCCGGCTTCGGTGAGCTTCTTGGCGATCTCTTCGGCCTCCGCCTTGGGAATGCCTTCCTTGACCACGCCGGGAAGATTTTCCACCAGATCCTTGGCTTCCTTGAGACCCAGGTTCGTGATGGCCCGAACCTCCTTGATCACCTGGATCTTCTTGTCGCCGGCGGAGGTGATGACCACGTCGAATTCCGTCTTTTCTTCCGCAGGAGCCGCTTCGGCACCCGGAGCCGCCGCCACGGCGGCCACCGCCACGGGCGCAGCCGCGCTTACGCCGAAACGTTCTTCCAGTTCCTTGACGAGCTCGCTCAGTTCGAGAACCGTCATGTTTTCAATGAACTTGATCACATCTTCCTTGGTGATTTGGGACATTGCGGGATTCCTCCTCTATTTACGAAGCTTGTTGTTTTTCTCGTTCAATGGCTGCAAGCACGCCGACAAAGGCCCTGGGTACGCCGCTGAGTACCCGAACCAGGCCGGTGGGTACGGCGTTGAGCGTTCCCAGGAGCTTGGCCAGCATCTCCTCCCGGGAAGGCAGGTCGGCCAGCGCTTCCACATCCTGTGCGGACAGTGCCTTGGTTCCCAGAACACCGCCCTTGATCTGGAACTTGTCCTTCTCCTTGGCGAACTTCTTCAAGACCTTCGCCAGGGCGCTGGGATCCTGGTAACTGATCGCCACGGCGTTGGTCCCCGTGAGCAGGGGCTCCACCACCTCGGCGGCCGTTCCCTTGGCGGCGATGCGCATCAAGGTGTTCTTGACCACCTTGTACTCCACGCCCTGCTCGGCCAGGTTGTCCCGCAACGCGGTGATCTCGGCGACGGTCAGGCCCTTGAAGTCCGTGAGGACGGCGGCGCTGGCGCGCTGAAGCTTCTCGTGCAGCTCGGCCACCAGTTGCTCTTTCTTTGCCCTTTCCAAGCTCTTTCTTCCCCCCTTTCCTCTGCCGGCGTGCTTTCAAACTCGTTATCAGCGAGCCCGTCAACCCGTTGGTCTTTTCACCACCTCGGTAGGTCCCACCCCGCGAGAAAAACCCGGGCGGATTTAAACACCTCCAACGTGTACCTACGGTCTCCGATGCGTGAAAGCACCCAACGGCAGTTATTTTGAGTTCCCATCCGGGGCGTCAGCCCAGGATGTTCTTGACGGCCAGGGGATCGATGCGGATGCCCGGTCCCATGGTCGTCGAAATGGCGATTCCTCTCAGATACGTGCCCTTGGCCGCGGCCGGCTTCAACCGGATCAGGGTGTCCAGGAACGTGGCGATGTTCTGCAGGAGCTTTTCCTGCCCGAAGGAGACCTTGCCCATGGGAGCGTGGACGATTCCCGTCTTCTCCACGCGGAAGTCCACTTTACCGGCCTTGATCTCCTTCACCACCTTCTCCACGTCGAAGGTGACGGTTCCCAGCTTGGCGTTGGGCATCAGGCCGCGGGGGCCCAGGATCTTACCGATCTTTCCCACCTGGCCCATCATGTCGGGGGTGGCCACCGCCTTGTCGAATTCCAGCCATCCTTCCTTGATCTTCTCGATCAGCTCCTCGCCCCCGGCCTCGTCGGCACCCGCGTCCAGAGCCTCCTTCACCTTTTCGCCCTTGGCGAAGACCACCACGCGCACTTCCTTGCCCAAGCCATTGGGCAACACCACGGTTCCGCGCACCATCTGGTCCGCATGGCGGGGATCCACCCCCAGCCGAACGGCGATGTCCACGGTTTCGTCAAAGCCGGCGTAGGCACATTCCAAAGCCAGGCCCAGGCCTTCCTCAAAGGTATAGCGCTTCGTGCGATCCACTTTTGCGAGCGCAGCGCGATATTTCTTTCCTCGTTTCGGCATGTCCTTCTCTCCAACCGAGTCTTGCTGACGGCCCGTATCGGCAAGGGCCTTAGCTATTCGACCACAATCCCCATGCTGCGCGCCGTACCTTCAATGGTACGCACAGCCGCATCCAAGTCCCGAGCATTGAGGTCGGGCATCTTCAGCTTGGCGATTTCCTCCACCTGCGCCTTGGTCACCTTCCCCACCTTGTCGCGGTTGGGCTCGCTGGAACCCTTGGCGATCTGGGCCGCCTTCTTGAGCAACACGGAGGCGGGCGGCGTCTTGGTGATGAAAGTGAAGGACCGGTCCGCATAGACCGTGATGATCACGGGAATGATCATCCCGTCCTGCCCCTGGGTCTTGGCGTTGAACGCCTTGCAGAACTCCATGATGTTGACGCCGTGCTGGCCCAGTGCGGGACCCACCGGCGGGGACGGATTCGCCTGCCCGGCTGGAATCTGGAGCTTGATGTTCGCGATAACCTTTTTTGCCATGATGAGATCACTCCCTCAACCACTCGCAGTCTCTATTTCAGGACGGCGCGATCCCCCGGTAAGGGCCGTGCGACCGCACCGCAAATATACTCAGCTAAAGGCGCTGGACCTGAACAAAGTCGAGCTCCACCGGCGTCGAACGCCCAAAGATGGTCACCAGCACCCGAACCTTTCCTTTTTCGGGAATCACTTGTTCCACCACCCCGTTGAAGCTGGCGAACGGTCCATCCACCACGCGCACCTCGTCGCCCTTTTCAAACTGGTACTTGGGGCGAGGCTTCTGGATGCCTTCTTCCATCTGCTGGATGATCGCGTCGGCTTCCTCTTCGGTCAACGGAATGGGCTTTTCCTGACTTCCGATGAAGCCCGTCACCTTGGGGGTGTGGCGCACCAGGTGCCACGTTTCGTCGTTGAGCTCCATCTCCACCAGGATGTATCCGGGATAGAACTTGCGGGACGACGATTTGCGCTCGCCCTTGACCAGCTCCACGACCTTCTCGGTGGGCACCAGGATCCGGCCGAAGTATTCTTCCTTGCCGGCCGCCTTGACCCGTTCCTGCAAAGCCGCCTTGACCTTGTGCTCGAACCCCGAATACGTATGCACGATGTACCATTGCTTCGCCACGCCATCACCCCCGCTACCGCTCGTCATGCCGCTTTCGCTCCTCACCCGATCAGAAACCGCACAAACCGGCTGAGGATCAGATCCACGAACCCCAAGAAGAGTCCGCAGAGAATCACGATCACCAGCACAACGGAAGTGGACCCGATGGTCTCCTTGCGCGACGGCCAGACGACCTTGCGCAGTTCGTAGACCACCTCCCTCAGGTAGGTTCGAAAGCGCGTCCAGAGATTCGGCCCGGACGCCTCGACCTTCCGGGGGGCCTTCTTTTTCGCCGCCGCCATCTTTTTCACGTCGCCGGCCTTCGCATCGCCCTGCCTGTCGTGCTTTCTGCTCTTTTTGTTCACCGGTGGCCCGCCGCTTTCCATCGTCTGCGTGTGACTTGCCTTTGCAGCCTTCATCGATCACCTTGAATGGGGCTTCCGTATAGGTTCCCGATCAGCCGCCCCGGAACCGGGCCCGCCGCTCCGATCGGGCTTGAAGCCCGGTCGAAGCGGCATCCAGAGGCCTACTTCGTTTCCTTGTGGGTGGTATGGGCATTGCAAAATTTGCAATACTTTCGGAAAGTCAGCCGGTCCGGAGTCGTTCTCTTGTTCTTGGTCGTCGTATAATTACGCTGCTTGCATTCCTGACACACAAGGGTGACCAATACTCGCATTGTCGCTCACCTTCTCTTTGTGGATCCCCAGAACTACTCGATGATGTCGGTGACGACGCCGGCCCCCACGGTGCGTCCGCCTTCGCGGATGGCGAAGCGAAGCTCCTTTTCCAGGGCCACCGGGGCGATCAGGTGCACTTCCATGTTCACGTTGTCGCCCGGCATCACCATCTCCACGCCCTCGGGAAGCGTCACCACGCCCGTCACGTCCGTGGTCCGGAAATAAAACTGCGGACGGTACCCCGGGAAAAACGGCGTATGACGGCCGCCTTCTTCCTTCTTCAAAACGTAGACTTCCGCCTTGAACTTCGTGTGCGGCGTGATGCTCCCCGGCTTGGCCACCACCTGACCGCGCTCCACCTCGTCGCGCTTGATCCCGCGAAGCAAAAGACCCACGTTGTCGCCCGCCTCTCCGCGGTCCAGCGTCTTGCGGAACATCTCCACGCCCGTGCACACCGTCTTGGTGGTCGGCCGGAAGCCCACAATCTCCACTTCCTCGCCCACCGTGATGGCCCCGCGTTCCACGCGACCCGTCACCACCGTGCCGCGGCCGCTGATGGAAAAGACATCCTCGATGGGCATCAGGAACGGCTTGTCCACATCCCGAACCGGATCCGGAATGTAGCTGTCCACCGCATCCATCAGCTCAAAGATGCACGCCGCCTCCGGGCTGTCAGGATCATCCGACTCCAGAGCCTTCAGCGCCGAACCCTTGATGATCGGCACATCATCGCCCGGAAATCCGTACTTGCTCAAAAGCTCCCGAAGCTCCAGCTCCACCAGCTCGATGAGCTCCGGATCGTCCACCATGTCCACCTTGTTCAAGAACACCACGATGTTGGGCACACCCACCTGACGGGCCAGCAAAATGTGCTCCCGCGTCTGGGGCATGGGACCGTCGTCGGCCGCCACCACCAAAATGGCCCCGTCCATCTGCGCCGCACCCGTGATCATGTTCTTGATGTAGTCCGCGTGACCCGGACAGTCCACGTGCGCATAGTGACGCCGGTCCGTCTCGTACTCCACGTGCGCCGTCGCAATCGTGATCCCGCGCTCGCGCTCCTCCGGTGCCTTGTCGATCTGATCGAACGGCACAAACTCCGCCTTGCCCCGAAGTGCCAGCTGCTTCGTGATCGCCGCCGTCAACGTCGTCTTCCCATGGTCGATGTGACCAATGGTCCCCACGTTCACATGCGGCTTCGTCCGCTCAAACTTCTTCTTCGCCATCGCGCTTCCTCCTCACCTCATTGACTGCAAAACTCAATACGCAACAGACAAGATCCAAGCCCGCCAAAGGTCGGATTTCACGACAGCACACTGCAGGGAATGGATGCGGCAGAGTTCGGCCCAAGGATTTGGAAGGCAAAAAAAATGGAGCCCACGACCGGGCTCGAACCGGTGAACCTCTTCCTTACCAAGGAAGTGCTCTACCTCCTGAGCTACGTGGGCCCATCCTTCACTGGGCGGAGATGCATGACGGGATTGTGCTCGAATTACGGGAACCTCTCCATGCCGGCACTGCGCGCGCGATCTCAGCACCGTCTCGGTCCCGGCGATTCCATGTAGTTCGAACGACAATGGCCCGCTTGCGCTGCCACCATCTCCTACATGTGTGGAAGTTTGGTGGAGAGGGGAGGATTCGAACCTCCGAAGGCTTCGCCGGCAGATTTACAGTCTGCTCCCTTTGGCCACTCGGGAACCTCTCCACAGCTTCGCGCCCTTGCGCGTTCTTCCGGGCCGCAAAGGCGCCCCTAGCTATCACAGGCCTTTTCGAAAAGCAAGCAAAAATTTGACCGCCTGCTTCGGCTCATCTGGAGCTGGCGATGGGATTCGAACCCGCAACCTGCTGATTACAAATCAGCTGCTCTACCGTTGAGCTACGCCAGCCCATTCGAGCTCTCCCTTATAGCAACGGTTCCGGTTCCCTGTCAAGCACTGGAATCAAAAATGGCCCCCCCTCGGGGCTATTCCTGTTGCGGCTCGCCCCGCAGCCTTTTCACCACCACCGGAATGAAGAACGAGCCCGCAAAAAGCGCCAAGGACAGCAGGACCTTGGGAGTCAGCAAGGCTTCCCAGTGTCCGCTCGCCCAGATCTCTTTGAGGGTCCCGATAAAGAAGGTGAAGATGAAGGTGCCCACCAGGATGCCGATCCCCGTACCGGCCAGATAATCCACAAAACGGATCTTCGTGAGGCCCAGGCCGAAGTTCAGGGGCGTGAAGGGGAAATAGATGAGCCGAAGGTAGAGCACCGTGGCAAATCCGTTTCGTTCGATGGCGTCATCGTACCTGCGAAGCCGGTCCCCGATGAGACTCGCCGCAAAGTCCCGGCCCAGGGTTCGAGCGATCCAGAAGGCCGCCGCCGCTCCCAGCATGGCCCCCGCCCACACATAGACAAACCCCCAATAGGGCCCGAAGATCACGGCCCCCAGACCCGTAAGCACCGTGCCGGGGACAAACAGGCAAACCCCCACCGCGTAGATCCCCACAAAGAAGATGGGAGCCCAAATGCCGGCCTCCGTGAGCACCCCCTCCAGGGAGGCGGGATCCAGGTAATCACGGAGCGCTGTGTGGCGCACCCCGTAGACGGCCCCCGCAATGAAGAGCAAAAAGACAGCGGCCTTGAGGACGGTGCCGGCCAGCGGTTTTCTCCCAACGGGTACGGGCGTCTTTTTCATGTCCTCCTCCCTTGCCTCAATCTTCGCTCCTTAGGCGCCCCGCCCTTCCATGAGCCCCGTGGATTCGCCCGAAGGAAACCTTGACACGGCTTCCCCCAAGACGGCAAATGTTTTCGCCCGGAACCGTCGCCGGATTGAATGGAACATGAAGGAAGACCGCGAATGAACGCCAATGGACGCCAATGGCCATGATCGAAATGAGGGGGGACAGCGCCCCGGTGCAGGTGTTTTCATCCGCGAGGGGTTGGAGCAAGAGCCACCATGACCGCTAGGCAGGACCAAGGAGTTCCCATGAGACGCCCCCGCTCAGATTCCCGAACCCGGCTCGCCCCGGCAGCAGCTCAGGGGGAAGAGAGCCGCGAACGGCCCTCTCTTCTTATACTGTGCGCCATCATCGGCCTCGGGATCCTTGCCATTTCCTTCGCCTCCATCCTCATCCGCTTCGCCGAAGCACCGTCCCTTGCCATTGCCACCTATCGGGTCACCCTGGCCGCCCTGGTTCTCTTGCCCAGACTCCTTTGGTCCTCCGTGAGCGATCCAGCCCGTCCTGCATTCTCGGGCCCGTGGAAGCTCCTGATTCTCTCCGGCCTTTTTCTTGCCCTCCACTTCGTCTTTTGGATCGAATCGCTTCAGAAAACGAGCGTGGCCAGTTCCGTCACCCTGGTCAGCACCAGCCCCCTTTTTACCGCCCTCTTCTCCGCTGTCCTGTTCAAGGAAAGGCCGCGCCCCTGGCTTTGGGTCGGCCTTGCGGCCTGCCTGGCCGGAAGCGCCATCGTGACCGGCTTTGACTTTCAGTCCCGAAACGAATCGTTCATCGGCGATCTCCTGGCCGTCCTGGGGGCGTTGATGGCGAGCGGGTATCTGCTGGCGGGGCGCGCCGCAAGGCCCCACATGCCCCTCGTATCCTACCTGGTGGGAGCCTATGGAACGGCCGCTTTGACTTTACTGGCCCTGGCCTTCCTCACCCGAACCCCCCTGACCGGCTTTACGCCCACGACCTATGGCGCCCTGATCCTCTTGGCCCTTGTGCCCCAATTGCTGGGCCACTCTTCCTTCAACTGGGCCCTGCGCCACCTTTCGGCCACCTCCGTGGCCGTCCTCACCCTGGGCGAGCCCATTGGGGCCTCCCTTCTGGCCTTCTTCATCCTGGGAGAAACCGTCGGTCCCACCACCGCTTTCGGGTTGGCTCTTCTGGGAGGGGGGATCCTGGCAGGATCCCTGGCCATCCCCGCCGCCCCTCCGCAATCCGCCCAGGCTCCAGACCAATAAAGGGAGCCCCGGCCACGGAATCCGGCGATTTCTTCCGATTCGGCATATTCATTGACACCTTCGCCCAAAAACTGTAGTTATCGGGCGATGATGTGGTCGGACGAGCGCCGTCCGGCCCCAACCAGTTCCCGACGGGAAAGGGCCTGAAGCCATGTTCGTCTTGAGCAACCTGCTGTTCGCGCTGGCACGAATCCTCGATATCGTCTTCACCGCCTACATGTGGATCATCATCGCCCGAGCCATTCTCTCTTGGGTCAACCCGGATCCGTACAATCCCATCGTTCGCTTTCTGTACAGCATCACGGAACCGGTTCTCTATGCGATCCGGCGAAGGATTCCGGCCTTTTTTGGAGGGATCGACTTCTCTCCCATGATCGTCATCCTGATCCTGATCTTCCTTCAGAACTTCCTGGTTCCGTCCTTGAGGGAAATGGCCCTTGTGTTGAGGACCTGAAGGAACCCGCCTCTGGAGAAAGGAGGCTCGGATGGAGTGGACGCCACTGGATATCGAAAACAAGCGGTTTCGCACGGCCTGGCGGGGGTATGACCGACGCGAGGTGGAACTGTTCCTGCACCAGCTGGCCGAAGACCTCCACCGGCTCCAACTGGATCGAAAGGAGCTGGAAAAGGAATTGCAGCAGCTCCGAAAGGAGAATGCCGAACACCGGGATCGCGAAAAGGCCATTCGCAACGTGCTTTTCAATGCCCAGAAGGCCACCGAACAGATCAAGGCCAATGCGGAAAAGGAGGCCAAGCTCATTTTGGCGGATGCGGAGCTCAAGGCCGAAAAGATCCTGCAGACGGCCCACCAGCGACTGGCCCAGCTTCACGAGGACATTCATGAACTCAAGCGCCAGCGCACCCAGCTCGAAACCAAGCTCCGTTCCACCATCGAAACCTACCGGCAGCTCCTGGACATGGAAAAGGAAGACAACGAAGGGGATATAGAGAACAAGGTCAAGTTTCTCAACCGCTAGAAAGGATCCCGAAAGGTCATGGGTATCAGTCAAGAATTGCTCGACATCCTGGCATGTCCCAAGTGCAAAAGCCCCGTTCGCCTCAATGAGGCGGAAGACGGGCTCATCTGCGACCAATGCCGGCTCCTTTACGAGATCCGAGACGGCATTCCCATCATGCTCATCGACGAAGCCAAGCCCCTCTCGTGAATCCTCCGGCCATGATCGCCTTGCCCGCCCAACTCGCCGATCGCACGCCCCAGCTCATCGCCGGCATCGAACATTTCCCGGGTCGCCGTGTTCTCGTCATCGGAGACGTGATGCTGGATGTGTTCATCTGGGGGGAGGTTCAACGGATCTCTCCGGAGGCCCCGGTTCCCGTCGTGGAGGTGCGCCGAGAGACCCAGCTGCTGGGTGGAGCCGCCAACGTGGTGCACAACATCGCTTCCCTGGGGGGGCAGCCCGCCTTGGTGGGAATGATCGGAGACGACGCGGCTGGCCGCGAACTCCTGCGTCAACTGGAAGATCTGCAGATCGCAACCTCGGGCCTCGTGAAGGTCCCCGGACGCCCCACCATTCAGAAGACCCGCATCATCGCCCACCATCAGCAGGTGGTTCGATTCGACCGGGAAGATCCCCGCCCGGCCGACCCGCAAGTGTACGGACAAGCCCTCGACGCCCTGTCGGCCCGTTTTCCCGGAACGGACGTGGTGGTGGTGTCGGACTACGGCAAGGGTTTGATCACCTCCCACCTGATGGCAGCCGTTCGGGATCTGGCGGCCCGGCATCATGTGCCGGTCCTGGTCGATCCCAAGGTCCGCAACGCCGCCTGCTACCGGGGAGCGGATCTGATCACCCCGAACAGCGCCGAGGCTTCGGCCATGTCCGGTGTCTCCATTTCCGACGAAGAAACCCTCTTGATGGCGGGCCGGAATCTCCTGGACCGCTTGGAGTGCCGAAGAGTGCTCATCACGAGAGGCCCCGACGGCATGAGCCTGTTCGAACGGGACGCGGCTCCCTTTCACATCCCCACGGTTGCCCGAAAGGTCTTCGACGTCACGGGTGCCGGAGATACGGTGATCGCCACCATGGCCCTGGCCCTGGCGGCCGGGCTGGAGGTGAGAGACGCCGCCATCTTGGCCAACGCGGCCGCGGGCATCGTGGTGGGAGAAGTGGGAACCGCCACGGTTCGGGCGGAACAACTGATCCGGGCGCTGAGGGACGGACAGCGGGGGCGGCCGTGAGCGTTCCTTCACCCCCCAAGCCGTGCAAGCTGGTCTTCGGGCTGCTTCTGGCCGCAGGTCAGGACAAGGGACCCGTGCTGGCCGCCCTGCAAGATCGTTTCGGCCCCTTGGACTTCGTGAGCCGACCTCAGCCCTTCACCTTCACTTCCTACTACGAAAAGGAGATGGGGCCCGGCATCTTGCGATGTTTCGGAAGCTTCGAGCGCCTGGTGGATCCCGGGGCTCTTCCCGCGATCAAGCTGGCCACCAATCAGATCGAAAAGACCCTGGCGGATCGGGGGCGCCGGCGAGCCAACATCGACCCCGGAATCTTGAGCGAGGAACGCCTGGTTCTGGCAACAGGCAAGAACTACACCCACCGGATCTACCTGAGGGACGGCATCTACGCGGACCTCACGCTGCTTTTCAAGAAAGGATGCTACCGCCCTCTGCCTTGGACCTATCCCGATTACGCCGACCGGGAAGCCCGGTACCTGTTCGGCCTGCTCCGGGGGCTTCTGCTCATGCAGCGCGGAGGGTCGATCCCCACCCACAAGAGCCTGCTCATGGAGGAGATGGATTGATACGAAGCATGACCGGTTACGGCAAAGGGATCGCCGAAGGGGATCTCTATCGCGTCCAGGTGGAACTGCGCAGCGTCAATGGAAAGCACCTGGATCTGATCGTGCGACTCCCCAAGAACCTCCTGGAGCTGGAAGATGTCGTCCGGGATGAGGTGAGGAGCCGGCTGCAGCGGGGCCGCGTGGAGGCCTTCATTCAGGTGGAGCCGCTGGTCGCCCAACTGAAGGCCCCTCGGATCAACCCGGCCTTGGCCCGCTATTACTGGCAGGAACTGCAGCAGCTCCACCTGTCCCTGCCGGGTTCCGAACCTCCGCGACTGGAACATCTTCTACGGATGCCCGGCCTCTTCGAAAGTCCGGACGAATCCCACGACGTGAAGCAATTGGGCCTTACACTGCGCCAGGCCACCCAGACGGCCCTGGAACAGCTTGTGGGGATGAGGTCGCAGGAGGGAAACGCCCTGGCCCGGGACATCCTGGAACGGGTGGAGGCAATCGAGAAAGACGCGGCGGTTGTGGCCGAGCGCCAAAATGCGGTGCAGGAAGAGCTGGCCGGGAAACTCAAGCAAAAAATCCAGACGCTCCTCCAGGATCTGGGAGGCGACTTGGACGAGAACAGGCTTCTTCAGGAAGTCGCCTACATGCTGGACCGGATGGACATCAACGAGGAATTGGTTCGTCTTCAAAGCCACTTGGGCCAGATCCGCGACCTGATCACCGGGGACGGTGCCGCCGAAGGACGCCGGCTGGACTTCCTCACCCAGGAGCTCCATCGGGAGGTCAACACCATTGGATCCAAGACCAACGATCTGGGCATTTCTCAGGCCGTGGTTCGCATGAAAAACGAGATCGGCAAGTTAAAAGAACAGGTGCAAAACATCGAGTGAGGACGCCCCATGGAGATCAAACTACTCAACATCGGCTTCGGAAACACGGTGGTGGCCAACCGCATCGTGGCCATCGTTTCTCCCAGCTCCGCCCCCATGAAACGCCTGAAGGAGGACGCCAAACAGGCCAACAAGCTGATCGATGCCACCATGGGGCGCCGCACCCGGTCCATCATCATTACGGACAGCGACCATGTGATTCTGTCCGGGGTTCAGGCCGAGACCATCGCCCAGCGCCTGTTGCAGGACCACGGCAACCGGGAAGCCCCGTCGGCCAAGGGTGCCAAATAGCATGAACGGAAAACCTTCGGGCCACCTTTTCGTGATTTCCGCTCCTTCCGGGGTGGGCAAGACAACCCTGTTGAAACGAGTCCTGGAAGCCGTGCCGGACCTGCGCTATTCGGTCTCCTGCACCACGCGGCCGCCGCGGCCCGGCGAAGAGCACGGCCGGGACTATTTCTTCCTGAGCCAAGACGAGTTCGAAGAGGGCGTTCGCACCGGGCGCTTCCTGGAATGGGCTCTCGTTCACGGCCGTTATTACGGCACCGACGGCAGGATCGTCCAGGAGTGGCTCCAGGAAGGCTGGGACGTGATCCTGGAGATCGACGTGCAGGGCGCCCGCCAGGTCCGAGCCCGCCACCCGTCGGCCACGACCATCTTCATCCTTCCCCCTTCCATGGAGGTCTTGCGACAGCGCCTTCAGGGCCGAGGCACCGAGTCCCCCGAGCAACTGGAACTTCGGCTGAAAGCGGCGTTTTCGGAACTGCAGGAGGCTCCGTGGTACGACTACCTCATCGTCAATGACGCCCTGGACGCGGCCGTCCAGGACCTGGTGTCCGTATTCCGGGCTTCCCGCTGTCATCGGCTGCGATCGACCCATGTGCTGCAGTCCCTTCTGAAGGCCCCGGCCTAAGCCCCACGTCGAGGAATCGCACCATCGAGGCTCCCATGATGGAAAAGAAGCCCAGCCGCCATCAAGACCCTTTGTGGATCTACGGGGTCAATCCCGCACGGGAGTTCCTCTTCGCCCACGGGGGTCTGGTCCGGGAAGTGCTCCACAGCCGGGAAGATGCGCGGGTCCGAGAGATCGTGGACGCAGCCCGTGAAAATGGGATTCCCGTCCATGGGGTGGACAAAAGGGCCCTTTCGCAGACCCTGGGCCACGGCAACCACCAGGGCATAGCGCTCCGCGTGAGCCACTTCCCCTACGCGGACCTGGAAAACCTGCTGATTGAAACCGAAGCCGCCGCCCGCCCTTGGCTTCTCC
Source organism: Desulfacinum sp. (assembly GCA_014359885.1). Taxonomy (GTDB): domain Bacteria; phylum Desulfobacterota; class Syntrophobacteria; order Syntrophobacterales; family DSM-9756; genus Desulfacinum. Next base: position 106,826 of record JACIYN010000002.1, read on the forward strand.
TGGATTGCATCCAGGACCCGCAGAACCTGGGAGCCATCCTTCGAAGCGCCTGCTTTCTCGGAATTTCCCACGTGGTCCTGCCCAAGGATCGATCCGCTCTCATCACACCGGCCGTCTTCAAAGCCGCGGCCGGCGCTCCGGCTCACCTGGCCATTGCTCTTGTGACCAATCTGGCACGCGCCATGGACCGGCTGAAGGAAGCGGGCCTCTGGCTCGTGGGTCTCGATCTGGAGGGCGAACTCTCCCTGTTCGACGTGGACCTCACGGTGCCGGTGGGGTTGGTGGTGGGGAACGAACACAGCGGCCTACGCGCCCTTGTGAAGAAAAAATGCGATATTCTGGCCAAGATCCCCGCGATGGGACCGGTGCAGTCCCTGAACGCCGCCGCAGCCGCCTCCATCGCCCTGGCGGAAGCGGTTCGCCAACGCCTTAAAGCCTCCCGGGACTGATCCGCCCCCCGAAGGGCGCTCTTCCACCCCTACCCCCATCATGGGCATTCCCGTAACAACGAAGCATTCCGGGAGCCCGTCCGCGAACGGGTTTCCTGCATCAACCCGAAAGGAATCCGTCTTCTTTAGTAGCCGCGGGGCTTCAGCCCCGCGAAAGGGGTTGGCGGAACCCGATGAAGTGGCAGGCGATAGCCGATGGTCCCTGCGACGTCCGCGGATTCCTCCGCAGCCCTGAAGGGCTGCGCTACGAGAAAAGCGGCCATGCTTGGCGTTCTCCGACAAGCTGCCAGAGCAGTTCTGAAATTGTCGGGCAACGTCCTAAGGCCGGCGGGGCCCGAAGAGCGCCGTTCCGACGCGCACCATGGTGGCCCCCTCTTCGATGGCCACTTCGAAGTCGTGGCTCATGCCCATGGAAAGTTCCGTGAGCCGCTCCGGCTCGGACGCCCTGTCCCGAAGCACTTCGAGAAGCCGACGCAGCTGCCTGAAATAGGGCCGCACCTCTTCCGGGTCTTCCAAATAAGGCGGAAGCGTCATGAGGCCCCTCACCTCCAGACAGCTCATTCGGCTCACCTCCTCAAAAAGATCGGGGAGATCCTCGGGATCCACCCCCGCCTTGGTCACCTCGCCGCCCAAATGGACCTGAAGCAGCACCGGCATGGACTTCCCGAGCGCTTCGGCCCTCCGGTCGATCTCCCGGGCAAGCTTTACCCGGTCCACCGTCTGGATCCAATGGAAATGGGGAACCGCCTGTTTCACCTTGTTCGTCTGCAGGTGTCCGATGAAGTGCCACTCCAGGTTCAAGTCCCCCAACGAGTCCATCTTGCCAAGGGCCTCCTGGACGTAGTTCTCCCCGAAGACATTCAGTCCCACGGCGGCCGCCTGGCGTATCCTCTCCGGAGCGACCGTCTTGGATACCGCGATAAGCCGGACGGCATCAGGATCACGTTCCGCCCGCCCACAGGCATTTCGGATGCGATCCCGGATCCGCTGCAGATTCTCCCGTATTGCGTCCATGGCTCCTCCCAGTCCCCTTCGGAGTTCCGCCTTCAGGCCGACGGCTCGATCACGCCGTGCTTCATCAACAGATCCACCGTTTCCGCCAAGGGAAGGCCCACCACATTGGTGTAGGATCCGTGTACCCGTTGTACCAGAAAGGCTCCCACCCCCTGGATGCCGTAGGCCCCCGCCTTGTCCATGGGCTCTCCGGTCTTCACGTAGGCCCGGATTTCCCCATCCTTCAAATCGCGGAAAGAAACCTGCGTGCGCACGGCCTGGGTTTGGAAAAAACCACGGCCCCGATGAGCCAGGCTTACGGCCGTCAGTACCTCATGGGTCCGGCCGCTCAGTTGGCGCAGCATTTCCTCCGCATCCTTCTCGTCCGCCGGTTTGCCGAACACCTTGCCTCCCAACACCACAATGGTATCCGCCGCCAGCACCCACGCTTCGGGAAACCTCGTGGAGATCTCCCGGGCCTTGGAAGCGGCCAGAGCCCGAACGCCCTCGTCGGGATGATCGCCGATGGGGGGTTCCTCCACACGGCTGGGCACGATCTGGAACCGCAGGCCCAAGCCGGCAAGGAGTTCCCGACGGCGGGGGGAGGCCGAGGCCAGGATGAGGGCTTCTTTCATCCGATACATATCCTTCCCCTATCCTGCCCGCTGTTCCAGTCCGAAGACCTTGTAGGCGTTCCGGGTGGTGGCGCGGGCCACCGTCTCGAGGGCACAACCTCTCAGCTCGGCGATTCGGTGCGCCGTATACCGAACCAGAGCGGGTTCGTTGGGCTTGCCGCGAAACGGTACGGGCGTGAGGAAGGGAGCGTCCGTCTCCACCAGGAGGCGGTCCAGGGGAGCCTTTTGGACCACTTCCTGCTGCGCGGCGGCGTTTTTGTAGGTCACCGTTCCGGGGATGGAGAGATAGAATCCCAGGTCCAGTGCCTTTTTCGCCACCGGCCAGTCCCCGGAAAAACAGTGGAGCACACTGGGTACAAGCTTGGGCACCCAGGGCATCACCTCCCGGAAAAAGTCTTCGAAGGCATCCCGGATATGAAAAACCGCGGGAAGCTGCATCTCCGCCGCCAGCTCAAGCTGCTGGCCGAAACATCGCCTTTGGACGGGCCTGGGCTGTCGATCCCGGAAATAGTCCAGGCCCATTTCTCCCAGCGCCACCACTTTGGGGTTTCGTGCCAACGCGGCCATCTCCTCCAGATCCCGCTCCCCCAGTTCCCGCGCGCCATGGGGGTGAAGGCCCACGGTGGCGAAGACAAAAGGATATTCCCCGCTCAATGCGACCGCCTTTTGGCTGGTGGCTGGATCGATGCCCACCGTGACGATGCGATCCACCCCCGCCTGAGCGCAACGGCGGAAGACTCCTTCCAGATCCTGAATGAGTTCGGGAAAGTCCAAGTGGGCGTGGGTGTCCACCAGGAAGACTTCATCAATGCCTTTTTTCGCGTCCATTCATCGACCTTTCCGATGCTGGGCTCTTCAGGCGGCGGCACGACGCCGGACCCGCCCTTCACAACCAAAGGGTTTTAGGGCACTTGGGCTTTTCGCACAATGGTCTTCGGAAATCAACCACCGCCCCTCGGCGCCGCGCATGCGGAATCCGTTGAACTTCTCAGTTGTTAGGCTTAACAAATGGACTTCACTGGGATAATTATGTATTGGAGCGTCGATCCTTTTCGCTTATGATGGCGCTCCATAAGCTTGGATCAGGAATGCAGAAGTCTATTCACCCACTATTTCACCTGAGTGCATGGAGCAATCGATGATGATGGACGAAGGAGGCGTGCCCACGGCATCCACGGACAGCACTCCAACCGGCGATTCTTTGGCGGGCGGTCAGACGGCCCGAACGACCATGGGAAAGACCAAGAGTTCGCGAAAAAGGACGTTGCGAAAGGTGCGGCTCACCCCCAATGCGCTTCTGGTCATGCGCAAACGCTACCTGAAAAAGGATCACAAAGGGGAGCCGGCCGAGACCCCGGAGGAGCTTTTCTGGCGGGTGGCTCAGGCCATCGCGGAGGCGGACGCCAACTACGGCGCCACCGAAGAAGAGGTGGAGGAGACGGCGGTTCGCTTCTACAACCTCATGACGTCCCTCGATTTCATGCCCAATTCCCCCACCCTCATGAACGCCGGCACGGAACTGGGACAGCTTTCGGCCTGCTTTGTGCTCCCCGTGGGCGACTCCCTGGAAGAGATCTTCGAGGCGGTAAAACACGCAGCCAAGATCCACCAGAGCGGCGGAGGCACGGGCTTTTCCTTTTCAAGACTTCGCCCCGAAGGGGATGTGGTGAAAAGCACCAACGGGGTGGCCAGCGGGCCCGTGAGCTTCATGGCCGTCTTCGACTCCGCCACGGACACCATCAAGCAGGGCGGGCGTCGACGAGGCGCCAACATGGGCATCCTGCGGGTGGATCATCCGGACATCGAACGGTTCATCACGTGCAAGCACGACAACGACCGTCTGACCAACTTCAACATCTCGGTGGCCATCACCGACGCTTTCATGAAGGCCCTGGAAGAGGACGAGGAATACGACCTGGTCAACCCCCGGACCGGCGAAAAGACGGGCCGCCTTTCCGCCCGGAAGGTCTTCGACCAGATCGTTCAGTCGGCGTGGAAAAACGGGGAGCCGGGAGTCATCTTCATCGACACCATCAACAAGGACAATCCCACACCCCACGTGGGCCGCATCGAAAGCACCAACCCGTGCGGCGAGCAGCCTCTGCTGCCCTATGAGTCTTGCAACCTGGGTTCCATCAATCTTTCCCACATGGTGAAAGACGGCGGCATCGATTACGAGCACCTGAAGGAGGTGGTCTGGGAGGCGGTCCATTTCCTGGACAACGTGATCGATGTGAACAAATACCCGCTGGCCAAGATCCGGGAGATGACCCTGGCCAACCGCAAGATCGGGCTGGGCGTCATGGGCTTTGCGGACATGCTGGTGGCCCTCGGCATTCCCTACAATTCCGAGGAAGCCGTGGAAACGGCCGAAGAGGTCATGGCCTTCATCCAAAGGGAATCCAAGGCCGCCTCCGCCGCACTGGGCAAGACCCGGGGCAATTTCCCCAACTTCAAAGGATCCGTCCACGACCCGGAAAAGGGCGGTGCCGGACCGTACATGCGGAACGCCACCACCACCACCATTGCGCCCACCGGCACCATCAGTATTCTGGCCGGGTGTTCCAGCGGCGTGGAGCCCATCTTCGCCGTCACCTTCGTTCGCAAGGTCTTGGACGGCGAGGAACTCCTGGAGGTGCACCCCCTGTTTGAGAAGGCGGCCAAGGAGAAGGGCTTCTACAGCCGGGAACTCATGAAGCGCATCGCCTCCAAGGCCAGCATCCAGGACTTCTCCGAGATTCCCGAAGAGGTGCGCCGCGTGTTCGTGGTGGCCCACGATGTGACCCCCGAGTGGCACATCCGGATCCAGGCCGCGTTTCAAAGGCACACGGACAACGCGGTGAGCAAAACCATCAATTTTCCCAACTCGGCCACCCCGCAGGATGTCTACGACGCCTACATCCAGGCCTACAAGAGTGGGTGCAAGGGGCTGACCATCTATCGGGACGGAAGCCGGGACGTCCAGGTCCTCAACATCCAGAAAAAACCCGACTATCCCCAGGTGGAACCCCGTCCGAGGCCGGACAAGACCATCGGCGCTACGGAACGCATCAACACGGGCTGCGGGAAGCTCTATGTGACCATCAACCGGGATGAGTACGGCTTCTGCGAAGTCTTCGCTCAGATGGGCAAGGCGGGGGGCTGCGCCTATTCCCAGATCGAGGCCACGGCCCGGCTCATCTCCCTGGCCCTGCGCTCAGGCGTGCGGATCGAATCCATCATCCGCCAACTCATGGGCATCCGCTGTCCGTCCCCCGTTTGGCAAAACGGGGAGCAGATCCTTTCGTGCACCGATGCCATCGCCAAGGTGCTCAATCACCAGGCCCAGGCTAACGTGGAATCCGCCCTTCAGGAAATGGGGGCATGCCCGGACTGTGGTGCGTCCGTGGAGCACGAAGGCGGCTGCATCGTGTGCCGGGCCTGCGGATTTTCCAGGTGCGCTTAAGCCTTGCGCGTGTTGAGACGGCCCATGACCGCACCTGACCGTTCCATGGGCTCCCCTTCGCTCACACCCGCGGAAGCCATCGCCCTTCAGAAGGAGCTGGCGGGCAGGGTCGAACTTCGGCCCCTGCCCGCCCGTTTCCACGTCCTGGCAGCCGCCGATCTGTCCTATCTTCCTTCCCGAGAACTGATAGCCGTGGTCGTCACGTTTTCCTGGCCCGACTTGCAGCTCCTGGAAAAGGTTCACGTCCGCCGGCCCGTGGAATTTCCCTACGTCCCGGGGCTGCTCAGCTTCCGGGAAGCGCCCGCCCTGACGGCGGCCTTCCACCGGCTAAAGCTCCGCCCGGATGTCTTCCTTTGCGACGGCCAGGGGCTGGCACATCCCAGGCGCTTCGGGCTGGCCTGCCATGTGGGCCTGCTTCTGGATATCCCCACGGTGGGTTGCGCCAAGAAGCGCCTGTGCGGAACCCACGATCCCGTGGGAATCGAAAAGGGGTCCCGAAGTCTTCTATCGCTCCACGGCGATCCCGTGGGATACGTCTACCGCTCGCGCACCGGCGTGAAACCCATCTATGTCTCCCCGGGCCACAAGGCGGACCTGGAAAGTTCCCTCGCCTTGGTGGAAAGGTGCGTACGGCGCTATCGGATCCCCGAGCCGTTGCGGGTCGCCCACAACACGGCCACCCTGCTGCGAAGAAATCCTGAATTTTCGTGACTTCGGGAGGTTTTTTCAAACGTTTTCCGTAGCGTGCCGACCTGACGGGCGTGCAGGAAGCCCGCCCCTGCACGTAGGACTTGATCCGTTGCGCACGGGCGGGGCTCCCTCCCCGCCCATCCAAGCGGTTTCCGCGCCAGCGGCTTTTACCGAAACGACATCAAGCACAACCCGCCTCCTGCGGTAGCAGCCATTTTCGGAACCAGTCCACGGTCACGTCCAGGAGGCGATTGCGAACCGTGTTGTCCACAAACCGGTGGTCCCCCTCCTCCAGGAGCAGGAGCCGCTTGGGCTCCCCAACCTTTCTGTAAATGTTCACGGCATGGGACCAGGGTACGATCTCATCGCCCATTCCATGCACCACCAGCACGTGGGTCAAGTCGGGACTCTCCTGAACGACCGTCGGTTCCCCCAAGGGAAGCCCCGAAGGCCAGGCCGGAGACGAAGGGCGGGAGGCAGGTACGCCGGGGAAGAGCTCCGTAAGATCGTACGGAGCCGCCCAAGTGACCACGGCGCGCACCCGCTCGGAAAAACGGGAGGCCAGGAGAAGGGACAGAAACCCGCCCAGGCTGGATCCGAAAAGCCCCACCGGTCCGGCGCAGCCCAGTTTCTCCACCCAGCGGAGCACCTCCTCCAGGTCGTTTTGTCGGGTGGCCAGAAGGCTTTCCGCCGGGGCGCTCCGGTTGTCACCGCACCCGGTGAAATCGAAACGCAGCGCCAGCAGGCCGTTTTCGGCCAGCCGGTCGGCCGCCCCGACAAATTTCGAACTTTGCATGGAGCTCAACATCCCGTGGCAGCACACCACCACCGGGCGGGAACACACCCCCTGCAGCAGAGACCGCCGGGGGTGGTGCAGGACCGCCGGTATGGCTCCCCGGGGCGTGGCAATCTGGACGTTTTCCCAGTTCGTCGTTTCTCTCTCGGTCAACACGCCCGTCTCCTACCTAACGATCACGGCGAAGCTCGCCACCCTGGATGGATGATAGAAGAGACTAGCAAGGGTTATTCGTGGGAGCGTCGAGAGGCGCGAAAACTCCTCACAGCGGCTTGCGCCGCTCCCACAAGGGACCACCAGGGTTCCCAGTGGGAAGATAATGAGCCATTGTACGGTTCTGGCGGGCGGGCATAAAGCCCGCCCCTACAAAGCCTGGATCAAGTTTTGCTCCCTGGGATCAGGCTCCGATCCCCATCAAGTCTCGCTCTTTCGCCTCACGGCGTAGAGCCCCACCTCGGTCACTTCGTCGGAACCCGTCAGCCGCACCACCTTTTCCTTATATCGGAAGTCCTTGACCAGCTCCGCGAAGAACCCGGGGGCTTTCAGTTGCTTGTTCTTGGCCAGGACAATGGTGCCCCCCGGTGCCAGGGCCTCATCGAGAAATCGGACCAGGCTCGGATAGCTCCCGCGGTCGTAAACCACCTCGGAGCCCACAATCATGGGGTATGGCGCGGGCACGTGGGGAGAATTCCAATCGATCCGGCGCACTTCCGCCCGGTCTTCGCATCGGTTCAGCAGCACGTTGGCTCGGGCAAAGAGCAGGGCATCCTCGTTCACGTCCGAGAGCGTCACCCGATGGCCCTTCACGGCGGCATAGACCCCGACCACGCCGATGCCGGCGCCGATTTCCAGGATTCTCCGGTCCGGAATCACCTTCTGACTCCCGAGGAAAGATGCCAGCACGAAAGAGGCTTCCCAGACCTTGGCCCACAGGGGGAGATCGTCCAGAGAGAGGCGGTCTTGTTCCACGAGCTTTTCGATGGTGCCCTCGAAGTCGGCCAGTTGGGCGATCTTCAGGGTTTCATCTCCGATGCGAAGATCCGTCACCTCCACCTTGTATTTGGATTCAATCTGAGCCAGAACCACATCCAACGGCGTCTTGTGCACACTTATCTCCTTTTCCGCTAATGTGAAAAAGAACCGCGAATGAACGCGAATGGACGGCAATGGGCCTTTTTTGTTTCTATCCGTGCGGGGTGGCCCAAAGGGATCCATGACTGTTAGAAACAAACAACCGGCACCGGCCGGCAGAACGGCCCGCCGGGCTTCGCAGGTCTTCCCGAGAAGGGTTGCCTGTCCGCCCAAGACTCACTATGTTGGCGTTGCACGCCTCGGGCATCAACGGGCCGAGAAACAAATGGAGACTCAAAAAGATCGGAGGCTGTCCATGCCGGACTGGGTTCCCTTTGCGGAAGGCACTTACATCATCGAACGGGCCTATCTCATCACCCCTTTGGAGCGTGCCGTGGAACTCACGGACGGCTACCTGGAAGTGGTCAAGGGTCCCTTGGGAGACCGCGTCATGCACGGTCGGGCCTTGGTACGGAACGCCGCCATGGTTTCTCTTCTGGAAGATGAGGAGACCTTCGACCTGCTGCTGGATCTGGGCGAAGGATTCCGCTACCGCCTGGTCCAGCCCGTTTTGCAGGCGGGAAAGGTTTTTGAACCGGCCACGCGCTCACTGATCCACTTCAGCCCCACGGGCCCGCTTCAGGTCCTCGCCGACGAAGACTTTGAGGGCCTGCGCGCCCGGCTCCAAACGGCCGCCGCATAGCATAGGACCCCTTCCGTCAGTCCATTTCCTCCAGGGCCTTCCGGAACACCCGGAGGTCCTCCTCTCCCCACAAACAGAAGACCACCTCCTGTAGGGTGGTCTTCTCGTTCTTCAGGAACTCCGCCACCGTTCTCAACATGATTCGGGCGCAACGGTCCTTGGGAAATCCGAAGATCCCCGTGCTGACGGCGGGAAACGCCACGCTTTCCAGGCCTTTTTCCGTGGCCCGAAGCAGGCTGTTGCGGGTGGCGTCTTCCAGCTTTCGGTCCTCGTCGCCCTCACCCATCCGCGGCCCCACGGCGTGGATGACGTAACGCGCCTTTAGGTTTCCCGCTCCCGTGATGACGGCCCCTCCCACATGGGTGCCGCCGATGCGGTTGCATTCTTCCTGGATGCTCGGTCCCCCCTTGGTGCGGATCGCCCCGGCCACGCCGCCCCCCAGGATGAGCTGGGCATTGGCGGCATTGACGATGGCGTCCGTTTCCATCTCGGTGATGTCGCCCTGAACCAGTCGAATCGTCTTGGTACCTACCTTCTTCTCGTCCATGGCTTCCCTCCCGAAACAGGATTTTACGGGATATCCGATTCCTCAGGACGATCGGCCAAACGATCCACGGCACGATCCAAAGGGAGCCAGTCTTCGCCCACCCGGACCGTGACAAAGGATCCGCCGTGCTCCAAGCGGTGAAGGCGGGCTCGGCTCAAGAGGGCTTCTCTCACCTGAGATCGCCTCTCGGGCGGCACCTTCCGGACCGCCTCCTCCACCATGGCTTCCAGCAACGCCCTTTCCCTTTGAAGCACGAATTTTTCCAGATCTTCTCTCATGGGACCGCCCTTGTCATTGGAGATCGTCCGCCGTGTTCAGGCGGCCCAGCACCTGTTTTTCCAAGGTCTCCAGAAAGCCCTTGGAAATCCGCTCGATTTCCTTCTGGGTCTCGGGATCCAGGACGTCCTCGGCCGCCTCCAGCATGCGCCGCACTTCGCCGATGCGAACCTCCACCTCGTGGAGCTTCTGAAGCCATGCCGCCGGCACCGGTTCCACCCGCTCCACCGCCAGGTCCTTCGCAACGTCCAGCGTCTCTCCGATGGCCGGCGTCCAGACCCGATGCCCGAACCGTTCACGGATTGTCTCGGCAAAGGCAGCGCTTGCTTCCTTCTCCCCGTGGATCACCACCACCCGAAGCGCCGGGTTCTTGAAGTTGGAGATCCACTCCAGCAGATCGTCCCGGTCCGCATGGGCGGAAAAACCGCCGATCGTATGGATCTTGGCCCGGACCACGATCTCCTCTCCGAAGATCCGAATGGACTTGGCTCCTTCGATCAGGCGCCGTCCGACGGATCCTTCCGCCTGGTATCCCACGATCACCAGCGAGCACCCCTTCTTCCAGAGGTTGTGCTTCAGATGATGCTTGATGCGGCCCGCGGTGCACATGCCGTTTCCGGCAATGATCACCGCCGGCCCTTCCATCACATTGAGCGCCTTGGATTCGTCCGCCGTCTTGGAAAGGATCAGCTCGGGAAAGGAGAAGGGATCGTGCCCCTGTTTGACGATCTCCATGGTCTCTTCATCGTAGTATTGGCGCATCTGCCGGAAGATCTTGGTGGCCGCGATGGCCAACGGGCTGTCCAGATAGATGGGCAGCCGCGGGATCTTGCCGGCGCGGAGCAGCTCTCCCAACACGTACAGGACTTCCTGGGTCCTTTCCACGGCAAAGGCGGGTATGAGGACCTTCTGGCCATGCTGATAGCTGTAGTGGATGGCCTCGGCCAGCTCGTCCAGGCTCTCGGGGAAGGACCGGTGCAGCCGGTTGCCGTAGGTGGATTCAATGAAGAGCACGTCGGCTTCGAAGATGGCGTGCGGGTCCTTGACGATCAGTTGATCCTTTCTGCCGATGTCGCCGGAAAAGACGACCTTCGTCCCTCCCCCGTCGGCATCCCAGATCTCCAGGATGGAGGAACCCAGGATATGGCCGGCATTGCGAAGCCGCACCTTGTAGCCGGGAGTGGGAGAAAAGACCTGATCCCTTTCCACGGGCTGGAAGAGAGGAAAACATCGCTCGGCATCCTCGGTGGTGTAGAGAGGCTCCACCGGGTCCAGCCCCCGCCTTTCGTTCTTTCGCGTCTTCCATTCCGCTTCCATCTCCTGGATATGGGCGGAATCCAGCAGCAGAATCTTGCAAAGTTCCGCCGTGGGAGGCGTGGTGTAGATGCGGCCCCGAAAGCCGTCCCGAACCAGCTTGGGAATCCGGCCGCTGTGATCAATGTGGGCGTGGGTCAAGAGCAGAGCGTCGATCTCCGAGGGATGGAACGGCCATGGCTCCCGGTTCAGCGCGTCCATGGCCTTGCCGCCCTGGAAAAGGCCGCAGTCCACCAAGATCTTGGAGCCGTTGTCGATGAGAAAGCAAGAACCCGTCACACATCCCGCTGCACCGTAGCACGTCACCTTCATGGTTTCCTCCGCGGCCCCTTTCCCGATGTCTCTATTGGCCCCACTTCCTGAAAAGATGGGGATCCTGGAAACTTTGCACGGCCTTCCACGGCCCGGGCGGCATCTTCTCACGGCTGCCCGTCACGAGAAAGCCTCCCACGGCGAGACTATCCCAAATGCGGCTGAAAGCCTCGTCCACCTGCCCACCCAAGTAGTAGGTGAGCAGATTATTCCTCAAGAAGATCAGGTGGAACTTGGATGCGGGAGGCGAATCCTGCAAGAGATCCGAACAGCTCCAGTGGATGCCTTCCCGAACGGACTCCCGCACCCGATAGACCCCCTCCCGGATCGGCTCAAAGTACACGTCCAAAAGTTCCCGGCCAACCTCTTTCAGGCTGCTCCTTTGAAAGACGGCCTGCCGGGCCATTGCCAGCACTTCCGGATCCACATCCGTCGCCCACGCCTCCAGCCGGGGCAGCCGCTGGCCGGCCTTTGCCAGCTCGTGCCAGAGGATCTTAAAGGAATAGATCTCCTCTCCACGGGAGCATCCCGCCGACCAGACCCGAATCACCGGCCCGCACCACCGGCAGAGTCCTGGAACAATGGCCGTTTGAAGACTATACCAGAGCCTTCGGTCCCGGAAAAAGCGGCTGATGTGAACGGCCAAGGCCAGCAGGCACTGGCGTCTCGCCTCCGGATCCGCGCGGCAAAGATCCAGCCACTTTTGCACTCCGGCACAGCCCCACCTTGCCATGGTGCGGACCAGCCTCTTCTTGACGCCCTTCCTCACCTTTCGGTACCCCGCCCAGGAAAGATGGAAATGGTCCAGGACGGCCTTCAATTCCTCGTCGGTCACCTGAGCCTCCCTTTCTTTCGGCATGCCAAAGGTTATACTGCGTTGAATCCATTCGGTCCAAGTGGGGATCGAGCAGCGGGAGGCCGGGACATGGTGGATGTGGAACATTTGAGCGAGCAGGTTTTGCACAATTGCCTGGTGGCGGAAGCTCTCTACGGGGGCACCTTCTCCGTGTGCGGATTGGTGCTGAGGCTTCGGGACCATTACAAGTGGCTGCACGGGCTGCCGCCCTGGGCCGAGCCCGAGCCCGCGGATCTGTTGGCGTGGATCGAGGTCAGAGAGGACCGCTGGGTAAAGATCGAAGCGGAGGGCTTCGCCCCGCTTCAGGTTCTTTCCGAGACGCTCGACCCCTTCGATGTGGACCGGATCAACGAGATCCTCCTTCCCCGGGGGCTCGTCTACGGCGCCGGATACGTGGCGGGATTGCGTCCTTCCTTCTTCCTGGGAGAACTCCGTGAGGTCCGTCACTTGGACGACGCCCGCATCTTTATCGTGGGAAAGGAGCTGGCGCGAGACATCTTCGCCTCCCCGGCCATGCGACAGGGTCCGAGCATCTACGCCCGCCACCACCCCATGCTCTCCTTTCTCTGGGAACAGATCTTCGAGATGCGCCCCTCGGCCCGAAACGCGCTCCATTTCGCCCTGTCCCGGTACGGAGTGGAACTTCCGGCCGTCTACGCCGACCCGGGGGGCCATGCCGATCTCTTGCGAACCATTTCGGAGGCTCAACTGGAGACCTGGGTGCATCACGAGATGGGAGAGATGCACCAGGAGATCTTTGAAAACGGCATCTGGCAAGAGATTGTCGTCACGTATGCCGACAGCGCCGTGGAAGTCTATGCCCGCGTTCTGAAGGATCTGGCCGCCGACATGGATGACCGGGGCCTGCTCGCCCACATCCTGGAACACCATAAGGAGGCGGCCCTGGGCTTCTACGTGGCCTTCCTGAGACCTTTCACCAAGCTTCTCTTCCCGGAAATCCTGAAGGCCTTTCGCGTCTTTCGCGAATCCCTGGACTGGACACCCGTGGAGGAAGCCCGCCGCCGGGCGCGCCGGCGGATCGAAAAGCAGGTCCGACAACTGGTGGAACTGCACCAAAAGGGGACCGGTCGGGGCCGGGAATGGGCCAAGGCCGCCATCCAGGAGCAGTTGATCGCCCCTCTGGGTATCCTAAGGAAGGGTTCCTAGGAAAGGAAAGGCCCCTGAGCACGAGGGATAGGTGAGAAAGGCCTTGACGGGGAAGCGGCCCTCCTATATTAGGGTATCTGCATATTTTAACGCCATGATCTACGGAGAAGCCATGACTCCCACGGATGCCCAGTTGGCCCACCTGGAAAAGGCCGCCGATGTGCTGAGGGTCGTCGCCCACCCCGCACGACTCCGCATCCTGCAGCTCCTGGAAGGCGGGGAAAAGACGGTCACCGAGATCTACACCGCCTTGGACCTTCCCCAAGCCTACACCTCGCAGCAGCTCAGTCTCATGAAATCCAAGGATGTTCTGGCCTCACGGCGGGAGGGCCCCCAGGTCTTCTACCGCATCGCCAACCGAAACGTCCTGAAGATCATCCATTGTGTGTGCGCAGAGAGCGCCGTGGAAACGGACCTGGCGTGATTCCGGCCGGGCTCGGAAGCCCGGCTTCAACCACCCCAAAGAATGTGGAGGACACAAAGAGATGACACAGCAATCGAATCCCGTTTCCGAAAAGAAATCCTGCACCTTCATCTGCAGCCGGGACACCCTGGACGGCGCCTTTCCTTCCCTGGTTCTGGGGTTGAACGCCGTTCGGCTCGGCATGGACGCCACCATCTTCTACACCTTCATGGGAATCAATGTGATCCGAAAGAACCATCAGAACAAGTGCCGCTTCATCCCGCCCGGAACCCTGGGAGCCATTCCCGGCATGGCGGCCATGGCCACCAAGATGATGAAGAAGAAAATGGATGAGGCCCAAATCCCCTGTCTGGAAGAACTCCTGGAGATGGCCCAATTGGAGGGAATCAAGCTGGTGGCCTGCAAGATGACCGTGGACATGATGGGTCTGACGCAGGACGATTTCATCGACGGGGTGGAGATCCAGACGGCGGAAGACTACCTGAAGCACGCCATCCATTGTCAAATCAACATGTTCACCTAATCCCCCGGTGCCGTCGCGGCGCGGTCCGTTCCCCGAAGGTCTGGGCGGGGATCCATCATCAGGGTCACACGGCGATGGGTTCCCGCTCCTCCTTCAAGGGGAAGGCAGCCCCTCCGCGGAAGGCTTGCGGTTTTTCTGCCCAACCTTCACGGGGCAACGTTCCATGCGCTCCCTCTTTTCCGCCATTTCCGCTTTGGTCCGGAAAATCCAGGTGCTGGGTTCCGTGTAACAATAGACCGCCAACTCGCATCGGGAACAATCGGTCACGTCCGTGAATTCCGTCGCACCGTCTTTCGGCTGGACCATTCACTCCCCCTTGTTCAAACCAGCCTGGAGGGTCTTGAGATACTCTTCCCATTCGATGGGCAGGTAGTACTTCTTCTTGTTGTTGCATTCCTTGCAACAGGGCACCACATTTCCCTTGGTGGTTCGGCCGCCCCGGACCAGCGGGACCACATGGTCCATGGTGAGGTCCCGGGGGGGCACACTGGCGCCGCAGTAGTGGCAGCGCCCTTTGGCGATGCGGCGCTGCCACCACTGGGTCTTTCTCAAGGCCCGAGCCTTTTCCTTTTCCTTACGGACATGCCCCGGCGGCACTTCCACCAGGAACCCGGGGCCCTGCATCTCTTCGATCATGTCTTCCGCGTCTCGGTTCAGGATTGGCCCAGCATCGCCTTCTTCAAATCGTCGGACGCCGGGTGTTCTCCGAAATAAATCTTCCAGAGGGCCTGCATGAAATCGGCTCCGGGGACGACTCCTTTTTCCACGCCCTTGATCACCACATGGGTTCCCTCGCCCGGCTCGTAGAGGAGTCGCACCTCTTCGCCTTTCTTGACCGGTTCGTTGAACCATCCCATGAAGGTCTCCATCCTTTCCCGGAGGGAGGGATCGGGATGGGGGGTGTTCTTGGCGAACCCTTCCTTCCAGCCTTCCACCCACTTGTCGGCGTCCACCTGCTTGTAGATGACGTGAATTACCACGGCCTTGGGCTGGTCCGACTCAACGGCGGCAGCGGCGTCCCCCACCTTGTCCTTGGCGTAGAAAGCGCCGTAATAGACGTCGATGAAGAACTTCTTTCGGATGCCGATCCCGTTCAAGGAACATTTCTCGGCGCCGATGGTCAACTCATCGGGAAAAGAGACCCCCTTGAAGTCCGCAGCCGAAACAAAGGCCGTCGAAAAAAGGACCATCGTTGCCACCAGAAACCCGGAAAGCTTCCCTGTGCGCCCCTGCTGGTTCATAACCCCTCCTTTTGGATCCTCATCGTATAACGGCTCGGTGCCCCTGAGACTTCACTCCCCTCACTTTCCTCATTCCTCCTGGGCTTGCAGCACCACGTAGAAGGTGTGTTCCCCGCGTTTGATGAGCAACAGAAGGCTTCGCTTCTTCTCCCCTTTCTTCACCGCCTGGTTGTAATCACGCAGGTTCTGGATCTTCTTTCGGTTGACCTCCTTGATGAGATCCCCGGGAAGCAGCTTCGCCTCGGCCGCCGGGGATCCGGGTTCCACGTCGGTGATGATCACCCCCCGTTCCGAAGGATCCCAACCGAACCGGGAAGCCAGTTCTTCGGTCAGGTTCTGGACGCTCATGCCCCAGGAACTTTCCTCCACGGCGGGCCCGGCGACCATTTCCTCATCGGGCATGGTGCCCAGCTGCAGTTTGATGGTTCTGCGGGACCCGTCCCGCAGGATACCGATCTTGACGGTGGTTTCCGGGCGTGTGGCCGCCACCTTTCTTGAAAGATCATGGGCGTTTTCCACGGACTCGCCGTTGAATTCCATCACGATGTCCCCCGTCTCCAGCCCGGCCTTGTCCGCCGGGCTGCCTTCCACCACGTCGGAAATGAGAACCCCTTTGGCATCCTTCAGGCCGAAGGATTCCGCCAGT
Organism: Desulfacinum sp.; assembly: GCA_014359885.1. GTDB lineage: Bacteria > Desulfobacterota > Syntrophobacteria > Syntrophobacterales > DSM-9756 > Desulfacinum. The sequence continues at coordinate 122,914 of JACIYN010000002.1, forward strand.
TCCGGGGTGATGTCCTGGATCATCACACCCAGCCAGCCGCGGATCACCTTCCCGGTCTTCAACTGGGGCAGCAGCTCCTTGGCCATGTTGATGGGAATGGCGAATCCGATGCCCTGGCCGCGGGCCACGATGGCCGTATTGATCCCCACCACCTCGCCGCGCATGTTGAACAGGGGACCGCCGCTGTTGCCGGGGTTGATGGCCGCGTCCGTCTGGAGAAAGTCGTCATAGGGCCCGGCTCCGATGATGCGCCCCTTGGCGCTGATGATCCCCACCGTCACCGTGTGTCCCAGACCGAAGGGGTTGCCCACGGCCATGACCCAGTCCCCCACCCGCAGGGAATCCGAATCGCCCAGAGGGGCGGCCTTGGGAAAATCCTCGTCGGGCTGAGCCTTGATGAGCGCGAGATCCGTCTTGGGGTCCCGCCCCACCACCTTGGCGTCGTATTCCTTGCCGTTCTGCAGCTTGATCTTGATCTCGTCCGCCTTCTCCACCACGTGGTTGTTGGTGAGGATGAGGCCGGTTTCGTCAATGACCACCCCGGATCCCAGGGAGTGGGTCTTCATTTTCCCTTGGGGCACATCGCCGAAGAACTTCTTGAAGAATTCGTCGCCGAAAAATTCACGAAAGGGCGAGTCCGGACGCAGAAAGGGCTGCAGCGGATGCCCCTTGATCACCTGGGTGGTGGAGATGTTCACGACGGAATCCTTCACCTTGTCGGCCAGGTCGGCGAAGGAGGGGGGGGCGTTGTCCCCATAGGGGCTGAAGGCGGCCTGGGCTGCAGGCCCCGAAGCTCCCAGGAAGAGCAGCAAAGACAGGAAAAAGACGATGGTTCGACCAACCACTGCCGTTTTGTGCGCAGCTTCAATCCTCATCAGCGGATCTCCTTTCCAGGTCTTAGGCGCCCTAGGCGCTCCTTTGACGATTCGGGGAAATTTGTTATACACCATAAATCAAGGAAGGGAAAAATCAAGGACACCCATCCAAAGGTCGTTGTCGGGGAGGAGCTGAAACACCCATGAAACCGCAAACGCTCGTGGATGCTTCCAGATGCGCCGTTGCCATCATTCAACGCAACCCGGAACTTGCCCGCGTTTACAAGGAAGCCGTGCAGCGTTACGGGGAGGGAGAACTGAACCTTACGGTTCTTGAGCTGATCGCCCAAGCCTTTCAGGAGGGGAAGCTGGAGGAAGACGTGTTCAAGGGCCCGGAAAACCTCCTGAGTTTCTGTTGCGGGGCGTGGATCCAGTTCCTGCTCGTCGAATTTGCCGGAGTAAAGAAAACCGACCTGCACGCCATGGCCAGGAAGCTTTTCAGAGAAACCCACGCCAACCGATCCATCCACTGAAAGGGTCGCTATTCGCCGTCGGGAAGTTCCGAGTGGGAATAGCGCTCCACCGAAACGCCGGCCGGTGGAAAGGCTTCGAAGAAGCGGCGTGCGTCGTCGAATCCTCTCAGGACCACGTCCATGACGGCCCACTGTCCCGCCCGGTCGCCGAACCGCCCGCGCACCTGTCGCACTTCGATCTCAGGCGGCGTGTTGCCGATGATCGGCAGCAAGGGTGTGCCGTCCTTGCTCTGGATGCGCAGGCGGACGAAGATCGGCCGCGTCCAGGGAGTTTCCTTGACCCAGCGCACGTCCAGGAGGCGCTGGGAAGGCAGATCGTGCCGCTCGCTCAAATCCCGACAACTGGAGCGATGGAAGGTGATGCCCCGCTCGCTGAGCGTGGCCACCACCTGCCGCTCACCGGGAAAGGGGTGGCAGCAGCCGGCGAACTTGTGGATCACGGGATCCAGTTCCGGCACCCGCAGGACGTTGCGGGGATGGTTTTGGTCGAACTGAGCCTTCACTTTGGCCTGGGAAACGGGGCGGGTCGGGGCATCCTGCAGGTAATAGAGCACCAAATGGGGGGAGACCAGGTCCTGGCCCACCTGCACGAAAAGATCTTCCAGGGCCTTCAGATTGAGGACCTCCAGGATGAGCCGTGTGATGTCGCTTGCCAGGAGGTCCTTGGGAAGGCCGTGGTGTTCCATTTCCTGACGCAGGATCTCCCTGCCCACCCACTGAGCATAGGCGCGCCGGCGACGGTTCACTTCCCGATTGATGGCGCTTCTGGCTTTCGGGGTTCGGCAAAGTCGCTCCAGTCCCGGATCCAGATCCAGTCGTTCCTCGGATTTGAGGATCTCGACGGTTTCACCGTCTTTGAGCACATGGGTCGGCGGCACGAAACGGCCGTTGACCAGGGCCCCCTTGCAGTAGTTGCCCAGATCGGAGTGGATCTTATAGGCAAAGTCCAAAACGATGCTCCCTTCGGGGAATACGTGGGCATCCCCCAGGGGCGTATAGACGGTGATCTCTTCGGCTTCCGAAAGCTGGATCAGGTGCCGGCGTTGCGGCCCGCCGCCGCCGTACTCCCCGATGGTCCGAAGGAATTCGCTCACTTCATTCAGATAGGCCTCATCGATCTGGCTCGAACGCCGCCAGTGGCTCAAAAGCCCGTGCCTGGCCCACTGATCCATCTCCGTGGTTCGGATCTTGACCAGGTAGTTTTCCCCGCGAAAATGCACCCGGGTGTGCAGGCTCATGTAGCCGTTGTTCTTGGGGTTGGCGATGAAATCGCGAAGCGTTCGCGGCACGGGGCGGAACGTGGTGTCCACGACCCCCAAGGCGAAGTAGCACTGCCGTACATCCCTCGAGTCCACCACGACGGTGAAGTCCACACGGTTCTCCGTATTGGACAGCCGCAGGGTCCCCTTGGCCGCATCGTAGTAGGTGCCGAGTCCCTTGACCCTTCTTCTCACCTCCACGGGCAGGGCGGTTTCCTCAAAAGCCCGATGAAAGAGCTGCTCCATTTCAAGAACATGGGGATCGCTGTTCAGAGCCTTGATGGCATTCAGGATCTTCTTGCTCTTGCGGGGGTACAGGTAAGACAGGGCCAGGTGATAAAGTTCGCGCTTGAGGGGGAAGATATTCAGTTTGGCGGCCAGGGGCGCATAGATCTCCACGGTTTCCTGGGCGATGCGCTGCCGCTTGGGTTGGGGCAGGTAATGGAGGGTCCTCAGGTTGTGCAACCGATCCGCCAGCTTGATCACCAGCACGCCCAGGCGCCGGCTCGCCGTTTGCAAGATCTTGCTGTGGGTCAGATCCTTCAGGGCGGCACGGTCTTTGTGGGACCGGGTCATCTTGGTGCATCCGTCCACCAGTTCCGCCACCACGCTTCCGAATTGCTCCCGGACGGATTCGTAGGTCACATCGGGAACGTCTTCGATCACGTCGTGGAGAACTGCCGCGGCCAGCATCTCCGGGTCGCGGACTTCCATCTCCTTGGCCAGGATTTCGGCCACGGCGCACGGGTGGCTGATGTAGGGAGCCCCGGACTTGCGGATCTGCCCCTGATGCAACTCTTCCGCATAGTCCAGCGCCTGAAAGAAGAGCCGGGTTCCCGGATCGTCGGGATCCAGGTACCGGGCCATTCTCTCCCGATATCCCTCAAGATCGAATGTGCCGGAGTCTTTCAAGATGACCGGTTGAGGCAACGTCTCACCATCCCCTGGGTCGTTCCGCTGGTTCCGGAATCAGCCGGAACCGCTTTTTCATTCTACCTCAACGGGAACGCCAGGCACAGCACAAAGACGCCCGAAATCCTCGCAATTCAAACCCGGGTCCAATTGGGTCTTGACTTCCCGTCCACTTTTGTTTACGTTCCCCCCACGTTTGCTGGGGGATCGTCTAGTGGCAGGACGGCTGACTCTGGATCAGCTAGCCTAGGTTCGAATCCTAGTCCCCCAGCCACTTTGTGGTCCCATCGTCTAGCGGTCTAGGATACTGGCCTCTCACGCCAGAGACACGGGTTCGAGTCCCGTTGGGACTACCAGTTGAAGGAAAAGGGCGCGGGTAAACCCGGCGCCCTTTTCCTTTTAAGCACCAGCCTCTATTCCAAGCACTCCCCCAGCGCGACCGCCAGCTCGTTGGCGTGATCCTCCAGTCGGGACGCGATGAAGGATGACTCCTCGGGGTCCACGATGAGATCGTCCAACAAGTATTGCCCGAAAGCCGTCCAATCCTCGGCCGAAAAACCGAGGAGGGCCCGGCGCAGGGCGTCCGTCTCGGCCTCGCCCGCCCGCGGCTGCGCCTCGCGCCATCCCCACCAGAACCCCTCCACCATAGAAGGCACCCAGCCGGCATCCGCCCACACCAACCGACCCGTTCCCTGCTCCCGATCCACACGGAGCCGGACGGTGAGCCCGAAGAAAAAGGCCATGGCGGCCGCCGTGCGTTCATGCGGAGCGTCGCCGGCCGGGACGAGCGTTCGGTAATCCCGCGCCGAGATCATACGGACGCTGGGCTTTCCGGTTCCGCAGCGGACCACCATGTCGCCGGCAGCGTGGTGCCACGGGAACACCTGCTGGAACGTCTCGCGATCCAGGCACAACGTAAGAATCCTGGCCCCTTCCCGGTAAACGGCCGCCGCCTCGCTGCCGACGAGGAGCCGCCCTCGCGGTGATCCGTCCCACACATGGAGGCCCTGCCCGCCCTCCCTCAGCGGTTGCAGATGAAATTCGTGGTAACCGTCGAGCCAGTCGGCCAGAAAGTAGGAAGCGGGACGGACGTTCCCGTCCACGTCCGTGCAATGGAATCGGCCCTTGTGGCGGCAGCGGGGAAAAAAAAGACCCCCGGGGGAGCGCGCCACCCTGGCCAGCGCCTGCCACTCTCTTTCCAGGGCGGCCTGCCCGCGGTCCGAAACGGCCGAATTCATCACCAGGGAGATCCGCCGCTCTCCGACAACCACCTCCACGCGCGCCACGTGGTAGAAGGCGCCGTGCTTCACGCTCTCCAGGTGGACGCGGTCGACGGCCTCGGCCGCAACCGTCTCTCCCCAGGCAGAGGCCAAAGCCGACCGCAGGGGCTTGAGGTCATGGGAACTCAGAGCCGCTTCCAGGGCAGCGAAGTAATCCGCGTAACGGATGGACGGGATATCCTCGGAAAGTCCACTAGGCAGGATGGCCTCCCGGGGCGGGGCGTCTCCAGGCCACGGGGAATTCCATACAGTGGTGGTAAAGAGCGGTCTCGCCATGGTTGGAACTACTTCTTCCCACAGGGGCCTTCGTCACGGCGCCGGGCACGGCACCCTTCGGGCAATCCCCCATCCTCGCTGAGCACTCGGTTGGCATCCAGCCACCAGTCGGCAAAGCCACAACCCAGTCAATGCCGGGAGCGGCTCAAACACCCCTGCAGGGCTTCCTCCAACTGGGAAACCCGCGCCCGAAGCCTGTCTCTTTCCGCTTCCAACTCGGCCACCTGGCGGCGGAGAAGTTCCATGGCATCACGATCGGTTTCCATTCCCCACTCCCACCTTTCTAGTTTGAAAAAACCGTCAATGGACGCAAAGGCTTCTTTCCCAGTTTGCGTGCAGCTTCGCTCAGGCCGGCTCAAATGGCAAGAAGGAGAAAGAGCAGGTCCATGGGTCGGGGGCCGGGGGACGGGGGTAGGCCCCGCTGCGGGAACGACTTTACATGGAAATGGGCTTGAGGCCGTTGTCTCTTGCAAGTTTTTCAAGAAAGCGGGCCTCGTGTGCCTTGTCGGCACAAACATCCAGGGCGTCCGCGTCCACGTTTTCCGCATGAAAGATGCAATCGGTTAGAATTTCGTAGGGGGTGACGGTGGTGTGGCTTCGTTTGAAGCCCGTCCCGTTGCGCTCATAGACGGTGAGAAAGAGGCTCTTCTTGTCCCGGAGAGCCTCCTCCAGCCGGGCGTGAAACAGGTCCTTGTCCAGGTCCGTAAAGATCCGGACACAACAACGGGCTCGCTTGAAAATGATGTAGATTCTGCTCCGGGGCTCCGATGGCATGGTGGGCCAGGCTCCTGTCGAGGGGCGGGCGCCGAAGACTTAGCGCCCATTTTTCACAAGGTCACCTTGCTACCATGGAAAGCCCCGGAATGCAATGGACTACTTGCCCGCCAACTGCCGCCACACCTGGCGGGACGCAAAGCTCTCCGCCACGTTCTCCTCCATCTCGCGAAAGAGTCTCCACGGGGCCGCGAAGGTGAAGACATGGTCCCCCATGGTCTTGCGCACGTTCAATCGGGCGGAAAGATCCATCTGGCCGATGATGCCCCGCGGATAGGGCCGGTCCAGCTCGCGATACGCATAAATCCCCACGCTTTGACACCCGGCACCGAACGGCACCGCCACATTTTCGTTGCCCGGACGGTCGTAGTTGGCCAGCACCACCAAGGCCGCCAGCTGATGCGGCGTAGCCCAGAAGACCACCACCTTGGGTTCTTCCTCCTCCGGGTTGACCCTTCCCAAAGGTTTGAACACCACGTACCGGGTGGGCACCTGCATGATGGGGAGCTCTTTGACAAAGTCCGCCACCCGTTCCGGGCTCTTGAGATAACCTTCCCCGTCCCGCAAATCCTCCAGGAAGGACCCCCCGGCTCCGGACGCTTCCATCTGTTCCACCAGCGCCCTGCCCGTATCCCAGTGGCGGTTACCGACGGACAGGAAGTAATGAAAGCAAGGCTCACCGCCCGGAAACGCCTTGTACTGGTTCCCGAAACCCAGTCCCACGCCGCCGCCCCAGCATCCGTAGGTGCCCTCATCAAAGGCGGCGGTCTTGCCCCTGGAGGCGCCCACCAACATCCACATGACGCAACCCCACTTGCCGGGGGTGAATCGGGCGGCCTTTTCCGGCTCCTGATCGGTCCACAGGATGGCCACGGGCTGGTGGGTCATCCCCAACATGCGAGCAACCTGACTTTCCACCGCTGCACCTCCTTTTTTGAAAGGACCCAAGATGATTTATGCCCCCACCTAACGGTCATGGCGACGCTCGCCACCATGCATCGAAGAAAGAGCGAACCAAGAAACATTTTCCATAGGAGCAAGCTTGCCGGCGATCCCAATCGCGGGCAAGGCCGCTCCTACAAGGGACCGAAAACACTGTTCTTTCATATTGCCACTCGTGGCGCTAAGCGCCACTCCTCCGCGATGAAAGAGCCTGCACCTGGGTGCCGGCCATCCTGTGGGAGCTTTCCCCTCTCTGTGGGAGCGCCGCAAGGCGCGATGAGCTGGCAGCCGCAACGCCACCGAATGACCGGCCACCCCATTCGCGGCTTTCGCCGCTCCCACATCTCGCTCATTGCCATTGGCGTCTATTCGCGTTCATTCGCGGTTTTGTTTCATATTAGCCCCCATCACGGGGAGCCCGTGACAACGAAGGATGAAAAGCACCTTGGGGAAGCAGGCCCCTGTGGGGGCGAAGGATTATTCGCCCCCACAGGTCGCGCGCACGACCGGGACGAAGTCCCGTTTCCCACAAATCATGATGCGCCCCGCCCGACGTCCCTTTCGTCGGCGGTTTTGCCGCCTCTGTGCACGGCTTTACAGGCAGCGGTCTCTCGGGCACAATGGAATCCGCCGCAGCCCGAATGAATCGCCGCCAATTCACCGGAGGTTCCGTGAACATATACCGATCTTTCCAGCAACTGGCGGAAAAGGAACGGGAAGGGATCGACTTCCGCATCCAGTGGCGCTGGGGACGGACGGGCATCGCCGTCATGGCGCCCCACGGAGGCGGTATCGAGCCCGGAACTTCCGAGGTGGCCCGGGCCGTGGCCGAACCTCACCATTCCTTCTACCATTTGGACGGACTCAAACGGAAGGGAAACGGCAGGCTGCACATCACCAGCACCCTTTTTGACGAACCCGCCGCCTTGGAAATGGCGCGACGTTCCTGGAAAGTGATTACCATCCACGGCTGTGACGGAACAAATCCAACGACCTATTTGGGGGGATTGGACGAGGACTTGCAGGCGCGGGTGGCGACCGTTTTGCGGTCGCGCGGCTTTTCCTCGGCTCCGCACCCGGTCTTTCGGGGGGACCAAAGGGAAAACCTCTGCAACCGGGGAAGTTCGGGGGCAGGTCTTCAACTGGAACTTTCCGAAGCCCTTCGAGCCTCCTTCTTCGCACGCTTGGACCGCCCGGGTCGCGACCACCCCACTCCCATCTTCTTTGAATTCGTGGCCGCACTGAAGGCGGCCTTGGCTGGTTTATCCGAGCCTTAGGCAAGTGCTGTTTTTCCCGGGAGCGCGGACCTCCGGCCCGCCTGTGGCCCGGGCGAGGGAAAACCCCGCCCCTACCCAAGAGATCAACGCATTTTGTAGGGAGGGCTTTACGCCCGCCCTTTGGAGCCGGACCATGAACAAGAATCGTCCAATTTCGGTATCGCTGACTTGCCCCTTTCAACGGCCATCCGTGATCCCCACGAAAGCAGGGATACAGGATGGACACTACATCCCGGACTCCCGCTTCCGCGGGAGTGACGATTTAGGGAGTTCTCGGACTAGCTCTCAGGGGCTTCAACGAAACAAAACCCAAATCAGGGAAAGCTCGAACGGATGAAGATCCTGCACTACTGTCAGCATGTTCTGGGTATCGGCCACTTTTTCCGCTCCATGGAGATCGCCAAGGCCTTTTACCCGCACCCCGTGACCTTTGTGGAAGGAGGCGAACCGCTGGCCCACTACCGGCCATCTGAACATGTGGCGCGGGTTTTTCTGCCTCCTTTGATGATGGATCCGGAATTCAAGCAGCTGGAAGCGACGGGAGGCGACCTGGAAAGCCTGAAGGACAGGCGCCGGGAGAAACTTTTGGATACCTACCGCCGCACAAGACCGGATGTTCTCCTGATCGAGCTCTTTCCCTTCGGAAGAAAGAAATTTCGTTTCGAGCTGATACCGCTCCTAAAGGAGAACCTTTCCGCAACTTCCCGTGCGCGGGTGGTGTGCAGCGTTCGGGACATCCTGGTGGAAAAGGCGGACACGGCCGCCTACGAACAGAAGGTTCTCGAGATCCTGAACCGCTATTTCGACCTGGTCCTGGTCCATGGGGATCCGGACATGATCCCCCTGGACGCCACCTTTTCCCGCACCGGAGACATCCGGTGCCCGGTGATCCATACGGGATACGTGATCCGCACCGCCGCCTCCCCTCTGCCGGCGAGGATACCGGGGCGCGTGGTGGTGAGCACCGGTGGCGGCCGCGTCGGCACGGAGCTCCTGGAAGCGGTGTTGCGGGCATGGGAACGCATCGACGGCCGCCATCTGCAGCTTCACATCTACAAGGGACCTTTCATGGAAGACCATGCCCGGCGCCTGGTGGAGCAGTGGGCCGCCGGGGACCCGCGCGTGAAGGTTCACCCCTTCGCCCTGGATTTTTCTTCCCGCATGGCCGAAGCGGAGCTTTCCATCAGCATGGCCGGCTACAACACGTGCATGGACATCCTGGCCACGGGTACCAAGGCTTTGGTCTATCCCTTTCCGCAGAACCGCGAACAGGCCCTCCGAGCACGGGCCTTGGAACAAAGGGGAATCGTGCGGGTCCTGGGCTCTCTCAAGCCGGAGGACGTGGCCCGGGCCATCCAGGAAGAGCTGGAATCTCCTCCAGCCGCCCACCGTCTTCCGCGCTGCGACGGGGCTCGGGAAACGGTCCGGGCTGTTGAAAATCTCGTGGGCAGGGATTAAGTGGTTAGAACAGTGCAAGCAAAACCTCGGCACCGGAACGAGACGGAACATGAGACCGACCGTAGAAAGACAAGTGGTGCTGCCGTGGGCCCAAGTATTGCGCATCTCCTTCAATGCGCTTCGGGCCAGGCTGTTTCGGTCGCTGATCACCACGGCCACCCTGGTGCTGGCGGTGGCCTTTGTGGCCTACACGTTTGCAGGGTACGCGCTTCTGAACGCCCTATGGCCTCATGCGCCGTCGGAGCTGCAGGAGAAGATCGTCTCCTCCGGCTATGAACTCTTTGCGGGCACGTTCGGAAGCACGGCCAAGGACCGGTGGCTCATCGCCTTGTCCCTTCTGGTCTGTGCCGTGGGCATCGTGAACGCACAGCTCATGGCCGTCACGGAACGATTCCGCGAGATCGGAACGCTCAAGTGCCTGGGTGCGCTGGACAGCTTCGTCATCAAGTTGTTCGTCCTGGAGGCCGTCTACCAGGGGCTCCTGGGGGGAGCGGCGGGAAGCGCCCTCGGGGTCCTGGTCTCTTCCGCCACCCTTCTTGTCAAGTTCGGCACGGCGGTGATGCGGCATTTTCCGGCGCTCGAGCTGGCATGGATCGCCGCCTGGAGCACCGGTCTGGCCATGCTCCTGTCGCTCACCGGAGTCCTTTATCCGGCCTGGGTTGCAGCCCGCATGGAACCCGCCTTGGCCCTCAGAACGGAGCAGTAGAGCCCATGAATGGAAACGGCGCGCACAATGTGGTTCGACTGGTGGATGTGGTCAAGGTGTTCCGGATGGGCCAACAGGAAGTGCAGGCTCTGAGAGGGGTCAACCTGGCCATTCGCGCAGGCGAGTACATCTCCATCATGGGCCCTTCGGGATCGGGCAAATCCACTCTTTTCAACATGATCGGGGCCCTGGACAAGCCCACGTCGGGCCGGGTCTTCATCGATGAAGTGGACGTTTCCCAGCTGGACGCCTACGAACTGGCATGGCTGCGCTGCCGGAAGATCGGTTACATCTTTCAGACCTTCAATCTCATCCAGGTGATGACGGCCATCGAAAACGTGACCCTTCCCATGATCTTTGCGGGAATGAACCGGGATGAATACATGGAAAAGGGTTTGGAGCTCCTCAAACTGGTGGGGCTGGCCGAACGCTATCAGCACAAGCCCCCGGAACTTTCCGGCGGCCAGCAGCAGCGGGTGGCCATTGCGCGCGCTCTGGCCAACGACCCGGCCATCATCCTGGCCGATGAGCCCACGGGCAACCTGGATCTCACAACGGGCGAGGAGATCATCACGCTGCTCAAGCGTCTTTCCCAGGAGCGGGGAGTGACCATCATCTCGGCCACCCACGACATCAAGATGCTCAACGTGTCGGATCGGGTCGTGTGGATCCGCGACGGCCAGGTGGACCGCATCGAGGACCGGGAAAAGCTCAAGATCTCGGTGGGGGAAGTGGTATAGCCATGACCCGGGCAAAGCCTTTTCTCATTCCGGCTCTTCTGATCCTCCTGGCGACCCTATCGGGGACATGGCGGGGATGGAACGAAGCCGGTGCGGCCACGGTCCGGGATCACCTCCTGGCCCTCACCCGATTTTCCGACCGGTCCACGGGATCGCCCGGCTGCGATGCCGCCGCCCGTTACATCGCGGAACAGTTCCAGCGGTTCGGGCTGAAAGACGTGGGCACGCAGCTCTACTTCCAGCCCGTTCCCGTCTCCGACCGGGCGGTCCTCCAGGTGGGGTCCCGAACCTATGAGATCTTCTCCTGGGGCCCCAACATGGCCATGCTGCCCCGCACGCCGGAAGGCGGACTGCGCGGGCCTCTGGTCTATGTGGCAAACGGGGATCTGCCCCATCTGGACGATGTTCCCCTGGAAGGGGCCATCGTGCTCATGGATCAGAACTCGGCGGAAAACTGGTGGATCGCGGCCTCCCTTTCGGCCAAGGCCGTGATCTTTCTGGGTGGCCCCGACGATACGAGGCAGCACTTTCAGGACAAGAACATCCCCACCCCGCTGGCTTTTCCCCGTTTCTACGCGCCGGCTCCAACGGCCGAACATCTCAAGGCCCTGGCGAAGGCCCGACCTGAAGGGGTCCTTCGGGCACAAGCCCACTGGGAAAACCGCGTGGCCCAGAACGTTTACGGTTTGATTCCCGGCCG
>JACIYN010000020.1 GCA_014359885.1 Desulfacinum sp.
TCATCATGAGCCGATGAAGGACCGTGGTGAAAATGGCCCGTTCCACATCGAAGCCGAACAGGCGATGCCGAAGCAAGTCTTGGAGGACTTGCCGAAATCCAAGCTGATCCCACAAGCGTCCGAAGATCAGAGCTGGGCCGATGGTCCTTCCCTCGGCTCGAAGTTGGGTTTGGGCCGAAAGAACGAGCACCGCCTGTTCCGAGAAGCGGACAAGGGATCGGGCCAGCTTTTCAAGTTCTCCAGAGGCATTGAGCTTATCCAATCGCCCGACGGTGGCGATGACGCGCTGACGAACCTTGGGACCCTCTCGCCTACTCTCGACGATCTGAACGTATTGATAGGGTCCTGATTTCTTAATGCGAGCGAACATGGGCGCCTCCACTACAAGATGGTGCCCCCATGCTACAGAACCTGTAATCGACTATCAAGAATTGAATGGGTCTCTTTTGGCACTACATTTTTGGCCGCTAGAAACCAGACCCCTAGATTTCATGCGGGTTTGCGGGCGCAAAAAGCCGATTTTGGCCAAATCACTGTAAAAGAAAAGTATTAGGTTTTTTGCCCTTGGAAACTCTTTCCGACCAGGGAAACGGCACGAAGACCACCGGGTATTCCAGGCCCTTGCTCCGGTGGATGGTCACCACCTGCACCAGGTTTTCTTCGCTTTCCAGCCGGAGCTGTTCTTCTTCCCCCTCACCATCCGAGGCCCTTTTATCCTGGAGCCACCGCAGCAGGTTTCCCGTTCCCGGGTGGGTCTGGGAGGCGGCGTGCAAAAGTTCCAAAAGATGCAGGATGTTGGTGAGGCGCCGTTCCCCTTCCGGAAGGGACCGCACCCGGCCGGTCACGCCTTCCCCCTTGAGCAGTTCCAGGAAGCCCGAAAAGAATCCGTATCGCTGCCACAGGTCGTGGTAGCGGAGAAACCGCTGCTGGAGGCTTTCCAGGAGCGCCTCGTCGGCATCAAGCCTTCGGATCGAGGGGGCGTCCCAGCCGAGCATTTCCGTGGCCAACGCGGCCCGAAGGAGCCCCTCGTCGCCGGGATCGGCCAAGGTGGCCAGGATCGCGAGCATCTCTTCCGCTTCCCCGGACGAAAAGACGCTTTCCCGCTGCAGACTCACGCTGGCGACTCCCCGCCTGCGGAGGGCCTTTTGGACCATGTCCCCTTCCCGGTGGGATCGCACCAGCACAGCGATGTCCCGGGCCTTCAGGGGCGCATCGCCGATCCGGGCGCGGCCTTCGGCGGCCAGGTTGAGAAGCCGCGCGATCTCCCCCGCGCAGTCGGCCGCCGCGGCGTCGTAGGCGTCTCCTTTCGTGATGGTCCCTTTGTTGAGCTTCAACCCTTCGGAGCGGAGAAACCGGATGCGAAAGGCGGCGGGCCGGGTTCCGTCCACCAGGAGGGGGCGGGCGTCGGTTTTCCCGGCGCTTTTCACCGGATGGAACGGGATGTCCTCATCGTAGACGAAGGGCGCCGGGGCCCGACTGAAAAGGAGGTTCACGGCTTCCACCAGGTCGGACGCCGACCGCCAGTTGGTGTCCATGGTGTAGATGCTGCCGGCGCCGGCATCCCGGCGGGCCTGCATGTAGGCGAAGATGTCCGCCCCGCGGAAGCTGTAGATGGCCTGCTTGGGGTCGCCGATGAGGCACAGGGGCTCGGGGTTTTCGGGAAGATCGTAGATGCGCTGAAAGATCCGGTACTGGACGGGGTCGGTGTCCTGGAATTCGTCGATGAGGGCCACGGGAAACTTGGCCCGGATCCGCCGGGCGAGATCCGCCCCGCCGGGCCCGCACAGGGCCTTGTCCAAGACGTTCAGAAGATCGTCGAAGGAAAGGAGCTCCTCCTGTTCCTTTCCCCGGGCCGTTTCTTCTTCCACAAAGCGCGAGGCGTCCCGGAGGATTCGGATCCTCTGCAGGCGGATTGTTTCCCGGAGGCGATCCCGGAACCTGCCGCACAGGTCGAAGAAGGGATGGGACGGCACGGAATGTCCCGCCTTGGTCCCCTTTTCTTCCAGCATGGCGGGAGTGAAGCGCAGGAAGCTATCCGGAAGGTCGAGCGGGGTTTCTTCCTGGCCCGCCAGGGCGTCCATGTAGTTCAGGGCGTTTTGGATGACGGAAGAGTTGTAGGAGCTTCGGTAGAGGGCGTCGGATTTCCGGAAGAGATCGACGACGTCTTCCCGGTACCGTTCCCAGCCGCGCCGGACTTCCCGGAACATCCGGTCCAGCTCGTCGAATCCGGGAACGTCTTCGGGTTGGAGTTCAGGCAAGATCTTCGGAGCGGGGGTTCCCCGTAGCACCTGGAGCGACTGCAGGAGGCCGTCGGGGCCGCCCCAGGTCCGCAGGAACCACCGCGTTTCCTTTTCCCCGGCCCCGGCCAGGGCGCGCCGCCAGTAGTCCGCGGCCGCCTGGCGCCGGAGCTCCTCTTCGTCGGTGGTCAATTCCGGGTGAAAAGGCGCCCCGCTTTCGAAGGCGAATTCCTGGAGCATCCTTCGGCAGAAGCCGTGGATCGTGAAGATGGCCGCTTCGTCCAGGCGGCCGGCGGCTTCCCGGAGCTTCCAGGCGGCCCGGGCGAGTCTTTCCGGGTCCAGGCGTCCCGCCAGGCCGTCCAGCAGCGGATCCTTCGCCGGGCCGTCCGCCCCGGCCGTTTTGCAAGCGAAATGGTCGGCGGCCTCCCGCAGCCTTTCCCTGAGCCGCCCCCGCAGCTCCTCGGTGGCCGCGTTGGTGAAGGTCACCACCAGGATGCGGCCGATGTCCAGGTCCCTTTCCAGGAGGGTCCGGAGAAAGAGGAAGACGATGCTGTAGGTCTTTCCCGTGCCGGCGCTCGCTTCGATGAGGCGCACGCCGTCCAGAGGCAGGTTCAGGGGATCCAGGGGTTTCATGCCGTGATCTCCGCCGTGCGTACCGTGTCAAACTGAACTTTCATGGCCCACTTTGCGCACCCCGCATGGATGTCATGTCCATTTGCGTCCATTTGCGGTTCTATTTCACCTGGCCTGAGCGATTTCACCGGGTTTCTCTCTCTCCGTGCGATTTGCGGGCGGGGATAAACCCCGCCCCTACGCAGTGTCTCTATGATAGGGGTAGGAAGGACTCGTTGCCGAGTCCCTCCCCCCTCCGAACCGTGCGTGCGGATCTCCCGCACACGGCTCTCCGGTCGGTGGTTTTACCTCATGAGGACTGAAGGAACGCTTATGAGTCTTCCAGAGGCTGAAACACTCATAGACGAGAAACCCAAATGGCTTCAACCCAACATCAGGGTCCTTCAGCATGCGCTCGACTGCGATGACAGATTGCGCCTGTACGGTGCATCTCTCTTGCTTAGCCCACAAGGGCACTGGCGAGAGGGAAAATTCATGCCAACCCAGCCTTGCACATCCACCTTCCTGCGTCCCTTCGCTCCACGGGCATTACCCCGCTTCCTCGCTACTATGAACGCTCTGACTCCTGCCCGACTGGCTCTTCGTGCCCTACGTGGCGGCAATGAACACCAACCTCTCATCGGGCAGGTCTCCCCGATTCACTCGACACACACTTCCATGCATTCCGTCTCCAACAACCTGACGCGCCCTGTCATCGCTTATGTGCTGCCGCCCAGCGTAACAGACTTCCCAGTGACCGCCCTGATGGGTTTGCCCTGTCGGTCCTTGGGTCTGGACTTCGCCTTTCCCTAGTAAGCTCGTCGCGACGCCCGGCCGAATCGAGTTTGTCATCCTACGGACTGCATTTTCCTCTCCAGTTGCACTCCACCTCGCCTCACGGCGACGTAGTTACCTTCGACTACCGCTAGCGGGCATCTCCCGGGAGAGGACTTTCACCTCTCTGTGTGCGCCAGCTCTCGGGCGCACTAGGGGCGGGCTTTACGCCCGCCTTTCGGGGCCGCCCCTGAAAGAGGATCGTCCGTCCGGGTTGCGGAAGCCCTAGGAGGCTGTCCAAAAACGTCGCGGATGATCTCTTTTCTCGTAGCGCAGCCCTTTAGGGCCGCGGATAAACCCCCGAACGTTGGATGGACCATCGCGTATTTCCTGTCACTTCATGAAGTTGCGATGGCCCTTTCCGCGGGGCTGAAGCCCCGCGGCTACGAAAAGAGGGGCCATAGCCCGGGCTCCTGCCTCGGAGAGCCATTGTCGGACAAGCTCCTAGGAGCTTGTCCGAGAATCGTTTTCCTGCTCAAGATGCAGGGGAGTTCCCGCTCCTTTCTTAGCCGCGGGGCTTCAGCCCCGCGGGATAGAGCCATCGTAACCCCTTGAAGTGCCAGGCAGTACCCGACAGCCTATCCGACGCCTGAAGGCCCATCCGCAGCCCTAAAGGGCTGCGCTACGAAAAAAAACGGTCATCCGGAACATCATCGGACAGCCTCCTAGGGCAAGCGCCAATGGGGATTGCCGTCATTTTTGATCATGCTCCGCTGGCCTGGAGGATGGGATGGAAGACGGCGCGGGCGATCCGGCGAAAGTCGTCGTCCAGGGGATCCCTTCCGCGGAACGCCGTGGCGACGCAGGCATGGAAGCCTTCAGCCCTTTGGTTGTAGTCGTTCTTTAAGGTGCCCTCGCACCGGGTCCGGAGGGTGTCCGGCGGCTGGCCCTTGGCGGCTCCGGCAGCGAATTCCCAGCTGGTGTCGGGAAAGAAGGGAATCGGTCTTTCCTGCCCTTGCCGCCAGAGGTCCAGGAGGGTGCGCAGGTGATCTTCGGGCTCCGGCACCTCGCCTAAGCGAAAGACCACGTCCTTGGCCACGTAAACACTTTCCAGGGCGACTCCCGGAGGACGTACGGAGCAAAGGGCCAGGTGGCGGATGCCCAGGCGGATCCGGTCCTTGCCCTTGATTTTCGCCGGGCGCACCTGCATCAGGCCCCGCTCCGTCACCTGGGGAATCCAGCCCCGGAGCCGCACACTTCCGAGATCCAGGTCCACCTCCACCGCCTTCCTGGATGTTCCCGCCCATTCCCGCGCCCTTTCCGCCATCTCCTCCATGGCCCGAAAGGTGTCTCGAAAGACCACCTTCCCGGCCGCTCCATGGGGGAGCACCCCCCGGGCGCGGAGGAGTTCCCAGGTTTCTTCGGGATCCCGACCGTCCAGGACCGCCTGGAAGATGTCCGTTTCCACCCGGTATCGGTCCAGCCCCGCCACGGTGAAGGGCTCTTCGTCCTGGATCGGGTCTTCCTCCCGGTAGGGGGTCATGCCCAGCGCCTTTTCCAGGAACCACTGGGACGGGTTTTCGAAAAAGCGCACTAGATCCTCCAGGTTCACTTCCGATACGGTATGGACTCCCGCTTGCGCGGGAGTGACGGTTTGAGAAGTTCCCGTATCGTTTCCCGGGTCCGTGTGGCCGGGAAAGAACGGCGGCGTCTCATCCCGTTCTTCCGTCCTGGCGGCTTCCAGCCACTGCCGGTCGTAGGAGAAAAGCCTCGGGTCGGATCCGTCGTAGAGGCGGCGGCTGAAGGGCTGCAGCGGGTGGCGCACCACGATGTCCGCCGACGGCGGCCGCCCGTCCGAAAGCACCCGGGATCCGTCCAGGTAGTCCAGCAGTTCCGACACCAGGACGCTCGGAACCCGCTCGCTGTCGTCCCGGATGTCCCGGCCCACGTAGCTCACGTAGAAGACGTCCCGGGCCGAAAGCAGGGCTTCCAGAAAAAGGAACCGGTCTTCCCGGTTGCGCAGCCGGTCCCCGGGCTGCGGATCCCGGGCCGCCAGGTCGAACTGCGGCGGGTGGTCCATGCGGGGAAAGTCGGAGTCGTTCATGCCCAGAAGGCACACCACCCGGAAGGGAATGGTGCGCATGGGAACCAGGTTGCAGAAGGTGACGCCCCCGGAAAGGAAGCGGCGAATGCTGGGGGCCGAATCCAGGAGCGCGCCCAGGTGGGCCTGCACCACCTGGACGGAAACGGGCTCGGTCATGCCGGCCAGGTCCGCAAAGCCGCGGAACCGGTCCAGGACCCTGCGGAACGAACGGAGGCTCCCTTCCCAGTCCCCTTCAGGGTGGAAGAAGTCGTCCAAGAGCCGGTTCAGGAGTTCCTGCCAGCGGGACGGAGGGTGGGCTTCCTTGAAGGTTTCCTGCCAGAAGGCGATCCGGTCCAGCACGTCCTGGAGCTTTCCCAGGCATTCGGCCCAGGCCGCTTCCACGTGGGGATAGGCGAGCACACGGCCGCAGAAGATCTCCCGGGGCGGCAGGGCGTAGCCCGCAAAGAGCCGGTCCAGTCCCATCTGCCACGTGTTGGCGGGATCCGCCGGAAGTCCCCATTCCTTCTTTCGCTCGCCGTCCAGGCCCCACCGGATGCCCGTTTCCCGGACCCAGGTGCGGATCCGGGCCAGGTCGTCCGGGGTGAGGTCGAACCGGGCGGCCACAGCGGGCGTTTCCATCAACGAGAGCACATCGGAGGCGGTGAGGCGCCGGCGAGGGAGGCTCAGCATCTCCAGGATCTTTTCCAGCAGGGGATCTTCCAGGGGGGCCTTTCGTTCCGACAGGTTCCACGGGATGCGCGGGTCGTCCCGGGTGCCGAAGACGGCCTCCACGTAGGGGGCGTAGACGTCGATGTCCGGCGCCATGATCACGATGTCTTCGGGCGCGAGGTCCGGCAAGTGGTCCAGCATCCAGGCGATCCGGTCGTGGAGCGCCTGCACTTCCCGCATAGGGGAATGGCAGGCGTGGACCTGGATGGACGCATCCGGCCCGCAGAGGGGCTGCTTCGCATCGGGGTCTTGGGGGCGGCCATCGGCCAGGCGAAAGATGTCGTGTTGCACGCATCCCAGAAGGGAGGCGGGGGCGGGTTCTTCGAAGAGGTCTTCTTCCAGCGCCTCCGTCTCTTCGTGGATCTTCTGGAGGCTGTCGAAGAAGAACCTCCCGGACTGGGCCCACGATCCCATGAGCGGGTTGGCGTCGTCGGAGAAGGCGGACGCCGGGGCCCCGGTTCGGGCTTCCCGCCGGATCCGCTGCTTTTCCGTTTCCACGTCGCCCCAGTAGGCGCCGCTGGGATTGGGGTAGTAGAGGGTCACGGGAACTCGGGAGGCCAAGCGGACGAAGACTTCCAGGTGCACGGGGGCCAGATGGTTCACGCCGAAGAGGCTCACCCGGCGCGGAAGGCCTTCCGGCCGTTCAGGCGCCCGGCCGCCGCCCGCGGCCTTGCGGAACTGTTGGTGAAGACGGGCCAAGTGCGGTTCTCCGATGGCTTCCGCCAGGCGGCGCCACAGCACCGGTTGCCAGCCTTCCCCGCTCCCGTCTTCCCAGGAAAGGAGCATCTCCTGCCGATAGACCAGGTAGCGGTCGAAGACGGCGGCGATCCGTTCCGCCAGCTGGTAGGCCTTGAGGCCCAGGGGATCTTCCGAAATGTAGCGCCGAAGGTCCGCGAATTCCTCCCGATCCAGGAAGTCGGGAAGGTGCCGGAAGATGTGCCAGGTGAGCACCGGGCGGCTCCAGGATTCCGGCTGGATCTCTTGGCCCAGCCATGCCCCGTAGACCGTCCGGACCAGGTCCGCCGGGACGAGAAAGCGGATGTTGGCCGCAACGCCCGCGGTGACGGCCAGCCGGTGGGTGAGCCACCGGGCCATCCCCATGTCCTGCACCACCACGGTTTCCGGTTCCAGGGGATCCGGAGGCGGCGAAGAGATGTCCCTCGCAAAGGCTTCGAAGAGTCTTTCCGTTCGGTTGCTCTGAACTGTCCGCCACATCGCTGGGATCTCCCGGGGGATGGGTCCGCGCGTTGTCACAGGGTCGACGATGGACGCCGTGTCCGAAGATATGCCACAGGGCCGCTCTCATCACAAGCCGTTGGGAAGGGAGTCGGGCGACGACCGTTCGACTTCCTGGATCGCCTCATAGTGAGGTTCGATGGCCTGGGACACACGATCGATCACCTTCTGGATCCCTCCTTGGCTGATGGGGACCCCGAGCACGGAGGCGAGAAAGGTCTGGATGGTTTCCCTGCCGGCCCCGTCGATGCCGCCCAATTCGGCGATCAGGGCGGACAGCCGGGGACCATAACCTGTTTGGTATTCTGGGGGCACATGCCCTTTGACGGTTTTACCGCAATGACGACATCGGCCCTTGAAAAGCACAAAGGGAAGGACCTGCATGACGATTTCGGGCAACTCGATGTGCTGGTGGGTATAGTAGGGCTCGGGGTGCTCGAACTCGGTGCGGCCGCAGTCACAACGAGTGGGATGAACCTCTCTCACTTCCGTTGGCTTCAGGAACTGCTGACGACGGCCTTTACGAGATTTGCGTTGAGTCTCCGTCTCTTGTCCTTCTTTTTGGTGCTGCTTTTTTTTGTTTCCGGTAAGGGGGATCGGAGGAAGGCGGCTTGTTGGAGTTGGAGGAGTTTTGGTTGATCCGGGCTTCAAACTCTTCGATGTGAGCTTTCAGTTGGGCTATACTTGCCGCCTGAAACTCGGTGATTTGTATAACGGTTTCCCTGGACGCCTTTTCCAGGATGGCCCTGTTGATCTCCATGTCCTTGGGCTTAGGCATGAAGCATCTCCCGGAAGTCCTTGCGCAGGGGGTAGAGGAAGACGGCCTTGACGGGCTTGGAGTAGGTGTGCTGGTCGTATTATCCCCGGCCTTTGGTGAGCCCCACTTTCAGCCAGTTGGCCGCTTTGTAGCAGGTGCCTTCAAAGCGGTCCTTCTCCACGAAGGTTTCCAGCAGGGACAGGGGTTGTCGATAGAAATCGTGCAATCGCGCACCAGAATCTTGACGTTGGCAGCCAGGAGCTTCGAGGCCAGGTGGGGCACTCGGACCCAGGGGAGGATAAGGAATCGGACATTGTTGACCACCTTGTGAAGGTTCGCCTCGCGGGTGGCTGGGTCCCAGCCGATAAAGGCACCTCGACAGCCGACCTTCCACGCGCCGAAGCCCACCCCAGGCCAGCGACCGGCCGACCCTCCAGGGGGGCGATGTATTTGAGGTAGGCCCCAACAATCGTGGGATGCCCCAGATAGTGGTAACGCTCGATCAGGTAGTCCCGCAGTTGCTCGTCGGGGCTGGAGCGGACCACGGTGAACGTGAGTGAGCGGAAATCGGCCACAGACCCGCATATTGGCGAGGTGTCGATCTCCTGAGGACAGCAGCGGGGCCGCTTCGTAGAACGCCGAACCCGCACCGTTTTCGGTGGCGGAAGCTCAAGGGCGCCTTCGCGTTGGAGGTTGAGAAGCAGGACTCGGCAAGCCCGCTCCTTCAAAAGACCATTGGTTTGACGCCAGTCCCGTTACTCGCACAGGATCCTTGAGATGGCCGTTCTACCCTTGTGCCAGTGCTTTGCAACAGTGGCGCGGATGCAATCGAGTTCGGCCTGGCCGATGTGGCGACCCCGGATGGTCCAAGATTGTTCCGGCAACGGTTACCCTTCGCTTGATGACGGAGGAACCGTACCAAAAATCAGCTCACGTCATCAGCAAAGTCTACCCTGTGAGAGCTTACATGCGAAGAGCTGCCATTCTGATTGCCGCCCTGTTTTTTTTCCCCAGCTTTTCCTTTGCCTGGCCCGGCAAGGTCGTGGGAGTCATGGATGGAGATACCCTCGAGGTTTTACACCAGGGACGGGCGGTGCGGATTCGCCTCTACGGTGTAGACTGTCCGGAGAAACGCCAGGATTTCGGCCAAAAGGCCAAGCAGTTTGCATCATCCAAGGTTTATGGCGCCATAGTGCGGGTGGAACCAAAGGCCAAGGACCGCTACGGCCGTACCGTGGCCATAGTGTTTCCCGAGAAATCCTCTGTGAGTCTCAACCAGATGCTCGTCAAAAACGGCCTTGCATGGGTCTATCGAAAGTATTGCAGGGCCCCCGAATGTTCGACCTGGCTGGAATTGGAGCGACAGGCCCGGGAGCGCCGTCTGGGCCTTTGGAGCCACCCGAACCCTGTTCCTCCTTGGGATTATCGCCACTCCAAAAAGAGACCCGCTGTGAAGTCCTCCCCGACCGGCCCCTGCGCCTGCAACCGGGACTTGGACTGCCGGGATTTCCGGACCCGGTCGGAAGCCGAACAATGTTTTGAGCATTGTCTCCGACTGACCGGCCGGGACGTGCATCGGCTTGATCGGGACGGGGACGGCAGGGTGTGCGAGAGCCTTCCGTGATGCCGCCGAGGATTGAACGCAAATGGGACGGACAACCAGCACATCCCGGATTGCCCGCCCCTTTTCTCATCCCACCTCAGTCTACTTGCCCGGGGCCATTCCACGTGATCGGCTTCTTGTATTCTTGGTTTTCGGATACGACACCCTGTACCACCCAGAACGTTTGCCGTTGCTCATGGCGAGTCTCATGCGCTCGTTGCCCTCGTCATAAAACCACAAGAAGACCAGAGAGACAGACAAAGCGGCTACTCTCATCAAGAAGTTTTACCGCAGCAGCAGTTTGTTCCACTTCAGAATGACCAGGACCTGCCTAACGTCGCGAATTCTCTCCTTGCCGAAAAGCCCAGGACCTGAAGCCGGCATTCCTCCGCCCTCAGGCGGTTTAGGATATCGATCTGGTTGGAAATTTCCTGTATCGGGTGATATTTTAACACATACCTTGCGGTGTTTTGCGCCAACGCGGCCATATGGAAATGCTACGATCCCTAACCGACATCGCCAGACTTGGAGGGGAAAATCATGCAATTAAGCGAGAAGCTAGGGAAAAAATTGGATAAGGCTCTGGAGATCCTCAAGGCACGCAACCCCGATGAAGGCTTGGATCGGAATCAGTTGATCGAACACGCATTGGATCGTGGCCTGGATGTTCTTCTAAGGGACGAGCAACGGGTTCCCGTCGATTTTCAGGGAACTGCTTCCAGCCTGCATTCGCCGGATATGTTCGTCCCGATCAAGGTTGTGGATATGTCCGTTTCCGGGGCAGCTTTCGTTACACAAGGGCCAGGATCATTCAGGGAGAATGAGATAGTGATTCTTCAGTTCTCGCAGGGGGATGTCCACTTCCACAAGATGGCGATCGTTCAGTATGTTCGGGAAGGGAGAATCGGCTGCGCCTTTGTTGATCCAAATGGAAACAAGGACATCGAAGCTTATCTGGTGATCTCGGGGCTTCTGGACTCAGAACACGATGAAGATTGAAAAAGACAAGACAAACCGGACATCGCAAAACCACATCGCCTCAAGAGGTATCTCTTCCGCCCAGATTCCCTGACCCCTTTGAAAGCGAAACTTGATTACTTGACCCACTCCGGAGCGGAGCGATCAAGTTCTTCTTTCACTCACATGAGATCCTCTCATGCTCGCATTGGGGCAACCTAAGGGGAAAGATCATGATTCTCGGCAAGTTGCTCGAAGACAGAATCAAAGAAGCCTTGGCGATACTCAGGACCCGGAACCCCGACGTTGAATGGGACCAGGAGCAGCTAATCCGCTTGGCACTGGGCTACGGACTCAACGTGCTTTTCAGGGAACATCGAAGAGTGCCGGTCGATTTCCGGGGAACGGTTTGCAGGCTCTATCCTGCCGGGCCGGTAGTACCGGTAACGGTAGTTGATCTGTCCATCTCGGGGGCCGGTCTGCTGCTTCAAAAGGAAGAAAATTTTAGGAAAAGCGAGATCCTTCTCCTGGATTTTGACGCCGGGCAAGGTTTACGCTTTGAGAAAACCGTCCTGGTCCGGTCGGTTCACGAAGAGAAAGTGGGATGTGTCTTCGTTGATCCCGATGAAAACAGGGACGTCGAGGCCTACCTGGCCGCAATAGGAGACGGTCGATGAAAAAAGCCCTTCTCGCTCTTGTCCTCGTGTTTGCGGGATGGGTCCAGCCGGTTCCGGCTGAGGAGCCGGAGAACTATTGCCACGACCCGGCCGCCGAGGCCCAATGGCAGGCACTTGTAGCCAAGCACCCCAAAGACTATGACCTCCAGGCGCTGCATGCTTTGCGGATCGGATTGTGCCTCAAGGTCGATCAAGGGGTTCTTACCGTGCCGGAGGCGACAGCCATCTTCGAAAGAGCAAGGAAGGCCCTGATTCAGCAAAGAAGCACACCAGAAGAGAATTCACAGCCTTCGCTATAGACACATCCCCAAAAGACGGGCAACCGAGGTTCCCCTTGGTTGCCCGCTCTTCTTGCCTCTCGGCCTACATCCGCAGCGCCGCCATCCTCCGGAACCGAATTTTCACGCTCCAACCGTCGGAATCAGGGCGCTCAGTTTTTTGCGGCTTGCGGCTGGGGATCCCAGGAAAGGGGAAGAAAAAAGAAAGTAACTTTTTCCCTAGTTTGTTTCGAGACGCATCTTTCCCAGCTTTCCCCTTTATCGCCTTCCTTTTAATCCCTCTAGGACGTCACGGTCAGTCCTCCCTTAAAGCAAGAAATTAGTTTTCTTCCCCTTCCCCTTATTAAGTGCGGGCCCGGGACACCGCAAAAGATCCGCTGATCCTCGTATTACTGAATTCAGCTTCGTGCTGCCGGAGAATTTTCAAAATTCACTGGAGGTCTGACATGAACGACAACTACCTGACCATAAAGGACGTGGCCAAGAAGCTGAGCATTTCTGAACGCACTGCCTGGACCCTGGTCCATGACAGGATCCATCCTCTGCCCACATTCCGGATCGGAAGGAAAATCGTTCGAGTGAAGGAAAGTGAACTCCATGAATGGATGGACAAGCATTTTCGCATGGATCCCCAGCAAATCGACACCATCGTCGATGAAGTGATCGACTCGCTGGGACTGTAAGGAAGCAGGAACACAACCAAAGGAAGACGAAGCCATCCGCCTCTGTTATCATGGGCCTGCGGATTGGCGCACTTGGAAAGGAGGGAAGATGGGAGTCAAAGTGCGCGAACGTCCGAAGGGTTCGGGCGTGTGGTGGATTTTCATAGATCATCAGGGAACGAGAAAGGCAAAAAGGGTTGGCAAGGATCGCAAACTCGCCTTGGAGGTGGCCAAGAAAATCGAAGCCAGGATGTTCCTGGCTGCCGAAAAGCCTGACTCAAGCAAAGAAGAATGTCCGACTTTCAAAATGTACGCTGCCATGTGGTTATCTACATACGCATCGTACTCACTGAAGTCATCCACAAGAAAGGTTTACAAATGCAATCTCAAAAAACACATCATCCCAGCCATTGGCACGAAAAGAATCGATGAAATAACCACAAAGGACATCAATGCTTTTATCTACAAAAAGTTTAAGGAGGGCCTGAGAAGCCAAACGATAAAAAACCTTCGAAATTGCATTAGCGCCATTTTGCGTGCTGCAAAAGAAGCAGATGGCTTCATAGACACCAACCCGGCTAAGGGAGTCAGGATCCCGGTACCGGAAAACGAGAAATCCAGAAGGCAGCCGGATCCATTCACCAGGCACGACTGGGTCGTTTTCGAGAGCACTGTGAAGGAACATTTTCCAGAGCATTATCCACTTGTGGTGACCGGATTCCGAACCGGAATGCGGATTGGAGAACTCCTTGCGCTTCAATGGGGCGACATCGATTTTCGCAATCGCATTATCCGGGTCCAAAGGAATCTCGTGGGAGGAAAAGTGACTACGCCCAAGTCCAAGGCCGGGTTTCGGGACATCCGAATGACGACCTACCTGGCCAAGGTTCTGACGGAACTGAAGGCGAGGCGGAAGCAGCAGACTTTGGAAAAGGGCTGGAAGCAAGTACCCCCGTGGGTTTTCGTAAACGAACGCGGCAACCCTCTGTGGACAGACAACTTCCGGAGCAGGATCTGGAACAGAGCCATCGAAAAGTCGGGACTAAGGCACAGAACACCCCACGACATGCGCCACACCTACGCCACGTTACGTTTGAGCAAAGGGGATCCGTTAGCGGAAGTGGCCAAGGAGATGGGGCACAGCTCGGCCGAGGTGACTTTTAAGACCTACTACAAATGGCTGCCCAAAGAGAGCCTTTCGGACATCGACGAATTGGACTGTGTGGTAAAAGACCACACGCAACCATCCGCAACCTATACGCAACCTCACGTTAACGTTAACTGCTGGAAGTTGATCTAAGTGGTTGAATTTGTTGGAGGGCGACCCGGGGATCGAACCCGGGACCTTTGGTTCCGGAGACCAACGCTCTATCCACTGAGCTAGTCGCCCTTCCTTCGTGAGAAGCGGCTGCTATCTACCACAGCCCGACAGTCGTGTCAACGAGGCAGCATTCTTTTCTTCATGGAATCCGGGGGTGGTGCCGATAAGATTCATGATGCAACATTCACCGTTCATAAGTCCACGTGAGGAGACAAGGCGGAAGAGAGCGCGTCACGTCATGGGCTTTATTCTCGAGCAGACATCCACGGTTCGCGCCGAAGCCAAGGGGCGCCGCTTCTTCTTTCTGTCCTTCACCGGCCGACTCATCCTGGAAGACGGCAAAGAGATCGCCTTCACCACGTCCTACGAACCGTTCTCCGGCTGGGTCCTGCAGGAGGTGGACGATCCGGCCGCCTTTCATACGCGGGTGCCCGAGGGTTACCTCCAGGCCTTTTGCCTGGATGTGCTCAAGGAATCCCACGTGGGGTTCAAGGTCCGCTGGCACTTGGAAGAGGAAGACGGAAGGCTTCGGATCACCAAGCTGCGCGCCGTCACCTCCCAAAGTATCCTGTGAGAGTCGCCTTCTTCAGCACGCGCCCTTGCACCGCCCGCCAAAACCCCTCCAGTCCCGCCTGATCGTTCAGGTCGAGGCGGTCCGTATCCAGCGCATAGAGGGTGACCACATAGGGGTGGTCGCCCGTTCCCGGGGGCGGCTGGGGCCCCCCGTAACCGCGGAATCCGTAGGAATTCACGAGCTCCCGACACCCTTGGGGCATGGCCCGCCCGGAAGCCCCCTCCCGGAGTTCCTTCACGTCCGGTGGAATATGGATCACCAGCCAATGGAGCCAGTTTCTCGCCACCGGATGGGGGTCCACGATGGTGAGCGCAAGGGACCGCGCCCGTGGCGGCACCCCGTTCCATTCCAGGGGAATGGAGACGTTGTTTCCTCCGGCCGCCGGCATGACGTATCGAAGGGGGATCCGCCCTCCGTCGGAAAAGGCGGAGGAACGCAGATCCAAATCCCCTGCAACGGCCTGGAGCGCCCCCAAGACAATCCCGGCGATGACGGCAATGCCGGAAAACCCGACTCTCATGGCCCACCTCCTTTCCCGCCCCGCCCCTTGGCGCGTACGGGGTTTCCATAGCAATAAAGACAGCCGTGCCCGCAGGGCTGCTGCCTGTAGGAACCCACGTCCCGGGATTCGTGGCAGCCGCAGCCCGCCGCCGACCGTTGCCCCCTGTCCCGGCGATGAGACAGCCCCAGCGGGCCGTAGACCGCTTCCAACCGGTCGTGGGAAATGCACGCCCCGGGCAGGATTTCACCCCCCGGCCCCAGGACCTCCTGGAGCTCCCTTTCACAGCAGACCTGCAACCGGATCCCGAGGGATTTCAAGACCTCGTTCATTCGCAAAAGCACATGGATCCGCTTTTCCAGGCCCACATCCAGAAAGTCCAGGCGGGCCTCCCGCCCGGCCCTTCGCCGAACCTTGGGATAGATGTCCACAAAGCTCGTGGTGCACGCGGTCACGCCGGCCCGGGCCATCCCATCGGCGATTCTTACAAAATCCGCCAGGTTGTTCTGCACGTCTCCCCGTCCGTTTCGAAACCAGCAGACGGGATCGAAGCGCCAGTTGACGGCTTCGGGCGGCACCAGCTCGGTTAGTTTCCGAACCTGCTCCAATCGTTCATCGAGACCGGGCAATCCGGGTTCCAATAGGGCATGGGGCGAATTGACGGTGAAGTGAAAGAAGAGGCGGTAGCCCCTTTCCAGGAGCTCCCGGGCGTAGCCTCCTTCCAGGAAGGCATGATAATTTTTGGACCAGAAAACGATGGCGGCCACCCGGCCCGGGTCCGCCGGAACCCGGCTCACACGACCGTTGTACGGATTTTCCACCTGGAAGGCACCGGCACGGATCCCCGCCATGAACCAGTCCATGTAGAAGGCGGGGATGTCGGTTCGCCGGGATGCGGAAAGAACAATCATGTGCTAACGGAGGCCTTTTCATGCAAGAAAGGGTTCGGATCGGCACGTCCGGATGGATCTACAAACACTGGCAGAAACGATTCTATCCCGCAGGGGTGCCCCAAAGGAAGTGGCTCGAATACTACGCGCAAATATTCGACACCGTGGAACTCAACGCCACCTTCTACCGGCTTCCTTCCGAAAACACCTTCGAAGGCTGGCGGCTCAGAACCCCCGAAGGATTCTTGTGGGCCGTGAAGGCCCCCCGGACCATCACCCACCACCGAAGGCTCAAGGACGCGGCCGGGGACCTGGAAAGATTCCTTTCCCGATGCGCCCTGCTCGGCCCCAAGCTCGGCCCGGTGCTCTTTCAGCTTCCCCCGAGCCTCCCCTACGACGCCCAACTCTTTTCCCATTTCGCAGGCCTTCTCCACGGAGTCAACCAGGCCGTGGTGGAGGTCCGCCACCCGTCCTGGCTGAACGATGGGTTCTTCCAGCAGCTCCGGACCCACGGCATCGCCTTCTGCCTTTCCGACACCGCCGGACGCTACCCCTACGCGGAAGTGATCACGGCCTCCTTCGTCTACATCCGCCTCCACGGGTCCCGGACGCTGTACGCCTCGTGCTATTCCGAAGAGGAACTCCGGCGGTGGGCGGAAAAGATCCTCGGTTGGCAAAGGGCGGCCTACGTCTATTTCGACAACGACTTTGAGGCTTATGCACCGGCGAACGCCCGGCGCCTCAGGCAAATCCTGAACGAGCGGCTGTCCCGTGCGGCCGAAACCGCGGGGCGCGACCGCCCTTGAGTGAGCGCACACCCGTTGGATTGCCGGAAACCTCCATAAAGCCTCGCGGCGCTCCCACAGGGCGGACGACACCCCGGTGCAGGCTCATCCATCCCTGGGCGGTGACGGGCCTCCCCATGGTCCCTTGGATGAAAGTCCCATTCGGGCTGAAACCACAAGACTTACGTCCTTTTGTATCACGGGGCATCCGTAATGGGAGCTAAACGGAAAGGATCCGATGTCCTTCCGGGCCACCGTCATCCGACGTCGGGGTTGAAGAAGATGTCGTTTTCCCTGTAGACCGCCTCCAACCTTTCCAGGTGAGCCCGAACGGAACCGTCGCCGCTTCGCAGCAGCTCGTGGAGAAGGCACCGGGCCAGGCAGATAAGCGGCCCCGGGCTCCCAAAAACGGGGATATGGCGCGCGGGCGCCACCAGGTGCTCATCGCTGAAAGCAAGAAGAGGAGATCGGAAGCTGTCGGTGAGAACGACGACCCGGTGGCCCACCCGGCGGGCCGCCTTCGCCACTCGCACCAGTTCGTTGGGATAGCGGGACGTGGCCACAAGGATCACCACATCCCCTTCGCCCCCCGTCAAACTCAACCGATCGATGGCGGTAGTGTCGCTTCCTTTGAGAAGCTCCACCCCGGAGCGGATCTTGATGAGAGACCACGCCAAGTAGTAGGCCACCGTGTAGGAAAGGCGGGATCCCACCACGTAGATGCTGCGGGCCGATTGCACCTGTCGAACCACGCGGCGGAACGCCTCCATGTCCAGGTTTTCCAGAAGGCCCTTGAGGATTTCGATCTCTTCGAGGATGATCCGGGCCGCCCGCTCGCCGTCCGCCCCCTGCCTCTCCATCAGCTCGATGCGGGCCATCAGCGTCAGGCCGGCATCCACATGGTCGCGAAGCGCCTGAATCAACTCTCCGTAGCCCGAAAAGCCAAGCTGTTCGGCAAACCGCACCACCGTGGATTCGCTCACCCCGCACGCGGCCCCCAGTTCCCGGGTCGTCATGAAGACCGCCTTCCTCGGGTTGGCCCGAATGTAATCGGCCAAGATCTTGCCTTTGGGCGTCAGATTGTCCCTGATTTCCGCCAAAATTTCCATGATGGACGGCTTTTTTTCTCGATGCATTCGCTTCTCCCCGGGCCACTGATTATGCAACCTTTGTTGCATACCGATCGCATCCTGTCAATTCGCAAGGCTTCCTCTTTCCCGTTTTCCACCTCGGCCATCTTCAGGCGTTCATCCAGTTCATATCGCATAAAATCACGCTCTCGGGATCGGGCTCAAGCCCGCGGGCCGTCTTGACCCCGCGTTTTTTGTTTGACAGGTTTTGTTGCATCTGCTAGTCGGCAATCCGTCGCAATCATCGTCCCATCCACCGCGTCCGCACCAGGGGGCAGCCCATGTTCGAACCCTTCGGAAGACTTTGGAAGCAGGCACCGTTTCGATCCACCTACGATGCGGTCATCGTGGGCGGCGGGCTGCACGGCCTGGCCACCGCCTACTATCTGGCCAAGCACCACGGCGTCCGCCGTGTGGCGGTCCTGGAAAAGAACTACATCGGCTACGGCAGCGCCGGCCGCAACACCGCCATCGTCCGCGCCAACCAGCGCACCCAGGAAAACATCCCCCTCTACGACGAGGGGCTCAAGATGTGGCCGCAGTTGATGGACGAACTGGATTTCAACCTCATGTTCTTCAACTGCGGTAACCTGAACCTGGCCCACAGCGAGGCGGCCATGGGGGCCTTGCGCCTTCAGGTGGCCTCGGCCCAGTATCTGGGGGTGCGAAGCGAACTGCTGGACCGCAAGCAATGCCAGGAACTCATCCCCCATCTCAACATCTCGGAAGACATCACTTACCCCGTCTTCGGGGGCATGTACCACCCTCCCGGGGGCACCGTCCGCCACGACGCCTTGGTGTGGGCCCTGGCCAAGGGTGCTTCGGCCCAGGGGGTCCACATCCATCAGCAGACGGAAGCCACCGGCATCGTCGTGCACCGTGGCCGAGTTACTGCGGTGGAGACGTCCCGGGGCACGATCCACACCCCCAGGGTTCTGAATGCAGCCGGTCCCTGGAGTGTCTTGGTTTCGGCCATGGTGGGCATCCGGCTTCCCATCCATGTGCTGCCCATCCAGGCCATGGTCACCGAACCGCTCAAGCCCTTCCTCCATCACGTGATCTCCTCCGGGGCCTACCATTGTTACGCCAACCAGAGCCTCAAGGGCGAGGTGGTCACCGGCGCCCACATGGATCCCTGGGTCAGTTACGGCACCCACGTCACCGCACATTACATCAAGCATCAGGCGGAAGCTCTCACGGAGCTCCTACCCTGCCTGCGCGGAGTGAAATTCATGCGCATCTGGGGCGGCCTGGCCGACATGACCCCCGACATGGCGCCCATCATCGACGGCAACGATCCCATCGAGGGCTACTACATGGACTGCGGCTGGGGCTATTTCGGATTCAAATCGGCCGCCGTCACCGGAAAATACGTGGCCGAATACATGGCCACCGGCCGGTGCCCGGAGATCCTTCGACCGTTTCGCCTTAAGCGTTACCAAGAAAATCGTCTGCTGGGCGAGACAGCATCGCCGCCGCAATACGGCCCGTGGAACTGAACCGACGCGGCCGGCCCCAGGGTTGAGCCGCGCTCCAATCGCCGGGAGAATGTCATGTCCTTTACCATCACCTGTCCGATCTGCGGAAAGCGCGATCTCTATGAATTCCGATTCGGCGGCGAAGAACGTGGCGTCCGCCCCGAGTACGAGGACCTCACGCCCCAAGCCTGGTGCGATTACGTGCACCTGCGCACCAACCGCCCCGGCCCCCAGCAGGAATGGTGGTTTCACCGCGACGGCTGCGGCCGGTGGTTCACCGTGTGGCGGGACCCCATGACCAACCGGGAAACGGCATCCTCGGAGACGGCCAGATGAAACGACTTGCCCACAGCCCCACGCAGCGCATCGACACCCGGCACCCTCTCCCGTTCTCCTACGGAGGCCGGCTCTTGGAAGGCTACCGCGGGGACACGGTGGCCACGGCCCTTTTTGCCAACGGGGTTCGGATCTTTTCCCGGAGCCTCAAATACCACCGCCCCCGCGGCCTGTACAGCCTGGATGGTGAATCCTCCAACTGCCTCATGGAAATCGACGGGCTGCCCAACATGCGCGCCGAACAGGTGCCCTTGCGGGGGGGGATGCAGGTGCGGCCCCAGAACGTCCTGGGAAGTCCCGAGCGGGATCTTCTGGGTTTCCTGGACGCCTTCCATTGGGCGATGCCCGCCGGATTCTACTACCGCGTCTTCCACAAGCCCTACCGGCTCTGGCCCTTCTTTCAGAACCTGATCCGAAGGGCCGCCGGCGCCGGCAAGGTAAATCCCGCGTGGGAACCGGGCCGTTATGACGAGCTCCATCTCCATGCGGATGTGTGCGTGGTGGGCGGCGGGCCCGCTGGCATGCAAGCCGCCAAGGCCGCTGCCCAAGCGGGGCTTCGCGTGGTCTTGCTGGAAGCGCGCCCCTGGCTGGGCGGATTCTACGACTGGCGCGCGGCGGAACACGATGGGACCCCGCTCTACGAGCGAGCCCGACATCTCGCCCGAGAACTGGAATCCCTGTCCAACGTCCGTGTTTACACTTCATGCACGGCCACGGGCCTCTACGGCGACCTCCTGGTGACGGCCGTTCAGGAGGGAGGCCCGGAGGATTTCTTCCATCAAAGATACCTGGAAATCCGGGCCCGAGCCGTGGTGGCGGCCACGGGATGCACGGAAAGGCCGCTGGTCTTCGAACACAACGAAAGACCCGGGGTCATGCAGCCTGCCTGCGCCCACCGGCTGGCCCGCACCTACGGCCTGCTCGCCGGCACCACGGCCGTTTTCAGTGTGGGGCACGATCTGGGCCTGGAAGCCGCCGCCGATTTGCACGACCAGGGCCTGCAGGTGGCTTGCGTAGCGGACTGCCGCCCGGACGGACAAGACCCCCGACGGGTGGCCGCCTTGGAGGAGCGAAACATTCCGTTTCTCAGAGGATGGGTGGCCGCACGGGCCCTTGGGAAGAAGGCCGTGGAAGCCGTAGTGCTCTCCACCACCGAGGGAAGCGCCACGCGGACCATCTCCTGCGACGTGCTGGCGGCTTCCGCGGGACTCACCCCCCTCACCGGCCTCCTTTCCCTTGCCAGGTTGCCTTTTTCCTACGACGAGCGTACAGGTTTCTTCCTACCCACGTCCCTGCCGGAAGGACTCTATGCCGCCGGGCGCCTCGTGGGCTACGACGACCCCGGATCCATCGAACTTTCCGGAACCGCGGCCGGCCTGCGGGCGGCGGTCCACTGCGGGGCCCTGGATGCTCCAAGGGCGGAGGAAGCCCACGCCGACCTCCAGGCCAAGCACCGCGTGCTTCGCGGGTCCAAGCTGGTCATGGCTCCCGGGGCCGGAGCCAGAAGCTTTGTCTGCTTCGACGAGGATGCCACGGTCAAGCACGTGCGCCAGTCCGTTCGCATGGGTTTCGATGTTCCGGAGCTGGCCAAACGGGTGACCGCCATCGGAACGGGGCCCAGCCAGAGCGGCATTCCCGGTCACAATCTGCCGCTTATCATGGCGCACCTGCGGGGGGAATCCACCGGAACCCTTCGCCCCACCACAGTGCGCCCTCCCTTGAAGCCCACGCTTCTGGCCACCTACGCCGGCCTTCATGGGGACGTCCACAAGAAGACGCCTCTTCACGACGTGCAGGAGCGGGCGGGAGCCGTCTTTCGCCGCGTGGGCGCCTGGAAACGGGCCAGGTACTTCAGCCCGGACGAGACCTGCCGGGACGAGGTTCTGAACGTTCGCAACAACGTGGGGATCCTGGACGGGTCCACTCTTGGAAAGTTTCGAATCTTCGGACCCGACGCCGAAAAGGCCCTGCAGCGGGTTTATGTGGGCGACATGAGCCGGGTTCCCGCCGGAAGACTCAAGTATTCGGCCATGTGCACCGAAGACGGCTGCCTGCTGGACGACGGCGTGGTGACCAAGGTGGGCGAAAACGACTACTATTTCACCACATCCACCGGACGTGCAGGCGCCACCGTGGAATGGTTCCGTTTCCACACCCGACACGAAGATTGGGAATACTACCTGGTCAACCTCACCGATGCCCTGGCGTCCATTAATCTGGCGGGGCCCAAGGCCCGGGAGGTTCTTCAGCAGTTGACGGACGCGGATGTCTCCAACGAAGCCTTTCCCTTCCTGGGGTATCGGGAATTCGTGCTGAAAGGATTGGTTCCGGCCCGTGTGCTTCGCCTCGGTTTCGTCGGCGAGCTTTCCTACGAGATCCATGTTCCTTCTTCCGTGGCCCCCACGGTCTGGCAGTGGCTCCTGGAGGCGGGCCGTCCCCTGCGCATCCGGCCCTTCGGTCTGGAGGCGCAAAACGTGCTTCGCATGGAAAAGGGCCACGTGATCATCGGCCAGGAAAGCGAGATCCGAACCACCCTGATTGACTTGGGGCTGGGCTTCTTGTGGGACCGGAAGAAGACCTGGGCCAAGACGGTGGGGGTACCCGCCCTCCAGTTCGCGGAAAGCCAAAAGGGACGCCTGAAGCTCGTGGGATTCCTGGTGGACGGCTCCCGCCCACCCTTGGACGGCTCCATCGTGGTGGACGGGTCCATCCGTGGTCACGTGTGCACTTGCCGCTACAGCCCCACCCTGGACAAGCCCATCGGCCTGGCGCTGGTGGACGACGATCTGGCGGCCGTGGGATCCCGCCTGCGGATTTTCGAGCCGGGAGATCCCCCCGAACACTTCGACGCCCGGGTGGTGCCCACGCCCTTTTATGATCCCGAAGGCCAGCGAATGAAATGTTAGGAGCCCACATCATGAACCACGCTTACCGCCATGCTCCGCTCACCCTGCCGGGAACGCCCCTGGATCAGGTCGTCCGGGACGGCTGGAACGTGACCCTTCGCTTCCGAGACGAAGGCGACGGGCCCTGGCTTGTGGATCTCAGCCATGTGCCCAAGTGGGACCTGCAGGGTCCCTCGCTGGATCGCACACCCGGTTTGGAGGGCATCGTACCGGCGCAACCCGGATCGAGCACCTTCCAGGAAGGCTGGATCATCAACCGGCTTAACCCCGTCCAGGCCAGCCTTTGGCGGCTCCGCCCCGATGCCCCTCCCCTGGCCCTCAAAGGCGTGGGAACGACGGATCTGACCGACGGCCTGGTCCTGCTGGCCCTTGCCGGCCCCGGGGCACTGGACGTCATGGAACGGGTCGCCTCCCTGGACTTCCGCCGCCCCGATATTTCCTGTCCAGTGGTCTTTCAGGGGCCGGTCTGCCGCGTGCCGAGCCAGGTGGTCCTGCTTCGAAGGGAGGACCTTTCGGCCGCGGTCTTGGTGGCCTTTTCACGGGGCTACGGCCCGTCCATGGCCGAGGCGTTGCTGCATGCCGGTGAGCCCCTGGGACTCCGAGCCGCCGGCGAAGAACGGTTTTTCCAACACCTGGTTCAGCCATAGGAGAAAACCATGAAGAGCAAAGGCCGCCGAGGCGGTATCTACCGCCCCCTCACCCAGGATCAGGTCGAAACGATTCACGACGCCGCGCTGAACGTCCTGGAGCGTGTCGGTTTCACCTACGAATCCGGCCTGGACGATCTGTTGGAGATGCTGGAAGGCGCAGGGGCCCATGTGGACCGCGAAAAGGCCCGCGTCACCTTCCCCCGCGCCCTCGTGGAAGCTCAGACTGCCAAGGCTCCCAACCGGGTCATCCTATACGGCCGGAGCGACGACAGCCACCTGGATCTCCAGGACGACCTGGTTCATCTGGGTACGGGAGGCGCCGCCATCAAGATCGTGGACCCCGAAAACGGAACGGCCCGACCTTCCACGCTCAAGGACGTTTACGATTTGGCCCGCCTGGTGGACAAGCTGGACAACATCCATTTTTACCTCCGGCCCTGCATCCCCACGGACATTCCCGAAGCCGCCTACGACGTGAACGTCTTCTATGCGTGCTTCAAGGGGACGCGCAAGCACGTGATGGCCGGAGTGAACAATGAAAAATCCTTCCACGACGTCCTGGAATTGGCGGCGCTTCTGGCCGGCGGTATGGACGCTCTCAAGGCCAGGCCGTTCTTCTCCGTCATCACCTCTTTTGCCATCAGCCCCTTGAAGTTCTGCACCCAATCCACGCGAATCATGCGGGAAGCCAACCGCCACCGCATCCCCGTGGCCCTTTCCTGCGCCCCCATGGCCGGATCCACGTCCCCCATCACCATGGCGGGCACGCTGGCCCAGATCCATGCGGAGCAACTGGCCGGCATCACCGTCTGCCAACTGACCCAGCCCGGCGCCCCGGTTCTCTACGGCGGCATTCCGGGAATGGCCAATCTGAAAACCATGGGATATCTGGGCGGCGCCGTGGAATGCGGCATGATGAACGCCGCCATCCACCAGATGGCCGCTCACGTGGGCGTGCCCAACTACAATTCGGCGGGGCTTTCCGACGCCAAGGTTCCCGACGCCCAGGCCGGCTGGGAAAAGGCGCTCACCATCGTCCTGGCCGCCATGGGCGGTTCCAACTACGTGCATCATGCGGCGGGCATGCTGGAATCCATGCTGGCCGTGGCCTACGAACAGTTTGTGATCGACGACGAGATCATCGGCATGAGCTGCAAGGTGCTCGAAGGGATTTCGGTGGACACGGATCGCCTGGCACTGCAAGTCATCGAATCGGTGGGCCCCGGCGGCAACTTCATGACAAGCCCCCATACCATGGCGCATCTGCACGACGAATACTTCGAAGGCAACGGCATCACCGATCGAAAGAGCCGTCCCAAGTGGGAAAAGGACGGTGCGGCGGACACGTGGGCCCGTGCCCGCCGCCTGGTGGAGCGGTTGCTGTCCGGGGAAGAAACCCCTTATATATCCGAGTCTCTCGATGAACGAATTCGGGAGCGTTTTGAGATCCTTCTTTAGGAGACAGGGAGAGGAAACGATGAGCGATTGGGCACAACTGCAGCAGGCTTTGATTTCCGGCGATGGGGAAGAACTGTGCCGCCGGGTCCGTCAAGCCCTGGATCAGGGCGTTTCGGCCAAGGACATCCTCAACCAGGCCCTCATCCCCGCCATGGACGTGGTGGGCGAGCGCATGGAAAACGAAGACATGTTCATCCCGGAAGTTCTCATGGCGGCCAAGGCCATGAGCGCCGCCGTGGACATCCTGAAGCCGCTGCTGGCGGCCGATGATCTGAGCGCCGCCGGCAAGGTGGTCATCGGCACGGTCAAGGGCGACCTCCACGACATCGGCAAGAACCTGGTGGCCATGATGATGGAAAGCGCCGGCTTTGAAGTGAAGGACCTGGGTGTGGACGTGGCGCCG
Source organism: Desulfacinum sp. (assembly GCA_014359885.1). Lineage (GTDB taxonomy): Bacteria > Desulfobacterota > Syntrophobacteria > Syntrophobacterales > DSM-9756 > Desulfacinum. The sequence goes on from JACIYN010000020.1 coordinate 25,036, forward strand.
GACGCCTTCGTGGCCGCCGCGCGCGACAACGGCGCCCAGCTCGTCTGCCTGTCCGCCCTTCTCACCACCACCATGCCCATGATGAAGGAGACCGTGGAGGCCTTGGAATCCGCCGGGCTGCGCGATAAGGTAAAGGTCATGGTGGGGGGCGCTCCGGTGACCCGGGCTTTCGCCGCTTCCATCAACGCCGACGGATACGCTCCGGACGCCGGTTCCGCCGCCAAGCTGGCCAAGTCGCTGGTGCAGTAGTCTGTAGAAATGCGGGCCTGCGCCTGCTTCTCACCTGCCGCGCAGTGGGTGAGACAGGCTCGGACCCGCTCGTTTACCCCATTCACGCTCTCATCTTCCCCGTTCAGCGCTCCGTGGTTTCGGTCGCACCTTTCGGATCCAAACGTATCCGTCCTTTTCCGGCATGAGGTCTTTTTATGAGTGTGTGGGAATTTTTCGCCAACAACTGGCAGGAGACGCTGCACCTTGCCACCCAACACTTCACCTTCGTCACCATTGCGGTCCTGATCGCCATCGTGACGGGCGTGCCCATCGGCATCTGGATCAGCTTCAACCGGAAGGCGGCGGACGTGGTGCTCTATCTGGCCGGGATCATCATGACCATCCCGTCCATCGCCCTTTTCGGCATCATGATCCCCATCCTGTCGGTCTTCGGCTACGGCATCGGCACGGTCCCGGCCGTGGTGGCCCTCGTCCTCTATTCCCAGCTGCCCATCATCCGCAACACCTACGCCGCCCTCAATGCGGTGGATCCCGCCATCATCGACGCGGGGACCGGCATGGGCATGACCCGCCGGCAGGTGCTCTTCAAAGTTCAGATTCCCATGGCGCTGAGCGTCATTTTCGCCGGCGTCCGCGTGGCCGTGGTCATGTCCATCGGGATCGGAGCCATCGCCGCCTTCATTGGAGCCGGCGGCCTGGGCCATTACATCTTCATGGGCATCAACCAGAGCTACGACGCCATGGTGAACGCAGGCGCCATTACCGTGGCGGTTATGGCCGTCGTCACCGATTACCTTTTCGGATTGGCCGAAAAACGCATGGTCAGCAAAGGATTAAGGAACTAGCGATGATTCGACTGGAACGCGTCACCAAGATTTATCCGGGGAGCGCCTTTCCCGCCGTGGACAGCGTGAGCCTGCAGGTGGCCGAAGGCGAAATCTGCATGCTCATCGGCTCCTCCGGCTGCGGAAAGACCACCATCATGCGCATGATCAACCGCCTGACGTCCATCTCGTCCGGAACCATCCACATCGGGGACCAGAACATCATGGACATGGACCCCATCCAGCTGCGGCGTCAGATCGGCTACGTGATTCAGCAGATCGGTCTTTTTCCGCACATGACGGTCTATGACAACATCGCCACCGTCCCCAAGCTGCTGGGCTGGGACAGGAAGCGCATCGCCGAGCGGGTCGATGAACTCCTGGACCTGGTCAACCTGGATCCGGATACCTACCGATTCCGCTACCCTCGGGAACTCAGCGGCGGCCAGGCCCAACGGGTCGGCGTGGCGCGAGCCATGGCGGCGGACCCCCCCGTGATGCTCATGGACGAACCCTTTGGGGCCATCGACCCCATCAACCGGGAAGTCCTCCAGGAAGAATTTCTCAGGATTCAGGCACGACTCCGAAAGACCATCGTCTTCGTGACCCACGATATCGACGAAGCCATCAAGATGGGCGACAAGATCGCCCTGCTGGACGCCGGCCGCCTCATCCAATTCGGTTCTCCGGAAGAGCTGCTCACCAGGCCCAAGAACCAGTTCGTAAAAGATTTCGTGGGCGCCGATCGCACCCTGAAGCGCCTCAATCTCCTGCGGGTAAAACACGCCATGCTGCGCAACCCCGTCCACTGTCTGGTGGATGACCCCAGCGAGCAGGTGGCCGAAAAGATGCTCGAGCAGGACATGAGCTACCTTCTGGTGACGGACCGGCAGGGGCGCCTCAAGGGCTATGTGAATCTCTACGATCTGCGCGGCCACCAGGGTACCGTCGGTGACGTGGTGCGGCCCCTAAGCTTGACAGTGAAGCCCGAGACCAACCTGAAGGACGCGCTCAGCAAGATGCTCAGCTACGATCTGGGCATCGTGGTGGCCGTGGACGATGCGGGCCGCCTCCAAGGATTTCTCAATACCCGTACCCTCTTTTCCGTGGTGGGGGAGTCCTACGACGAACGAGGCGGCCATTGGGGCCGCATTACGGCGGATGGGAGGATCTTGTGATGCGTCCGGCACAGTCGGATCGAAGCGGTCGTGTCTGGATCCTGTTGGCCGTGGTGTTGGCTTTCGCGTCCGGCGCCTTTGCCGAACGCCAGGGGTTTCTTTCCTTCGCCCTGGAACACCCCCGCGACATCTTTCGGCTTCTGGGCCAGCATCTCCAGCTGGTCCTCACCTCCAGCGCCATCGCCATCGCCGTGGGCGTCCCCGTGGGCACCCTGCTGACCCGGGGGTTCATGCGCCGATACCGGGACTGGATCCTCAACCTCCTCGGCATCTGCCAGACGGTACCGTCCTTGGCCGTCATCGCCATTGCCATGGTTTACATGGGAATCGGCAAGCAAACGGCCATTTTCGCCCTGGTGATCTACAGCCTCCTGCCCATCATCCGAAACACCGTGGCGGGGCTGGCGAGCATCGACCCGGTCGTGCTGGACGCCGGCCGGGGCATGGGCATGACCCCATGGCAGGTCCTTTGGCGGGTGGAATATCCCAACGCTCTCTACATCATTTTGACCGGCATTCGAACCTCCACGGTCATCAACGTGGGCACCGCCGCCCTCAGTTTCCTGGTGGGCGGCGGAGGCTTGGGCGACCTGATTTTTACGGGCATCGCCATGGTGGACCCGGCCTACATGCTGGCGGGCGCCGTTCCCACGGCTGCCTTGGCCATCGCCCTCAACTGGGTCTTCGGCCAGCTGGAAAAGAGGATCATCAGCCCGGGTCTCGTCTACGAACACCACACCACGGCGGCCTGATCGCCACCACTTTCGGCTACGTTCTCGCCCCAAGGGGCCTGTGACCATGGATCCGGTGGAAGCCGATCCATCCTTCAACACTCAACCCAAAGGAGGACACCATGAACAGGAAAAGACTGAAACTCACGGCCGTCGCCCTTTTCGCTTTCCTGGGCTTTGGGATCTTTTTCGCCGCTCACCAGGCCCATTCGGCCGACAAACGGATGGTGATAGGATCCAAGGAATTTACGGAGCAAAGAATTCTCGGGCAGATCATGATCGCCCTGCTCCAGAAGCACGGCTTCCAGTGCGAAGACAAGACGGGCTTGGGCGGCACCCTGGTCGCCCGAAAGGCCCTCCTGGCCGGTCAGATCGACACCTACATGGAATATACGGGCACCGGCCTCCTGGTGCACCTCAAGCACAAGGAAGCCATCACCGATCCGGTGAAGTGCTACGAAGCGGTCAAGAAGGAGGACCTGGAAAAGAACGGGCTGGTGTGGCTGCCCTACATGGCTTTCAACAACACCTACTGCCTCATGATGCGACGACAGGCCGCGGAAGCCAGCGGCATCAAGACCCTTTCGGACCTGGCCGCCTTCGTCAAAGCCAACCCGGACAAGGTCCGCTTCGGTCTTAACGCCGAATTCTATGCCAGGGCCGACGGTTACCGGGCCCTGCAGAAGGCCTATGGTTTCGAGTTTCCCTCGGACAAGATCATTAAGATGAGCTCCGGTCTTCTTTACAAGGCCCTGAAGGATGGACAGCTGGAGGTGGCCATGGGGTTCGCCACCGACGGTCGCATCAAGGGTTTCGATCTGGTGGTGCTCCAAGACGACAAACAGTTCTTCCCCGTCTACAACCCGGCTCCGGTGGTGCGCAAGGAAACCGCCGAAAAATACCCGGAGCTGGAAACCATCTTCGCCGAACTGGCCGGGAAGCTGGACACCGATGCCATGACCCAGCTCAACTACGAGGTGGACATTGAGCACAAGTCGCCCAAGGACGTGGCCCAGGAATGGCTTAAAAGTGTGGGATTGATTTAGCCCCCATCCGCACGTTCCCACCGGGAACAGCTAAGAAGCCTGTAGGGGCGAAAGATCTTTCGCCCCTACATACCGTGCCCCTCCGGCACTCCATACCACGTCTCGCAAGAATAGTCGGACTACTGCTCCCACGGACGATGCGATGATCGCCAGAGCTCTGCTTCTTGCCAGAACACGCTCCATTCAACCGAGGGTTAAGGCATGATCCACACACACGCCGTTTTGGATTTCATGGAGTCGGCCGGTTGGGATGAATTTCCGCCGGAGGTTCAACACCAGGCGAAAAGATGTCTTTTGGACACGCTGGGATGCCTTTTGGCGGGCATGCGCACTCCGGTGGCGCGGATTGTTGCGGACACGGCCGTTTCCTGCTTCGGGGGGACCCCCGCCGCCCGGATTCTGGTGGACGGACGCTGTGCCTCTCCGGTCGGTGCGAGCCTGGCTCACGGATTCGCCGCCAACGCCCTGGACATGGACGACGGCTACCGGCTGGTCAAGGGCCATCCCGGAGCATGTATTTTGCCGGTTCTTCTCACCTTTGCGCAGACCATCCCCCTTTGTTCCGGTCGTGATTTCCTCACGGCCCTGGTGGTGGGCCACGAAGTGGGCATCCGGGCCGGGATCCTCCGTCATGCCGCATCTCCTTCCTACCACGCTTCCGGAAGCTGGGGGGCGTTGGCCGGGGTGGCCGCGGGGGCCAAGCTTCTGGGCATGAACCGTCGGATCATCCGGGAAGCACTGGGCACCGCGGAATATCACGCCCCCATCGCCCCCATGATGAAATGCATCGATGTACCCGCCATGAGCAAGGACGGGATCGGGTGGGGAGCCATGGCGGCGGCGGCTTCGCTCATCCTGGCCGAAAGAGGCTTTACCGGCATACGGCCGCTTTTTGACGATAGGACGGATGACGTTCAGGTTCCCCCATTGGGGGGGCGATACGAAATATTGAATCTCTACTTCAAGCCCTACGCGGCCTGCCGCTGGGCGCAGCCGGCCATACGGGGAGCCCTTTTGCTGCAGCGCCGGCACGGCCTGTCCGTGGACGACATCGCCCGCATCCAGGTGAGGACCTTCCGCGCCGCCAAGGCTCTGGGCTGCGGGATGCCTGCCAATACGGAAGAAGCCCAGTACAACCTGGCCTATCCTTTGGCAACCGCCTTGCTGGACGGGAAAGTGGGGCCGGATCAGGTGCTGGGCGAAGGACTTGGGGATCCCGAACGGATCCGCCTGGCGGGCAAGGTGCAGGTCATCGACGATCCCGGGATGGACGCCGCTTTTCCCGCGAAAACACTGGCGGAAGTGTCGATCACGCTGACGGACGGAAGGGTTTTCCGATCCGGCGTCGTGGAGCCTGCTTGGGAACCGCCCCACACCCTTCCCGCCGACCGGGAACTGGAGGAAAAGTTCCTCTCCCTGTCATCTGCGGCGCTGGGAGACGGTAAGGCGCACGACCTGTTGCGTCGTCTATGGGACCTGGACGCTTGCCACGACATCGCGTTCCTCTTCCAGATCTGAAAAACCCGAGTCGTCTTTCCACGGAGTGCGCTGAGACTCATGTGCGGCATTGTGGGATATGTGGGAGGCGCCGGAAACAGCCTCACGCGGGTGCTCACGGCCATGTCCGCCCTGGTCTACCGGGCCCCGGACAGCACCGGCGTGGCGACCTTCGGAGATCCCTGGGAACCCGTTCGGGCCCTCAAGGCCGTGGGACCCGTGGACCGGCTGGCGGAAGCGCTTCTCCACCGATCGTTGTACGGAGGGCACAGCGAAGCCCTGGCCGCCATCTGGTTCGATGCGGGCCGTGAGGCGGACCTGAAGCCCCTTCAGCGCCGCGTGTTGGCTCTGGAAGGTTTCACCCCGGAAGACTTCGAACCCTACCTGAACGGCGAAAAGACCCCTCCGTTCTTTGATTCTTTGGTGGATTTAGATCCCTCCAAGCAGCAAGTTCTCCGGCCCGGGACCCCGGGTCGGCCGGCGCCGCTGCCGCACCATACCATCCGCTCCCGGAAAGGCCTGGCTCAACTGGTGGATACTTTCGCTCTCCACTACGATCTTTCGCCGACCATCACACAGGCTCTCGTGCGCAAAGCCTTCCTGGACCGATTACGCCACCTGGACCCGCCCATGGGCCAAGGCTTTTCCGACGAGCAGATCAAATCGGCCTTCGACATGGTCTTTGAAAGGATCCTTCAGCACCGAAGCCCCCTGAGACGTTCCCGACTGGACTACCCGGCGTCTTCCACTGCCGCTTCCCTCCACAAGCTCCTGTGGAAGACGTTGATCGGCACCCGGGTAGCGATTCCTCCCGACTTTGACCGCGACGGTGTTCGCTGCGTCTTCCGGCTCCTGGATTCGGCCATCGTGGGTGAGCGCCTCTGGGAGGATGAACCCCGGCGGGACCGCGTCCAGGCACTCTTCCGAGATCTCATCCAGGCTCCGGCCCTGGGCGGGAGTTCCTGGCGTGTCGCCTACTGCGCCGAACGAGGTGCCAACGTCTATGGTTGGGCCGCCGCGGCTGTTCTGGAATTCCTTCGTGGGCGCCTTCTTGGCTCGGCGCCGACTTCCTTGATCCAGGACACCGCCACAGAGGCCTGGCAACCCGGGACCACCGGCCCGTCTGCACTGCGTTTCTTTTCCGCCCCCATCCTGGCCCATGGTCGCTACGCGCTCCAGTCCGCCGTCACGCAGAAAAATTCCCACCCCTTTTTCGATCGAGACAGGCAGCGGGCCATCGTTCTCAACGGCCAGTTCAGCCCCGCCGTGGAAAACGAGATCAAGGACTACCTGCGGCTCGCCGGATATGGCTTCCGATCGGAAAATTCCGCCGAGTACATGTCTCTTCTCTGGGGACACTACTTCGCGTGCTTTCAAAAGGACAAGGATCGGTTCGAAGCCGTCACCGCCCACACCCAGGTCGGGGTGGATCACATCTCGCCCGCTTCCCAGACCATCGACTTCAAGGTCTGGCACGAACTCAGAGACAAGGGCCTCGAGGACTTGGACGAAAAGGCCTTTGTGGAGGCTACCCGGCAGCTCGCCCGGGATGGCGGGCAGATCGCCGTGGCCGGCATCAGCACCCGTTCGCCCGGCAGGATGTACGTGGCGTCCCACAATCGGCCCGTTTTCATCGTCCAGCGGCCGGAAAACGATGATTTCATGGTGGTCTCCGACGTGAACGCGGCCCTCGGCCTTTTCCCTCAGAAACTGATCCGTGAAAAGAGCGAGCAATTGCGGGCCGCCCGGGAAGCTTTCGCTCGCGAGAGAAGAGATCTGCGTGGACGGGGCGCCTCCCCCGGAGAGCTCCGGGCGCTGGAACAGCGCCACAACGCGATTCGCGAGCAGATCCTTTCACCTTTCCATGTGAAGGTGTACGCTCTGGAAGGGCCGGAGAATCTCGCCATCATCCACACATACCGCCTCGGGTCGGAGGTCCATCGCCGGGTGGCCTTCAAGAGCTTCGAGGGGGAGTTGCTCGAGGATCCGGAACCATTGGAGACGACCATTCATCCCTTGCAGGGGCGAAAGGATCTCCACCGGTCTTTCTTCGAATCCCATTTGAGCGAGATCCCGGACCGCCTGGAGACCATCTTCCGATTCTACGCCCCGGACGGTCGGCCCGAACTCACACACATACCCCTGCGGATCCGCCGCCAGGAAAAGAAGTTCGGCGGACGACTCCGAAACCTGGAGCGGCTTTTCCTGGTAGGCATGGGAACCAGCTATCACGTGGGCGGTATGGCCACGGAGATCTTCCAGGAGGTCGACCCGTCTGTCCACGTTCACGTGCTCAGCCCGATGGAGATCGAAGATCCGTCCGCGGTCTTCGAACCCGATCGGGATCTTGTGATCTTCATGAGTTGGTCCGGAACCACGGCGGATGTGATCGAGTGCGCCAAGGCGTGCCTTGATCAGCGAGTGCCGATCCTGGCCCTCACGGAAAAGCCCTTTTCCGATCTGGCTCTGCTGACAGCCAAGAGCATGGGGGTTTTGCCTGTCATGAGCGGCGAGGAGGTGACCGTTTCAGCCGTCAAGAGCCCCCTGTGCATGCTTCACGGCCTCACCCTCTTCGCTCTTTGGCTGGCGTCGACACGGGAATCCGGCCTGGATCCCGACGAATATCTGCGGGTGGTGGAACAGTTGCCGGAGGCTGTGAGAAGCGTCCTGGAAGGCGAAGAAACCCTGGCGTTTGCAAAGGCCATGGCCCGATTCTACAGCGGCAGCCATGCGGCCTTTGTGGTGGATCGCCTGGCCAGTGGATCGCCGGCTGCCGAAATCGCCTTGAAGCTGGAAGAAACCACATGGCGCACCGTGGCACGGGCGGTGGATTCCCACCACCTGCCGCTCCGGGCCATGGGCGGAAAACCTTCCGAACACCTGGTCTGGGTGCAGGCCACTCGTTCCTCGTGCCTCAAGGCAGCCCGCACCTGCATGAAAGAACTTTTCCTGGCGGACATCGCCTTCATGGCCACAGCGTGCCGCGGACCAGATGACCAGGAACTCAAAGCCCTGTGTGGAGATCGTGTTCATTTCCTACCGGAACTGCCGGAAACTTTCCAGGTGTACGTGGATCTGCCTTTCGCCTACCTTTTCGCCTACCATTTCGGCAGGGCTCAGGGGCGACGAGAAGACGACTTCCCGCGCAATCTGGCGAAATCAGTGACCACGTCCCGGGCTCGCAAGGAAACGAGACGTTCCCGAAGCCGTCACTGGACCCGGATCAAAGAGGCGGCCCGCGCGGATGCGGATTTCAGTGAGGCGGCCCGGCGGCTCCGATCTCCTTCCCGGCTGGAAGAAACCTCCACGTTTGACTACGAGCGCAGCCGGCTGGAAGCCTTACGTTCAGCAGCCGCAGCCCTTCTTCGGAATCCTTGGGAGCAGGTTGTTGAAGAGGCAAACCTGTCGCTGGAGACGATGTGCTCCCTGCTGGAAGAAGACTCGGATATCTCCGGGCAAGTCCTTCTCGTGCCGTCGGATCCGCCCGGGCTTTCGGCCGCCACCGCCGCTGCGCAAATGTGGCGACGTCTTCTCGGCCGCGCTTTCAGGATCGTGTCGTCCCACGAACTGCACCTCACTCGGCTCCAAACGGACGATTTCTTGATCCCCGTCTCTGGCTCTCCCCCCTGCCCGACGCTGGTGCATCAACTGCAGGAAGCGGACACATCGAACATTGTGTGGATCGCGGCCGGCCCCTTCGAATCCCTCGCCGGGTGTCCTTATAAGATCCTTCCCACCCGCCGATTCCGACAGGACGGATGGGTCGCCTGCTACCTCCTTTTGCTCCTCGTGCTCCACAAGGTGGTGGAAGCCGTGCGCCCCGAAAAAGCCCGCATCCTCATGGACGCGTTCCGCGCGGGAGCCGCCGGCCTAGAGAGGCTATTGAACCGCCCGGCCCTCCGCCAAGAGGTGTCCAACGTCATGGAAGCCAATCGGAGCTATGCGTCCGCCTATCTCATCGGGTCGGGCGCAAGTCCGGTATCCGGGTGGCTGGCCGCCTTCGACCGCACACGTTCCCTCACCCTTGCTTTTCACCCGTACGGGGAAAGCGCCCATGGGTCCTTGGTCACCGTGGATCCGCGCAGCGAGCTGAAGTACATCCGCATGGAATCCCGAGACCGCATGGTGGCGCGCTACGGGGAATCCGCCGTTTCCTCCTGGGAAGCGATGTTCCTGGGAGGGAGAACCGTGGATGATTTTCTGGCCCAGCCCGATCCCTCAGGCCTCACGGTCCCGGTTCGCCCCTTCTACGACGAACATTGGTACCTCCCCGTGCTGCGCCCGGACTACGACCCGGCCGAGGACAATCTGATCTTTCTCGATGCCACGGACGCTCACACCCTGCCCGCCGCCTTGGATGAACTGAACTCCTACGGATGTCGGGCGGCGCGCATCGTTCTCCTCACCCAGGGTGCTTTTCTCCGTGGATCCGTCGGCAAGGCGCTTTTGGCCCAACCCATCAGCCACCTTCTCACCCTTCCTTCCCCGGACACCGAATCCCCCGCACGTCCGGTTCCGGACCCGGTCGTGCCCTTGTGCACCCATGCCTTGGCGGCGGTGCTCGCCGCCGAGCGATGCCGCCTGGAGCAGAGTTCGCTCGACGGCGAACCCTGGTCTGAGCATTTACTCCGCGCCTTCGGACCTCTGCGCCTCATTGTGCAGGACAAGCAGGCGGACCTGCCGTGTTTGACCCATCACCTCATCACCTCCCTCAGGAATCTGGCGCCCGTGATCGACCGGGTCCACACCATGACCACCCGGCGGGTCCGGAAGGTATTGGAGGAAAGGGATTTAAAGGATCTCGCCGCGGCGGGAGCCCTGGCTTCCCCCGCAGAAGCGCTGGCCCATTTCCGGATGCAAGCAAAGCGGGATGCCCCCTTTTTCCTCATCGCCGAGTCCCGGGACGAGCCTTGGGAAGGTTCACCCCCCCCCCCGGCGGCGAAAGGCCATTGGGACACCCCCCTGTGGGTGGAGGCCCATGGCGATCCGTGGCGGGTTCTGGCCCATGGTGTGGTGGGCATGGGACCCGGGACGAACGGGCAAGGCCTTCTCCTGATCCCCCTGCTGAACGACGGCCCCGGTCGCCTCGTCTTCCTGGCCGTCTCTTACAAGGACTGGAGCGCAGAAGGCGACCTTTCTTCGGCCATTGATCAGACCTGCAAAGCCCTCGGCAAGGATGCCGTAACCACGGATTTTCAAAGTCCCCGTTACATGAAGATCGTCAGTCGCTTCAACAGTCTCATGTTTCCAGAAGGGGTTTCCTGGAATGACCGCTTTTTGCTTTCGGTCCCGAGGGCGCGGCTCTTTGTCGACAGGAGCCGGGTGGTGGCGGATTTCATTGCAGAGCAGATTCGCTCAGCTCTGATGCTCGTGCCGCACAGCGCCGACCGCCCTCGTCTTTTTCTGCGTCAGATGGAGGTCTTTTTTCGAGAAACGTGTGGCGCTGCTGAAGCCCGGCCCGGGCCGCTCCCTTGGTGGGAATCCTTCCTCCGGTTCCTGAAATGACCGTGAAGCGGCTTCCTCGACGTTCGTCCCCCGAGTGGGGGGAGCGCCTCGGCTGGGCCCGGAACCCTCGACGACGGAAACGGGCCATCCGCCTTTGGCTCCGCCCGCCTCTCCCTGTGCTTCGACTGGAAGGGACGCCGGCCCTATATTGCCGTCCCACCCAACAGGGAGTGCCACCGCGTTTTGCGAAGTGGAGGTTCCGCCCCTTATCCGGGGATCCTGAAACCAACGGAACATGGTTATTCACTTTCCCTCCCCTTTCCCGCCGTCCTCTCCCCCAAAAAAACACTACAGGAACGCTGGAATTTTTCCGATCCATCAGGTACACGGAAGCACTGGGGACTGCAGCCCCCAAGCAAGCATCGAAATGCAGGAAGGAAACTCCTCAGGCCCATGGACGTTCAGCAAAACCGCGACCGTGTTTTCCCCATCGACCTTTACCGTTCTCTTCTGGAAGCCAGCGACAAGATCGCCCTGCGCATGACCCCGGACGGGCGCATCCTCTATATGAACCCTTTCGGACTCCGATTTTTCGGCTACTCGGAAGTGGAGCTCATCGGTCAGAAGCTTTCCGACACCCTGCTCCCCTTCGGCGAGCCCGACGAACCGCTTTATGAGGACCTGGCCCCCCGCATCGCCTCGGATCCCGCCCGGCACCTTCATCACGTGAACCGGAACCGGCGTCGGGACGGCTCCCTGGTCTGGGTGGCTTGGACCAACCTTCCCCTCTTCGACTCCGCAGGTCGGGTGGAGGAAATCCTCTGCATCGGGACGGACATCACCGACCTTATGACGGCCCAGAGCCGCTATCAGATCCTCTTTGAACACACCGGGCAGGCCATGGCCCTGCTCGACAAATCCGACACCATCCTCATGGTCAACCGTCGTTTCGAGGACCTGACCGGCTACAGCAAGGAAGAAGTGGAGGGCAGGCTGGCGTGGACGGAACTGATCCGCGAGGAAGACGGCAAACACGAGCCGGATTGTCGAGAAAGACGCCCCACAGGGGACCCCGAAGCCCCGGCGCAACACGAGTTCCGGCTGCGGACCCGATCCGGACGGCAACGTCACGTCCTCGCGACCCTGACCCGGATGCCCGGGACCAAACAGACCATCTGCGCCCTGCTGGACATCACCGACCGGGTACGGGCGGAACGGGACCTGGAACTGCAGAAAGCTTATTTTGAAGCCATCTATCAGAACTCTCCGGACGCCGTGGCCCTGGTGGACCCCCAAGACCGCATCGTCTCGATCAACAACGCCTTCTCGCGACTCTTTCAATACGAACCCGATGAGGTCATCGGCCTTCCCATCAACGACTTGATCACAGATGCCTCGTCCCGGGCCCATGCCGACAACCTCTCACGCCAGGCGCTGCAGGGCATCCCCTTCGAAGTGGAATCGAAGCGCAAGCGCAGGGACGGTTCCCTGGTGGACGTGGCCATCGTGGCCGCCCCCATTCGCCTCGACGGTCGACTCGTGGGGGTATATGCCGCCTACCGGGACATCCGCCCCCGAAAAGAAGCGGAACGGGCCCTCCGGGAGATGGACGAAAAGTACCGGCTCATCGTGGACCATTCCAACGATGCCATTTTCGTTCTCCAGGACGGTTTCGTCCGGTTCTGGAACCCCCGGTTCCGGACATGGACCGGATACAGCGATGGGGAAATCTCCCGGCTCCCTGCCGAGCAACTGATCCATCCGGAAGACCGCAGCTTCGTTCTCAACTACCACCGGAGAAGGCTTGCCGGGGAAGACAACGTTCCTTCCAGCTATCGTTTCCGCGCTCTGACCAAAGACGGGTCCATCCTGTGGATCCACATCAACGCCATCGTGGTGGACTGGGACGGGCGGCCCGCCACGATCAACTTCGCCCGGGATTTCACGAGGGAAAAGGAGCTGGAGTCCCAACTGCTGCAGGCCCAGAAAATGGAAGCGGTGGGGACCCTGGCCGGCGGTATCGCCCACGATTTCAACAACCTTCTCCAGAGTATCCAGGGCTACACGGAACTGCTGCTGCTCAACAAGGACCCGGACCATCCGGATCGAAGACGGATCCAGCGCATCCTGGAAAGCATCGAAAAAGGCACGGAACTGGCCCGGCAACTGCTCACCTTCAGCCGGAAGCTGGAAAGCCGCCTGAAACCCCTGAATCTCAACCGGGAGATCATACAGATCAAGACCCTCCTGGAGCGCACCATTCCGAAGATGATCCGGATCCGCCTGGATTTGGATCCCACCGTTCCGGCCATCCTGGCGGACACCGCTCAAATCACCCAGCTCATCATGAACCTGGTGGTCAATGCCAAGGATGCCATGCCGGAAGGAGGGCGGATCACCATAGCCACCGAGGGGGTTGCGGATCCGAGCAAGCTGCCGCCCTCCCTTCCTCCCGGCTCCTATGTGCGGCTCACCGTGCAGGATACCGGCCCCGGCATCCCGCCGGAAGTCCAGGACAAGATCTTCGAGCCGTTCTTCACCACCAAGCCCATCGGACACGGCACCGGCCTGGGCCTCTCCATGGTTTACGGCATCGTCCAGAACCACGGAGGAACCATTTTCTGTGACAGCGAACCCGGTCGGGGGGCGCGCTTTCGCATCTACTTTCCGGCCATTCCCGACAGGCCCGCCGGGAACATGCCCCTGGATTCCTTCGGCCCGACGGCGCGGCGGGCGGGAAACATTCTCCTGGTGGACGACGAGGAGACCATCCGCGAGTTCGGTCGGGAGATGCTGGAATACTGCGGCCACAAGGTCTTCACAGCCCGAGACGGCGAGGAAGCCGTGGACGTATATCGCCATCACCTCGGAACCATCGACCTGGTCATCCTGGATTGGATCATGCCGGGAATGGGCGGCCGGAAGTGTATGGAACAGATCCTGGCCCTGAACCCCCGCGCCAGGATCATCATCGCCAGCGGCTACTCTCCCAGCGAAGCGCCCCAGGAGGTTGTGCGCGCAGCGGCTTTCGACTTCGTGGCCAAGCCCTATCAGATGCAAAGGCTTCTCGAGATCATCGACCGGGCTCTGGAGGACTCCGTCAGTGAACCATGACCGGGCCCCCGGAAGCCTTGGGGCCCCGCATCACGAAGGTGAGCGGCACCAGGGCCGCCGTGAACCAGGCAAACAGCCAGAAGGTGTCGTTGAAGGCCATCATGGTGGCCTGCCGGATGACTTCCTGATAAATCCCCGCCAGAGCCAGCTTCCGGTCGTAAATGGATGCGGGATCCCCTCCCAGCAGCGCCAGCATCTTGTCCATGGCCATCTGGAACGGCTTGGCGAACGGCGTCAGGTGGTCCACCAGCATGTTCTGATGGAACTGGGACCGCTGGGAAAGCACCGTGGTGGAAAAGGCCACCCCGAAGCTTCCGCCCAGGTTCCGAAGCAGGTTGAAGATCCCCGTGGCGTTGCCCATTTGTTCTTTGGGGATGTTCACGTAGGTGGCGGCGGAAAGGGGAACGAAAAAGAGTCCCATGCCCAAGGCCTGAATGACCCGGGGCAGGGCCACGGTCAGGAAGTCCGCCTGCAGGTTGAATCGCGACATCTGCCACAGGGCCACGGCGGCAAAGACCAGGCCCACGGCCAGCAGCCGACTGGGCCGAACGCCCCGCTTCATGAGATTTCCCGCCACGGGCATGATCATGAGGCTTGCCAATCCGCCCGGCCCCAGCACCAGCCCCGCCCAGAGCGCCGTATAGCCCATGAGGTTCTGCAGATAGAGAGGCAGGAGCACGATGCTGCCGAAGAGGCAGAAGAACCCTGTGAACATGATGATGTTTCCCGCCGTGAAGGTGGCGTCCGAAAAGACCCGGAGGTTCACCACCGGATGGCGCACCCGAAGCTCCACCACCACGAAGAGGGTCAGGGCCACCGCAGCGATCACCGAAAGCGCCACGATGAAATGCGAGGCGAACCAGTCTTCCCGCTCCCCCTTGTCCAGAACGATCTGCAGGCAGCCCAGTCCCACCACCAGCAGCGCCAGGCCCCAATGGTCGATGCGGATCTTGCGGGCCCGGATATAGGGCGGGTCGTGCACGAACAGAAACGCCATGAAGACGGCCACCAGCCCGATGGGCACGTTGATGTAGAAGACCCAGCGCCAGGCCCAGTTGTCCGTGATCCATCCGCCCACCACGGGACCCAGGATCGGGGCGAACACCACGCCCATGCCGAAGATGGCCATGGCCACGCCGTGCTCCCGAACGGGAAAGGTCTCCAGCAGGATGGCCTGGGAAAGGGGCTGCAGGCCGCCCCCTCCCAGCCCTTGGAAGATCCGGGCCACAATGAGCATTTCCAGGGTGGGGGCCGCTCCGCACAGGATGGAACTCAACGTGAAAAGCACAATGGAAAAGATCAGGTAGTTGCGGCGGCCGAAGATGCTGGCCAGCCACCCCGTGATGGGGATGACGATGGCGTTGGAGACCAGATAGGACGTGAGGACCCAGGTGACCTCGTCCACCCCCGCATTGAGGCTCCCCTGGATGTGGGGAAGCGACACGTTCACCACGCTGGTGTCCATGACCTCGATGAAGGTGGGGATGATCACCGTCATGGCCACGGCCCACTTGCGGGCCTCCGGGTTGGGGGCGTTCACGACCGGTCTCCTTCGGGTGCCGCACGCAGCCGCGGTCCGCTTCGGTCCGACGTGTCCACCGTCACTTCCAGGCTGAAGCCCACACGCAGAGGGAATTCAGGGGAAAACGGCTCCTCCAGCTCGATGCGCACGGGCACCCTCTGGGTGATCTTCACCCAGTTTCCCGTGGCGTTTTCCGGCGGAAGCAGCGAAAAGGCCGCCCCGGTGCCCGAGCGGATCCCCACCACCCGGCCGCGGAAGGTCTTTCCCGGATAACAGTCCGCTTTCACCTCCGCCGGCTGCCCGATCCGGATCTCGTCCACCTGGGTTTCCTTGAAATTGGCCTCCACATAGACATCCTGGAGCGGCACCACGGCCAGAAGCAGCTGTCCGGGCTGCACCCGCTCGCCCACCTGGATGCGCTTCTGGGCCACGTACCCGTCCAGGGGCGCCGTGATCCGACAGTAGGAAACATTGAGGCGGGCCTTTTCCAGCTTGGCCTCCAGTTCCTTTTCCTGGGCCCGCATGGCCGCGATCTTCCGCTCCTGCACCTGAACCTGAAGCCGGGCCGCCTTGGCTTCGTCCAGCCTGGCCCTCGCCAACAGGACATCCTTTTCCGCCGCCTCCACGGCGCTCACGGCCGCCCGGTAGCGGGCTTCCACGGACGAAAGTGCGGCTTCGGCCTTCCGAAGGGCCGTTTTCATGCGGTCCCGGTCCCGAACGGAGGCCGCCCCTTCCCGGGCCAAGGCGTCGAACCGTTCCCAGTCCCTTTTGGCGTGGCGCCAGTCGGCCAGAACCCCGTCGCGTTGTCCCGCCACCTCCTCAAGCCGCTCCTTGGCCCCCGCCAGCTGGGCCTCGGTTGCGGAAAGGGTGGCCTGGGCGCCCCGAACGGACGCCTCCGTCGAGGCCTTGAGGTATTCGAGAACCGTGACGGCGGCCTCCATTTCCGCCCGGAGCCGCTTGAGCGCCGCCTCCGCCTCGGCCTCCTGCACCCGGTAGTCCGTGGGATCAAGGCTCACCAGTTCCCGGCCCCTTTCCACGAAGTCGTCGTTTTCCACATGCACGGCCACGATGGTTCCCGGAATCCGGGCGCTCACCGCGGCCACATCCGCCATCACATAGGCGTTGTCCGTGGATTCCTTGTTGCGGACAAAGAACCACCAATAGGAGGCGCCCAAAACGACGGCCCCCGCCAACACCAGGAACAGGACCTTCTTCACGTTGTTTCGCCCGGGAACGGACGTCGGTTCAACAGGCGATCTTTCTTCCGCCTTCTCCACCATGGCGACCTTCACTCCCGCCCTTCCGGCTCTTCACCACGAATCCCCCGCCAAAAGACATCCGCTATGGCGTCGCTCCAAGCCTCCAGTTCCAGGCCTTTGGTAAAGCCTTCCCCGAACACCTCCCGCAACAGCACCACGTAATGGGCCATGCCGATCAGAAGCCGCGCCGCCACATCCCCATCCAGATCCCGTACGGTGCCCTCGTTCATGCCTTTTTTGAGATAGGAGGATAGAAGCTCCAGAAACCGGGCCCGGGGACCCCGCACAAAGTCCCTGGCCAGCTCATGGCCTTCCAGGGCGCTGAAAAGCACGATGCGAACGAAGGCGGGATCCGAGGCGTGCCGCTGCAGGAAGGAACGGACCACGCGGCGCAGCACCGTGGGGACATCGCCCAGGGTCCCCCAGTCCAGATCCCAGGCCGAACGCATCTCCTCCACCTTTCTTTCCAGGATGGCGTGGTAGAGGGCTTCCTTGCTGGGGAAGTGCTGGTAGAGCATGGCTTCGCTCACCCCCGCCTGCCGTGCCAGGTCCCGGACCGTGGTGCCCTGGAAACCCTTCTGGGAAAAGAGCCGGATGGCGGCTTCCAGGATCTTTCGGCGCCGCTCTTCCGCCGACAGTCTGGATCTGGGTGGAGCCGAAGCCGTCACGGGTCCTGCCTCCCTTGGCACAAGTAAACATTTACTTAGTTTCTAAGGCAATCGCCCCGGTCGGATCAACAAAAATCCTGCAAGTGAAGGATCCCCCTCCCCTGCGATGCCAAAGGGCACGCGTAAAGCCCGACCCCACAATTATGCGTGGACCCCGCAAGCGACCGACCCACCATTTGGGGGAGCGCTGAAAGCCGCCACAGGGGCGCCCGACCAGCCGAGGAGCTTGTCTGAGAACGGCATTTTCAAAGGAACGCGGCCGTTTTGCCCGCTTCCCGTGCGGGCCGGAGGCCCGCATTCCCGGGGGAAGAGGCCTTCGTGTTCGTTGTCGTACAACCTCCAAGGAAGCTGTCCGAGAACTGCGCAAACCGTCACTCCCGCGCAAGCGGGAGTCCATAAGTTCCCGGAAATCCGGGATCCCCGCTCCCCGTTCAAGCCGGGGACAAGCTTCGCGGGGATGACGAATGGGCGTTGAAAGCCGCACATCTGCCGTTTTCGGACAGGTTCCAAGGGCCTAGGCATCGCGCTTCGCGCCGCTCCCGCACAACGCCTTTGCTTCACCCGTTCTTTCATCCATGTGCCGTGGGGAACCTCGCCTGGATCGTTCAGGTGGATCCATCCCCGAAGGGGTCTGGCGCCCATCCCCCGGAGGCTAAAGCTTTTTCCTTGACTTTCCGGGTCGCAAAACACCATATAGTCAATTTTACAGCTTTTTCTTCGCTCATGAGGGGCCACCCCGTCCATCCTCCCGGTGGACGGTACCGGATTTCCAGACGACCCAATCAGGACAAGAGGAGCCGCACATGACGTTTCAGGAACTGATTCTTGCCTTGAACAAGTTCTGGTCCGACCGGGGCTGTGTCATCCAGCAGCCCTACGACCTGGAGGTGGGCGCGGGCACCTTCAACCCGGCCACCTTCCTGCGCGTGTTGGGCCCCGAACCGTGGAACGTGGCCTACGTGGAACCGTCGCGGCGCCCCACGGATGGCCGCTACGGGGAAAACCCCAACCGTCTCCAGCACTACTACCAGTATCAGGTCATCCTGAAGCCTTCCCCGCCCGACAGCCAGGAACTCTACCTGGAAAGCCTCAAGAGCTTCGGGATCGATCCCCTGGACCACGACATCCGCTTCGTGGAGGATGATTGGGAGTCGCCCACCCTGGGGGCGTCCGGCCTGGGCTGGGAAGTGTGGCTGGACGGCATGGAGATCACCCAGTTCACTTATTTCCAGCAGGTGGGAGGCATCGCCCTGAGCCCGGTGAGCGTGGAGCTGACCTACGGCCTGGAGCGCATCGCCATGTATCTGCAGGGCGTGGACAACGTGTACGATCTCATCTGGTGCGGCAACGTGACCTACGGGGACGTGCACCACAAGGGAGAAGTGGAGTGGTCCCACTACAACTTCGAGGCGGCCGACGTGGACATGCTCTTCCAGCTCTTCAACATGTATGAAAAGGAATCCATGCGCATGGCCGACCTGGGGCTGGTGCTCCCCTGCTACGACTACTGCCTGAAATGCTCGCACGTCTTCAATCTGCTGGACGCCCGGGGCGCCATCAGCGTGACGGAACGTACCAACTACATCGCCCGGGTCCGCAATCTGGCCCGGCTGGCGGCTCACGGTTACACGGCCCAGCGGGAAGCCATGGGCTATCCGTTGCTGAAGAAGGCAAAAGGTTAAAGGGAAAAGGTTAAAGGCGAAAGGGCAAAGGTCAAAGGGGAAAGGAGAAAGGCAGGAGGCGAGCGGGTTCGCAGTATGGCCACACCAACCCCCTAGTCCCCTGCCCCTTTCACCTTGTACCTTTCACCTTGTACCTTTCACCTTGGGCCTTTTACCTTGCCCCTTGGACCACTCACCTCCCACCACTGAGACGAGGACGAATATGGGACAGGAATTTTACCTGGAAATAGGCAGTGAGGAGATACCGGCGGGGTACATCGGCCCGGCGCTGGAAGCCATGGCCCGCCAAATGGTAAAATTTTTGGACGATCACCGCATCGGCCACGGAGAACCTGTGACCACGGGAACACCGAGGCGGCTGTGCCTGTGGATTCCCGACGTTGCGGAAAAGCAACAGCCCACCAGCACGGAGATCATCGGCCCGCCCAAGTCGGTGGCCTTCGACGAAGCCGGAAACCCCACCAAGGCGGCCGAAGGCTTCGCCCGCAACCAGGGCATCGATGTGTCCCAGCTCACCATCAAGAGCACGCCCAAAGGGGATTACGTCTGCCTGGTCAAGGAAGAGGCGGGCCTGCCCACCAAGGACCTGCTGGAACGCATGCTTCCGGACTTCGTGGCCCACATCCCCTTTCCCAAGTCCATGCGCTGGGGCGGTCTTTCCGTAACCTTTGCCCGCCCGGTCCACTGGATCGTTTGCCTGCTGGGCGACCAGGTGGTGGAGTTCACCTACGGGGATGTGGCCAGCGGAACCCGCTCCTTCGGCCATCGGTTCATGGCGCCGGAATGGATTTCCGTCAGCTCTTTTGAGGAGCACAAGAAGAATCTGGCTGCCCTCAAGGTCATCGTGGACACCGACGAAAGACGCGCCATGATCCTGGAGGGGATCCGCCAAAAGGCCGCCGCCGTGGGGGGCGCCGTCCTGGAAGATCCCGATCTGCTGGACGAAGTGACCAACCTGGTGGAATTCCCTTATCCGCTCCTGGGAAGCTTCGAAGAAAAATACCTGGCCCTGCCGCCGGAACTGCTCATTACCGTCATGAAGGAGCACCAGCGCTACTTCGCCATCACCGATGCCCAAGGGGCCCTGATGCCCCACTTTGTCACCGTGGCCAACACGGTCCCGCGGGATCCCGCGCTGGTGGCTGCGGGCAATGCGCGGGTGGTCCGGGCCCGCCTGGAAGATGCCCGTTTCTACTACGAAGAAGACCAGAAGGTGCGGCTGGAGGACAGGGCGGAGGAACTCAAGAGCGTGGTCTTCCACGCCAAGCTGGGAACCAGCTGGGAGAAGGTGGAACGTTTCACCGCTCTGGCCCAGTGGCTCTGCGAGCGCCTCTGCCCCGAAAAGAAAGACGTGGTGGCCCGGGCCGCCACCCTGTGCAAGGCGGACCTGGTGAGCGGCATGGTGGGCGAATTTCCGGAACTCCAGGGCGTCATGGGGCGCGCCTACGCCCGGCTGCAAGGAGAACCGGAAGAGGTGGCCCAGGCCATCTACGAACACTACCTGCCCAACCGGGCCGGCGGGCCGCTGCCGCAGGGCATGGAAGGTACGATCCTGAGCATCGCCGACAAGATGGACACCATCGTGGGCTGCTTCGGCGTGGGGCTGCTTCCCACGGGCACGGCCGATCCCTTTGCTCTCCGGCGCCAGACCCTGGGCATCATCCGCATCGTGCTGGAAAAGAATCTGCGTTTTTCCCTGGGGGAACTCATCGACCAGGCCATTCCGCTTCTCAAGGAGAAGATGACCGAGCCCGAGACCACCGTGAAGGCCGGTGTCCTGGACTTCTTCCGCGGCCGGCTCCATCACCACCTGGTATCCCAGGAAGGGTTGCGTCCGGATATCGTGGAGGCGGCCCTCTCTGTGGGCATCGACGACCTGGTGGACGCCGTGGCGCGCGTGCGGGCGCTGGCCGCTTTCACGCAGCGGCCCGACTTCGAAAGCCTGGCCACCGCGTTCAAGCGCGTGGGCAACATCATCAAGGACGGCGAAAAAGCACCCGTGGAACCGGATGCCTTCCAGGCGGACGTGGAAAGGGCCCTCTACGGGGCCTACGGCGAAGCGGCCGGGCTGGTGGAGGCCCGGGTGGCTTCCGGCGACTACGATGGCGCCCTGGCGGCGGTCGCCGCCTTGCGGGAACCCATCGACGCCTTCTTCGACGGCGTGCTCGTCATGGACAAAGACGACCAGGTCCGGCGAAACCGGCTGGCCCTGCTCACGGCTATCCACGACCTTTTCCATAAAATTGCGGACTTTCGCAAGGTGCAGACGGCCTGATCGGCCCACAGGGCGAGCGGTTGTTTTCCTGAAGAAGCTGTAGGGGCGAATAATGATTCGCCCCTACAACCTGTCGCATGAAACGACTCTTTGCCACGGCGCCGCACATGGGGAACGGCGCCTGCCCACGGCCCTGGACCCCGTGATTTTCCAAAAGGAGGCACCCCAGCCATGCAACGATTCCGACCTGTCGTCTGTTTCCTGTTGGCGATCGTCCTGGTGGCCGGCCTCACCGCTTGCCAGACCCCGGCCGGCCGCAGCGCCGGCCAGGTGCTGGACGACGCCACCATCACGGCCAAGGTGAAGGCCAAGCTTCTGGACGATCCCCTTGTAAGCGGCCTGGCCATCGATGTGGACACCTTCCAGGGGGAAGTGACGCTCACGGGTGTGGTCAATTCTCCCAAAGCCCGCATCCGTGCCGAAGACCTGGCCAGAAAGACACGAGGCGTCCGTTCGGTGCGCAATCTGCTGCGCATCCAACCGTGAGAAGCGGAGGAAGGATTAAAGGATTGAAGGATTGAAGGATTAAAGGGGTAAAGGGGTAAAGGGGTAAAGGGGTAAAGGGGTAAACATCCGAGAAGCGGTGTTGGAAAGGCACCACCCGAGGGCAAGGGGGTGCCTTTTTTCATGCGGAAATCTTTTCGGCGGGCTGCACCAGGTGAAGGGTCCTTCGGATGCTCGGCAGCAGCGCCAGGGTGGCGACCAGAACCACCATTCCGCTCACCGCGAAGACCCCCCGGTAGCCCACGTGCGGCATCAGGAGTCCCGCGCCGTAGTTCCCTGCAAAGACCCCAATGGTGCGCACCGCATAAACCACCGCCGAATGGCCCCCCAGCCGTCCCGCCGGAAAGAAGGCCGCCGTCATGATGCTCATGGCCAGCATGACGGGCACATCCCCCAGGGTATGAAAGATCCGGACCAGAATCATCTGGGAAAGGTCGCCCGCAAAGCCCGTCAGCACCTGGAAGACTGAAGAGACCATAAGCCCCAGAGCCAACAGCCGGATCACGCTCTGGCGCACGTCGAACCGATGCCCCAATCCGGGCGACACCAACGCCATCCACACGCCGATGGCCAGGAAACACCAGCCGATCTGGGCGTTGGTGAATCCCAGGCCCTTCTTCATGAGAAGCGTAAAGGCGGTGTGTTCCACTCCCAGGTGGGATGCGTAGATGACCCAGATGAGGAGGAACAGGAGGGCGCGGGGCTGCTTGAGATCCTCCCTGTAGTCCTGGATCCCGAAGTGGATGGGCTCACTGTCCTCCAAGAGAAGCACGATCACCAGGAGCGCCACCGCTCCCACCACGGCGAAGCGAAGCATCCGGACGTAATCCATTTCCCCCCAGACCGTTCCGGCCAGCAGCGGGCCCATTCCGAACCCCAGGAAGGTGCCCATCTGGAAGATCGCGATCTTCAGTCCGCGGTGCGAGGGCTTGATGACCTTGAGAAAAAGGGCCTGCAACACGATCTGAAAGATCGCCCACGCGATCCCTCCCAGGCAGGCCATCACCAGGAAGGCGGCGGTGGTCCGGGCGACCCGCAAACCCAGGAGATGGAAAAGCAGCAAGACCGCCCCCGCCATCAGCACCTTTTTGGGGCTCACCCTGTCGGACAAAACCCCCAGAGGAAGCATCAAAAGGAGAGCGGAAATGGAATAGGAACCCATGATGGTTCCGATCATGGAGTCGGAAATCCCCACCTCCTGCAGGTGGACGGGCAGGAAGGAAAGGGTCATCCACAGCACGGTCACGAACGTGAATCCGCACAGGGGGAAGGTGATGAGGCGCATGGGAAACGGGAGTACCCGGGGAATCACAAGGGTCAGCTTCATGGTATGGGCTCCAATCGCGGTGCACGCAAGACCTCCCACAAGGCAGAGGCGTATACTACAGCGCCAGCCGGGCAATGCAAGGTCATTGTTTCCATTCTTTCGTCTTGTTGCCGGCATGGGAAGGACTTAATATGAAGGGGTGAGCAGGCAAAATCGAGTCTTCAACCCGGGAGGTTTGACATGAAACGTTCTCTCTCTCTTTTTGCTGTCCTTTTGGTGGTCCTCATGCTTGTGAGTGCATGCGCCGGTCCGCGCAACCGTACGGAAAAGGGCGCCATGATCGGAACCGGTGTGGGCGCCGCCACGGGTGCGGTACTGGGCCAGGCCATCGGCCGCAACACGGAATCCACCCTGATCGGCGCGGCGGCGGGCGCCTTGGTGGGCGGGATCGCCGGCGGGATGATTGGAAACTACATGGATCGTCAGGAACAGGAAATGCGCCAGGCGTTGGCCGGCGTGGAGGCGGCGAGCATCCAGCGGGATCAGAATGTGTTGGCCGTCACCTTCCGATCGGACGTCCTTTTCGACTTTGATTCGGCCGTCCTGAAGCCCGGCGCCTACGATGAGATCGACCGGGTGGCAGGGGTACTCAACAACTACCCCCAGACCCGGATCCGGGTGGAAGGTCACACCGACAGCACGGGTTCGGAAACCTACAACCAGCAGCTGTCCGAACGGCGCGCCATGGCCGTCAAGAACGCCCTGGTGGCCCGCGGGGTGGATCCGGCCCGGATCGATGTGGTCGGCTACGGCGAATCCAAGCCCATCGCCACCAATGCCACGGAAGCCGGACGGCAGTTGAACCGGCGGGTCAACATCGTGATCACCCCGGTTCAGGGCTAGGAGCCCGTCCGAAAACTCCGCCACCCGTCACTCCCGCGCAAGCGGGAGTCCATAGGTTCCCGGAAATCCTGGATCCCCGCTCCCCGTTCAAGCCGGGGACAAGCTTCGCGGGGATGACGGATGGAGACAAAACGGGGCAAAGCAACCATTCTCAGACCGCCTCCTAGGTCCACATAAGATATAGCGTGGTACGTTCGGTACGCCCGGGCTGTAGGGGCGAAGGATCCTTCGCCCCTACTTGCATTTGTGGACATGGGCTCCCGCACCCCCGTCCTTTGCATTTAAGTCTATTTGCGTTCCTTTGCGGTTTTTCACATTGGATGTCTGTGTCGGCGGTAGGCGCAGACGCTTGCAGGCCTATGCTTTTTCGGGCCGGATGTGGTCCTTTTCTTCGGACCGGCCCCGCCGCGCCCATTCGTAGAGGGCCACGGCCACCGCCGTTGCGGCATTGAGGGATTCCACCCCGTCGGTCATGGGAATGGACAGCGCGTTTTGCCTCCATGCGGCGGGAAGCCCCGGGCCCTCCACTCCGGGAAGAAAGGCGAAGGTTTCCGGAAAGACGGCGCGATCCAAGGGCCGGCCCTCCTGGGACAAGGGGATGAGGGGAAGATCCGCGGGAAGATCCTTGATGCCGGGCCCGCGAAAAAGACGCAGGTCCAGGGCGGCTCCCGCGGACGCTCGGAGCGCCTTGGGATGGAACGGACTGGCCCCCTCTTCCAGGATCACCACGGCGTCCACCCCGAAGGCGGCCGCGCTCCGGAGTACCGCTCCCACATTTTCCGGGTCCTGAAAGGGCACCAGGAGCGTCACGGGGCCCGGAAGTCCCGACCTCGGATCCCACGACTCCAACCGAGGCACGGAGATTTCCAACAGAGGCGCCTCGGTGCCGAAAACATCCAATTGGCGAAAGAGAGTCTTCTCCAGTTCGATCCACAGGGCGGCATCCGAAAGACTTTCAGGAGGCGGCGGCCCTCCCGGCCAGGACACCCAGGCGCGAACCCTTTCCGCACGGCGCCGGATCACATCCCGCACCACTTTCTCCCCGCACACCAAAGCGGCCCCCTCCTTGCGCACACCCTTGGCCGTGAGAATCTTCTTCAGTCTTTTGAAATGGGCATTGGCGGTGCTGGACACCACCTTCCGGCGGCCGGCCGCGTCAAACACCTCCCGGATCTGCGCCGGCCTTTGGGAAACCCGGCGAAAGACCACCAGCCGCCTCTGGTGCGGCGTGCCCGGAATCGTGTAGGCCAGGTCCTTTTTCAGCTCAAAACGCCCGGTAAAACGCCGGGCGGCGTCGGCCACCTCGTCGTCGCAATGGGGGCCCTTCATGAAAATCGCCAGCCCGTCCCGGCACAGGCACCCTTCGATCCTCGTGAGCGTTTCGCCGATGGGCTCCACCGCCCGGGTGATCACCCCCTTCACCGGTTCACTGAAGGAGGCCGTGATCAGCCCGCCCTCGGTGCGGATCCCTTCCAGCTTGAGTTCGTCCACAACGGTTTGCAGGAAATCCACCCTCTTGGAACGGGCCTCGGCCAGGATCACCTGAAGATGGGGAAAGGCAATCTTCAGCGGGATGCCGGGCATGCCCGGGCCCGTTCCCAGGTCCAGCAAGGGGGACGGCAAGGAAAGCAACAGGCCCGGAAGGATGGAATCCGCGTAGAGCTTTTCCACCATGTTTTCGAAATTGTGGATCCGCGTCAGGTTCAGCTCTTCGTTGTACTTTCTAAGCAGTTGGTGGTATGCCCACAGCCGACGGATTTGGCCGCGATCCAGGGAAATCCCGCACCGATTGAGGATGTCGCCGAGCGGCTCAGGGCCCGGCTTCCGACTTTGGGAGACGCGGTCGGCTTTCTTCATTCATCTGTTCCTTTGTTTGCCGAGCGCCCGAACCGCCTTGGGGCTTTCAGGAGTCGACGTCATGGGGCAAGAAGAACGCAGGACCTTTTTCCACCCCGCCTGGCCGGTCCTCTACGAAGACAATCATATCCTCGGCGTATATAAGCCGGCGGGTCTTCTGGTTCAAGGAGATCGTACCGGGGATCCTTGTCTCCTGGAACTGGCCAAACGGTGGATCAAGGAAGAGTACGGGAAGCCGGGAAACGTCTTCCTGGGTCTGGTCCACCGCCTCGACCGTCCCGTTTCCGGGGTCCTGGTCTTTGCCCGCACCAGCAAGGCCGCCGCCCGCCTCAGCCGTTCTTTCCGGGAACGGGAGACCGTCAAGGAATACCTGGCGGTGGTGGAAGGACGACCGAAGAATCCCGAGGCGACGCTCGTCCACCATGTGCGCCACGTGCCCGGCGGATCCACGCGTGTGACCGCAGGCACGCACCCCGCGGCCCAGCGCGCGAGCCTCCGCTACCGGGTCCTGGAAACGGAAGGATCCCGGTCCCTCTTGCTCGTGCGACTCGACACGGGACGGAAACACCAGATCCGGGTGCAGCTGGCCGCCATGGGATGCCCCATCGCCGGGGACCTCCGCTACGGAGCCTCCAAGCCCTTGACCAACCGCCAGATCGCCCTCCATGCCCGGCGGATTTCCTTTCCCCACCCCACGCGAGCGTCCATGGTGGAGATCGTCTGCCCGGTACCCCGGCAGTGGCCCTGGGACGAGCCGCACATCCCGGAGGCCTCCCCTGCGGGCATCCTTCGCCCCCTTTGGGCATGGGCCGATTATGAAAAATCCCCGCATCTTTCCCAAGTCTTGTAACCCCGGCATTCTTGTGAAAAAATGATATGTGAATGAAATCGTCTTTTCCCATTCCTTCAACCCACCTACATGCCAGGGAGGTGCCTCATGGCGGAATTGATGGATGTCATACGGTCCCGAAGAAGCATCCGAAACTTCGAAGACAAGGACGTCCCGGACGATCTTCTCAACCAGCTTCTGGAGGCCGTGAAATGGTCCCAATCCTGGGCCAACACCCAGTGCTGGGAAGTGATCGTCGTGCGCGATCCGGACACCAAGGCCAAGCTCCAGGAAACCATGGGCAAAGGCAATCCCGCCACCAAGGCCATCGTGGCGGCCCCGGTGGTTTTGGCCCTCTGCGGCAAACTCCAAACGTCCGGCTACTACAAGGGGCAGGTGACCACCAAGTTCGGAGACTGGTTCCTGTTCGACCTGGGCATCGCCACGCAGAACATCTGCCTGGCCGCCACGGACCTGGGGTTGGGCACGGTCGTGGTGGGCCTCTTCGACCAGGACAAGGCCAAGGAGATCCTGGGGGTTCCCGAAGGCTACGAACTGGCGGTGCTCCTTCCCATCGGGTATCCTTCCAAGGTGCCTTCGGCGCCCAAGAGGCGGGAAGTGGAAGAATTCACCCACTACGAGAAGTTCTGACGCGAAAACCGGGCCCCGACCCCTGTCGGGCCCCGGTTTTTTCCTTCAAACTCAATCGGACACGGACTGTCACTTTCTCTAGAATCCGCCCGTTTTGACTTTGAGATACACTGTTTGAACACCCGATCCTTCGTTCTTGCGCGCTGTGGGATCCGTCCAAGCCCAAACGGACCCTCGGTGCCCGCTGTGCCATCCTTATTGGGAACGATCCGGCCCATGGACGGCCGCGCTCCCTCGGTGGGAGCACCGGAAACGGCCGGAAAACCAGCCTTACCACCACAAAGGAGGGACCGATGAAGTCAGGAAAATTCACAGGTGCGTTGCGAGGGATCCTGGCGCTTGTCCTGGCCGCGGTGCTGTTTGCGCCGGCCATGGCCCGTGCCGTGACCAAGATCACGTTCTGGCACGCCATGAGCGGCAAGCGGCTGCCGGCGGTGGAGCGCATCGTCAACGGCTTCAACGAGGCCCATCCCGACATCCAGGTGGAAGCCCAATTCATGGGCTCCTACAAAGAGGTTCTGGCCAAGACCATCGCGGCCGTGAAGGCGGGAAACCCTCCCCACCTGGCCCAAGTCTATGAAGTGGGGCTCCAGACCATGCTGGACAGCGGCGTGATCGTCCCCGTCCACACCCTTTTTGAAGAAGGGGAGGTGGATTTCGGGGACGTGGTGGGCCCCATCCTCGACTATTACTCCGTGGACGGGAAACTCTACTCCATGCCCTTCAACTCCTCCACCGCCATCCTCTATTACAACAAGGACCTCTTCAAGAAAGCCGGCCTCGATCCCAATCGGCCGCCCACCACCTACAAGGAACTGGAGGAGATGGGCAAGAAGCTGGTGGAATCCGGCGTGGTTCCCAACGCCTTTTCCACCGGCTGGCCGTCCTGGGTTTTCGAGCAGGCCCACGCCTACCACAACCAGTTCTTCGCCAACAACGAAAACGGCCGCAAGGGGCGGGCCACCGAGGTTCTCTTCAACGGCCCGTTCGGCGTGAAGTACCTGGAAACCATGGCCCGCATGGCCAAGGAGAAGGTCTACATCTACGGAGGCCGGGAATACTCGGCCAACAAGGCGTTTCTCGCCCAGCAGATCGCCATGCTGATCCAGTCCACCTCTTCGGTGGGCTCCATCGAGGCGGCCACGGAAGGGAAATTCGAGGTGGGCACCACGTTCCTGCCGCGCTTCGAGGAGTATCCGCGGGGCAATTCGGTGATCGGCGGCGCCACCCTGTGGGTTCTCAAGGGCCACAGCGATGCGGACTACAAGGCGGTCAAGGAATTCCTCAAGTGGATCATCCGCCCGGAAGTCACCGCCCAGTGGCACAAGGACACCGGCTACTTTCCGGCCACCAACAGCGCCCTCAAGCTCCTCATGGACGAGGGATGGTTCTCCAAGCACCCCAACCACCTGACCGCCTTCCTGCAGGTGCTTTCCGGCGTCAAGACCCCCATGAGCCAGGGCGTGCGGCTGGGCAATTTCGTGGAGATCCGAAACATCGTTCAGACGGCCCTGGAAAAGGCCTTTGCCGGCACGGCGGATCCCAAGACGGCGCTGGACGAAGCCGCCCAGGAAGCCAACCGGGTTCTCAAGGAGTATTCGGAACTCTACAAATAACTTGACCCAGACCGGGCCGGGGCCTGATCGGGGTCCCGCCCCGGCCCTTTTTCCCAAGGACTCGCATGGAAAGCCGATTTCCCAACAAGGTTCTCCCTTATCTGCTGGTGCTGCCATCGCTGGTGGTGGTACTGGTCTTTCTCATCATCCCGTCCGTTCAGTCCTTTTACCTGAGCCTGTTCCGGGTGTCGCCTTTCGGGAATGTGCTCATCTTCAAGGGGGTTCAAAACTTCATCCACCTCTTTCAGGATCCGGCCTACTTGAACAGCCTGGTCCGGAGCTTCTTCTTCACGGGTTTCATCGTGGTGGTGGGTTTGAGCATCTCCCTGGGGCTGGCCGTGCTGGCCAACCTGCCCCTGGCCGGGGTGGACATCTACCGCACGGCCCTCATTTGGCCCTTCGCCCTCTCCCCGGCCGTGGCCGGCACCATCTGGGCCCTGCTGGTGGACCCGTCCACCGGACCCATCACCTATTTCGTGCACCTGGCCACCGGATTGCGGCTCAACTGGATGACCAACGGCGACCTGGCTTTGCTCATCGTCACCGTCGCCGCCACTTGGAAAATGCTGGGCTACAACGTCATCTTCTTCCTGGCCGGGCTTCAGAACGTTCCCAAGGAATTGCTGGAAGCCGCCCATATGGACGGGGCCGGATCGTTTCGGCGTTTCTGGAACGTGACCTTTCCTCTCCTCTCGCCCACCACCTTCTTTCTTTTCATCATGAATTCCTTGTACGGGTTCTTTGAGGTCTTCGGCCTCATCGACGTGATGACCAAAGGCGGACCCGGCAAGGCCACGGATCTCCTGGTCTACAAACTCTACGAAGACGGCTTCGTCAACTTCCGCACCGGCTACGCTTCGGCCCAGTCCATCGTGCTCTTCGTCTTCGTGGCCATCCTGACCATTTTCCAGTTCCGTTTCGCCGGAAAGAAGGTCTTCTACCGCTAGAGGGGGGGCGGCTTCCGTCATGCAGATCACCCGTACACAACGCGTCCTGGCTCACGCCACGCTGGTGGTGAGCATTCTTGTTATCGCCTTTCCCGTCTTCTTCGCTTTGGTGACCAGCACCCATTCCTTCCAGGAATCCTTTTCCTTTCCGCCCAAGTTCCACGTGGGCTCCCATCTTCTGGAAAACTACCGGACCGCCTGGGAACGGGTGAACCTGGGAAGGCTTCTTTTCAACAGTACCCTCATCTCCGTGGCGGTATCCGCAGGAAAGATCCTCCTCAGTCTTCTGGCGGCCTTCGCCTTCACCTACTTCGGGGATTTTCCCGGCAAGACCACCTTCTTCATCCTGATCCTCATCACCCACATGCTGCCCCTGCCCATCCGGATCGTGCCCACCTTCGAACTGGTGGAAGACTTCGGCTGGATGAACACCTACTACGCCCTGACCATCCCCTTTTTCGCCAGCGCCACGGGGACGCTCCTCTTTCGCCAGTTTTTCCTCACCGTCCCCAACGATCTGGCGGACGCGGCCCGCATGGACGGAGCAGGCCCCATGAAGTTCCTGTGGAAGATCCTGGTGCCGCTTTCCAAGACGAACATGCTGGCACTCTTCATGATCGAATTCATCTACATGTGGAACCAGTACCTGTGGCCGCTCATCGCCACACATTCGGACGATATGCGCGTGGTGCAGATCGGATTGAAGATGCTCCTGGCCGGCGAAGAACAGGCGGCCGAGTGGAACGTGATCATGGCCGGGACCATCCTGGCGATGCTCCCCCCCCTCATCATCCTGCTCATCCTGCAGGGGAGCTTCGTCAAGGGCTTCGCCATGCGCCAGGAAAAATAGAAATTTCCAACGATTCCCAAGGAGACCGGCGGGAAACCATGGCAGAGATCAAGCTGGATCAGGTCAACAAGCGGTTCAAAAAGAATTGGGTGGTGCGGGACTTCACGCTGACCGTGGCGGACAGGGAGTTCGTGGTGCTGGTGGGCCCGTCGGGATGCGGCAAATCCACCACGCTGCGCATGATCGCAGGGCTCGAAGAGGTGACCAGCGGCGAGATCTCCATCGCAGGACGGGTGGTGAACCATGTGCCGCCCAAGGATCGGGACATCGCCATGGTCTTCCAGAGCTACGCCCTCTACCCCCACATGAACGTCTACAAGAACATGGCCTTCGGGCTCATGAACCGGGGCGTGCCCAAGGACGAAATCGACCGCAGGGTGAAGCAGGCGGCGGAGATTCTCGGCATCTCGGATCTGCTCCAACGCCGCCCGGCCCAGCTTTCCGGCGGCCAGCGCCAGCGCGTGGCCATGGGCCGCGCCATTGTCCGGGACCCCCAGGCCTTTCTCTTCGATGAACCGCTAAGCAATCTGGACGCCAAACTCAGGGTGCAAATGCGGGCCGAACTGGCCAAGCTCCACGAACGCCTGCAGTCCACCATCGTCTACGTGACCCACGACCAGATCGAAGCCATGACCCTGGCCGACCGGATCGTGGTCATGAAGGATGGCAGGATCATGCAGGTGGGCCCGCCCCTGGAGGTCTACGAACGGCCGGCCAACCGCTTCGTGGCCGGCTTCATCGGCAGCCCGTCCATGAACTTCCTGGACGTGCGGATTGTGGAAGAGGCCGGCGATCTGTGGGTGGACGGCCAAAGCTTTCGCCTCAAGGTCCCGCGCCATCGCGCGCCCGCCTTCCAGGACTACGTCAATCGAGCGGTGATCTTCGGCATCCGCCCCGAAGACATCAAGGAACGCCAAGGGGAGGCCTTGCCGGAAGGGGTCGAACCCTTGCGGGCGGAAGTGGACGTGCGCGAACCCATCGGATCGGAGGTCATCATCACGGCCACCGTGGGGTCCCACGCCTTCACCGCGCGCATCAGCCCCAACGTACCGGTGCGCGTCCACGACTCCATCGATCTCGCTGTGAACATGAACAAGATGCACCTTTTCGACCCGGAATCCGAAAAATCCCTGAACGGTCAGTAGATCAGGATGGCAGGAGCGAGAGGATTTTCTGCGCCAGCTCGGCGAAGCCCTCACCTCCGGCGCTCGAGGTGACGAAGGCGGGAAGATGCTCCATGCGGGAGGCGAACCGGGTAACATTGGCCACCCCCACGGAAAGCTCAAAGGCGGCGAACATGGGTTCGTCGTTGGGGGAATCGCCGCAGAAAACGGCCCGGCGCCGGAGCACCTCCTCCGGGATTCCGAAAAGCTCCCGGGCGAGAAGCTGCGCCGTCCGCCTCTTGTCGTAATCGCCGAACCAGCCGTTCACGTGGATGGACGAAACCTTGCAGTGCGCTCCGTGGGCCCGGAAGATCCCAACGATCTCCTCCACCGCCTCCCATCCCGCATGCGGCACGTCTTCGCAGTAATCCACCGCCAGGTCCGCCTCCCGGTAGTGCTGGTCCGAGGCCAGGGCCACCCCGGGAACGCGCGTTCGGATCTCTTCCCAAACCGCCCGGAGCCGCCTTCGGTTTTCCCGCCGCTGGTCCTCGTCCGCCAGATACCGCTTTCGGAGTTTGCCCGCCTGGGCGTCGTAGAAGAAGTAGAAGGCGCCGTTTTCTCCCACCACGGCGTCCACGGGCCACATGCGCGCCATATGATCGCACCACCCCGCGGGCCTTCCCGTGATGGGGATGAGCCGCAGGCCCGACTCCTTGAGGGCCCACAGAGCCGAATAGGCGCAGGCGGGAAGGCGCCCCCGCGTGGTGAGGGTGTCGTCGATGTCGAACAGAACCCCCCAGAGGCCCTCCACATCCCGCTTCGTCAGCCGTTCCAGGGGCCGCAGGCCGGAGCGCGGCCGGGTCCTTCGGGAAGTCCCAACGGTCACGATCTTCCCTCTTCGGCCTTGGGGGCTGCGGCCGGTGCCGCTATTTGATCAAGCTCCGCATGATCCGGAACCCCTTCGCTCTCGGACGTGAGGAGCTGCACCAGGCGTTCGATGGCCCACAGGATCGATCGCACCTCCTCCTCGCTCAGCTGCTGCAGCCGCTCCACGAACGTATCCTGCAGCGGAGTGGGCGCGTTCTTAATGAATTCCACGCCCTCATCAGTGATCTCCACGTGAATCTTTCTCCGGTCCTTGCTCACCCGGGTGCGCCGCACCAGGTTTCTTTTCTCCAGACGATCCACGATGCCCGTCACCGTGCTGCTATTGAGGAAGACGATCTTGGTGAGCGCCCCCAGGGAGATGGGGCCGTGTTCGTAGATCTCCCGCAGGCAGATGAGCTGGGGCACCGTAATCTTGTAGGTTTCCTGGATGTGCTTGGAATGGATATCCAGCTCGCGGGCGATCTGGCGCAACCTCTTGGTAATGTGCACCACCGTGGGATCAACCATCCTCGTTCCTCCGACCGGCGAACAAAAATTCTAAAGCCCTCCGGGCTTCCATGGGTTAAAAGGAATGCAACGCGCACGGGTCCTATAGCATATTTTTTCCCCATCGTCGTCGTGGAATGAAGGTCCCCCAGGATGGAAACGGAGGTCGAACGGTGAACACCCGACGGTTCAAGTACATGCGGTCCGACTTTGGAGAACTCCCCCTGAGGCTTCGCCATATGGACATCACGGTGCGGTTTTACGAAGACCGCGTGGAGGCGGAGAACCGACTGCACCTGGAAGCAACGAAATCCCAAGACCTGATCGCCCTGGACGCCAACAACCTGGAAGTCCGTTCCGTGCGGTTCGCATGGGATTCGGGCGGCGCGGTGCCGGCTCCCCATCGGATCGATACCCGCAACCATAAGCTCCTCGTCACGCCGCCCCGTCCGGTGCGCCCGGGAGAGCGTTTCGTGGTGGAGACCCACACCCTCTGCTACCCCTCCGAGCACCTGCTGGAGGGGATCTACCGGGACGTGACCCCGCCGGGGGCCCCCCAGCAGTACATGTCCCAGTGTCAGCAATGGGGTTTCCAGCGGATCATGCCCGTACTGGACGACTGCCGGGCCAAGTGCACCATGACCACCACCCTGGAAGGGGACGCACGCTACACCCACCTCATCAGCAACGGCAACATCAGCCGCACCCACAACCCCGACGGCGTCCCCGTATCCCTGGAAGACGATCCCGGCCGAAAACGGATCACCTACCACAACCCTGTCCCCATGGCGCCCTATCTGTTCATCGCCTGCGCCGGCACCTGGGATGAACTGAGCGATTCCGTCACGTATCCCTCGGGCCGAACGGTGCGCCTGGAATACCTGGTTCCGCCGGGCAAGACGGACCAGGCCCGGATTCCCATGGAAATCCTCAAGCACTCCATCCTGTGGATCTACGAAACCCAAGGCTATGAATACCCGGGAGAAACCTACCGAACCATCTGCATGACCAAATCCAACTTCGGCGGCATGGAAAACGTGGGCAACACCACCATCGTTACGGACGCCGCCCTGGTGACGGAACACAGTCTGGACAGCCATCTGCTCTACGCCCACGCCGTCATCGTCCATGAATTCGAACACAACCAATGCGGCAGCGAAACCACCATGGAAACCCCCTTCGACATGTGGCTCAACGAAGCCTACACGGTGGACGTGGAACGCCGCTACATGGCCTCCGTCTTCGATCCCACCTTCATGCGCCTGCAGCAGGTGGACAGCATCCGAAACCCCCTCCTGGGGCCGCTGGCCATCGAAGACGGCGGCCATGCCGGGCGAATCGTCCGAGAAGGCTTCAACGATCCGGACGAACTGGTGGACGGGGTCACCTACGTGAAGGCCGCCGAAGTGATCCGCATGCTGCGCCTCCTGCTGGGGGAAGACGCCTTCGAAAGGGGAAAGAACCTCTACTTCCGCCGCTACCGGAACGCAAACGCCAACACGGATCAATTCTTCCAATGTTTTGAAGAAACGTCCGGGCGATCTCTGGAAACCTTCAAAAGGAAGTGGCTCCACACCATCGGCTATCCCACGGTCACGGCCCGGTGCAGCTACGACGAGGCGGCCGGAGCGTTTACCATTTTCTTTAGACAGGAAAACGCCGGCGGCTCCGAACCGTTTCCGGTGCCCATCGAGCTGGCCCTGGTGGACCGCTTTGGACGAGACATCCCCGGCACCTGCCGCACCTTCCTTCTGGAAGAAACGGAAGCCCGGCTGCGGCTGGAAGGACTCCATGAAGCCCCCGCCTTCGCCTCCCTCAACCGGGACATGTCCTTCTACGGAACCTTCCGGGTCCAGGATGTCTCGCCCGATACCCTCGCTCTTCAGGCCACACGGGATCCCAACGCCTTCAACCGTGTGGAGGCCTTCCGTCAGCTGACGGATCGCCAGCGTCTCCGCCTCCTCCAAGACCCCGAAGCGCAAGTGGATACAAAATGGCTCGACCTTTACGGCTCCTTCCTTCGGGACGACACCCTTCCCCCGGCGCTCAGGGCCTACTTTCTCCGGATCGACGAACAGCCATTGGACCGGAGGTTCGCCACGTGGTTTCCGGAACTGGCGGCCGCCCGCGACCGGCTGATGACCGCCGTCAACTCCCGATACCAAGAGGAACTTCTCCGGCTCTTTGACAAGATCGATACCTATCGGACCCCCGAGCATCCCCGGGACGGTCTGGAAGACCGGCTCCTCAAGGCGACGGTGACGGAACTTTTGGCGGTGGCGGACACCCCTGAAATCCACCGCCTCCTTTATGAACACTTCCAGCGGGCCACCACCGCCAACGATCGGGTGTCCGCCCTCGCCGCCCTGAACCGCACTTCCTGGCCGGAGCGCCGGCGTCTTTTGGAAGAGACCTATGGGGCCTGGCATTCCGATGTGAGCGGTTATGCCAACTACCTCAAGGTGGTGGCCTCCCGAACCCGCCCGGATGTCTTTAAGGAGATCGCCCTGGAAAAGGCCCGCCCGACCTTCGACATCACGCACCCCACCCAGAGCCGGGCCCTTTTCGTCACCCTGGCCTTGAACACCAAGATGGTCTGGACCGCGGAAGGCATCCGCTGGATCCGGGACCGGGTGATCGAGCTGGCGCCGGTCAATGCCACCGTGGCGTCCCGGCTCTTGAACACGTTCCAGCACGTGGGATCCCTGAAGGAGGAGTTGAAAGGGCTGGTGGCGGAGGCCCTGCGGGAGATCCGAGCGCAGGTTTCCGAGGAGGTATGCCCCACGGTGGCGGGCCAGGCCGCGGCCTATTTGGAGGGGGTCTAGCAGCCTGTCCGAAAACGCGAATTTCCTGGGAGCGCGGGCGTCTCGCCCGCTTCTCGTGCGGGCCAGAGGCCCGCGCTCCCAGGGGAAAGGCCGCCCCCTCCCCCATCGTAGCCGCGGGGCTCCAGACCCGCGGAAGGGGCCAACGGAACCCCTGGAAGTCGCAGGCCGTATGCGACGGCCTATCCGACGACCGGGGGTTCCTCCGCAGCCCTTACAGTCATGGCTCCCCTCGCGCCACCCCGCGCCCATTGCATTGCCGGGCACCCTCATTGCGGCCTTCGCAGTTCCTAAAACTAGAAAGATTTGCGTCTATTCGCGTTCATTCGCGGTTCTCTTTCACATTAGGGCTACGCTACGGAAAACAAGATCATCTGCGACGTTTTGGGACAGCCTCGTAGGGGTTGGTTTTGAGCCTTCCCGCCGGACCCTGGCGATTGGAAGGAATCGTCCGGTTGATGCAAAAATATTTCTTTCACCCGTTGACAAAGTGGGCCGATCATCCTAAATAGTAATCGATACTATTTGAAAAGGAGAAACCGTGCCCCGGAAAGAAGCCCTTAAAATGACACCCCAAAGGCGCCACATTCTCCGCGCCCTGCGTAGCCGCCACTGGCACCCCACGGCGGATGAAGTCTATGCTGAGGTGCGTCGCGATCTTCCGCGCATCAGCCTGGGCACGGTCTACCGAAACCTTGAAATCCTGGCCAACACCGGTTTAATTCAGAAATTAGCAACAGCCGGACCTCAAAAGCGCTACGACGGTAATCCCGTCCGCCACTTTCACCTCCGGTGTCGCCGCTGCGGCAAACTGGAAGACGCTCCGGTACAGGAAGGCTTCGACCCCCTTGCCTTTCTGGCCGACCCTGCGGGATACGTGGTGGAAGGCTACGTGTTGGAATACCTGGGCCTGTGCGCATCGTGCCGTGAGGCCGAAGCGCACGCCCGGGAAAATCGGAGCCCTGCTCCGTCATGAGAGAGCCGGTCCTCCGAGCCCCCCATCCGGCGGCTTGGAGGACCCTTTGCAGGCAAAACCCTGGAATCTGGTCAACGGCTGATTCAACAACAAGGAGGAGAGAAGAAATGAGTCGACTGAAAGGCACCCGCACGGAAAAGAACCTGCTCACCGCTTTCGCCGGAGAATCCCAGGCGAGAAACCGCTACACCTATTTCGCTTCCCAGGCCAAGA
This sequence comes from Desulfacinum sp., assembly GCA_014359885.1. Taxonomy (GTDB): domain Bacteria; phylum Desulfobacterota; class Syntrophobacteria; order Syntrophobacterales; family DSM-9756; genus Desulfacinum. The sequence continues at coordinate 62,420 of JACIYN010000020.1, forward strand.
AGGAAGGCTACGTGCAGATTGCACAGATCTTCGAGGAGACGGCCAACCAGGAAAAGGAACACGCCAAGCGTTTCTTCAAGTTCCTGGAAGGGGGCGAAGTGGAAGTGAGCGCCGCTTTTCCGGCGGGCGTGATCGGATCCACCCTGGAAAACCTGAAGGCTGCGGCGGCCGGCGAGCATTACGAATATTCGGAGATGTATCCCGAGTTCGCCAAGGTGGCCAAGGAAGAAGGGTTCGATGACATTGCGGCCGTCTTCATGAACGTGTCCGTTGCCGAAAAGCAGCACGAAAAGCGCTATCGGGATCTGGCGGCCAACATCGAGCAGGGTCGGGTCTTCAAGCGCGAGGCCCCGGTCAAGTGGCGCTGCATCAACTGCGGCTTCATTTACGAAGGCGCCGAAGCACCCGCCCAGTGCCCCGCCTGTGCCCATCCCCAGGCCTACTTCGAGCTGCTGGGCGAGAACTGGTAGTTGACGAATTGTCTTTTCACGTAGGGGCGGGGTTTATCCCCGCCCTTCAGGTACGCAGAGGTCCAGAAACACAACAAAGAAATCGCTCCGTTATAGGTCCTTAGCGCTGAAGGAGGCCCGAAGATTCATGCATCCGGTTGAGATCAAGAAAGGCATCTACAATGTGGGCGTGGTGGACTGGAACATCCGGGACTTCCACGGGTATTCCACTTACAAGGGAACCACCTACAACGCCTATCTGGCTCTGGACGAAAAGAAGGCCCTTTTCGACACCGTCAAAAAACCCTTCTGGAGCCAGCTTCTGCACAACATCCGAAAGCTCACCGACCCGCGCTCCATCGATTACCTCATCGTGAACCACGTGGAAATGGATCATTCGGGGGCCATCGCCGAGGTGATCGAGGCGATTCAGCCGGAAAAGGTCTTCTGCTCCGCCATGGGGAAAAAGGCCCTGGATGCCCATTTCGGCGCGGATCGCTGGCCGTTGGAGGTGGTCAAATCGGGCCAGCAGATTTCTCTCGGCTCCCGGACCGTCACGTTCCTGGAAACGCGGATGCTCCACTGGCCGGACAGCATGTTCAGCTACATCCCGGAAGAAAAGCTTCTCATCTCCAGCGACGCCTTCGGCCAGCATTGGGCCACCAGCGAGACCTTCGACGACGAGGTGGCCCTTTCGGAACTATTGCGGCACGCGGCCAAGTACTACGCCAACATCCTGCTCCCCTATTCCCCGCTCATTCAAAAGCTTCTGGGCACCGTGTCGGAGCTGGGCCTTGAGATCGACACGATCGCCCCGGACCACGGGATCATCTGGCGCAGCCGGCCGCAGGCCATCCTGGAGGCCTACGACACCTGGAGTCGCCAGGAAGCCCGACGCAAGGCTCTCATCATCTACGACACCATGTGGCAAAGCACGGAAAAGATGGCCCATGCCGTGGCATCCGGCCTCGCCGAGGAAGGGGTGTCGTTCAAGATCCTGAGTCTCAAGCACAACCACCGAAGCGACGTGATGACGGAAGTCCTGGACAGCCGCGCGCTCATCTTCGGCTCCCCCACGCTCAACAACGGCATGCTCCCCACCATGGCCGACATGCTCTGCTACCTCAAGGGCCTCAAGCCCGCCAACAAGATCGGCGCCGCCTTTGGATCCTACGGGTGGAGCGGAGAGGCCGTGAAGCTCATCACGCAGCAGCTGGAAGAGATGAAGATGGACCTTCTGGAGCCCGGCCTGAGGGTCCAGTATGTTCCCGACCACGATGCCTTGGCCCAATGCGTGGAGCTGGGCCGCAAGGTAGGCCGGGCCGTCAAGGAAACCACGTAGGGGCGAGCGGCCATTCGCCCCTACATGTTCCCGGTTTTTCAAGGAACGCCCCACTGGACAATCAAAACCTCGCGGCAGTTTATAGGAAACGCGACCTCGTTCTGTTCGTGCGGGCGGTAGGGGCGAATAATCATTCGCCCCTACAGGGGCTTGCTTCCCAACCGTGCGTTTCCTCCTTCGCTGTCACCGAACGCCTGTGATGGGGGTTGACGTGATGGAGAACCGCGAATGAACGCGAATAGACGTGAATAAGAAACGTTCCACCCGACGATTAGAGCCCCTCACAATTTCCGGTCCCGCCGCCGCTCTCCAGGCGGCGCGGCCCATGCAAACCAGGCAAACCACACAAAGGAGTCGTCCCTATGGATACCCTGCTTCTTTCCCGCCTGCAGTTTGCTGCAGCCACCTTTTTCCACTTCCTTTTCGTGCCTTTGACGCTCGGCCTGTCCATCCTCATCGCCGTCATGGAAACCAAGTACGTGCGCACCGGCGATGAGGAATACAAGCGGATGGCCAAGTTCTGGGGCAAGATCTTTCTCATCAACTTCGCCATCGGAGTGGTGACCGGCATCACGCTTGAATTCCAGTTCGGCACCAACTGGTCCCGCTACTCCCACTACGTGGGCGACATCTTCGGATCCCTTCTGGCCATCGAAGCCACCGCCGCCTTCTTTCTGGAATCCACGTTCATCGCCGTGTGGGCCCTGGGCTGGAACCGCCTTTCGGCCAAGGCCCACGCCGTCACCATCTGGCTCGTGGCCTTCGCGTCCAATCTCAGCGCCGTCTGGATCCTCATCGCCAATTCCTGGATGCAGCACCCCGTGGGCTACACCATCCGGAACGGCCGGGCGGAACTCACCGATTTCCTGGCCGTGGTCACCCAGCCCTTCGCCTGGCACACCATCTTCCATACCCTGGCCGGCGCCTACATTCTGTCCGGGATGGTGGTGATGGGCGTGAGCGCCTACCATCTGCTGCGAAAGCAGCATGTTTCCTTCTTCAATCGATCTTTCCGCATGGCCGCGGTCTTCACGTTCGTCTTCGCCGTTGGCTCCGTGGTCCAGGGCCACGCCCACGGTGCGGAAGTGGCCAAGGTGCAGCCGGCGAAGCTGGCCGCCATGGAATCGCTCTGGGAAACCAAACAGCGGGCGCCCCAATATCTCTTTCTCATCCCCAACGAGAAGGAAGAAACCAACCCGGTGGAACTGGGTGAGCTTCCCGGTGTCTTGAGTCTTCTGGCCTACCACGACATGAACGCCACCGTGAAGGGCCTCAAGGATTTCCCGAAGGAGGAACGCCCGCCGGTGACCATCACCTTTCTGGCCTTCCGCATCATGGTGGGATTGGGATTCCTCTTCCTGGCCCTGTCCGCCTGGGCCTTCTGGAAGCGCAAGAACCCCGGGGACAGCCCGTTGCTCTTGAAAGTCCTTCTACTGGCCGTCCCGCTTCCCTACATCGCCCTGGAAGCCGGGTGGACCCTGGCCGAGGTGGGCAGGCAGCCCTGGGTCGTTTACGGGGTGATGAAGACTTCGGATGCGGTCTCTCCCATCGCCGCCTCCCAGGTGGGCGTTTCCCTGGCGGCTTTCATTGTCGTCTATTCGCTTCTCGGTCTGGCGGCCTTTTACCTTATGATCCAGCACGCCCGGCGCGGCCCCGAGGCAAAAGAAGCGGCGGCCTAGGAGGCTGTCTGACAATGGGCTCTTTGCCTCGTTTTGTCTCCATCCGTCATCCCCGCGGAAGCGGGGATCCAGAATTTCCAGTAATTTATGGACTCCCGCTTGCGCGGGAGTGACGGTTTGCGGAGTTCTCGGACAGCCTCTAGACGGGCTTCTCACGGGATCATAGTAGGGGACTTTTCGACGACACATCTTTGGAGGTAATGCGATGCTTCCTTCCATTTGGTTCCTTTTGTGGGGTCTGTTGTGGGCCGTCTATTTCATGTTGGACGGCTTCGATCTGGGGCTGGGCGTCCTCAGCCCCTTTCTGGCCAAATCCGAAACCGACAAACGGATCATCTACAACGTGGCCGGGCCGTTCTGGGACGGCAACGAGGTGTGGCTCATCGCCGCGGGCGGAGTCACCTTCGCCGCCTTCCCCACCACCTATGCCGTCCTGTTCAGCAGCCTCTATTCGGCGCTCATGCTGGTCCTGTTCGGGCTGATTTTCCGCGGCGTGGCCTTCGAATTCCGAGGCAAGGTGGAGAGCCCCGGCTGGAAAAAACTCTGGGATGCGGCCCTGTTTGTGGGGAGCTTGCTGCCCGCCTTTCTGCTGGGCGTGGCCTTCGCCAACATCTTTGCGGGCATCCCCATCGACGAAAACGGGGTTTACCAGGGAACGCTCTTCACGCTCCTCAATCCCTACGGCCTGCTGGGAGGACTCCTCTTTCTCATGCTCTTTCTGGTTCACGGCGCCCTGTGGCTGGCCCTCAAGACGGAAGGGGAGCTCCAGGAGCGCGCCGGCGCCGCCGCCAAGGCCTTGTGGTGGATTCTGGCGGGCGTGGCCGTGGCCTTTCTGGTGGCCACCTGGTACGCTACCCGCCTCTACATGAACTACATCAAGAACCCCCTGCTCTTTTCCATCCCCATCGTGCTCATTCCCGTGGTGACAGTGGGGGCGCTCTTCGCCACGCGCTACTTCGCCGGCAAGGCGAACTGGGGCAAGGCGTGGGTGAGTTCGGCGGTGACCATCGTGGGGGCCACCTTCTTCGGTGTGGCGGGGCTCTATCCCAACCTGCTGCCGTCCAGCCTCAACCCCACCTACAGCCTGACCATCTACAATTCCTCGTCCAGCCCCCTGACTCTCAAGATCATGCTCACGGTGGCGCTCATCTTCGTTCCCATCGTGATCGCCTACCAGGCGTGGACCTACCGGCTTTTCCACCCCAAGGTCACCCAGGAGGATCTGGCCTACGAGGAAGCCTACTGATCGGCATCCTGCGAGACAGATTCGTGCCATCAACGGGTAGTAGGGGCGGTTCGCGAACCGCCCCGCCGACCAAATACCCCCAGACACACCGCCGACCTCCCCAACGGCCAGCCAACAACAGGTAACCGCCC
>JACIYN010000021.1 GCA_014359885.1 Desulfacinum sp.
TCGGTCTTCACCAGGTGCAAAACGCCCTGGCGGCCGCCGCGGCGGCCCTGGCGGTGGGAGCCTCTCCGGAAGAGATTCAAAAGGGACTGGCATCCCACCGGCCGGTCTCTCAACGCATGGAAACCCTGGAATTTCCCGACGGAAGCCTTCTCATCAACGACTGCTACAATGCCAATCCCCGGTCCGTGGAAGCGGCCCTGCAAACCCTCGAGAAGGCCTCCGGGGGCGCTCCTCGAGTGATCGTGCTGGGGGAGATGAAGGAGCTGGGAGCCGAATCCGAGAGTCTCCACCGGGCCGTGGGGAGGAAAGCGGCGGTGCTCGATCCCGTCCTGCTGGTCACCATGGGCGATCACGGCGAAGCCATCCGCCGGGGGGCTCTGGAAGCCGGCCTCCCCGAAGAGAGAACCCTCCAGGCGGCCACCCACCGGGAAGCCGCCCGGGCGGTGCTGGACCGTTGGCAGCCGGGCCAATGGATCCTGGTGAAAGGATCCCGGGGCATGACCATGGAGAAGGTGACCGACATCCTGGTGGAAGAAAAAAAAGGGGTGCGCCCATGACCGCCAACCCCGCAACCCTTTCGGAACGACGAAAGAGGCTCCTGGTGGTGGGGCTGGGGGTGTCGGGATGCGCGGCCTGCCGCTGGGGATTGCGCCAAGGCTACCGCGTTCATGGAACCGACGCGGCCACGCAGGAGGCCCTTCGGAAAGCGCTGGTGCCTCTGGAACAGGAAGGCGCCGTCTTCTCCCTGGGGGAACATCGGTTGGACGACTTTCTGGAGGCGGATCTCATCGTGGTGAGTCCCGGAGTTCCGCTCAGCCTTCCCGCCCTGGAAGCCGCCCGCCGAGCCGGGGTGGAAATCATCGGGGAACTAGAATGGGCCTGGCGCTACTGCCGGGTGCCGGTGGCGGCCGTGACGGGAACCAACGGAAAGACCACCACCACGGAGCTCATCGGGGCCTTTCTGAAAGAAGGAGGGATGCGGGCCTTCGTGGGCGGCAACCTGGGCACCCCGCTCTCCCAATGGCTCACGGAAACCGCGGACGCTTCGGCGGAGGGCTCCATCGACTGGTGTATCCTGGAAGTGAGCAGCTTCCAGCTGGACACGGCGCCCACCTTCGCCCCGACCATCGGCGTGGTCCTCAACGTGACCCCCGATCATCTGGACCGCTACCCGGACTTCGACGCCTACGCGGCCAGCAAGTTTTCCATGTTCCGGGAAGCCTCCGGGGAGCGACAGACGGCTGTGCTCAATGGCGACGATCCAGTCTGCCGAAGGTGGGCGGAACGGCTGAACGCCCGGGTCCTTTTCTTTTCCCTGTCCGATCCGGAAGCGGCGGCGTCGGTGGCCCAAGGGCGACTTCGCATCCGCCTTCCGGACCAACCGGAAAAGACCTTCGATCTGTCCCGGTGGGCGCTCAAGGGGGTGCACAACCTGGAAAACCTCATGGCCGCCACGCTCGTGGCTTCCTTGTGCGGGGTGGACCCGGAGGCCGTTCAGCGGACCATCGATTCCTTCCGGCCCTCCCCCCACCGCATGGAAGAAATCGCCACCGTGGATGGAGTCCGGTTCGTCAACGATTCCAAGGGAACCAACGTGGGGGCCGTGGCCAAGGCCCTGGAAAGTTGCGACCCCCCCGTGGTGCTTCTCATGGGCGGGCGTGCCAAGGGAGCCGACTTCCGGTCCCTTAGGCCTCTTTGCAGAGAAAAGGTGCGCTTTCTAGTGGCCTTCGGAGAGGCGGGGCCGCAGGTGGCGGCTGATCTGTCGCCCTTTGTGGAAACGGTGACGGTGGAAAACCTGGACCAGGCGTTCCGGGAGGCGGTGCGTCGGGCCCGGCCGGGCGACACGGTGCTGTTGTCGCCGGGATGTGCCTCGTTTGATCAGTACGCCAATTATGCGGAGCGCGGCGAGCATTTCCGGCGCCTGGTGGGAAGGATTAGAGGATTAGAGGATTAAGGATTAAGGATTAAGGATTAGGGATTAGGGATTAGGGGAACCCCCCCGGCCCCCCTTTGGAAAAGGGGAGAGAAACGAGCCGGACTGCGACCCCCCCCGGGGGATCACAGATTTCGGTCCACGGCCACCGGGTAGCGGACCCCGGACCCCGGACCCCGGACCCCGGATTACGGATCACGGATTACGGAAAAAATGGGAGCCGAAACCATCCACATGCCCACAGCAGGTCTTCCGGGGCGCTCGCCGGCGGCCGCCCAAGAAGGGGAGCCGCGCTTTTCCATGAGCCTTCGGGGGCAGATCTGGGTGCTCCTGCTGGCCTTCCTGGCCTTCGGGGTGCTCATGGTCTACAGCGCCAGTGCGCCGCGCCTGCTCCGGGACGGCGGCACGTGGATGGGCCTGGGGCCCTACGCCGCCCGCCAGGCCCTCTTCGCCATGGTGGGAATCGCACTGGCGGCGTTCTTTGAACGGATTCCCTATTCCTGGTACCGCAAGGCGGCCAGACCGTTGCTGCTGGTCGTTCTGGGCGCCCTTTCGCTGGTCTGGATCCCGGGGGTCGGCGTGGAAATCAACAGCGCACGACGGTGGTTTCGGATCGGGATCTTCACCCTGCAGCCGTCGGAACTGGCCAAGGTGGCCTGGGTGCTTTACCTCAGCGCCTATCTGAGCGCCAAACGGCCGGCGCTGGAAGAGTTTCGCACCGGGATTTTCCCCACGTGCCTGCTGCTGGCAGTCCTGTCGGCGCTGTTGCTGCTGGAGCCGGACTTCGGATCGTGCGTCATCCTGGCGGGCATCAGCTTCGTGCTCTGGGCCGTGGGCGGGGTTCCCTGGCGCCACCTGTTCCTGCTGGTTCCCGTCGGCCTGGCGGGCCTGGGCGCTCTGGCCGTCACCAGCCCGTACCGCCTGGAGCGGTTGCTGGCCTTTCTGGATCCGTGGACCGATCCGCTCGATTCCGGCTACCACCTGATCCAGTCCCTCGTGGCCGTGGGATCCGGCGGCGTGTGGGGAGTGGGGCTGGGAGCGGGCCAGCAGAAGCTCAGCTACCTGCCCGAGCCCTTTACGGACTTTATCGTGGCCGTGGTGGGGGAAGAACTGGGGCTTCTGGGGATCGCCGCCCTTTCCCTGGGGGTGTTGCTCTTTTTCTGGAAGGGACTTGAGGTGGCCCGGCGGGCCCGGGACCCTTTCGGGGCCGTTTTGGCCGTGGGTCTGACCTGCCTGGTGACCTTCCAGGCGTGGATCAACATGGGCGTGGTGCTGGGGGTTCTTCCCACCAAGGGACTGGCCTTTCCCTTTCTTTCCTATGGAGGCAGCTCGCTGACGGCGGGCTGCATGGCGGTGGGCATGCTTCTCAGCGTGGCGCGCCGGAGTCCCTGAGCCGCCGAGGACGCAACGGAAGGAGCGACCGTGTACAAGCGCTATCAACATATTCACTTCGTGGGCATCGGCGGCATCGGCATGAGCGGCATCGCCGAACTGCTGCTCAACCTGGGCTACCGCATCAGCGGCTCCGACGTACGGGCGAGCGACATCACGCGCCGCCTGGAAAGCCTGGGCGCCCGGATCTTCATCGGCCACGACCCGGCCCACGTGGAAGGGGCGGATGTGGTGGTCCTCTCGTCGGCCATCCGGGAAGACAACCCGGAGGTGGTGGCCGCCCGGAAGCGGGGGAACGTTCCGGTCATCCGCCGGGCGGAAATGCTGGCGGAACTCATGCGCCTCAAATACTCCGTGCTGGTGGCGGGGGCCCACGGCAAGACCACCACCACCTCCATGGTGGCCACGGTCCTGGCCCGGGGCGGCCTGGATCCCACGGTGATCATCGGCGGGAAGCTCAACGCCTGGGGAACCAACGCCAAGCTGGGAAGCGGCGACTTTGTGGTGGCCGAAGCGGACGAGAGCGACGGCACCTTCCTGCTCCTTTCGCCCACCATTGCGGTGGTGACCAACATCGATCTGGAGCACGTGGACTTCTATCGGGACCTGGACCACATCCGGGAGACCTTCCTGGAGTTCGTGAACAAGGTGCCCTTTTACGGCCAGGCCATCCTGTGCCTGGAAGACGAAAACATCCAGCACCTGCTGCCGCGGGTGGAAAAGCGGTTCGTCACCTACGGTTTTTCGTCCCAGGCGGACTTCCAGGCCCGGGATGTGCGGGTCGACGGCCCCAGGACCCTCTACCGGGCCTTCCATCGGGACCGGGAACTGGGCCAAGTGGTGCTCCCCATCCCGGGCCGCCACAACGTGCTCAATTCCCTGGCCGCCGTGGCGGCGGGCGTGGAATTGGAACTGGGCTGGGAGGACATCCAGCGCGGCCTGGAAGACATGACGGGCGTCCAGCGCCGCTTCCATGTGAAGGGGGAGGCTGCGGGGGTTCTCGTCCTGGACGACTACGGCCACCACCCCACGGAAATCCGGGCCGTTCTCTCGGCCCTTTCGGAAAGCTATCCGGACCGGCGCAAGGTGGTGGCCTTCCAGCCGCACCGGTACAGCCGCACCCGCGGGCTCATGGACCAGTTCGCCAAGTGCTTCTACCAGTCCGACGTGCTCTTGGTCACGGAAATCTATGGGGCCGGTGAAGGCCCCCTGGAAGGGGTGACGGGAAAGCGGCTGGCCCAGGAAGTGGGCCGCTACGGCCACCACGACATCACCTACTGCGAAACGCTGGACGGCATGACGGAGGCCCTGCTGCAGCGGGTGCAGCCCGGCGACGTGGTGGTCACCCTGGGCGCCGGAAACATCTGGCAGGTGGGCGAGGCCCTTCTGGAACGTCTCGCCGCCGGCGCCTCGTAGAGCGTGCCGGGCGGACATAGAGCCGGAGCTTAGGACGAGAATTGATATCTTGTGTAGGGGCGGGGTTTATCCCCGCCCACAGGATCGCCGCCCCACGGGAGGCTGTCCGGGAAAACGGCAATAGGGGTTTCCTGCGTAGCGCGGTTTGCATGAAACGTCGTCTTGTTCCGTCTGTGTAAGTAGGGGCGAATAATCATTCGCCCCTACGGTGGCGTGCTTCCAAAAGGCGCGTTTCATCCTTCGTTGTCACGGGCTTCCGTGATGGGAGTTCATGTGAAGGAAAACCTCCAAAGCGCACGAACGGGCACCCATGGGCTTGAACGGTTGGTAGGTAGGGGCGGTTCGCGAACCGCCCCTACGGCGGCACTCGAACCGGGAACCTGGCCGCGAACACGGGGTTGAGGGATGTTCGGCGGGAATGGGATCAACGGCATGACCCACTGGGGCGAACTTTTCGGCGATCTTGAGGACGTCGCCTTCTCCTGGGACGTGCCCCTGGAACGCTTCAACACGTTCCGGCTGAAGGGAACAGTCCGGTGCCTGGCTGTTCCCCAAACGACGGAGGCCCTGGCGCGGCTCCTTCGGCGCCTTCGCAAAACGTCCGTTCCGTGGGTGGTGCTGGGCCGGGGAAGCAACGTGGTGATTCCTTCCGGAACGTGGGACCGGGTGCTGATTGTGCTGGATCGCTGTGCCGGAAACCTCTGGTGGGAACGGGAAGAAGGGGGTCGCATCCGGGTGGGAGCGGGTGCAGGCCTTCGTCTTTCGCGCCTATTGGGGGCATGCGCCCGGTACGGCTGGTCGGGATTGGAAGGCCTGGTGGGCATTCCGGCTTCCGTGGGCGGTGCGGTGGTCATGAACGCCGGAACCCGCCGGGGATCCCTGGCCGATGTTCTGGAGACCGTCTCCTACATGGATGCCGGCGGGGCCGTGCACCGGCGACGCCGCGAGGAACTGGAGGCGGGCTATCGGCACATGGGGCTCCCCGATCCATGCGTTGTCCTGGATGCGGTGCTGGATCTGCGCGCGGACGATCCCGCCCGCGTGCAGCATCGCATGCGGCGGATGTTGAAGGAACGAAAGGCCACCCAGCCGCTGGATCTTCCGTCGGCCGGCTGCATCTTCAAGAATCCTCCGGGAGAACCGGCGGGAGCCCTCATCGACCGGGCGGGGCTCAAGGGGTTCCGGATCGGCGGAGCCCAGGTGTCTCCCGTGCATGCCAATTGGATCGTCAACTGCGGCGACGCTGCGCCGGAGGATGTGAAGGCCTTGATCCGTCATGTAAAGGACGTGGTCCGCGAACGTTTCGGGGTGACCTTGGAAGAGGAAGTCCGGGTGCTGGAGCCGTGAAAAAGAAGGGGAACCGATACCGGAAGGATCCGAACCGCCTGGGCGGCCCCCGCCACTGGCTCGGCGTGGGCCTGCTCCTGGCGGGGATTTCGGCCCTCGTTCTGGCCGCCGGCGTGACCTTTTCCCGCGCCTACTGGGCCATGCTCGATTCTTCCCTTCTGGCGCTTCGGGCCGTGGACGTGAAAGGTCTCGTCCGGGTGGACCGTCGGACCGTCCTGAACACCCTGGGAGTACCCCGGGATGCCAACATGCTGCAGCTGCACCTGGACGACCTTCGAGGGCGCCTGGAAGTCCTTCCCTGGGTCCGTGCCGCCGAAATCCGGCTGGAGCCCCAGGGCAGGCTGGTGGTTTCGGTGGTGGAACGGCGGCCTGCGGCCCTGGTCATGGTGGGAACTCCGCTGCTGATGGACGAAGACGGGACGCTCTTTGCCGAAGCGAAGCCCCAGGAGCACCTGGATCTGCCGTTTGTGACCCGCCTGGGGGAAGAAACGCCCCGCCTCGGCTCCCGAGTCCCCGCCCGGTTCCTGGAAGACTTCCGGGAGCTCATGCAGACGATGCATGCCCTGGCGGACGAGGGGCATTCCCGGCTGGGGTCCCTCCGGTCAGCTGTTTCGGAGATCCGCTGGGATCCCGACGACGGGACGACCCTGGTGCTCAATCCCCGGGGCCTCACCGTTCACCTGGGCCGGGGGGACTGCCGCAGGAAACTTTTGAGACTCGAGAGGGTGCTGGAAGCGGCTTCCCGGCACCCATCCGTTTCGGAAGTGCTCGGGGTGGACTTGGACTTTCGGGGCCAGGCGCGCCTGCGGGCCCGGCTGGCCGCGGCCCGGGGCATTTGATCTTCTTCGATGGCGTGGGGACCGCGCCCAACCGCACAAGGCTGAGAGGACCGCTATGGCACGAAGAGACGACCTGATTGTGGGACTGGACCTGGGGACCACCAAGGTGTGTGCCGTGGTGGGGGAGGTGACCGCCGAGGGGATCGACATCGTGGGCGTGGGCACCACTCCCTCCATGGGCATGCGCGGCGGAGTGGTGGTCAACATCGACCAGACGGTCCACGCCATTCGAAAGGCCATCGAGGAAGCGGAGCGCATGGCCGGCTGCGAAATCTCGGCGGTGTACGTGGGGGTGGGCGGAACCCACATCGCCAGCCTGAACAGCCACGGCGTCATCGCCGTTAAAAGCCGGGAAGTGACGGCCATGGACGTGGACCGGGTGCTGGAGGCGGCCAAGGCCATCGCCATGCCCTTCGACCGCAGGGTGCTGCACGTGCTGCCCCAGCAGTACATCGTGGACGACCAGGAAGGCATCCTGGATCCACTGGGCATGTCCGGGGTGCGCCTGGAGGCGAAGGTGCATATCGTGACGGGGGCCGTGAGCGCCCTTCAGAACATCGTGAAGTGCTGCGAAAAGGCGGGGCTCGACGTGCTGGACGTGGTCCTGGAATCCCTGGCTTCCAGCGAATCGGTCCTGGATCCCGACGAGCGGCAGCTGGGCGTGGCCATGATCGACATGGGCGGAGGCACCACGGACCTGGTGGTCTTCCGGGAGCAGGCCATTCGGTACTCTTCGGTCATCGGCTTGGGTGGAAACCACGTGACGTCCGACATCTCGGTGGGGCTGCGCACGGCCATCGACGAGGCGGAAAAGATCAAGAAGCAATACGGGTGTGCGCTCACGGACCGGGTGGATCCCCAGGAGGTGATCCAGGTGGGTTCCGTGGGAGGCCAAAAGCCGCGGGAGCTGGCCCGGTCCATCCTGGCGGAGATCATCGAAGCCCGCGTGGAGGAGATGCTCAAGGTGGCGGAACTGGAGCTCATCCGTTCCGGGTACCTGGAAAACCTGCATGCGGGAGTGGTGTTGACGGGCGGCGTGTCGCTCCTTCCCGGCATTCGCGACCTGGCCGAGCGGGTCTTCGACCTGCCCGTCCGCGTGGGGGTGCCGTACCGGTTCGGCGGTCTCGGGGATGTGGTGAAAAATCCGGTCTATTCCACCGCCACGGGCCTTCTCCTCTACGGGCAGAAGCACGGGCCCCGGTTCGGCGGCGGTCGCACCATCGACGCCGGCCCTCTGGGCCGCTTCTGGCGGTACTTGAAGCGCATCCTGAAGGAGTTTTAGCGGCTTGAGGCCCCAAGACAGGGGGATCTCGAAACCAACGGGCGATCTCGTAGCCGGGGGGCTTCAGCCCCCCGTGCGGAAACCGCCGATGAACGCCAATGAACGCCGATGGAATTGAGCGGGCCGTAGGGGCGAAGGATCATTCGCCCCTTCAATAACCCGGTCCTCAGTGATCGGGGTTTCAGTAGCAGAAAGGTCATTCCGGTTCCGTCCGGGCGGGTTTGGGAACCGCCCGCCGGGGCCGCACAAGGGCACACACAAGGGACGAGAAAGGGGGAGAATCACATGGAAAACATCCGAAGGAACGGGGCGCGGATCAAGGTCTTGGGGATCGGCGGAGGCGGCGGCAACGCCATCAACAACATGATCGCAGCCGGCATGGACGGCGTGGAATTCATCGCCGCCAACACGGACTTCCAGGTCCTGGAAAGGAACCTGGCCGCCGTCAAGATTCCCCTGGGAACCAATCTCACCAAGGGCCTGGGAGCCGGCGGCGACCCGGAGATGGGCGCCAAGGCTACCGAAGAGGACATGGAAAAGATCCGGGAAGCGGTCCAGGACGCGGACATGGTCTTTGTCACCGCGGGCCTGGGGGGCGGCACGGGCACGGGCGGAGCTCCCATCGTGGCCAAGGCCTGCAAGGAAGTGGGGGCCCTCACGGTGGCCGTGGTCACCAAGCCCTTCACCTTTGAAGGCCGGGTGCGCCAGCGCAACGCGGACCAGGGCCTCAAGGCCCTGAGCGAAGTGGTGGACACCCTCATCTCCATCCCCAACGACCGCCTCACGAGCCTGGCCGCCAAGCGCGCCACGTTGCTGGAGATGTTCCAGACGGCGGACAACGTGCTGCTCCACGCCGTCAAGGGCATTTCCGACCTCATCATGAACCCGGGTCTCATCAACGTGGACTTCGCCGACGTGAAGACGGTCATGAGCGAAATGGGCCTGGCCATGATGGGAACCGGCGTGGCCAAGGGCGAAAACCGGGCCGTGGAAGCCGCCCAGCAGGCCATCTCCAGCCCGCTTCTGGAAGACATCTCCATCCATGGAGCCCGGGCGGCGCTCATCAACATCTGCGCCGGGCCGGATCTGGGGATGTATGAATTTGAAGAAGCGTCCACGATCATCTATAACGAAGTGGACAGCGAGGCCCAGATCATCCTGGGAACCACCATCGATCCGGAGATGGGCGACGAGCTGCGCGTGACGGTCATCGCCACCGGCATCGGGCAGCCCAAGCAGCAGGCTCAGAGGACCGCCGGGATCCGGGCCGGGCGCATGCGGCCCATGCAGCCGGTGCAGCCCGAACCCATCATTCCCGGAGTGCCGGAAACCACCGTGCTGCCCCAGGCGGCCATGGTCCGGGACGATCACCTGACGGAAGAGCCGCCCCGCCGGCGAAGCTTCTTCCGCCGACTCACGGGAGGAACGACGGACGAGGAGGACTGGAACATTCCCACCTTCATCCGGCGCCAGGCCGACTGAGAAGCGGCCGCAGCGAGACCCTGTGATTCTTCAGCCCTTGTGTGCCGAGAGGAAGGCCGCAGCGGACCGGAGACGGGACCGAAGGTTTGTCCGAAAACGGTACGGATGGCCGTTTTTTGTAGCGCAGCCCTTGAGGGCTGCGGAGGATCCCCGAGTATCGGATCGGCCATCGGGTAAAGTTTCCGTCGCTTCATGGGGTTACGATGGACCTTTCCGCGGGGCGTCCGCCCCGCAGTGGAGGGCCGGCGTGATTTCACGAGCGCACGGCAAATGCCGGAAACCTTGAACGCCGCCGGGAACTCCCCCATCATTTCCATGGGCGTTCATGTGCGTTCATTCCCGGTTCGGTTCTCTCCAAGGTTCCGTTCTCCTGTCTGCTGCCGGGCCTTCCCACGGTCGTGAAGGCGGTCCCAACGCGGTCATGCGTCTCCTTCGGTGGCGGCGCGGGAAAGGAGGGGTTCCGTTCCCGCCGAATCCGTTGGAATGGAGCCGCATGAGCTGGAAACAGACGAGCCGAAACCAGGCCAGGCTGGCTGAAGAAAAAGCATGGGTGCCGGTCAATCCGGGCGGACGGATCCGGATCGCCCTGGCCTTTCCCAACACCTACCGCCTGGGGATGTCCAACCTGGGCTTTCAGGTGGTCTACCGAATCCTGAACGAACTTCCCGACGTGTCCTGTGAGCGGGTCTTCTACCCGGATGCGGATCTTTTGCCCGATTTTCGAGCCGGCCGCGAACGGCTCCAATCCCTGGAATCGGGACGCCCTGCCGGGGATTTCCACCTCTTGGCCTTTTCCGTCCCCTTCGAAAACGACTATCCTAACCTGCTGGAGATGATCCGGTTCAGCGGCCTTCCCCTGAGGTCCCGGGACCGGGAAGACGACCATCCCCTGGTGGCCGTGGGGGGCGTGGCGGCCTTTCTCAATCCCGAACCGCTGGCGCCCTTCGCGGACCTGGTCTTCGTGGGAGAAGCCGAGGGGCTGCTACCGGCCTTTGTGGAAAAATGGAAGGAGCTTGAGGAAACGGCCGGCATCTCCCGGGAGGATTTGCTGGAGACGCTGGCTTCGGACGTTCCCGGAATCTACGTGCCGCGGCTTTACGAACCCCGTTTCGGCCCGGATGGACTGCTGGAAGGGTTCCGGCGGAAAAAGAGGAGCCTTCCCAAGAGGATCCGGGCGGCCCGGGCGCTGAGCCTGGACGATTCCCCCGCCCAATCGGTCTTCGTCTGCCGGGATACGGAATTTTCGGAGACGGCCCTGGTGGAGATCGGGCGCGGGTGCGGGCGCGGCTGCCGCTTTTGCGCGGCGGGTTTCATTTACCGGCCTCCCCGGTTCCGATCGGCCGATTCGGTCCTGGCCGCGGCCCGATCGTGGCGGGACCACACGGGCCGGGTGGGGCTGGTGAGCGCGGCGGTGGCGGATCATCCGGACACGGAGCGCCTCTGCCGGGATCTTCTCGGGGAGGGCTTCGAGCTCACCTTTTCATCCCTTCGGGCCGACCGGGTGTCGCCGGAGATTCTAAAAAGCGCCGGGGAAAGCGTTCTCAAGTCCGTGGCCATCGCCCCGGAAGCGGGATCGGAACGGCTCCGGCGGGTGATCAACAAGGACCTTTCGGACGAGGAAATCCTGGAAGCGGCGGAGCGGCTCACCCACTGCGGCATCCTGCATCTCAAGCTCTACTTCATGATCGGGCTTCCCACCGAAACCCCGGACGACCTGGAAGCCGCCGTGGCCCTGGTGAAAAGGCTTAAGCATCACGTGCTGGAACGAAGCCGGGGGAAGAAGCGGATCGGAACCATCACCGTGAGCATCCATTCCTTCGTGCCCAAGCCCTTCACGCCGTTTCAGTGGGTGCCGTTCGCCGGCGTGGGCCCCCTGAAGGAGAAGGCTCGCTGGATCGGCCGGGCTCTCGGACGGGTGGCCAACGTGCGGGTCCACTTCGATCTTCCCAAGTGGGCCTACGTGCAGGCGCTCCTGGCGCGGGGCGACCGGCGTGTGGCGGACATGCTGGAAAAGGTGGTTTGGGAAGGCCTGAGCTGGACCCAGGTCTTCAAGAAATCGCCCCACAATCCCGACTTCTGGGTCTCAAGGGAACGCGAGCCCGACGAACACTTCCCGTGGGAAGTCCTGGACCACGGGATCAAACGAAGCTATCTCTGGGCCGAATACCGAAAGGCCCTGGAGGGCGCCGCCACGGAAGCCTGCGACCCCCGATCCGACTGCACCCGCTGCGGCGCCTGCGCCCGCACCCCGCCGGGGCCCTCGGGCACCCGCAGGTCGTGAGGCGACGCGTCCCGGGGCCGGCATGTGCATCCATTTTCATCCCATTGTGCAACGGTCCTGCGCAGGAGAGGCATTTTCTTGCACACACCGGGAAGCCGGGAAGGCCGCCGCGATTTGCAAAGTGAAGAGGATCAAGAGGTTAGGCGGCTTTCGCACGATCGACTAATATGGTATGCGATTTGCTTCCAAATAAGATGTGATCCGAAATCGACGGGGCGGACGTGTGCAGTCGGCGGGGAGCGGAGACGGCAAATGCCCGAAAAGAAAAATCGGCGGGAAGGAACCACCCGGATGCAGAGACCTGAAGAACCCTGTGGAAAGCGGACGCAACCGGCGTCGCCTTGCGATGAAAGCCGCCGCACCTTGATCCGCGGATCCGTTCTGGTGGGCGTCCCGTTGATGCTCACGTTCAAGAGCCGGACCGTCTTGGGCTGCGGAAACGACGCTTCGGGGAATCTTTCCGGTGCTTCAGGCGGAGATACGACTACGACGACCACGACATATCGGCAGAGACCTAGGAGGCGTTGGTGGTGTTGATGGTGTTGGTGGTACCCCAAATGGTGCAAGTAGTTTTCGATGCGGACGGACAACGGAAAATGGCGCCTGAAGAAGGTGAAAACGAATCGGTACGACGGGGACCAGACGGTCTTGTTTCACACGCTTTCCGGTGATCTCCACATCTTGAGCCCCATTGCGGAAGCGGTTTTGGACATCTTGGGAAAAACTCCTGCCGCGGCGCCGGACATCATCGACCAGGTATGCAACCAGCTCGATCTCCAGAGGACGAAGGACCTGGAAAATCAGCTCCTGTGGCTGCTTCAAGAGATGGACGAATCGGGCCTGATCGAGCGCGCGGCTCCGTGAAGGTTGGTGATCATCCGTTGGAACGTTTGACCTTCCTCATGGCAAGGGGAAGGTTTTTTTGTGATGTGGGGCCCTTTCGGATCCATCTTCAGACCTCCCTTCCCGCCATCGCCCGCTTCTTTCGAACCCACTATGCAGCCTTTCCCCTTTACGAGGAGGCCTCCCTTGCCGACTTCCACATTCGGATCGAGCGTCCCCGCAACCTTCGCCGCTGGATCCGGCCACAGCTCCTGTTCTTCCTGGACGACTACAGACCCTTCCACCCCTATCCGCTCCAGATGGCCGTGCCCCTGTTCGAATGGGGCCTCAACTGGTGCATCGCCGGCCACGCGCACTGGGCGCTTCTGATACACGCCGCGGTCCTGGAAAAGCACGGCAAAGCCTGTCTGCTTATCGGCAAGCCGGAATCGGGAAAGAGCACGCTCTGCGCACTTCTCATGGACCGGGGATGGCGTCTTCTCTCCGACGAATTCGCCATCGTGGATCCAGGCTCCGGCGCTCTGCTCCCGATCCCCCGGCCGGTCTCGCTCAAGGGGGCTTCCATCCAGGTGGTACGCAACCTGGCTCCCCGACTGTCTGTGGGCGGCTTTTGCCGCAATCCCGCGTTGGACGAAGAAATGGCCTACGTGGTGCCGCCGCCGGATGCGGTGCGACGCATGCACGAACCGGCGGAAGCGGGCATCCTCGTCTTTCCCCGCTTTCAATCGGGCAGGGAATTGGAGGCGGCCGCGGTTCCCCCGAGCCGGGCCGTCTACGCCTTGGCGGAAAACTCCTTCAACTACAACATCCTGGGACCGGAAGGATTCCGACTTCTGGGCCTCCTCGTGGACAAGTGCCGTGCCCTCGAGCTATCGTACGGAGAGGGAACCGGGGTCCTGGATTGGTTCGACACGATCTTCTAAAGCATCGGACTCTTACGGACACAGCATGGATTGCGGCGCGTTTTGGAAAGAGATGACGGTGGAGACCCTCCTGGCGGCCTTGAGCTCGCCCCGGGTGATCCGGTCCTTCGGGGAAGGGGAGTGGGACAGGATACTGCGTGTCGCCCGCCGCAACAATCTTCTGGGACGCCTGGCCTGCCTGGCGGAAGAGGAGGGGCTGGCTGGCGGCTTGCCGGATCGGATCCGCCGACATCTCTCAGCGGCCGTCCGCCTCGCTGACGCGCACCGCCGGGCCGTCCTCTGGGAACTGGACCGGATCCGCTGGGCCCTTCGGGATGTGAGCGGCCCCGTCGTTCTTCTCAAGGGGGCCGCTTACGTGGCGGAAGAATTGGACGTTGCGCGCGGCCGCCTTTCCGCGGATGTGGACATTCTGGTCCGGCGCGGGGATTTGCCCGCCGTGGAACGGGCCCTCCTGGAAAAGGGTTGGGAGCCCGTCAAGGATTCCGCTTACGACCAGAACTACTACAGAAAATGGATGCATGAACTTCCTCCGCTTCGCCACAGGGACCGGGGAAGCGTGGTGGATGTGCACCACAACATTCTGCCTCTTACCGGGCGGATCCGGATCGATAGCGACCTTTTCTTCCAGTCGGCCCGAAGATCGAAACTGGACGGGTACCACGTGCTGAGCGGGGAGGATATGGTGCTCCACAACGTGGTGCATCTCTTCCAGGACGGCGTGGTGACGGGATCACTGAGGGACGTGGTGGATCTGGACGCACTGCTGAGGCGGTGGGGGCAAAGTGCCCCCTTCTGGAAGGGTCTTCCTGCCCGGGCCGGCCGGCTGGGCGTGATGCGCCCCCTTGCCTATGCCTTGCGCGTGGTTCGGCGTCTCATGGGAACGCCGGTGCCGCGGCCGGTGCTGGACGTGGTGGAAAGGGAGTCGGGAGCCGGGGCCGTGGTGCGGCGTTTTATGGTGGGGGCCATGGAAAGGGCGTTGATGTCGGGTGACCTGTGCGGAGCCGGTCCGCTGGCGGTCCTGTCCCAGGGATTTCTCTTTGTGCGGTCCCACTGGCTTCGTATGCCTCCTGTGCTCCTTGTCCGTCATGCTCTTTCCAAGAGCACGCGAGGCCTTCGAAAACCATAGGTTTCATGCTGTTGTACAACGGATTCGTTCACCCGAAGTGTGCGGGAGCCCGATGCCATGAGAACCTGCCGGTGGGCGGTTTCTTGCCAAAGACGATGCGCGGGTCTTCGGGATCTGTGGCTTTTCCTACTGCTCCTGGGCGGGATGGCGGGTTGGGTCTTGGCCGCGCGACCCGCTTTTTCGTCTTACATCGAAACGGATCTCCGCATGCCCGGAACCTTTCCGGTGGATCGTCATTATGTGCCCCTTTCTGAAGCCCAGGGGGAATGGGTCTTATACGACCTGGTGAATCTGCCCGGGGAAGCCAATGAAGGCCGACCCCTCATCTGTCCCGCAAATCCCCGTTTTATCCCCCTGGTACGGATCCCTCTCACCAGGCCGCTCAAGGTCATGATCGTCAGGGAAACGTCCCTGGAAGCCCGCTTGGCGAACCTCCTCTATGCCAATCTGGAACTCAAGAAGATCCTGCTCGACTACGGAAAGATCCAGGCCAAGGCCCGGGAACTGGAGGCCCTGGCCCGGCGGGAACTGGCGGAAACCGGTTCCTATGCGGATCTTATGAAAAAGCGCTCCCATGGGGCGGCTCAAAAGGAGGGGCGCCCCAGCGAAACGGGACCGGTGCCCGATGCGGGAGCTCTGGAGGAGCGGAAGCGCCATGCAGCGGCGGCCGCCGTGGGCGATGGAAAGGACCGTGCCGGCGAGGTCCATCGGTTGGCGAGGATCGCCCGCCCCCTGGTCGCCTTGGCGGAGGAGGAGAAATCGCGGGGAGATCCGCTGGCTTCCGACCGGGCAACTTTCGCCGCGCTGGATACCCGGATTCTTCTGGAACAGGAACAGGAGAAACTGAAGAAGGGCGAGGCGGCCATCCGCCCGGGAACGATTTCCCCTTCCAGGGCGCAGCAGCTGCCGTGGATCTTTCGTTGGGTGTTCCATGTGCTGCGGTTCATCGTTTCCCACAAGTTCGAGATCGCCCTGGGTGTGATCGCGACGCTGGCGGTGGGTATGCTGGCGGCCCTTTTCAGGCCCCGCTGAAGAGCCGCAAGAACCCGCAGAAAGGGCGCGTCTAAAAAGGGGTGAAATCGCCCATTCTTGGAAAGGGAGCCGAGTGAGACCACACAAGACCTTTTTCGTGCTTCGTGCGCTCCTCGTCGCGGTCTTGCTGGGAGGATGCACGCTGGATCCCCAGGCCCGCTACGGGCGCTTGGCGGAAAGGGCCGAGCACTTGGAGGCTCAGGGGGATTACGGGGAGGCGCTCCGGCTGTGGAAGAAGGCCGTCTCCGTGCACAAGGATCCCGACGGATATGTGCGAATGGCCCGACTGCTTCTCAAGCTGGCTGACAGCGAACAGGCCCGCGAGGCGCTGCTGCGAGCCGTGGAGTTGGCCCCCAAGGCCGCGGAGCCGTGGCGGCTCCTGTGCCGAATCGAGATCGCCCGGGGGGACCTGGCCGCGGCATGGCGGGCACTGGAGGTCCTTGCGCAGGGAAGGGCGGATCCGTCTTTCCAGGGCCTCCTGGGAGACTACTGGTTGGCCCTGGGGAGGGTGCAGGATGCGTTGAAAGCCTATGAAGCGGCGCTCGAAAGCGAACCGGGCGATGCCGAAACGGCCCTGAAGCTGGCCGGCTGTTATGCGGCGCTGGGCCGGCCGGAGGAGGGCGATCGCCTGGTGGAGCGCTACGGCAAGAGGGTTTCGACCCAGCCGGATCTTCACCTTCTTCTAGCGGGCTATTGGCGCGTCAGGGGGGTTCCCGAAAGGGGGGCGGCGGTCATGGAAGACCTGGTGGCCAGGTTTCCCGACAATCCGGCTTATCAAAAGGAGTACGCGGAGTTTTTCCATTCCCTGGGGCGATGGGACCGGGCGGAAGGGATGCTTCGCCGGATTCTGGAAGCCGCTCCGGGCAATCGGGACGCGCGAAAGATGCTGGCGGAGGTGCTCATGAGCCGCGGGCTCCTGGACGAGGCGGCCAGGGAGCTGGCGCTTCTGGAAAACGGCGGGGCCCATGACCTGGAACGGTTGCTTCTCAAGGGGAAGCTTCACCTTCTCCGGGGAGAGGCCGCCCCCGCCATCGCCGCCTTTGAAACGGCCGTGGACTGGGAACCCAACCTGCCCATGGCCCATTACCTGCTGGGAGTCGCCTACCTTACGGCCAATCACACCCACCTTGCGGTTCGCCACTTCATGCAGGCCCTGATCCTGGATGTTCACCAGGTGGATTCGGAGATGATTCTGGCCGCCGTCTATTATCGCCTGGAGGAGCTGGAAAAGGCCGAGGCGCACCTGTTGAGGCTCGTGGAACGGGTGCCGGAAAACGTCCAGGTGCGGCTTCTTCTGGGAGCGGTTAGCCTGGAAAAGGGAGACCTGGCCGGGGCCATGGAGGCGTTTCACATCGCGGAGCTCCTGGCGCCCAAGGATCCCGCCCCTCGTTTCATGAAGGCGCTGGTCTTGGAAAAAGCGGGGGAAAAAGGTCTGGCCGGGGAGCAGATGGAAGGGCTTCTCGCGAAATTTCCCGACAAGGCCGATGCGTGGCTTCTCTACCGCAGGCTGGCCGTCTCCCCGGAGGCCAGCGGCGCGAAGGGGCTTTGGGCGGATCTCAGAAGATCGCGGCCCCGCGATCCCTTCTTGTCCTTCGCTGTCGGGGAGTGGGTGAAAGATGGCTCATCCGACCCTCCCCGGCTCTTTTCCGCATGCCTCGAAGCCCTGGCGGGCGAGACGGGCGGCACCGGAGATGCGTCGCAACGAAGAAGAGAGACCCTCCGTCGGTGCATCCAATGGTTTCCGCGGGAAACCCTGCTTTATCGGGCCTTGGCGGACATGCTCCTTCGGGAGGGCCGGGAACAGGAGGCGCTCGAGGTCCTGGAGGAGGCCATCAAGCGCAACCCCCATGCACCCGATCTTGCCAACAACCTGGCCTGGCTTCTTTTGGAAAGGGGCGGCAACACGGACAAGGCCCTGGCGCTGGCCCAGGTGGCCTACGAAGGCCGCCCCGAAGATCCGCGGGTCATGGATACGCTGGCCTGGGCCTATTCCCAAAAGAATTTGCACGCCCGGGCACTGTGGCTCCTGACGGAAGCCCATGAAAAAAAACCTCGGGACCCCATGATTCTCTACCACCTGGGCATGGTCTATGTGGCCATGGGCGATGCCGACTCCGCCCGCCGCTTTCTTCGGGAAGCCCTCCGGGCCGGTCTTTCCAACCCCCACCGCTTGGAAGCCGAGGCGACGCTCTCCGGCCTTGAAGATCCGTTCCCGCCGGACATGGCGGCCCGTGAGCCATGAAACCGCCCTTGGGTGTTCCCACGCGTCAGGAGGCGGGACTGGCTTGCCGCATGGCTCGGATTTTTTCCAGGAAGGCTTCCACGGATTCCACGCGAGAAGTTCGAGCATTTCGGGATCCTCGATTTTCTGAAGGGCCCTGATTCTCCCACGAAAGACCCTGTCGGCGGACCTAATCGAGAAAGTGTTCCAACGCTTCTTGGAATTCACGAAGGGATTCGGCTCGAAGTGCCCTTCTGAAAAGAAGCTTCAGATCATGGGGATCCTCTAACTTACGGAGGTCATGACGAAGGTTTCCGGGCACTTCTTCAAATCGCTCATCCAAGGTTTCCAGGATGAGTTCCCTTAATGCATGGAGAGTTCCCTTCTCCATTCCCTGCTGGATGCCCTGTTGGATTCCCTGCTGGATGCCCTGTTGAACCCCGGACCGCAGGCCTTCTTCGTAGCCTTCCTTCTTGATCAGTTCATAGGCATAGGATTCCATCATGATGTCCCTCCTGCGCTCCAGCAGTTGGCGGGGCAGATCCTTGTCCAAGAGCCCCGAAAGGAGCGCCATGCCGGTCAAAAGATCCGCCTTGTCGGATCGACCCAAGCCCGAGCCGTAAATGGCCTCCTCGGCCATCTGGAAAACCTCGGGGCCTCCCCGCATGAGGCCCACGAAGGGCATGAGGCAGGGGTTTCCCCGCTCCACCACCTCCCGGGCGTCCATGGCGGCCAGAGAAATCACCCGGAACCGATACCGGATGCCGCCGTCCTCGAAGCTTTCCACCACGCTCCCGCTGGGCGTGAGAAGCATCACCACCGGCAGGACCGAAAGGCCCGTCTTCAGCCGGTACCGGGCATCGTATTCCAGGAGGCGAAGCGGCACTTGCGGCTCCCACCGGCTCTGCACTTCCAGCAAAACGATGAAGACCCTGCCGTCGTCGGTCCGCACCCGGATGGGAAAGTCGCTCCGCCGGACCGAAGCCGTCTCCTGGGGGAGTTCCAGAATTTCCGATTCTTGCAGTTCCAGGCCCAGGAAATACTCCAGCGCCGCCTCCCGGCAGTGGGCGAGAATGACCTTCATGGCGGCATCGTAACTTCCCATGGGGTCTATCCTCCAAGTTCCCCGGGCGTTCTCAGGGCTTGAATCGCATCAGGCCTACGAGTAGGGCGATGGCGGAAAAACCGATTCCGATCATCCACTGGAGGAAAGACAGGCGCTTATCCAAGGCCTCGAAGCGCCTGTCCATGGCTTCAAAACGGGCCGCCTCGATTTCCCTCAAAGCCTTGAGCTCCTGCTCCACCCGGACGACCCGCTCCATAAGGGACAATTCGCGGCTTCGTCGCTCGTTTTCCGCCACGAAGGCGGCCACTTTTTCGGCGAAGAGCTCGTCCAGCTTCTCGCGGAAAGCCTCCGCAACGGCAGTGGCGATCCACTGCCGCAGCTCCGATTCAGAAAAAAAATGGGAAGGGCCCGACATGACATGCTCCATGCTGTCCGCTTATCATCCATCTGGCACCTGACCGGGATGTTCCTTGAAAATATCACACCACCCTCTAAAGGCAAACGCCAGCCTTTTGGAAGATGGTCCTTATTCATTGTCGTTCATCGGCGACGCTTTCTTTCCTGTTCGCGCTCCTCCCCCCGCGACCGGCTTGCCCGAGGCTCCGCCTAGGCTCCCATGCGATGGCGCAAACCCACACAACGTACCCCCCGGCCTTTTGACGACGTCATTCCCGCGAAAGCAGGAAACCATCCCAGCCCGCCCTTCCGTGGAAATACCCATTTTCGTCTATTCGCGTCCATTAGCGGTTCTCTTTCGCGCCAAACCAGCCCCCGTCAAGCCGCCGCCGCCAACCGCCGCAGGGAAAAGACCCCTTCCACCCCCGCGGCCCGGTGGGCCCGCCGCTCCTTCTTGTGAATGCACTGGGAAAACCGCTCGTAGGCGTCCAGCACGAACGCCTTGGATCCCAGAACCAGGCCGTCCGTAAAGAACCGAACCTTGTGCCGCCACAGGCTCAACGGTTCCTCGGCGTCCTTTGGAATCCGCCCCTTTTCCCTTCCCCTGGAATCCACCCGGCCGCCTTTCCCCACCTCATAGACCAGGGCGAGATAGGCCCGAACATCCCGGGTTTCCATCCCGTCCCAGCTCGGGAATTCTCCCTTTCCCGCCAGCCGGAAGGAAAGGCTGTTCCACCGGTACTCCTCGGGTCGCTCCACGATCCGCGCCCGCACGGGATTGAGCTCGATGTAGGCAAGACACTGGGCCAGGGCCGTTCCGCTTTCCAAAAGGACGCTCTTGAACCGATCCCCCCAAAAGTAACCCCTTCGCCGGTTTTTCCGGTTGTACCACCGGGAAAATTCGAGCTTCACGGACCGGACGAATTCCGAAAGGTCGCAGAGCTTTATCCGAAGCGATGCCAGGTCCTTCAGCCGCACCAGGTCCGGGGCGAGGCCGTAGTGGGAACTCACGCGCCCCACGATCTCGTCATCGGTCACCTCCTCCCACCTTCGGGTTTTCACCACCAGGTGAAAGTGGTTGCTCATGAGGCAAAACCCGAGGATCTCCACGAAGTAAAGCCGCGCGTAGGCCCGGATCACCTGCAGCAGCCGCTCCTTTTCCACGTCCCCCAGATAAAACTCCCCGCCCACGGTGCGGGAAACCACGTGGTAGTAAGCCTCCTCTCCGCAAGCCTTCATGCGCCGGGTGCGAGCCATGGTTGTTGTCCTTTCTTTCTGTTTTCTGAGATCCACCAGAATGACCGGTTGCATCGCATCAGCACGTGCATATCACGGAATGAGCGTGGTGACAACGATTAATGACCTGTCCCCAATAACCCCCTCGAGGACATTTTCCCCCCATTTCCGTCCCCACCAATTCCTTGCCCTGGCTCTGCTTGGGAGTGCAACGAGTCCGGCTTGTGTGCAATTCATTCACCACCTGTTGGGAATTCCATTGCACATCCCGGCTTCCTCGAAAAAAATCCTCCTCTCAGCAGGATGAATTGTAAAGAGAAAACAGACTGTTACAAACCTGGACTTATCGTGGGGAAACTGGCACGCTTCTTTCTACAACCCAAGGTAGGTCAAGAATTTCGGCGGGGGCTTTTTGCGGCGTCAAGGCCAAGGGTTGAATGCGATATCATTTGGAAAGGATGATGTTATGGGGAAATCATGCTTTGTTCCGAGTTTTTGGGCTAGGGCAGATCCAGTGTTTCTGTTTGCAAGTTAACTAGTAGGGTTAAGTGAAAA
>JACIYN010000022.1 GCA_014359885.1 Desulfacinum sp.
TTTTGGCCCGACACCTGGAAGACGAAGGCAAGGAGGATTTGGCGCGGCTGGCCCGGCGCCTCGCCCGGTGGGAGAAGTCGGTCGGCGGGCAGGCGCATCCGGAATGAAAGGCGGGGAAGAATTCACCATGCATTGGGCTACGCTGGACTCTTTCATGCTCGACGATCCCTTTTGGCAACAAAGAATGGGCATGCCTGTGGCCAACGAGCAGTTTCTTCGCGCCGTTCTGGAATACGGAAGATGCTCCAGCTATCGCTTTTTCGCCACGGACGGGCCGAGCGCCGAGCGTCTTTTCGGGATCTTAAAGGCCCGCTTTCCCTGGGCCGCCGACCGGATCCGCGTACAGCCCCAAGCCACCTTGCCCACGGCCGTCCGCGCGTGCCGCCCGGATGTGGTCCATAACGGCGACTTCACCTACTACATGCCCCACCTGATCGAGTGGCGGAACCGCTTGAGCGCTTCGCTGCGGTTCCCCGTAACCGGCGTGACCCATTCCCTGGACACGGCCACGCTCTACACCAAGTTCATTTCCTTGTTGCTGGCCGGCCCCAAACCCTACGATGCCGTCGTCTGCACGAGTCGCTGTGCCGTGGAGATGCTTCGTCAATCTTTTGACGAGATCCGCGAGGGATTCCGGGAGAAGTTCGGCGGTCTTCTTCCCGAGCCCCCCCGGCTTGTGCATATCCCGCTCGGCATTCCAGAGCGGCGCAGGCCCATGTCCTCCCGCGGGCGGGCCCGCCGGAGGCTGGGGATTCCCGAAGACCACGTGGTCATCCTGACCCTGGGACGTTTGTCGCCGAGGACCAAGATGGACCTCAGTCCCTTCTTGGAGGCTTTCGGGAGGTTCCTGGCCGGTCTGGAGGCCCGGGGGGGACCGGCGGTCACCTTGGTTGTGGCCGGCGGGGGCCGCAAGGACGGCGTGCGCCTGGTCTCGGAGATGGTCGAAACGCTGGGGTTGACGGGCGTGGTGATGGTAAGGGCCAATGTGTCCGCGGGGGAGAAGGAGGAGCTGTATGCCGCCTCGGATCTTTTCTGTTCCCTGGTGGACAATTACCAGGAAACGTTCGGGCTGACCCTCCTGGAGGCCATGGAGGCGGGGCTTCCCGTGATCGCATCCGATTTCGACGGCTACAAGGACCTGGTCCTCCCGGGCGAAACGGGGTTTCTCGTGCCCACTTTCGCCAGCGGGAGCCAGGAGCCGTGGGACGGACTGGCAGGGATCCTGGAGCCGTCCGTGCTTCGTTTCTACCGCGCGCAAAAGGTCGCGTTCGATATGGACTTTCTGGTCCAGGTCCTTCAAACCTTGGTCTGCAGGCCGGACATCCGGAGGGCCTTGGGGGAAAACGCCCGACGCCGCGTAGAAGATTTCCGATGGTCGCGGGTGATTCCCGCCTATCTGGATCTGTGGGAGGACCTGGCTTCCAGGGCGCGGTCGGAATCCTCCGACGGGACAAAGGTCAGGCCCCTGATCACGCCCTCGGTTCCGAAGATCTTTTCCCACTATCCATCCACGGTCCTGCATGACGAGTTTCTGGTTGTTCCAGGGCCCAATGGCGCCCGGTTTTCCTCGGGGCTTTTCCGGCCCATTCGATACGTTGAGATGGCCCTGCTCCTCAACCAAGAGCTTCTGGAGGCCATGGTCCGGCGGACTTTCAGTCATAGTGAGTCGACCATCTCGGATCTGCTCCACGTGGGCCGTACTGAATACGGCTTGGATCGGGACGCTTCCCTCCTGCATTTGGACTGGCTTATGAAACATGGGGTGTTGGTCCCGAAAAATTGTTAATGCCCGTCCACCATCCTGCCGATAGCTAAGGTGAAGGCACAAGAGGACTGGTAGAAAGGTTTTTTGGCAGGGAAGTCAAAAACACCCCATTCAAGGAGGAATGACCATGGCACTTCGCATCAACACCAACGTTACGGCTCTTACCGTTCAGCGCAACCTCACCATCAACAACCGGAACCTTTCCCAATCGCTGGAGAGGCTCTCCACGGGCTACCGGATCAACAGGGCTGCGGATGATGCGGCCGGCTTCGCGGTGGCCAACACGTTCAAGGCCAAGATCGCGTCTCTGAGAGTCGCCTATCAGAACGCCACGGAATCCAATTCCATGCTGCAGGTGGCCGACGGCGCCTTCCATGAGATCGAAAGCATTCTGGTGCGCATGAAGGAACTGGCCACGCAGGCTGCCGGTGATCAGATTACGAATAGCGAGCGAGAGCTGCTGAATACGGAATTCGTCCAGCTCCAGGGAGAACTGGACCGGATTGCCCAGACTTCCAAATACAACGGCGTGACGCTGGTCTACAGCACGGGATCGGGCGCCAAGACGACCTTCACCTTCCAGATCGGCGCGGAAAACGTCGGTCATGATCAGTTGGTGGTTGAGCTCAACTCGGTCTCCACGGCGGCCCTGGGTGTGAGCGCGTCCAAGATCGGAACGCTGGCAAGCGCTCAGGCGGCCATGACCAGTATCGACAATGCCCTTTCCAGCATCAACAATTACATGTCCAAGCTCGGCGCCTACCAGAACCGGCTCCAGCACACCATGGACAACCTGAACATCATGATCGAGAACTACTCGGCCAGTGAATCGGCCATCCGGGATGCCGACATGGCCGCGGAAGTCACCACGTTCACCAAGAACCAGATCCTGCAGCAGTCCGGTATGGCCATGCTGGCGCAGGCCAACGCGGCTCCGCAGCAGATTCTCCAGCTCCTGGGTTAAGCATCGCAATTCACAAATATTCTACCAGTCCGAGGAGGGGGGGTGGTTCCATGGGGGGCCACCCCTTTCTTGCTGAAAGCTTTGTGAACCGCGTCCGTTCGTGAATTCCGCCAGGCCCCGAGCGGCCCTGGCCCATAAGAAAAGCGAGGAAGGCGGGCGGAACGTTATGCGGAACGGATACCATACCGGTTGAGCGTCCGCCGGATGGACTCGACGGGAGGTGCGCACATGGGAATCAGTCTCAGTGGGGTCGGAAGTGGGTTTGACTGGCAGACCGTCTTGGATCAGCTGCGGGAGGTGGAAGAGGAGCAATTCATCCAACCCTTGGAGGATCAGAAAGACCGCCAGGAAGAAGTCCTGTCCGCCTGGAACACGGTGTCCACCAAATTGTCCGCCCTGCTCAGTGCGGTCCAGGACATGGAGGACTCGGACGATTTTGACCTTTTCACCACCTCGTTGAGTTCTTCCAGCAGTGTGGACGCGGAAAACCTTCTGACGGTAACGGTCGGATCCGGTGCGGCCAAAAGCCGCTTCGACATCCAGGTCACCAATCTGGCAAAGGCCGAAAAGCTCCAGTCCACTTCGGTGACGTCGGCCTCGGACTCCGCCGGATGGACGGGGACCATCACCATCGAAGGACACGACGTGACCCTGGACGGCAAGAGCCTGAACGAACTCCAGGACGAGATCAACGCCCTCAATACGGGATCCAATGCCACCGGCGTGGTCGCGAGCATCCTCAAGGTGTCCGATTCCGACTATCGGCTCATTCTCACGAGCGAAGAAGAAGGGGCAGCGGGGATCCAGTTCACCGACGCTCCGGGCGACTACTTTTCCACCCTGCAGGCGGGAGAAGATGCGGCCTTCACCATCGACGGCATCGCCATGACCCGATCGTCCAACACCATCACCGACGCCATCGAAGGGGTCACCCTTCATCTGCACGGCGAGGACCCGGCTACCACGGTTTCATTAAGCATCGACCGGGATGAGGAGGCCGTCACAGAAAAGGTTCAAACGTTCGTCGATGCTTACAACAGCGTGGTGGACTACATCAACGACCAGTTTGAATACAACGCCCTGGACGAAGAAGCCGGAGGGGTTCTCTTCGGCGATTCCCAGTTGCGCTCCATCAAGAACCGGATCCAGACCACCGTGCTCAGCCAACAACTTTTCAACCACGGGGTCACCTTCTCCAACGACGGAACGCTGGAATTCGATGCCGACGAGTTCACCGAGGCCTTGTCCAAGGACTATGCGGGGACGATTTCGAAGTTCAACGGGTTGGCCCAGAGCTTGCAATCAGTTCTCGACGACCTGACCGATTCGGTGGACGGTACGGTCACGAAACAGATCAAGAGCGTGGAGGACCAGATCGATACGCTGGATGATCGGATCTTGACCATGGAGGATCGGATTGACGCCGAAATGGAGCGGCTCCAGGAACAGTTCATAGCCATGGATACGGCCATAAGCAACATGAATGCTCAGATGGAAACCCTTTCCCAGCTGCTGTCGAGCCTTTCCTGATGCTCCGAGCAG
Source organism: Desulfacinum sp. (assembly GCA_014359885.1). Classification (GTDB taxonomy): domain Bacteria; phylum Desulfobacterota; class Syntrophobacteria; order Syntrophobacterales; family DSM-9756; genus Desulfacinum. The sequence goes on from JACIYN010000022.1 coordinate 4,272, forward strand.
GGAAGAGTTTGCCTGGAGGAGGAAAAAATGACCTCTTACGCCTTGTCGGCCTGCCAACAAAGTGACGTTTCCCATGCGGATTTCCTGGATCTCATCGTGCGTTGTTACGATGCCATGCTGCGGGATTTCCGAGAGGCCAAGCAAGCCCACGCCCAAGGGGATGAGGATCTTCTGATGGATCGCATCCGCCACGCCCAGGACGTGGTCACCGAGCTTCTCGTGGGGCTGGACTACGAAAGGGGCGGAGAGATCGCCGTAAATCTTGCCAGGATTTACAATTACATGCTCCGGGAACTGGTGGCCATCCGGGATTCCCATGCCCAGCAAACCCTGGACCGCATGATCTCCATGACCGGTGAGCTCCGCGACGCATGGGTTCAGGTGGCGTGCGCTGTTTAGATGATGAAGAACTGATGTGGAGGTGGATAGATGGTGTTGAACAGGGCTCAGGATGCCTATCGAAAAACGAATGTGGCGACGGCGGACACCGCCAGCCTTGTCCTCATGTGCTATGAAGCGACCATCGAGGACCTGCGGAAGGCCAAGGAGTACCACGCCTCCCATCGCATGGACGCCGCCTACGAACGCATCCGCCACGGGCAGGACGTGATCACGGAACTGCTGGTGGGCCTGGATTTCGAGCGTGGCGGAGAGATCGCGGTCAACCTCTCCCGCATTTACAACTACCTGCTCCGTGAGCTCATCGGGATCAACTCCATGAAAAGCCCCGATGTCTATAACGGCCTTATCGATATCCTGGAGGATCTACGGGAGGCATGGCAGGAAGTGAAACGGAAGTACGACCGGGGCGAACTTGTTCTCGACCCGCTCGAAACGCGAGACAATTGGGCCCGGTCCATCAGCGCCTGAAATCCAAGACGGGGCCGGCGCAAGGGAGGGCCGCTTGACTTCGGCCGAACAGATGGAATCTTTGGTCCTGGCGGCGGAGGAGCTTCGCTCGGACCTGCAGGATCTCCGGGATCTCGCCTGCCGGAACGCCGATGCGGCGGCGATCCACCGGGCGACCCTCCGATGCAAGGATGCCTTCTCGCGGCTGGTGGATCTGGCATCTTCCCTGGAGTCGGAGGGACCACACCGGCAAGTCGTCAACCAGGAGCTTCGGGGTCTTCTCGCGGACCTGCTTGATGGTTATTCAGCCTGCCAAGAAGAACTCGCCCGGGCCTCCGGCCGGATCAGGACCCTGCTGGCCGGGGTGCGGAAAACGAAGTCTGCTTCCAAGCAATACCAGAAAATCGCCGCACTGGGATAAGCCGACCCACGCCTGGCGGGACCACAATCAAGCCCCCTGCCCCCTCTCGGTGGGGATGGGGGCTGCTATTCTTCTTTTCTTTGAGGCTCAAGGACTTCGATAACGGTCTTTCGCTCCGTCTCCTCAAGAACCCATTGGTAGGCTTGGCGGTTGGCGGCATTCAGGAGCAAGGGGGCTCTGAGGTGCGGCCGCACGGCCCGGGTGGTCCTGTCGACAGAGACAAGGACCAGGATGGCCAAGTCTTGAGTGTCCTGGAGGCCCAGGAGAGCGGCCCGTTTTTCGGGGACCTTGTATTGGATGCCGAAGACGTCCGGCGGCGAAACCACGAAGGCCACATCCGGCTGGTCCACGGCTTGAAGCCATTTGAACGGCCCTTGGCGGTGTTCCAAAAGCACGTAGCGCTTGAGATCTTCGAAGCCGGGAATGCCCCACGGAAAGTGGATGAAGGTGCTTTCGTCCAGGTCCAAGGTGCCGAATCGGGAGGTTTCGATTTTCATGCCGGTTCTTCTTCCGTTTTGCCGAAGGCTTCCGAGACGATTCGATAAACGAACGCCGCGTCGTCGATGGCTTGTTCCGCGTCTTCCAGGTCGTATTCTTCCAGCCTCACTTGGGCCTTGCGAAGATACGCTTCCGTGAGTTTGTCTGATTTCATGGCACCAGCTCGAGAGTCTTGGGGCTTTCGCGGCCGCTCACGTCCCAGAGCCAGCCCGTTCCCACCGGTTCCTTTCGGGCTCCCGATTCCGCCAGATGCTCTTTTACGCCGCGCACGATGTGGTCCAGGAGGCCGTGGGGGTCATGGACGATCACGTGGTGTTCCACGAGATCGTAGTAGATGGGGTGAACGAAGCGGGCTTCTTCCTTCATGAGAATGTAGGGGGAAAGCTCGCAAAGGACTCCTTCTTGTTCATAGAGTTCTTGGGCCAGGGCATCGTGCTTCATCTCGATCTGTTCCACGAACCGGGCCATGCGCTCCGTAAAACCTTCCTTGGCGTCCAGAATCAGGAGAAGATCCAGGTCGGAATTGAGTCGGTTTTCCCCGCGGGCATGGGAACCGAAAATGGCGCAGGCCAGCAGTTGATCTCCGTAATGGGCCACGATTTCCTTTAGAATGGTTTGGATATAGGCCTCGTGGTGCGGGGAGAATGTCTTGAGCCGGCCTGTGATGGTTTTCCAATCCACGGTGTCTGCTCGCATGGAATCTTGACGGATCCGGGTTCAGGTCGCCTTGGCCGGAAGGCTGCCCAGGACGTCATCCAGGTCGTCGGCCCGGATGGCGGCCGCCTGCCGGTTTTCTTCCTGGATCTTCTGGTAGAGCTCCTCGCGGAAGATGGGTACGTGGCGGGGACTCTTGATGCCCACCTTCACCTTGTTCTGGTCCACGGCGGTGATCACCACCTGGATGTCGTCCCCGATCCGAATGGCTTCCCCCACCTTGCGGGTCAGTATGAGCATGGTGTCCCCCGTTGAGGCGGCTGTGAGCGGCCGGTGCGGTGGGAAGGAAAATTCACCGCAGAGGCGCAGAGTTCGCAGAGGCTTTTGGGGTGTTTCGGGCCGGGGCGCTGAGACGCCGCCCCGGCCCGAGCGCCCGCCCTTCGGGCACACCATAGCAAAAACCATCGCCGGGAGCCACCCGGAAAGGACCGGAACATGGAAGAGCTTTACCCGACCTTGGGTGTTCATTATAGTTTCAATGAAAAAACACCTTTCGACGCCCGCCGTAACAGAGGGGTTCCACCATGCCGAAACAATTTGTCGTGCTCATCGAAAAAGACCAGGAAGGTTACTACGTGGCCACGGTGCCTGCGCTCCGCGGGTGCCACACCCAGGCCCGATCCCTGGATGAGCTCATGAGCCGAGTCAAGGAGGCCATCCAACTCTGCTTGGAAGTGGAAGGGGAGGATATGGAGCCCCTGGATTTTGTCGGTGTCCAACAAGTGGCTATTGCCCCATGACGCGAATCCCTTCCCTAACGGGCCGAGAGCTCATGGCAGCACTCCACAAGGCCGGTTTCGATTTGGTGCGGGTTAAGGGCAGTCATCATTACTTGAGACACCCGGATGGCAGAGCTACGGTGATTCCAATTCATTCGGGTGAAACGACCGGCCCCGGCCTTCTGGGAAAAATCCTAAGAGATTGTGAGCTTAGCCGAGATGAGCTCCTGAAGTTTCTGGGAAGCCCGTTTGATCTCCCATAAGATCTCCGCTGTCTCCCTTCCGCGGGCCGCGGTTTGGCTCAACCGGCCAGGAATTTCTTCGTTTCGTCCAGGGCCAGGAAGACGTCGGCCATGAGCTTTTCGATGGTTCGAGCGTCGATCTGAAGATCTTCGAAGACCTGGTCCTGGTTGGGGTTGAGGAAGCCGTCCACGCCGGCGCCGATGCCCATGGCCGCCACCATGCGGTTGGCCGCGTAGAGAATCGCCGCCACTTGGTGGCTTTCGGGGGCGTCCTGGGGACTGTGGTGGTAACCGATGCCGACCAGCACGGGCCCGGGGAAGTTCCAACTTCTGGCGATGGTGGCCCCCAGTTCCTGGTGGTCGATGCCCAGGATGCTGCGCTCCGCATCCAAGAAGGAGCTCCCTTTTGTCCTCACGGTGTGGATGATCTTGTCCAGGTAGTCTTCCACATACCGGTTCAGGACCGTCTTGCCGATGTCGTGCAGGAGTCCCGCCGTGTAGACCGTGAGCCGCTCCTTCATGCCCAGCCGCTCGGCGATCCGGTCGGCCATGAGGGCCGTGCCGACGGAATGTTCCCAAAGTTCCCCTTCCCGAAGATCGTAGCCTTGAACGGCACCGTCCTGGAACCGGGCCGTGCAGGCCGCCAGGATCACCTCCACCAGGGCCTTTTGTCCCAGGGAAACGATGGCGTCTTTCAGGGACCGCACCGGGTTCGTCCGCGCATAGTGGGGAGAACGAGCCAAGGCCAGCACCCGAGCGGCGATCACCTGGTCGTACCGAATGACGGCCTCGATCTCTTCCACGGGCGCCATGCGCTGCACAAGGGGCATGACCTTCTGGACCACGTCGGGAAAGGGCGGCAGGTCCTCCGCCACTTTTAAAATATCCTGTAACGGTTTCTTTCGGTCAGGGGCCTGATTCGCCATTGAGGATTCTCCTGAGAATCAAGAAACGTTTTCTGAGACCACTTCATCTTTCTTATCGGGAAGCCGGGGCAAAGTCTTGAACCAAAAAGTACCAAAGGCTATGCTTTCGGGCACGGATTTTCCGATCCATCCCTGTTCGAGGACGCTCCATGGCTCCCATGTCGGTTCCTCAGACCGCCACCGCCCAAGACTACCGGCTCCTGGGCCTGAAGCCCGGCGCGCCCGACAAAGCGGTCAAGCGCGCCTACCGGGATCTGGCCAAGAAATGGCATCCCGACCGGTTCGCCCAAGGATCCCCCCTGGAACGGGCCCAGGCCGAAGAAAAGTTCAAGAGACTTCAGGAGGCTTACCGGCGCATCCTGGAGCACCCCTTGGCGCCGGAGCCGGAGGCGGAACCGAAGGGGGAAGGGGGCCCGTCGCCGTTTTCCGGAGGCTCCGGGCCGGGTGCCGCGGAACAACCCCGGAACGGGCGAAAGAGTCCGGGAGCGACCCGGCCCCGGGAAGCACCGAAGGACTCCGCCGGCCGAAAACGGTTTTTCGGGTTTTCCGACAAGAAAACCGCCGGCCGGGCGGCGGCGGTCTTCGCGGCAGCCGCCTGCATCACGGCCGCCGCCCTATGGGGTCTTCCCACGGGTCTTTTCGAAGGGTATTGGGGTTCCCGAACCGTACCGGCACCTCTCCCGGTTCCCCCCGCCCGGGAGCCCGTTTCCGTGGGAACTCCGAACCTGGCCGAAAGACTGGACGACGCCCTCAAGGTGCAGCGAGACCTTCTCAACCGGGAGACGGGCCGTCCGGTTCCGCCGCTTCCGGGCGATGCGGCGCGAAAATCCTCCTTTACCCTGGGAAGCTCCCAGGCGGAGGTCCTGGCCGTACAGGGGCCTCCCGACAAGAAGATCGGAAGCCGGTGGACCTACGGCCTTTCCGAAGTGCGCTTCCGGGACGGGCGCGTGGCGGGCTACGACAATTTCGACGGACGCCTTCGGGTGTCTCTCCTGAAGGAGCCGCCATCGGGAGAGGCCCCGGCCTTTTTCACCCTGGGCTCCACCCAGGACGAGGTCCTTCGGGTGCAGGGCACTCCCACCAGCGTCCGCGGCGATCGCTGGACCTTCGGGTTCAGCGAAGTGCGCTTTCGGGACGGCCGGGTGGTTTCCTACGACAACTACTTCGGCAACCTGAAGATCCGGCTGCTGCCGTCCTCGGACGGCGTGACGGCCGGACCGGCCCCCGCCGGCTCTTTCACCATCGGCTCCACTCCGGACCAGGTGCTGGCGGTCCAGGGCACTCCCACCAGCATCCGCGGGAACGTGTGGTTCTATGAGTTTGCGGACGTGCTTTTTCGGGACGGTCGGGTGCGCTGGGTCAACGATCCCGACGGTCGACTGCGCTTCGTGCCCCTGGAGGCCCTTTCCCGGGGGCCAACACCAACCCCAGACGACAAGAGGTGACGCCTATGCAGCGAGCTGGATTCCTGGAAACGGCCTACCGCGGATTTCTGGACGCGGGGATCTTTGAAAAATTCCCGGTGCATGTGGATCGGACCAAGGTGGGCGAACTGGTGGCCGCCTACGAGGCCCTCCTGCAGCAGTTTTCCCCGCAGGAGATCGAAGCCCTGGGTCGCGTGCCCGACGAGATGATGCGAAAGATGGGCGAGGTGGGCCTCTTCGGCTTTTCCATCGCCAGGGAGTACGGCGGCCTGGGGTTCAACCTGTGGGAATACCTGGAGGTGATCCGGGAGCTGGCCCGCCGCGACCTGTCCGTGGCCCTGGTTTCCATCGCCCATCTTTCCATCGGCGTGAAGGGGATCCAGCTCTTCGGCACCGAGGAGCAGAAGGCCAAGTACCTGCCGCTGGCCGCCTCCGGGGACATGATCTTTTCCTACGCGCTCACCGAACCCCACATCGGATCCGACGCCAAGCACATCCAGACCACCGCCGTCCTTTCCGATGACGAAACCCACTACATCCTGAACGGACGGAAGACGTACATCACCAACGCCAACTACGCCGGCGGCCTCACCGTCTTTGCCCAGCTGGATCCCGAAAAGCCCGGGCACATGGGCGCCTTCATCGTGGAAACGGACTGGGAGGGCGTCCAGATCGGAAAGGACATGCCCAAGATGGGCCTCACGGCCAGTTCCACCGCCGCCATCCACTTCAAGGACGTGAAGGTCCCCCGGGAAAACCTGCTGGGAAAACCCGGAGACGGGTTCAAGATCGCCATGACCATCCTCAACTTCGGCCGCCTGGGCCTGGGGGCCGCCTCCACGGGCCTCATGGAACAATCCGTCGCCGACATGACCAAGCGGGCCCGAAACCGTATCCAGTTCGGGGTGCCCATCGAAAATTTCGAGCTCATCCAGGAAAAGATCGTGCGCGCCCGGGCCCACGCCTTCGCCTGCGACGCCATGACGACCCTCACCGCCGCGTTCCTGGAAGAAGACCCGTTCCGGAACGTGGCCATGGAAACGAGCCACGTGAAGCTCTTCGGCACCACCCGGGCGTGGGACGTTCTGTACGACGCGCTCCAGACCGCCGGCGGATCCGGCTACATCAAGACCAACCCGTACGAAAAGCGCATGCGGGATTTTCGGGTCACCACCATCTTCGAGGGCACCACGGAAATCCATTCCATCTACCCGCCCCTTTTCGCCATCCGGCGCATGACCAAGGAGATGGGCCGGGCTGGAAGCCCCCTGAAGTCCCTGCAGGTCTTCTGGAAAAACCTCACCGGCGGCCTCCGGTGGGATTTCCCGTTCCAGGACAAGCAGTTCAAGTGCGCCGCCCGGCAGGCCAAGCGGAACGCCCGGTTTCTCAAGTTCGCCCTGCTGGCCGTTCCCATGACCTACCGAAAGAACGTCATGGCCAAGGAATACGTGCTTCGGCGCCTCACGACGCTCAGCCTCTACACCTACGCCATCCTGGCCATGCTGGCCCGCATGCAGAAGGACCTGGACCGGGGCCTTCTGTCCACGGAACACCGGCTGCTTCTGGACTACATGCTCCAGGAGATGAAGGAGCGGCGCCGGTCCTGCCTGCGGCTCTGGAACACCCGGAAGGAAAGGCTGGCGACCCGGATCTTTCGCTGGATCCGAAAAGAAGGATTAGAGGATTAAGGATTAAAGGATTAGAGGATTAAAGCATTAAAGACTAGAAGGAGGGCGGGGTTCGAAGCCACGGCCGGAGGGCCCCGCCTCGCCACCCATCACCCATCACCCATCACCCGTCACTCATCACCCGTCACTCATCTCACGCGGCGGCTTCCCGGGGCCGGCCCTTGGGCTTCCTGCCGTAGACGGCCGCCTCCCGGTCCAGCATCTTCTGGACTTCCCGGAAATAGGGCAGGTAGGGCCGCAGGTTCTTGAAGAGGATGCGGGCCAGGACGTAGAGGAGCACGAAGGTGGTGACATATCCCGTGGAGGGCCACACCACCGAGAGGGGATAGGCCAGCTTGAACTCCACCAGGTGGAAGCGGTACTGCATCCAGGTGAGCGCAAAGGGGATGGGCCACAAGGCCGCGGCCGAATAGGCGATCATGGTGAAGAAGTAGCGACCGAAGGCGTCGTTTGCCTGGTCGTTGCAAGCCCGGTAGCTTTCGGCGTCCCCCTGGACGGCCGCTTCCACACTCAGGTCCCGGTTCTTCATGAGCTCGTCTTCCAGGCTCCGGATGTGGCGCAGGTTGAACCGCAGGGCCAGCGACAGGGTGAGTTCTCCCAATACCACCGTGATCAGGGCCAGGAGGAAGGTGCCGAGGAAGTAGTCCACGAAGGCGATGCCCGTGAACCGGTAGAGATGGATGATGTAGGGATCTAGGAAGGCCGGAAGATCCGCCAGGTATTTCATGATCGCTGATTCCGTTTCCTTGTGGGATGGGGGCGACCCCCAGGGGTCGCCCCTTTTTGTTTCGTTCCAGGATCAAAGGGCCCGGTTTAGTACGGGGGCACCCAGCTGGTGCCGAAGAAGCCCTTGGACACGTAACGCAGGCCCACGTAGATGGCCAGGAGCACGAACAGGCGCTTCAACCACACGTCCGGGATGTACTTGGAGGTGCGCGGGCCGATCATGGAGCCGATGAAGATGCCGATGAGCTCCATGCCGATGAGGCTCCACTGCACCACGGCGCCCTTGAGCACCATGTAGGAGAAGATGCTCACCACCATGCCCACGAAGACCGTGAGCGCGGAGGTCCCGGCCACCAGGTACATGGGCAGGCCCACCACGCTGGTCAGGAAGGGAACGACCAGGAAGCCGCCGCCGATGCCCAGGAAGGAGGCCATGGAGGCGATGAAGAAGCCGCCGAAGGCCGCCACGGCCGGATTGAACTTGAACTCCACGCCGAAGAAGGTGAACCGGGCCTGGGTGATGCCGAACTCAAGCATCTTCACGCCCTGGGCGGCGATCTCGTCGGCCGACTTCTTTTCCTTGATGCTCTTTTCAAAGGCCTGGGCGGCCGCCTTGGCTTCCTTCTTGCGGTTCTGGCCGGCGGGGGTGGTTTCGTAGAAGAGGAAGCCGCCGATGATGAAGACGGCCAGACCGAAGTAGCCCTGGTACTGGCTCAGCTTGATCTTGCCGGCGGTGAGGATCGGCACCAGGGTGGAGCCCAGGATGGAGCCCACGGCCAGGGCGATGCCCAGCGGGGCCACCAGGCGGCCCATGCGGTAGTAGTTCAAGCTGGAGATGGCGGCGCTCAGGCCCACCAGCCACTGGTTGGACACGCGGATGCTGTCCGTGATCACCTTGTTGAGGGCCGGGGCCGTCTTCTTGAAGGTCTTGGCGTAGTCGCCCAGGCCGAAGACGGTCAGGTGGCCCACGCCCGCCATGATACCGCCGAAGGCGCCCACGGTGGAAAAGATCCAGCCCACCCAGATGGCCCACAGAAGGCCCGCAATCAGATTGATCTGGGGGGCGCCGGGGATGCCCAGGTAGCCCTTGGGAGCGTTGGGGTCGATCTGGCCCTTTTCCGTTCCCTGCGGAGCCTGGGCCAGCGCCTCTTCCAGGGTCACGGCCGAGGCGTCATGGACTGCAACCAGGGTGGTGGTCACAACGCTGAAGATCATCAAAAACGCAAAAAACCAAACCGCTTTCTTCATGAGTTCCTCCGTCAGGATGTCTCCATTCCGTGCCGGGGCCCGCAGGAATGCGCGCACCCGCGGCACGCGTCGATTGAAAAAAAAGAAAAATCCGATGACTCTCAAACCTTCACCAAACCACTCCTCTGTCGTCCCCTTCGGTATCACCTCCCTTTCCAGTTCATTTGACAGTGCCCCACGGGGGCCCCAAAAACACACGGTTCCGTCCGGGACTTGTCAGCCCCCGGAAGGGTAAGCAAAGGCAATGCCAGCCGCCCCAAAGGCGGAAAAAAGCATTCGCCTCCCTGGATTTCGCCTTGCAGGGCGGACCCTGGGCACAAGGGAAAGACCGACCCGGGCCCGGGGCCCCAAGAGCCTCCCCGGGAGCATGCCGGGGGAAGTGCAATATAAATTTGGCACCCGAAAAAAGAATCCCCCCTCCGCTCCTTGCGCGGAGTGCCGTGCCTTGCGACACATTGCGCCCACTGCCGGGTCGGCCGGGACGGCGGTCCCTCCGGGGCCGGGGGGCGAATAAAAAAAACTGCGGCGCATAAAAAATGTTGCACTCCTGTCCGGGGAGCGCCCCCTGCGTCAGGGGGCGCCCTAGCTGGAATCGGCGGTTTTCGCTCCCTTTATTCCCAGCGGAAGAAGAGGCCGATCAAGGCGGACTCCAGGGCGGCGGGGAAGCGCAGGCCTTGGGTTTCCTTTTAGTGGCACAAAGATTGCTCTCCGTGGCGCCGGGGACTGTCCGCCCAAGGGGCCGTTTTACGCCGAACCGTCCGAACGGGCGAAGGATTGGAAGGAAATGGGCTGAGGGCCATGGCTCTGATCTTGGTCTTGGACGATGAAAAGGATGCCTGCCGCCTCATGCAGCGGGTGCTGTCCGCTCTTGGCCACCGGGTGCAGGTCTTTTCCCGGTCCGCCGAAGCGCGGGCCTGGCTGGAAGACAACGAGCCGGACCTGGCTTTGCTGGATATCAAGCTCCGGGAGGACAACGGCCTTTCGGTGCTCCGCCTCCTCCGATCCCGGTGGCCGGCGGCCAAGGTGATCATGATCACGGGGTTTCCGTCCGCGGAAACGGCCCGGGAAGCCACGCGCCTGGGCATCGAGGATTACCTGGTCAAGCCGGTGGAGATCGAGGAGTTGGAATATCGCGTCAACAAGGCATTGGGCTTGGTTCTTTAACCGCATCAACCAACCGAGAAGAAAGGAAGCATTATGGGGAAGTTGGTACACAGCATCTGCTTTATGTGCACCGTCCGGTGCCCCATCGTGGTGGAAGTGGAAGACGATGAGGTGAAATGGATCCAGGGCAACCCCCAGGTCCCGGGCATTGAAGGGGCTCTGTGCGCCAAGGGTTCCGCCGGCGTCGCTCTGCTCAACGACCACGAACGGCCCCAGTATCCCATGATCCGTACGGGCGAGCGGGGAGCCGGCCAGTGGCGCCGGGCCACCTGGGACGAGGCCCTGGACTACGTGGCGGAAAAGCTCAAGGCCATCATCGACGCCCACGGCGGCCAGAGCGTGGTCTTCGGCGAACGCACCAACCTGAACACCCATATCTCCAAGACCTTCATGCGGGCCATCGGGTCCCCCAACCACTTCACCCACGACGCGCTCTGCAAGGGTTCGGTGAACACCGCCTTCCGGACCCTCACCGGCTACACGGACGCCCAGGTGGGCATCGACTACGCCAACACCAAGCACATCGTTCTCTACGGCCGCAACATCTTCGAGTCCCTGGAGATCAAGCCCATCAACGCGCTCCTGGACGCCATGGAAAAAGGCGCCAAGGTGACCTACATCGACCCGCGGGTGACCATCACCGCCACCAAGGCCCACCGGTACTGGCAGATCCGCCCGGGAACGGACCTGGCCCTGAACTACGCCCTCATTCACACGATCCTCAAGGAAAACCTCTACGATGCGGCCTACGTGCGAAAATGGGTGAGCGGCCTCAATGAACTGCGGGCCTTCGTGGAGCCCTACACGCCCGAATGGGCCGAGAAGGAAACGGGCATCCCGGCTTCGGAAATCGTCGCTCTGGCCCGGGAAGTGGCCGAAAGCAAGCCGTCGGTCATCTTCCACTACGGTTACCGCGGCGCACACCACCCCAACGAGATCCATTTCCGCCGTTCGCTTATCATTCTGAACGCGCTCATGGGGAGCATCGAAGCCAAGGGCGGCATCTTTTTCAAGAAGGGCCCCAAGGCGGCCGGCCGGGGCGACATCGGCAAGTACGTGCAGCAGGAAGGGCTGCCCAAGGTAACGGCCCCCCGCTTCGATGGTTCCGGCGCCGACAAGTTCCCCATCGCGGACAGCACCCACGGCAACCCGCAGATGCTGGCCCACGCCATCCTGAACGAGGATCCCTATCCCATCAAGGCGCTCATCGCCAACCGGTTCGAGCCCCTGCAGTCCATTCCCGACGCGGGCCGGCTGCGCAAGGCCCTGGACAAGCTGGATCTCATCGTCACGGTGGACGTGAACTTCAGCGAGATCGCCTGGTATTCGGACGTGATCCTTCCCGAATCCACCTACCTGGAGCGGGCCGATTCCATCCAGATGGCCTCCGGGCTGAAGCCCCAGCTCTTCATCCGCAAGCAGGCGGTGAGCCCGCGCTACGACACCAAGCCCGCGTGGATGATCTGGAAGGAGCTGGCCAACCGGCTGGGCATCGGCCAGTTCTTCCCCTACGAGACCATCGAGGACATCTGGAACTTCCAGCTCAAGGACATGGGCGTGTCCATCCAGGACTTCGACGCCAAGGGCTTTGTGGCCCTCACCGACAAGCAGATCCTGTGGGATCGGCTGGAAGGTATCCAGTTCAAGACGCCTTCCGGGAAGATCGAGCTGGTGAGTTCCCTCATGGAAGAGGCCGGCATCCCGTCCTTCGTGCCCTACGAACCGGTGCCGAAGCCGGAAGAAGGCACCTTCCGGCTGACGGTGGGCCGGTGCGCGGTGCACACCCATGTCTCCACCCAGAACAACCTGTACCTGAACGAGCTGGTGCCGGAAAACTTCCTTTGGATCCACACGAGTGCGGCCGCCAAGCTGGGCATCAAGGACGGTCAGATGGTGGAGGTGGAATCCCCCGTGGCGGTGAGCCGCCTCAAGGCCAAGGTGACCGACACCATCCACCCCGAGGCGGTTTTCATGCTGCACGGCTTTGGAAAGACCGTTCCGGCCCAGACCCGGGCCTGCGGCAAGGGGGCCAGCGACGCCCTGCTCCAGGAAAACATCTCCGATACCGTGGGCGGCAGCCCCGCCTTGGATCACACCCTGGTGAAGGTGCGGCCGGTCAAGGCCTGAGGGATCCGCTCCGGCCGGTCCCGAGCAGGAAAAAGAACCCGCAGCGCGGCTGCGGCCAAGAGATAGGACAAGATTCGGGAGGACTCCATGAGTCGTTATTATCTGCTGCAGGATCAGAAGAGGTGCATTGGGTGTCTCAGTTGCGAAGTCCATTGCAAGGCCAACAAGGGCCTGCCCGTGGGACCGCGCCTTGGCCAGATCATGCCCGTGGGCCCCAAGATGGTGGGGGAGGTGCCCCGCATGGCCTTCGTCTTCATGCCGTGTTTTCACTGTGAAGAGCCCTGGTGCGTGTCCGTGTGTCCCACGGGTGCCATGCGCAAGCGGCCCAAGGACGGCATCGTCTACGTGGATGCGGACCTGTGCGTGGGATGCAAAAGCTGCATCACGGCCTGCCCCTGGGGCGCGCCCCAGTGGAACCCGGAAACGGGCAAGGTGGTCAAGTGCGACTATTGCATGGACCGGGTGGATCGCGGCCTGAAGCCTGCCTGTGTCACCAAGTGCCTCACCCACTGCCTCCAGTTCGGCACCGTGGAGGAGATGGACCGGAAGCGGCGGGAGCGGTTTGCCAAGAACGTGGCCTTTGAGCTGGAAACGCTGGTGAGCGGCCGCTAGGAGCCTGTCCGACAATGGCTTATTTGCCCCTTGCAACGTCCATCCGTCATCCCCGCGGAAGCGGGGATCCAGGATTTCCGGGAATGTATGGACTCCCGCTTGCGCGGCAGTGACGGTTTGCGGCGTTCTCGGACAGCCTCCTAGGAGGCTGTCCGAAAACGTCGCGGAGGATCTTTTTTTCTCGTAGCGCGGCCCCTTAGGGCTGCGGGTGAACCCCCGAACGTTGCATGGGCCATCGCGCCTTTCTTGTCGTTTCATGGGCTTACGAAGGCCCTTTCCCGCGGGGCTGAAGCCCCGCGGCTACGAGGAGGACCAAAATTCCTCGGCCTTGTAAGTCGGAGAACCATTGTCGGACAGGCTCCTAGGAAGTTGTCCGAGAATAACATCCGTTTGCGGGGTAGCCTGTCCGTCGGGCAGATATAGGGGCGGTTCGCGAACCGCCCCTGCGCGTGCAGCGGAAGGCTCGTTTGGAATCTCAAGGGACCTGGAAATGTAGGGGCGAAAGATCTTTCGCCCCTACAGGGCCCGGCCCAAGGCGTTTTCTCCCTCGGAAACGCCTGCCGCCGGCCCTGTCGCGAAACAACAAAAGGAGCTCACCCCGGGTGGGCTCCCTTTGTGGTTTTACGACGAACTCACAGACAACGGGAGCTGGCATCCATGGCGGATCAAAACGCTTTGACACCTCTTTTCACCGTTCAAATCGCCACCTTTCCCGGCGCTTCGCTGGACGAAGCGGAGGCCGTCCGGGAAGCCTTCGTGAAGGAATTGGAAAGACGATCGGCCCGGGACCTCACCCCCATCCACGTGACCTTCACCGGCTGGCACGGCATCGAAGGAAAGGACGTGATGGTTCGGGTCCAGATGGGCCAGGAAGTCTCCCTCTACCAGATGGTGACGCCGGACATGGCCGGCCGGATCGTGGAACAGCACCTGCTGGGGGGGCGCCCCGTCACGGAATGGCTGGCGGGCCGGGATCTGGAAGCCTTCCACCAGCCCCAGAAGCAGGTGGTGAGCCAGTGGACCGGGACCATCGATCCCACGGACCTGCAGGCCTATCGGGATCAGGACGGCTACGACGGTTATCTCCACTTCGCCCGGGAAGGATTCCAAAGGTTCCTGGATCTGGTGAAACCGGGCGAACTGAGGGATGGGGCCACACTGGACGGCCGCCCCATGGTGGCCTTGTGGCGGGAAGCACTGGAGCGGGCCGGAAAACGGGCGGTGGTGGTGAACGCCTGCACGCCGGCCTGGGAAGCCGGGCCGGAGCTTCTTTTGCTGGAGGGCGTTCCGCACCAGGTGCTGGAAGGGGCTCTGCTGGCCTCGGGGGTGCTGGCAGCCGACCGGATTCTCTTCCTGGTTCCGAGGCAGGCCCGCACCGCGCGGGAGCGCCTGGGGGAGGCCCTCCGGGTTCTGCTGCAAAGCGACCTTTTGGACATCTCGGGACACAAGCCCTCCGTGGAGATCGCCGTTTCCGAACACGTGTTCTTGAACGAGGACGAGGCGAGCCTCCGGAGGGCCCTGGGCGCTCAACTGCCGGCCCATGTCTCCCTGGTGGTCCACGGCGTGGAGGCGGTGGCCGTGCTGCCGCTTCCCGCCCAGCGCGTTCTTTACGGTCAGACGTCCATCACCGATCCTTCGGACTACCACACCCGGATCTTCCGGCTGAGCGGGCCGGTGGTGCGGCCCGGGTTCGTGGAGGTGGCGGTGGGGGCTCCCCTCGCCCAGGTGGTGGACCAGGTGGGCGGCGGGCCGCTCCCCGGTCACCGGCCCAAGGCCCTGTGGGTGGGGGGCGCCGTGGGGGGCGTCTTTCCCATGCGGCTTGCGGAGCTGTCCCTGGATCACGAAACACTCCGGGGCCTGGGGGCCTGTCTCTCGGTGGGGCAGGTGCGGCTGCTGGACGACCGGGAATGCGTGGTGGCCCAGGTGACGGAATCCTTCCGCAGGTTGATGGCGGCTCGCATGGGCCGTTGCGCCGTCTTCGACGTCGAAGCCCCTGAAATACTAAAAATCCTGGAGGCGGTCACGGAGGGGCGGGCGACTTCCGATTCCCTCCCGGAACTGGAACGGCGCTGCACGCGGGTTCGGGAAGAAGCGTCGGGGGCGCTGCTTCGAAACAGCGTGAACCCCATCCTCACCTCGCTCCAGTTCTTCCACGAAGAATACCGCATGCACACGGAAAACAGGCACTGTCCCGCCCGTGTATGCGCCCGGCTCATTCCGGCCCCCTGCCAGATGGCCTGTCCCACCAGTATCGACATCCCCAGCTACCTGGCTCACGTGGCCCACGGGGAGCCGGCCAAGGCCCTGGAGGTCATCCGCCACGACAACCCGTTCCCGTGGGTCTGCGGCCTCATCTGTCCCCATCCGTGCGAACGGGCCTGCGTACGGGGGCATTTGGACCAGCCCATCAACATCCGCTACCTCAAGGCCTATGCGGCCCAGTGGGCCGAGGAGCGAAACCTCTACGATGTGGTACCGCCCGCGGAAAAGAAACCCCAGAAGGTGGCGGTGGTGGGGTCGGGCCCCGCGGGGCTTGCGGCCGCCCATTACCTGGCCTCCATGGGGTATCCGGTCACCATCTTCGAAGCCAACCCCATCCCGGGAGGATTGTTGGTCACGGGCATTCCCGAATATCGCCTGCCCCGGTCCGTGGTGCGCAAGGAAATCCAACTGCTGGAACGGCTCGGCGTGGAAATCCGTACCGGTGTTACAGTGGGGGAAGACGTGACGTTGGATGAACTGCGGGATCAAGGCTACAAGGCCTTCTTCCTGGGCATCGGGGCCCACCAGAGCTATCAGCTGAAGATCGAAGGCGAGGCGGAATACCCTCAGGTCATGTGCGTGATCCGCTTCCTGCGCGAAGTGAACCTGGGGCAGCGCACCAAGCCCGCCGACAAGGTGGTGGTGGTGGGAGGCGGCAACGCGGCCATGGACGCCGCCCGTACCTGCATCCGGCTGGGCTGCAAGGAAGTGCACGTGGCCTACCGGCGCACCCTGGAGCAGATGCCCGCCCACTCCGAAGAAGTCCGCCAGGCCATGGAAGAAGGCGTTCAGTTCCATTTCCTGGCCGTGCCGGTGAAGGTGGTGGGAGAAAACGGCCGGGTGACCCACCTGGAATGCCTGCAGGCGCGCCTCGGCAAGCCGGACGCCAGCGGCCGGAGGCGGCCCATCCCGGTGGCGGGAAGCAACTTCCGCATCGAAGCCGGGGCCGTCATCCGGGCCATCGGTCAGCAGCCCAAACTGTCTTCGTTCGGGGAGGATCTCCCCTTCCAGGTGACGCCCCGCAATCTCATCGTCACCGAACCCTATTCCACCCGCACCAGCGTGGAGGACATCTTTGCCGGTGGGGATGCCGTGACGGGGCCGGCCACCGTGGTGGAGGCCATCGCGGCCGGAAAGCAGGCGGCTCTCGACATCGACCACTACCTGCAGGGCCGCCAGGGACCGGCACCGGTCTTTCGGGCTCACCGGCGTGACCAGGTTCCCTTTGTGGCTCAGTCCGCGAAGGAGAAGAGGGACGCACGGCGGGTGCCGCTCCACCTGGTGGATCCCGAGGTGCGGAAGCACACCTTCGATCCGGTGGAACTGGGCTACAGCGATGAAGAAGCCCGCGCGGAGGCGAGACGGTGCCTGCGCTGCGACGTGTGCATCCGGTGCGGCACGTGCGAACGGGTTTGCCGGGACGACATGCAGGTGCACGCCTTGGGATTTTCCCAGATCAGCACCACGGAAAGGGTGCTCACCGACTACGAAAGACCATCGGAAAAGTGCATCACGTGCGGGGCCTGCGCCCTGGCCTGCCCCACGGGAGCCATTCAGTTCGAGGAAAGGGATGGCCGCCGCCGGGTGAGCCTGTGCGGCACGGAACTGAACGCCCTGGACGTCCCGGCCTGCAAGGCCTGTGGCAAGTCCTTTGTCCCCAAGCGCTACCTGGACTATGTTCAGGAAAGGGCGGATGCGGCCACCGGAAAA
Organism: Desulfacinum sp.; assembly: GCA_014359885.1. Taxonomy (GTDB): domain Bacteria; phylum Desulfobacterota; class Syntrophobacteria; order Syntrophobacterales; family DSM-9756; genus Desulfacinum. The sequence continues at coordinate 21,602 of JACIYN010000022.1, forward strand.
CGGGTCTTCCGGAACCTGTGCCCGGAATGCGCCCGTCGGGTTCGTGCCGAACGGTTCTGGAAGGCGTAATCCGTAATCCGTAATCCGTGATCCGTGATCCGTGATCCGTGACGAGTGATGGGTGATGGGTGATGGGTGGCGGGGCTCCCCCCTTTTTCAAAGGGGGGGCGGGGGGGATTGCCCCAAGGGACGCCGGCAGGACGGGCCCTCCGAGAGGGCTTCCCATTCAGACGGGTGCGCGGGCGGGCTTCCGGGAGGGTTGAGATGCTCAAGATCGGCATTATCGGGGGCGGGCGGCGCTGCGAACGGATCCTGTCCCTCCTGGAGGAGGGGCGGTTGCGCCATCTGCAGGCCGAAGTGGTGGCCGTGGCCGACATCAACCCGGAGGCGCCGGGATATGTGCGCGCCAGACAGAGGGGCATCTTCACCACCACCAACTACATGGACTTTTTCGATTTGCCCCAGTTGGACCTGGTCATCGAACTCACGGGAAACGAAGCGCTTCTGCACGATCTTCTGCGCCACAAGCCGCCCGACCTGCGGGTGCTGGATCTTGCCATGTCCCGAATCTGCGAGGACCTGGTCTGCTTCGAAGCGGAACTGGAAAACCGGGAACGCCGGATCCAGTTCACGGAAAAGTACCTGAAGCAGCTCCTGCAGGTGGTCCGGGACCCCATCATGGTGTTGCGCCCGGATCGAATCATCGTGGACGCCAACGACGCCCTGTTCGATTCGGTGGGGATGAGCCGGGCTCAGGTGATCGGCAGGCATTGCCACGAAGTGAGTCATCGCAGCCCCGAACCGTGCCGCGGCCCCCACCACGCCTGTCCGTTGGACGACGCCCTGTCTCTCAGGACGTCGGCTCATACCATCCACGAACACCATACCAGCGAGACCCGAACCCGCTATTACGACGTCCTGGCCTACCCGCTCACGGACGAGCAGGGCCAGGTGGCGCTGGTGCTGGAGATCTGGCGGGACATCAGCACGGCCCTGGAACGGCAGGTGGAGGAGAAAACCCGGCAGATCAAGGAAGATCTGGCGCGGCTGGTGCACGAAGACAAGATGATCGCCCTGGGAAAGCTGGTGGCCAGCGCCGTCCACGAGATCAACAATCCTCTGGCGGCCATCCACACCTTCGCCAAGGTGATGCTGCGCATGGTCAGACGGGCCGAAGGGTCCATGGGGCCGGAAGACCTGGCCGAAATGGAGAAATTCCTGGAAATGGTGGCGGGGGAATCCAAGAGATGCGGCGACATCGTCACGAACCTCCTCAGTTTTTCCCGCCATCAGCCCCTGGTCCGCCGCCCGGTGCAGATCAACGACGTGGCGAAACGCATCGTGATCCTCCTGCAGCACAAGATGGAACTCCAGAACATTCGGCTACACCGGGATCTGGCGGACGATCTCCCCACCGTCCTGGGGGATCTCAACCAGATCCAGCAGACCCTCATGAACCTGGTCTTCAACGCCATGGAAGCCATGCCGGAAGGCGGTGACCTGTGGATCCGCACCCGGTTCCAGACCCATGCGGGACGGGTGGTGGTGGAGGTGGAAGACACCGGATGCGGTATTCCCGAAGAACATCTGCAAAAGATCTTTGAACCGTTCTTTTCCACCAAGAGCCATGACAAGGGCGTGGGCCTGGGGCTCGCCGTGGTGTATGGGATCATCAAGGAACATCGCGGGGAGATCGAGGTGGAAAGCCGGGTGGGCGAAGGCACCTTGTTCCGGGTGCTCTTTCCCGCTGCCAACCAATAGGGAGGATGCATGACGCGAGGCCCGAGCATACTGATCGTGGACGATGAATTCTCCGTGCAGGAGTCCCTGCGCGTATGGTTCCAGAAATCGGGCTACGAAGCGGAAGGGGCGGCTTCCGGCCAAGAGGCCCTGGAGAAGCTCAGCCGGGAGGCCTATGACATCGTCTTTCTGGACATCATGATGCCGGGCATGAACGGCCTGGAGGCGCTCCGCCGGATCAAGGAAGAATATCCCGGCACCCTGGTGGTCATGATGACCGCCTACGCATCCATCGAATCGGCCGTGGAAGCCATGAAGGAAGGGGCCAGCGACTATCTGCTCAAGCCCCTGGACCCGGATCTTCTGGATCCCCTCATCGCGCGGCTCATGCACATGAAGGAGCTCATGGACGAAAACGTCCTGCTCCGGGAGCAGGTCTCCAGCATGGTCCGCTTCGAAAACCTGGTGGGGCGGTCCCGGGCCATGGAGCGGATCTTCGCCATGATCCGGGACGTGGCCCCCACGGACTCCCCGGTGCTCATCACAGGCGAGACGGGAACGGGCAAGGAGATGGTGGCCAAGGCCATCCATGCCGTGAGCCCGCGCGCGGATGCGCCCTTCGTGGCCGTCAATTGCGGGGCCTTTCCCGAGCACCTGTTGGAAAGCGAGCTTTTCGGCCACGAAAAGGGGGCCTTTACCGGCGCGACCCAGGCGCGCAAGGGCCGCCTGGAGCTGTGCCACGGCGGAACCCTTTTCCTGGATGAAATCGGAGAGATTTCCCCCCGCATGCAGGTGGATCTCCTTCGGGTGCTGGATGAAAAGCGGTTTTTCCGGGTGGGCGGCGAAAAACCCATCCAGGTGGACTTTCGCGTGATCGCCGCCACCAACCGCGATCTGTCCAAGGCCATCGCCGAAGGCCGCTTCCGCTCCGATCTCTTCTATCGCCTCAACGTGATCTCCATCCACGTGCCGCCCCTGCGGGAACGTGTGGACGACATTCCGCTGTTGGCCACCCACTTTCTCAAGCGCTACAGCCGGGAAACCAACAAACAGGTGGACGCCGTCAGCCGGGAAGCCATGGAACTGCTCAAGTCCTATTCCTGGCCCGGCAACGTGCGCGAGCTGCAAAACGCCATGGAACGTGCCGTGGTGCTGGCCAAGAAGAGGCGGATCGGACTGGAGGATCTGGCCTTTCTCCAGGCCCCGCCCCCGCTTCCCTCCGCCGACATGACCCTGGAGGAGGTGGAACGGCGGCACATCGAACGAGTTCTTCGGAGCCAGAGCGGAAACATCTCCCGGGCGGCGGAAATCCTGGGGATTCACCGATCCACCCTGCACAAGAAGGTGCAGCATTACGGGATCACGTGCACCCGAGGGCGGGGGCGTCCGCGGGGAAGCGTCCGGCGCATTCGAAAGTAAAGTCCCGGCAAGGTTTTGAACAGGTTCTGAACCGTCCCTGAACGCAGACGGAAGATTCATGAACCTTTCCCCAACGGGGATGAGCCGGAAATGAACACGACTCCACAGCCTTTCCACAACGATTGAACACCCATGGAGATTCGCGGTGGGGTGGCCCTGGTGCCGTGCCGGAAGGTGAGCCCGCAGACCGTACGCACACTGGCCCGCAGTATCACGGAATTTGCCGGCCTGCCGGTGGAGGTGCACGACTTCTGGGAGCTTCCCCCGGAGGCCTACGACGGGATGCGCCGTCAATTCCACGCGGGCCGGGTTCTGGAAGCGGCCCGGAGCCTGGCTCCGGACGCCCTGCGCGTCGTGGTGGTGGTGGGAAAGGACCTCTACCTGCCCATCTTCACCCATGTCTATGGGGAAGCGCACCTTTCGGGCCGCGCTGCCGTGGTTTCGCTCTACCGGTTGGAACTTCCCGAGGACGGCGTCTCTCCCTCTCGGGAGATCTTCTGGGACCGGGCGGCCAAGGTGGTGCTCCACGAATTGCTCCACACCTTCGGCCTGACCCACTGCCGCCACGCCGGATGCCTCATGCAGGCCGTGACCAGCACGCCCGCCCTGGATCGTCTGAATCGGCGCCTGTGCCGCTCCTGCCTCAACCTGTGGTCCGCCGTCCGAAACGACCTGAAGATTTAGGAGGCTATCTGAAAACGCCAGGGATGAGCGGGCACTCTCTCGCGGTTTTCGCCGCACTCCATTTGCGTCTATTCGCGTTCATTTGCGGTTCCCATTCCCATGGACCAAGGGAGAAACGAGCTTTTCCGAAGCAGGCCACGGTAGGGGCGAATGGTGATTCGCTCCCGCATGGGCGTTTATGGGCGCGTTTCATACAAAAAGGGCGCACTGGCGTGCGCCCGAAGCAGCGGAAAATGTTCAAACCGTGTTCAAAACCGGTGCATGGGCTGTCAGGTGCGGAAGAATTCGCGCACCAGCCGATCCCAGCCCACCTCGGGCACCTGCCCATAGACGTCGTCCACGGGCGGAGAGCCCGTGGCGGCCATGGCGGCCGCATCGCCCAGGACGATCTGAAGCAGCCGCTCCGCTTCGCCGTAGAGCCATTCCTTTCCCATCTCGCCGAAGTAAAGGGGTTCCAGATTCTTCTTCAGGGCCTCCGGTTCCACCAGGTAGAGCCACCCGTTCACGTAGGGGTCGTCGTGGGCCAGACGCGGGTCGTGCAAGGAATCCACGTTGACCGCCAGCACTGTGCCGTCCACCGGGCTCAGCACCCGGGCCGTGTGGGATTCCCGGTGGAGGGTGAAGCCTTCCTTTTCCTGGCGCACGCGGTTTCCGGGTCCGGGAACTTCCACCACATCCGCTCGGCCCACCAGCTTCCAGCCGAAATCGTCCAGACCCACGCGCACCCGGCCGCCGTATTCCACCCGCGCCCAGGCGTGGCCCAGGTGATAATAATAGCTGTCCGAATAGCGGTAGCCCGCCACTGTGACGATGGGCACCGCCCCCATGGGATGGATGGCGTCCACGTCTTCCAGCATCTGATCGAATTCGCACACGTCGCATCGGAAATCGTTGCCGCATTTTCGAACCGCCACCCGGCCGGTGAGCATGTGCCGGCAGACCCGCTCCATATAACTTCGCTCCTTGGATTCCTCCCGGAAAGGCCGAACTTTTCGCCCCGCCTTTTCCCTGCCGGAACGGATGGCGGCGCTCATGGCCTTGTCGAAGGCGCACGTGGTGCAATCGAAGGCGTTTTCGCAGCGCTTGAAGGCCACGATGCCGGAGCGCATCCAGATGCACTCTTCCTGGACAAAATTGAATCCATGCACTTTGCTCTTCTTTTCCATGACCGCCTCCTGTTCGGGGTCTCCGTTCCCCGTCGGTTTTCGAGAAGGGGCGGCAGATCGGCCCTCGCCGGCCCTCTCCCCGCCATTGACCTTTCGGCTGACCTAAGGTAAAGGCAAGGGGCGTGCCGCATCGGCGGATGAGGGAGTATGTACTGTTGATTCAACGGTTTAGATGCAGAAGGCCGAATCCTTCCGGAGACCGGGCGGGCTCGAAAGCGTCGCATTTTGCGCCTCTTGCCGGCGGCCTGCAAAGAGGAATATACGGTAACAGACCAGAAAAAAAGGATATTGGCGAATAATGTGGAATGAAGCCACATATGTGGAAGAACGCGGCACATTTTCCCGCCGGGGGAGATGGCCGGCGCTTTTTCTGGGGGTTTTTCTGGCGGCCTTGCCCCGCGCCGTGTGGGCCACCCAGGTGCACGCCGAACCGGAAGGTCTTTACGCCCACCAGCTGGCCCACGCCTTCTTTCTCGTCTCCATGGGGATTCTGGTCTACTGGCTGCGGGAAAGGCATCTGACGCAGCACCGGGGATGGCGCTACCTGCAATATGCGGCGATCTTTTTCATTCTATGGAACGTGGACACCATGTTCGTCCACCATCTGGAAGGGCGGGAAGATCTGTTTCTCACCTTTTCCAAGGGGACCTTGCAGGCCGCCCTCCAGCCCTTTCCCGGGCGGGAGTGGCTCACCTGGGCCTTCTATCTCGGCAAGATGGACCATTTGCTGTGCGTGCCGGCCATTCTGTTTCTCTATCTTTCCCTGCGTGAACTCATCCGCACCGGATACCGGTTTCCCAGGAGCGAAAACGGGTGATGCAACTTCCATTCTGGCCCGTCTTGCTGGTGGATCTGCTGGGATCGGCCCTCATGATCGTCTTTTCGATCCTGTGCGTGCGGCTGTCCTTCCAGTTGCGCAACCAGGATCGGGAGAACGTGGTCTGGACCTACCTGCTCATGGTCTCCCACGCCCTCACGGCCTTCGCCGTCTCCCGGGGCGTGGGGCATATCGCCAAGGAGCTCCTGATCCTGGGAGACCGCCCGGACATCTGGGCTGCCCTGCGGCCCTACAGCGGGTCCATCAACACCATCACCTTCTGCGTGGTGGGGGCGGTCACGCTCTTTTTCGAGCGCATCTGGCGGGTGTACCAGCAGGTGCTCCGCGACAAGGAAGCACTCCAGGAAGCCCATGAGAAGCTCCTTTTCATGAACAAGCACCTGGAGGACCTGGTGCTGGAGCGCACCCAGGAGCTGGCCCGTTCGGAGGGCAAATACCGGAGGATCTTCGAGGTTTCCCGGGACATGATCGCCGTGGTGGATGCCGGTGGCACCATCTTGGACATCAATCCGGCGGGGCGGGAGATGCTCGCCATCCCCCACCATCTGGCGGGACACGGTTCCGGGCTGCCCGATTTCGGCAGCTTCTTCGTCCGCCGGGAGGACTGGGATCGACTCCGCGAGAGGATCCTGAGGGACTGTTACGTGGGGGATGCGGAAACGGAGCTGGTGGCGGCCGACGGCCGGGAACTGCACGTTCTGCTGAGTGCGGCCAGCGAATGCGAAGTGAGCCGCAAGACGGAGATCTTCCACTTCGTGGTCAAGGATATTTCCCAGCGCAAGGCCATGCAGCAGCAGCTCCTGCAGGCGGACAAGCTGGCTTCCATCGGGCAGCTGGCGGCCGGGATTGCCCACGAGATCAACAATCCCCTGGGAATCATCCTGGGCTATACGCAGCTGCTCATCCGCGAGGAACCCGAGGGGACCGAGCGCTACGAAGATCTCAAAACCATTGAAAGGCATTCCCGAACGTGCAAGACCATCGTGGAGGACCTGCTGAGCTTTTCGCGGCGTGCCCACACCAAGAAGGAAACGGCCAGCCTTCATGAAACCATCGAGGAGGTCCTGAGCGTGGTACGCCACAACCTGGAGCTGGACCAGATCCGGGTGGAAAAGGATTTCGATCCGGCCGTTCCCCTCCTGGTCTTGGACAAGGACAAGATGCGCCAGGTCTTCATGAACCTCATCATGAACGCCAAGCAGGCCATCGGCAAAGACGGGTGGATCCGCGTGGAGACCCGCTTCGATCCCGGGCGCAGACAAATCCGGGTGGCCGTCCGCGACAACGGATGCGGCATCCACCCCAGGGATCTCCCCCGGATCTTCGATCCCTTCTTCACCACCAAGGGGACCGGCGAGGGAACCGGCCTGGGGCTTTCGGTGAGCTACGGCATCGTCAAGAACCATGGCGGAGACATTTGGGTGGAGAGCCAGGTGGGGGAGGGATCCACCTTCACGGTGGTGCTGCCCGTGGAGAATGAGGAGGAAGAGAATGCGGGCACCTAGGAGGCTGTCCGAGAACTCCGCGGGCGACCTCTTTTCTCGTAGCGCAGCCCTTTAGGGCTGCGGAGGAACCCCCGGACGTCAAATGGGCCATCGCCTATTTCCTGTCGCTTCATGGAGTTACGATGACCCTTTCCGCGGGGCTGAAGCCCCGCGGCTACGAGGAGGACCAAAATTCCTCGGCCTTGTATGTCGGAGAACCATTGTGGGACAGGCTCCTTGACCGTCCGTGTGCGAGGAATGTCGGGGCGAATCATCCTTCGCCCCGACAGGGATCTGCTTGCCAAAGGTGCGTTTCATCCTTCGTTGTCACGGGCCGTCCGGGATGGGGGTTGATACGAAAGAAAACCGCGGATGAACGCGAATGGACGCCAAGGAGTCCTTTCCATTGTAGGGGCGGTTCGCGAACCGCCCCTACGCGAGCAACGGAGACGGGAGCGATCGAGGTATGGGGGGCGGCCGCTGCAGAAAGACGATCAGCTCCCGGGGCGAGGGCGCCCCTGGTGAACGACGTGGTGACCATGAATGAAAAAGAGCTCCAGTTCAAGGAACGCATCCTGGTGGTGGACGACGAGCCGGACCTTCTCCGGCTGCTGACCAGGACGCTGCCGAGGGATCTGGATTGCGACGTCCTGACCGCCACTTCCGGCGAGAAGGCCATGCAGGCGCTCCAGGAAGAAACCGTGGATTTGGTTCTTCTGGACATGAAGATGCCCGGCATGGACGGGCTCGACGTGCTGGAACGGATTCGGGCCGATTATCCCTGGTTGACCGTCATCATGATGACCGCCCACGGGTGCATCGAGCTGGCCGTGCAGGCCATGCGCAAGGGGGCCTACGACTTCATCACCAAGCCCTTCGATCATGACGCCCTGGTCTTTTCGGTGGAGAAAGCCCTGGAACGCAGCCGTCTCATCCGGGAAAACCTCCACCTCCAGCGGAGGCTCAAGGGGGAGAAATCCTTCCAGAATATCGTGGGCAAAAGCCCCGCCATGCAGCGGGTGTTCGACGCCCTGCAGATGGTGGCCGATTCCGATCTGACGGTGCTCATCACGGGGGAGTCGGGGACCGGAAAGGATCTGGTGGCCCGGGCGATCCACAACCTGAGTCGGCGAAAGGACGGACCCTTTGTGGCGGTCAACTGCCCCACGGTGCCGGAAAATATCCTGGAAAGCGAACTGTTCGGCTACCGCAAGGGCGCCTTCACCCATGCCACCCAGAACAAGATGGGGCTTTTCCAGGAAGCCCATCGCGGCACCCTGTTCCTGGACGAAATTGGAGACATCTCCACCAGCATCCAGACCAAGCTGCTCCGGGTGCTTCAGGAAAAGACCATCAAGCCTCTGGGGGATACCAAGGACATCCGGGTGGACGTTCGGGTGGTGGCCTCCACCAACCGAAACCTTCAGGAAAAGATGCGCACGGGCGAATTCCGGGAAGATCTCTACTACCGGTTGAACGTGGTGCCCATCGAGATGCCTCCGTTGCGGGAGCGCCGGGAAGATATTCCGCTTCTGGTGGATCACTTCCTGAAAATCCACGGAAAAGAACTGAACTGTCCCGCCAAGACCGTCTCCCCCGAACTCATGGACCTGTTTCTGCGCCGCGACTGGGAGGGCAATGTGCGGGAGCTGGAAAACACCGTCATGCGGGGCATCCTTTTCGCCCCGGGCGAAGAGATCCTGCCCGAACACGTGGGTTTTTCCGAGGGACGCCTTCCCTGCAGCCTTCTGGGAGAAGAGGCCATCCACGACCTGCCCTACCGGGAGGCCAAGGAAGAGGTGCTCCGGCGCTTCAATACCGCCTACATCGAAAGGCTTCTGTCCATAACGGACGGCAACGTGACCCGGGCGGCCAAGATGTGCGGCCTGGAGCGGCAGGCGCTCCAGCAGGTGATGCGCCGGTTCAATATCCGGGCCGATAAGTTTCGGGCGAAGCCCACAGAGGAATAGGCCGTAGGGCCTCCCAATTTCCCTGGCCCCCTCTGGAAAAAGGGGAAATTGCGTCCTGCACGGGCCATAGCCGACCCCTTCCCACCGGGGAGCTCTTCCGTACCTGAGTCCCTCCCACCTTAGGAGGTTGTCCGAGATCGCCATGGATGACTGTTTTTCGCGTGGCGCAGCCCTTTAGGGCTGCGGAAGAACCCTCGGACGTTTAATGGCCATGGGGTATTTCCTGCCACTTCATGGGATTGCGATGGGCCTCCCCGCGGGGCCGAAGCCCCGCGGCTACGAAAAAACAGAAGTTTCCCGGCCTCTTGATCCGTAAAAACATTCTCGGAGAGCCTCCTGGACTGAAGAAGTGCCGGGTTGACCAGGCCCGTGGCGGATGGTTAATGTTCCAGTGAGGTTCAGAGTTACAGGTAGTACGCTCGTACCGATCGGCATCCGTCCTATTTTTGTTCCCGTTCGATCGCACGCTCCATGGCATGAAACCTCCAATGGAGAAAACCGGCGGTGGGATGTGCCGCCGGGTCTTCCAATCCACGAAGGAAGGAGGTGGCAAGCATGAAGCTTAACGTGGTCGAAATTCTTAAAAACCTTCCCAAGACCAACTGCAAGGAATGCGGCGAACCCACGTGCACGGCCTTTGCCGCCCGGCTGGCCAAAAAGGACATCGAACTGAAAGCGTGCCCCCCTTTGTTTACCAGTGAGTATGCAGCGCAACGGGAGGCCTTGGAAAACCTCCTGATGGGGGCCGTCGCGTAGGAGCGGCACATCCAGCGGAAAGGATGCGGCAGTGGAAGCGGAACCTCGCACCGAGGGGCCTTCGGACTATCCGGAGGCCCCAAACTTTTTCGTGATCCGTAGTCCGTAATCCGTAACTCGGGCCAATCTCCCCCGACCCCCCTTTGGAAAAGGGGGGAGACCGCCTCCCGCCCTCCACGCCTCACGATTTACGATTTACGATTTACGGTTCACGGATCACGGATTACGGATTACGGATTACGGATTACGGATCACGGAACCAAGTTTTTCCATGGCTTCCCGGGCAACCTCCAAGAGATCGGGGCCGGGGGTGTGTTCTTTCAGCCAGCGTTCCAAGACCCCTATCCAGGATCGGTCGCCCGCCAGCCCGACGGCGTAGAGAATGTCCCCCTGAACCGATTCCGGAGCCGTTTCCATGCGCTCCCAGAGGGGCGAAAGATAGGATCGGGCCAGGTCCGGATGCGCTTCCGCCAGATCCTCCAGGACCACCAGGGCGCCCAGTCGCACCGACCATTCCGGATGGGTGAGGACGCGGGGGAAGTCCTTCCATGCGTGTTCGGATCGAGCCATGAGGCGGGCCACCTCTTGGGCCTTCCCTTCCTTGAGGAGGCGGATGGTGGCCGCGGCCGACAGCTCTCCGCGGTCTTGGCGGCAGACCACCTCCAGCACTTCCCGGATCTTCACGCGTCCCGTCCATCGGAAATCGTCCCCATGCAGAAGGGTCGGCACGGCCCGAATCCCCAAAGGGCGGGCCTCTTCAGGAAAAAGGGAGGCATCGATCACACGAACGATCAAGCGGGGGAATGCATAGGGCAGGGGAGCCAGGTCGAAAAGCATGTGGGCGCAGTGGGGACACTGGGCAGTAACGTAAAGGGTCAGCTCCCTGGGGCTTTCCAATGTGTCCAGCAAGGAGAACAGGTCGGGGTCAACGGCCGGCGGTGTCTTCTGTCCGCTGAGGGCCAGGATCTCCAGGAAGGGCCGCAATTCGGCTCCTGCGGGGATCCCGTGAAAGATCCACCCGGAACCCACCAGGATCGCCGGAAGGTCCCGGACCTCCCTCTCGGAGATCTCCACCGTTAGACCGGGAACCATGCGGGCCAGCTCCCGGGCGAAATCCACCAGGTCCGAGCTTCTTTCATCCAGCGTCTTTTCCACGGTCAGATGGACGGGAGCCGTCACATGGCCACTCCACGCCCGCACCGTCTCCTTTTCCCGCTCACCCCATTTCATGGCGCCCCTTTCCTCTCTCCTCCTCGTCCATCACTCATCACTCATCACCCATTACCCATCACCCGTCACTCGTCACTCCTCCCATGATGCCCATCCGCGTTCTCACGGCGTCGTCCAACATCCTGGGCAATCCTCCCCTCTCTGCGGGTTCGAAGCCAAAGACTTTCCGCCAGATCCAGGGCCCTTCCATGCAAAGATAGACGCACAAGTCCGGGTCCCAGCGCCGCAGGGCTTCCACCATCTCGGCGTAGAGTTCCAGGCGGATGTCTCGAAAGTAGCGGAGTTTTCCGTCCAGCCCGCGGATGAATTCCCCGGTGGTGATGCGGGTGCGCGGGTGGTTCTTGGCGATGATGGCCTTGAGTTCCGGCATGAAGCGAAAGGCCCCCAGGCTGATCCACACCACGCGGGAAGGGGCCACGGCATTAAAGAGGGCGTCCAGGGTTTTCCGGTAGCCTTCGCGCCGGCCCGGAGTGTCCATCAGGGGGTCGAAGTGGAATCCCAGGTAGTAGCCCCACTGGGCGCACTTTCGGGCGGCTTCCAGGCGCGCCTTCAGAGATGCGGCCTTGGGTTCCTCCCGGCGGATCACCTCCTCGGCGTTCAGAGACCAGGAGATGATGGTGTGGCCGCCGTGGGGCAGGTCTTTCAGCTGGTCCACGTGGGCGGTCTTGGTCTTGAGTTCCAGGACGGCGTTGGGGTGCCGGGCGAACAGGGGCACCAGGTCCCGGGATAGCCCCGTCCAGGGGTCCAGCAGCAGGGAGTCGGTGAACTCCCCGGTTCCCACCCGGTGGAGACGGTCGGGGCTCCGGGCCAGTGTCTCGTCCACCTCACGGAGCAGATCGTCGATGTTCCCGAAAAGCCTCAGGTTGGGCTGGTCCAGGTAGGCCTGAAGGATGCAATAGGTACAGTCGATGGTGCACTGGGTGCCGAAGTGAAGGATCTGGTAGCCGCAGCAATCATAGACGCGGGTTCCGGGGCATGGCCTCCAGAACCGGCCCTTGAAGTGCACCACCTCCAGAAGACCCCGCACCCGGGAGGACGCCGGCGGGACGGAATCCACTTCCTGGAAACGGGCGTGGGGCAGCCGCTCCCGGAGCCTTTGCACCAGGGGGCTTCGGCGGACCGCCTTTTCCACCAAGACCGTGCGGATGGCCAACTGGGTCCTGAACGGCCCGGTTTTTTCATCGGGTTTCATGATCACCGCGCAATCAGCGGGCGGGGATGAACCCCGCCCCTACTCAACAGGTTCATCTGCCTTCGATAGGGGCGGGCTTTGCACCCGCCCGCCGGAACCTCGCGATGGGGAAGAATTGTCCAACCAAAATTCGAATTCGTCCCAGACGGCCCGCATCCTCGGAGAGCGACAGAAATCCTTGGCCCATGCAAGTTGAGTTTCCAGATCTTCCGGGTCCGTGAAACTCAGGCGCAGCTCCCACCGATCCCCTTCCAGGTGGGGCGGAGGCGCCAGGACGGCCGTTTCGGGCAGGCGGGCCTCTTCGATTCGTTCCCGGAGGGCTCGGGTTTTTTGGTAGAGCCTGGGGTAGCGCCATCGGGCCACCAAGTCCCTGACGCGGGCGGTCTTTTCCCGACGGTTCAGTTGGGGAGAACCCGCCACGGCCGTGAGCTCTTCCCGTCGCAACAGTTCGTGGAGCGGGCAACCGTCACGGACGGCAACCTCCCGGATCCGCTCCAGGATTTCCATCTGGATGGAGGCGCTGCATCGCAGGGCATCCAGAAGGGCCAACGCGGCATCCCGGTCCCGATCGCTCCAGGCGGCCAGTAGATAGGCCGCCTTTTCCGAGACCACTTCCCGGGCGAGAAGCTCCCTGTGGTGGGCCGGCCATCGGCCCACCTGGGTCCAACGCGACACCGCATCGTCCTTCCATGAAAGACCCAGTGCAGGAAAAATCCTGCGGCGAAGCTCCTGCCGGGAAGCGAGGGGTGCGTACCGGGCGGCGATTTGCACCTTTTCGGCCAGGTTGAGATTCCCCCGAAAGATCTTATCCTCCAGGCGCCCCTTGAGGATCCGTGCTTCCGGGGTCTGGGACGGATAGACCAAGAACCGGGTTTCCTCCACACCGCTTCGGCGCAACCACTCCATCCTCCGGAAACCGTCCACCAGAACGAATCGGCCGGATACCCTTTCCCAAACCACCAGCGGGTGGATGAGCCCCACGGTGTTCAGCGATTGGAAGAGAGCGGCATCGTCCTTGAAACCGGGAAGGGCGAAGGCCGTGTCCTGGAAATCCACGTCCTCCAGCCGCACCGTCTTCCATTCCAGTTCCATGACCGCCACTCCCCCATTTCTTCGTTCTCTATCCCTTTATCCCTTTATCCCATTACCCCATTACCCCTTTACCCCTTCAATCCTTAATCCTCTAATCCTCCAACCCTTTCCCCGTGAGCCGCTCCAGGGCCTCCAGGTACCGGGCCCGGGTGTTGGCCACCACCTCGTCGGGCAGCTCCGGCGCCGGTTGCCCGTCCTTCCAGCCTGAGGCCACCAGGTAGTCGCGCAGATACTGCTTGTCGAAGCTTTCCGGGTTGGATCCCACCTGGTAGCGGTCGGCGGGCCAGAACCGGCTGGAATCGGGGGTGAGTACTTCGTCGATCAGGATGAGTTTCCCGTCCAGAAGGCCGAATTCCAGCTTGGTATCGGCCAGGATGATGCCGCGTTCACGGGCGTGGGCGGCGCCCTTTTGATAGATGGCGAGGGTGAGATCCCGAACCTGTTCCGCCAGATCCTTTCCGATGAGACGCGCCATCTGGTCGAAGCTGATGTTCTCGTCGTGGGCACCCTTTTCAGCCTTGGTGGAGGGCGTGAAGATAGGTTCCGGAAGCTGCTGGGCCAGTTGAAGCCCTTCGGGGAGGCGGATGCCGCACACCGCTCCGGTCTTCTGGTAGTCCTTCCAGCCCGATCCCACCAGATAGCCGCGGACGATGCATTCCACCGGAAGAGGTTCCGCCTTGCGCACCCACATGGTCCGTCCGGACAATTGCCCTTCGTACGGGCGGCACGCTTCCGGAAAACGCCGGGCATCGGTCTCGAGGATGTGATTGGGGACCAGATCCTTAAAGAAATCGAACCAGAAGGCCGACACCTGGGTGAGGATCTTTCCCTTGTCGGGAATGGGTGTGGGCATCACCACGTCGAAGGCCGAAATCCGGTCTGTCGCGACGATGAGAAGGGAGTCTCCCAGGTCGTAGATGTCCCGCACCTTGCCGCGGGAGCGCAGGGTCAGATTGGGAAAACGGGTCTCGAAAACGGCGCTTCCGTTCATACTCGATTCTCCTGTGTCAATCGGTTTCCTTGGGCAGGCAGATCATCAGCGCCCTCTTAACACAGGTGCCTCCTTTTGCCCAAGGGCTTTGGGGGATTCCAAGTTGACCCTGTTTGCGCCCCTTTGATAAGGTGCGCATAATGGTGTGAGTTCCCAGCAAGGCATCCGAGGTTCGAGTGAAGAAACCCATGGGCACGAACGACAAGAACGGCAGGAAGGCGCCCGGAGGCATCGCGGCGCTTTTCGATGACTTGGAACGCAAGGAACTTTTCCGAAAGTATCTGATCTTCCTGGCCTGGCTGGAAGTGGCCATCTTTGTGGGCTGCTGGATCTATCAGCTGGGAACCCGGGGCTACGACCGTTTCGGACCGGTGGAGATCCCCTTTCCGTGGAAGGTCTACTTTCTGGTGGCTTTTCTGGCTCCCGTGGCCGTGACGTTCCTCATCGGCACCATCGTGGTGGGATTCAACCGCTATTTCGGGGAGCCTGCGGCCGAAGACGGGGACGGATCCGAAGGGGAGGAGCCGGTCGGAAAGGATTACGGGAAAACCCATCGGGTCGCCGCCGCCGTGAACTGGCTGCAGAAGCTTCCCTACCTGGGCCTTCTGGTGGTGCTGGCCGCAGGTATCGGGCTGGTCTACAACCTGGACGTGGTCCTGGACATTGCGGGCCGGGTGGGCGAGCAGACCATCCAGCTTCTTCTCATGGCGGGAGGGGCCATCCTGGGTCTGGCGGCCTTCTTCGCTTTGGTCTATTTGTTCCTCAACTACAAGCTGCGCAAGCGTTCCATGGAATACCAGTACAAAAGCGAGGTGGCCGAGCGCTACGGGCTTGTCATCCTGGAAGACAACACGGTGATCAACCGGGACGGGAAGCTCCTGGTTCGCGGCAGGAAGTGGAAGGACGCCGTCCCGTTGCTGGAAGCCCGAACGGAGCCGCCTCCTCCGGCATCGCCGAGGGAAGGCCTGCCTTCTTCGCCGTCGCCGGATCTCAACACCTGATGGACCGTCTCCATCCCTTCGAACAGGAAACCGCCGCCCACATCCAGCGCCATGGCCTGTGCCTCCCCGGAGAAACGATCCTTGTGGCCGTTTCGGGAGGACCGGACTCCACGGCGCTTTTTTGTGCCCTGCTGGCTCTCCGGCATCTTCTGGGATACGAGCGGCTGGTGGTGGCGCACTTCCATCACGGGCTTCGGGGTTCCGATGCGGATGCGGATGAAAGGTTCGTGGCCGAAGAAGCCCGGTGCGCCGGGTGCTTTTTCGTCTCCGGCCGGGAGGATGTGGAGGCCTACAGGAAAAGGCAAGGGCGGGGTCTTTCCCTGGAAATGGCCGCCCGGGAGTGCCGCCGCCGCTTTCTCTTTGCCGAGAGGGAGCGGCTGGGGGCGCATCGGCTGGCCGTGGGACACACGGCGGATGATCAGGCCGAAGAGGTGCTGCTTCGCCTCCTTCGAGGGACGGGACCGGAGGGCCTGGCCGCCATGAGGCCCAAGACGCCGGAAGGGGTGGTGCGCCCGATCCTTTGGGCGTCCCGCCGGGATGTGCTGGCCTACCTGGAAGACAAGGGACGGGGCTTCCGGGAGGATGCCACCAATCGGGAACCCATCTGCCGGCGCAATCGGTTGCGGTTGCAGGTTCTTCCCGCATTGGAAAGGATCTTCCAGGCGGATGTGCGGGCGATTCTCTGCCGCCATGCGGAACTGGCCGCCCGGGATGCGGACTATTGGCGGTGCGTTCTGGCATCCTTGTGGGACCGGTGCGTTCTGGAAGCAACGGCAGGGAGGGTGGTGCTGGATCGGCGGATCGTGGCCCGGGAACACCCCGCCGTGCGCGGTCGAATCCTTCGCAAGGCTCTGGAACATGTGGGCCTGAGCTGGGGCCTTTCCATGGAGCACGTGGAAAACGTCCAACGCCTGGTGACGGACTCCCAGTCGGGCCGGGCGGTGGTGCTGCCCAAGGGGGTTCGGGTGGCCGTTGAAGGAAACCGCGTGGTGGTGGCCTCCCCCGGAGAAGCGCCTTTTCCCGGAGAAGTTTCAGTCCGGGAACCCGTGCCGATGGAGGGGCCCGGGGAGTACATGTGGGGGCCGTGGCGGATCCGGCTGACGCGGGCGGAAGATCTCCCGCCGCCCGGTCCGGGCCGGGAACGGAAGATCCGGGAATGTGGACCCTGGACGGCCTACATGGATGCCGAAGCCGTGGCGTGGCCCCTGCAAGTTCGGTCCTTCCGGCCCGGAGACCGGTTTCGACCCTTGGGCATGGAGGGGACCAAGAAGGTGCACGACCTCCTTGTGGACGCCAAGGTTCCCAAAAGCGAAAGGGCCCTTGTGCCCATCGTCACCGACCGCGAAAAGATCTGTTGGATCGCGGGCCGACGCCTGGACCATCGGGTCCGGGTGACGCCCGAGACCCGAAACGCCCTCAAAATCAGCTGCCAAAAACTTCCATCGCTTGATTCGCCCGAAGAAGCACCTTTTGGCGGCGACCGTTCCCGGGAGTTTGCCCCAAAATGCTGGGACTGAACGCGTTTCTCGTCGCGCGGCCCGCCACTCCCACACCCCGTTCCCGGTCCTTGCCGTCCGTTCGCGCCCATTCGCGGTTCTCTTTAAGGCCAATGGGCCTTATCGGCCCGCTCGACGGAGTGGACGCCCCTCACTGCAAAGCCTTGGACACCGCCACGGCACTCACCTTGAACTCGGGGATCTTCGCCATCGGATCAAAGGCCTCCGCACTGGTCAGAATGTTGGCGGGACTCTCTCCAAAGTGGATGGGAACGAAGATCGTTCCGCGGCGGACGCGCCGCGTGAGGCGTGCCGGCGCTTCCATTTCCCCCCGCCGCGAGGAGACCCGGACGAGCTCCCCTTCCCGGATGCCCAGTTCCCGAGCGTCTTCCGGATGGATCTCCACGTAGCCCTCCCTTTGCTCCGCGTCCAGGCGTTGGGAGATACGTGTCATGGTTCCCGTGTGGTAGTGGGCGAACATCCGCCCCGTGGTGAGCTGAAACGGGGTCTCCGCGGACGGCAATTCAGCCGGATCCCGGTGCTCCACGGCATGGAATTTCCCCAAGCCCCGAGAGAAGCGGTCCTTGTGGAGAAACGGCGTGCCGGGGTGATCCGGTGCGGGACAAGGCCACTGGATGCCGTCGATCCCCAGCCGATCGTAGCGGATGCCGCCGTAGAGCTTGGGGGCGAGCGAGGCGATCTCGTCCATGATCTCATGGGGACCGTTGTAGTCCATGGGGACGCCCATGGCCTGGGAGAGAAGGCAGAAGATGCGCCAATCCGGCAGGCTTTCCCCCACGGGCTCCACGGCCTGTCGGATCCGAAGGCAGCGGCGTTCGGAATTGGTGAAGGTGCCGTCCTTTTCCGCGCAGGAAGCCGCCGCCAGCACCACGTCGGCCACCTGGGCCGTCTCAGAAAGGAAGATGTCCTGGACCACCAGGAAGTCCAGTTTTTTCATGGCATGGCGCAGGTGGTTCCAGTCGGGGTCGCTCAGGCGCGGGTTTTCGCCGATCACGTAAAGGGCTTTCAATTTTCCGTCCATCATGGCCTGGGCCATTTCGGTGATGGTGAGACCGGGCTGGGGCGGGATGGGAACGCCCCAGGCCTCGGCGAAGCGGTCCCGCACCTCGGCGTCGGTTACCGGCTGATAGCCCGGCAGGACGTTGGGAAGTCCCCCCATGTCGCAGGCGCCCTGCACGTTGTTCTGGCCCCGCAGGGGATTGACGCCGCCGCCGCGCACGCCCACGTTGCCGCAGAGAAGCGCCAGGTTGCAGACCGCCTTCACATTGTCCACGCCGGTGGTGTGCTGGGTGATCCCCATGGCGTAGAGGATGGAAGCCGGTTTGTTTTTGGCGTAGAGCCGGGCCATCTCTTGGACCACTCCGGCGGGGACTCCCGTCAGGGCCTCCACCCGCTCCGGAGTGTAGGCGAGAACCGATTCGGAAAACTCCTGGAAACCTTCGGTCCTCGCCCGGATGTAGGCTGCATCGTGCCAGTTGTTCGCCAGGATGTGATACATCATGCCGTTCAGCAGGGCGATGTCCGTGCCCAGCCGGTGTTGGACCGCCACGTCGGCATAAAGGCCCAGATGGATCCTTCGGGGGTCGGCCACCACCAGGGCCGCCCCCTTTTCCCGGGCCCGCAAAACCCGCGTGGCGATGAGCGGGTGGCATTCCGTGGTGTTGGATCCGATCACCAAAAGGCACGCGCTCTCTTCCATTTCGGCGATGGAATTGGTCATGGCTCCACTTCCGAATGCGGCGGCAAGACCTACCACCGTGGAGGAATGTCAAAGCCTGGCGCAATGGTCGATGTTGTTGGTCCCCAGCGCGGTCCGGGCGAATTTCTGGGCCAGGAAGTTTTCCTCGTTGGTGATCTTGGCCGACACGAGCACTCCGATGGCGTCCGGTCCGTGCTTTTCCCGGATGTCCCCAAGTCTTTCCGCCGTGGTTCGGATGGCGCGCTCCCAACTCACCTTGTGGAACCGCCCTTCGGTCTTCAGGAGGGGCGCTTTGAGCCGAAGGGGATGGTGCACGTAGGCATGGGCGTTCCAGCCCTTGATGCACAGTTTCCCCTCATTGACCGGATGGCTCTTCAGGGGCAGAACGCCCGTGATCCTGCCGTTCAGGACCTTGTAAAGAATCCCGCATCCGGTGCCGCAGTAGGGACAAACGGATGGAACAAGCCTGTAATCCATGGGTTTCCTCCATGCCCGGTCCTCTAGACCATCTCCCGGGATCGTTCGCCCGCAACCAGACGCTCCAGCTCGCCCTCCCCCAGCGGGCCCCAGAGGAGGGGAACCGGCTCACGGCCCGGCACATACCCGTACAGGTCGCAAACCAGGGTGCCCACCTTCCGGTACAAGGACCGAAGGGGGATGTCCACGGGGCAGGCCTCCTCGCACAGCCCGCAATCGACACAACGGCCCGCCATGTGCACCGCTCGCACCAGATGAAAGAGCGGGGCTTCCGCAGGCAGGCTTCCCGTCTCCAACAATTCCGGGTCCTGCAGAGTGCATTGACTGCAGAAGCAAACGGGGCACACATCCCGGCAGCCGTAGCACTTGAGGCACTTTTCCAATTCATGCATCCAGCGGGAAAAGCGCTCATCGGCTTCCCAGGTTTCCAGTTCCTCCAGGGGACGCCCGCGCGGGATGCCGTCTCGGCGTTTTTGCGACCCGTTTTCGGGGCCGGCGAGGGACGAGCACACCACCCCTTCATGGAGGGGCGAAGGGCAGCAGGGTTCCTGCAAGAGAACCAGCCGTTCCCGGTCCAAGGCGTGCAAGGCCTGAAGGACGGTCACGGCCCTCTCCGTGCATGAACGCGCCAGCAGGCCCAGCCGGATGCGGGGGTCTTCCCGAAGGATCTCCACGGCGAGCTTTTCCAGGGGGTAGCGGTAAGGACCTTCCCGGAACGCCTCCAGCTCATGCAGGGCGTCCTTGCGGAAGACCCAGGGGATGGGATGACCTTCCACGGCTCGGTATCCCAGAAAGAGGTCCACGATGCCTTCTTCCAGCCATTGTTGAATGGTCTTACGCATCGCAACCTCCCGTGCCTTGCCAAAGGAGAGTGGTTTCAGGACGCACCCGGGCTCCGCTTTCGGCTTCCAGCACGCGGTCCGCGGTCTGGGGCGCCGGCGGAACCCTTTGCGCCTCCTCCATGAGCCTTCTTCTCACCGTGATGGGACTGGGGCCCATGGCCCGGATCTGTTCGGTGAAGTCCCAAACCACCTTGGCGAATTTCTGCGCCTCGGCCGAAGAGATCCACTCCAGCCGCAGCCTCCCTTCCAATCCCACAAAGGCCAGCAGATCCTGCAGAAACCGGATCCTCTTCAGGGTGATGTGATTACCGAACCGGTAATGGCAGTCGCCCAGGTGTCAGCCTCCCACCAGGATGCCGTCCGCGCCGCTCTGGAAGGCCCGAAGCAGATGGTGCGGAGAGACCGAGGCCGAGCATAGGACGCGCAGGGGGCGGATGTGGGCCGGGTATCTCAATCGGCTCACCCCCGCCAGATCCGCGGCCCCGTAGGCGCACCAGTTGCACAAAAAAGCCAGGATTTTCGGCCGAAAAGCTTTCTCTTTCATGCCCTTTCTCCATGTGGGTCGCCGTCGGGGTGCCGGTCGCCGTTCAGGCGGCCAGGGCGGCCTTGATCTGGGCGACCATCTGCCGGTGTGTGAATCCCTGCACCGCGGGGGCTTCCGCGGGGCAGGCGGCGGCGCAGGCGCCGCAACCCTTGCACAGGGCCGGATTGACGCGGGCGGTCTCCGTGGTGTCGTCCCGTTGGATGGCTCCGAAGGGACAAATCTCCAGACAGAGGCCGCAGCCCGTGCACCGTTCCGGATCGATCCGACTGATGATGCCTCCCACGGTGACCGTATCCCGGGTGAGGACGCCCAAGGCCTTGGCGGAAGCGGCCAGGGCTTGGGCCACGCTCTCTTCCAGGGCCTTGGGATAGTGGGCCATGCCGCACAGGAAGATCCCTTCCGTCGAAAAATCGACGGGTCGCAGCTTCTGGTGCGCTTCCTGGAACCAGCCGTCTTTGTCCAGTGGGAGCTTGTAGATGCGGGCCAGGTCCCGGTTGTCTCCCGCCGCGGCGCCGGCGGCCAGGCACAACAAATCCGTTTGCCATTCCACCATGCGTCCGAGGATCGGATCGCGCACCTGGACGGTCAAAGCCCCGTCCCGGCGGTTTACCCGCGGCTTGTGGTCCGGGTCGTAGCGGAAAAAGAGCACGCCGGCCCGGCGGGCCTCCTGATAGGCCTCTTCCTGAAGGCCGAAGGTCCTCATGTCCCGGTAGATCACAAAGATACGCATCTCCGGGTTTAGGGCCTTCAGTTCCAGGGCGTTTCGGATCGTGTGACTGCAGCAGACCCTGGAACAGTAGGGGTGGTCTTCGTCCCGGGATCCCACGCACTGGATGAAGGTCGCCGTGGAAAGGCTCCGGAGCGTCTCCTCGTCCCTTCTCAGCCGTTCGTCCAGTTCCAGGTTGGTGACGACGGCGGGATCTTCGCCATAGAGGTATTCTGCGGGTTTGTGCTCCCGCGCCCCCGTGGCGATGAGGAGGACCCCGTGATCGAGGGTTCGGATGGCTCCGTTTTCCCGGATCGTCGTGCGGAAGTTCCCCACGAAGCCTTGGGCCTCGGTCACGGCGGCGTTGAGGTGCAGTTGAATCTTCGGGTTGTCGAGCACCTCTTTTTTCAGCCGGTCCACGAAATCCGAAACGGGCTCCCCGCGCCACGTCTTGTAAAGCCTGAGGGCCGTTCCCCCCGGATCCGCATTCTTCTCCACCAGGTGCACCGGGTAGCCGTGGGTCGCCAGGTTGAGGGCGGCCGTCATGCCCGCCACGCCGGCTCCGACCACGAGGGCCGCCGGAACCACGGGAAAGGCGGTGTCCTGAAGCGGCGTGAGGAGGGTCGCCTTGGCCACCGCCATGCGCACCATGTCCTGGGCCTTGCGGGTGGCTTCCTCCTTTTCCTCTCCGTGCACCCAGGAATCCAGGTTGCGGATGTTGGCCATCTCCAGCAGGTACTTGTTGAGACCCGCCTGGGCCAGGGTCTCCTGGAAGAGGGCCTCGTGCGTCCTGGGAGAGCAGGCGGCCACCACGATCCGATTGAGTCTCTTTTCATGGATCACCTGGGTCATGCGCACCTGGGTGTCCTGGGAGCAGGTGAAGAGGTTGTCTTCCACGTGGACCACGTGGGGAAGGCTTCGCGCATAATCCGCCACCCGGGTTACGTCCACCACGCCGCCGATGTTGATGCCGCAGTGGCAGACGAAAACCCCGATGCGGGGGGATTCCCGGGACACGTCCCTTTCGGCGGGCTTTGGGGGCACACGGGTCCGGCTGTGGCGCGCCGGCGCCAGGGCGGCTCCGGCGGCGGCCGCGGCGGCGGAAGCCTCCATGACGGACTGGGGGATGTCCTTGGGGCCCTGGAAGGCGCCGCACACATAGATCCCGGGCCGGGAACCGGCCACCGGCTCAAAGGACGAATGCTCGGCAAACAGATGATCGTTCAACCGCACGTCCAGCCGCTCGGCCAGCTTTTTGGCCTCCTCGGGCGTCTCCAGCCCCACCGAGAGCACCACCAGGTCGAACACCTCCGAGGTGATCCGACCCTCCTCGTCCACGTAGTGGATCTCCAGATCCCCGCCCGTTCCGGGCACCTCCTCGATGCTGTGCACCCGCGAGCGGATGAACCGCACCCCGTGCTCCTCCTTCGCCCGGTTGTAGTAGCGCTCGAAGTCCTTTCCGTGGGTGCGCATGTCCATGAAAAAGATCGCCGCCTCCAGCTCCTTTCCCGCATGCTCCTTGGCGATCACCGCCTCCTTGATGGCGTACATGCAGCACACCCCGGAACAATACGCATGGTCGCAGTGGTGGATGTCCCGCGAGCCCACGCACTGGAGCCAGGCGATCTTTTTCGGTTCCTTCTCGTCGGACGGGCGCACCACGTGGCCCATGGTGGGTCCCGAGGCCGAAAGGAGCCGCTCGAACTCCATGGCCGTCAGGACGTTGGGAAGGCGGGTGTAGGCGTAGGTGTCGTAGACGGCCGGATCGAAGGGCTGGAAGCCCGGAGCGAGAACAATCGCCCCCACCTCCAGCTCCCGTTCCCTGGGCGCATCCTCGTGGACCACCGCATCGGCCAGACACGCGTCCACGCACCGGTAGCACTCGGAGCAGATCCCGCAGTCGAGACACCGCGTCGCCTCGCGGCGCACCTGCTCTTCCGTGAAGCCCAGCTGCACCTCGTTGAAGTTCCCTTGCCGCTCTTGGGGCGAAAGCCGGGGCATGCGCTCCCGCGGGATCCGGTCATAGCCCTCCGTGGGGACGTCTCGGACCGGCTCCCAGGTCCTCTCCCGGCCTTCCCGGAGGTCCTCGCCTTGGATGAAACGGTGGATGGAAACGGCCGCTTCCTTTCCGGCCGCGATGGCCTCGATCACCGTGGCCGGGCCCGTCACCGCATCGCCTCCCGCGAAGATGTCCGGATCGTCCGACTGAAGCGTCACCGGATCCACCTGGAGGGTCCGCCAGTCGCTCAGGCTGCAGGCGCATTCCGGGGTGAGGCACGCCCAGTCCGATTCCTGCCCGATGGCCGGGATCACCGCGTCCACTTCCAGGATGAAGTTGGACCCTTCCACGGGCACGGGGCGGCGCCGCCCGCTGGCGTCGGGTTCCCCCAGCTCCATGCGGACGCACTCGATGGCCTTCACCTTCCCGTTTTCCCCCAGGATCCGAACCGGGTTCACCAGCGTGTGGATCTCGATGCCCTCTTCGTGGCACTCCTCGATCTCCTCCTCGTTGGCGGGCATCTCCTCCAGGCTTCGCCGGTAGACGATGAAAGGCTTCTTCGATCCGGTCCGAAGGGCCGTTCGCACGCAGTCCATGGCCACGTTGCCGCCGCCCACCACGGCCACCCGGTCCCCCAGGAAGAGGCGGTTTCCGAGATTCACTTCCCTCAGGAAATC
>JACIYN010000023.1 GCA_014359885.1 Desulfacinum sp.
CCTGGGCTCCCTCAACCTCTTTCCCTTTCTGGGCGGCGCCGTGGCCATGCCGTTGCTGGGATGGATCCTGGACCGTTATGCCGGCGGCGCGAAGACCTTCGGGTATCCCCTGGAAGCCTACACGGCCCTTCTTTCCTGCCTCTTTTTGTCCTCCCTGGTGGTGCTTGCCTGCGCCTTCTTCATGCGCGAAACTTACCATTAGCGGGCGGGGATAAACCCCGCCCCTACTCAACAGGTCCATCTGCCTTCGTAAGGGCGGGCTTTACGCCCGCCCGCCGGAGCCCTGCGATGGGGAAGAATCGTCCAATTCGGGGACAGGACAGGCGTTGTTCCATGGTGCTGAGAGCCTGCTTTAAAGCTTTGCTGAGGCGATCCGCCGCAACGGCCCATGACGGGGACGATCCATGAAGCATCTGCTGACGTGGGCCGCCATGGCGGCCGGATTCATGGTATGCCCCGAAACCCTGGTCCTGGCGGGAAACGGGGCGGGCCGGGTCGGCCCCGCTTTCGCCGCGGCACTGGCTGCCGCTGCAATCCTTCACGGCTTCACGGCCTGGAATTTGGGTCGGGCCGGCGCCGCCCTCGGACGGACGGTCTCCCCGGAAGAGGTGCTGGAAGCGGGGCTGGGCGGGACCTGGGCCGGCGTGCTTCTCGCCGCCCGATGGACACTCGCGGCGGGACTGGCCGCGGGGGTGTGCGCCGCCGCCGGGTTCGCCTTCAACGAGATCTTTTATTATGCCTTTCCCAACTTCGCCTTTGCCGCCGGGATCCCCGCCTGTCTCGGGCTCCTGAGGATGTGGCGCCGGGATCCGGCCGAGCGCATCCAGGTCGGCGCCGTGGCAATCGCCCTGGCGGGATTGGTGGTGCTGGCGGCCTGGGCCTTTCTTCTTCCCGACGCTCCTCCCCCGGGCGAGACGGCCAGAACGAGGCCGTCGGCGGGCGTCCGCACCGGCCTTCTAGCCCTCACGGCCCTGGCGGGCTTCGAACTGGCCCTGGAAGCCGGGGCGGCGAACCGCCTTGGGAGGACCCGGGCCATGCTCCTCGCCCTGGCGGCCGGTGCCGCCGTTCTCATGGCTTGGACCTGGGCGGCCGCCGCGGTCGTTCCGGCCTCCAGGCTGGCCGAATCCACCCTTCCCCATCTTCTGGCGGCGCGCCGCATCGCAGGCCCGCCCGGGCGGAAGATCATGGGCCTGGTGATCATCTCCGGATCCATCGCCGTGGTGAACGCCCTCCTGGCCAGCGCTTCCGGGACCCTTCAGCGCATGAGCCGAAGGGGACTTCTGCCGAAGGGCCCCCTTTCGGAAGCGGCCCGGGACCGCATCTCGGCGGGACTCCCCGCGGCATGGGTCCTGGGCCTGCTGGCATCCGGTGTGGCGGGATCCCCCAACCTGGAAGTCCTCATCAGGGCCGGATGGGTGCTTTGGCTGTTCCATTACGGGATCCTCCACCTGGCGGTCTATCGGGTCCTGGGAAGGGAAACCGGAGGCGGGGGCCCGTCCCGGCACCTCTGCGCCGCGGCCGCCGCAGGCTACGCCGCTTCGAGCCTCGCTCTGGTCGCCTTGGATCCCTCGCCCTGGAAGGTCGCGGCGGCGGCAACCGCACCCGCCCTTCTCGCCGTCCTGGCGGTTCGTGGTTACATTAGATCAGGGCGCGGAAGGAATCGGGTTTCCTCCGCTTCCCCGTGAACGCTCCGGCAGGGGCCCTTCAATCAACGGACGGGAGGAACGGTATGAGACGCAAAGTCCTTTGGTCCTTCATCCTGGTAATTTCGCTCGCGTTCTTCGCGGCCGCCCTTGTGCCCCAAGTGCGGGCCGCCGATGCGCCCAGGATGACCAAGGAAGAACTGAAAGGGATGTTGGGATCCTCCGACCTGATCGTCGTGGACGTTCGGGCCGGCAGGGACTGGACTTCCAGCGAATTCAAGATCCAGGGAGCCGTCCGGGGGGACCCGGGCGACGTGGCTTCCTGGGCCGGAAAATACGACAAGGCCAAGACCATCGTCCTCTATTGCGCGTGACCCAACGAAGCGACCAGTGCCAGTGTGGCACGGCAACTGATGGAGTTGGGATTCCAGAAGGTCTATGCCCTCAAAGGCGGTTGGCACGAGTGGCACAGGGCCCAATTCCCTGTGGAAGAGAAGTAGCGAACCGGGAGCGGCTTTCCCTGCCGGAGCCTCATCCCCATAAAGCCAAGAAGGTCGGCCATGGTGCCGAGAACTTGTCCGACGATGGATCTTCCGTCCCAGGCGCCGGGAAATGCCATGGGGAACGTCTTCCTGTTACCTCACGCACGAAGAAGGTAGGGGCGAAGGATCCTTCGCCCCTACAGGGGCCTGATTTTCAAGGGCGCGTTTCCTTCTTCGTTTTCGCGGGGTTCTCCGTGATAAGGGGCATGTGACAGGGAACCGCGAAGGGACGCCGATGGAGTGAACGGAATGGCGATCTTACCCTAACCGTTAAGCGGAAAGAGAGGGAGGCAGGCCATGCCCACCGGGCTCAACGTGATCGTGGTGGACGATGATCGGGATGTCTTGGCCTTCCTGCAGGAGGTGCTGGAAAGCTTCTACATCTGGGGGGATGTGCTGGCCTTCGACGATCCGGAAGCGGCCGCGGCCTACTGCCTGGAGCAGCCGCCCGGGGTGGCCGTCTTCATCCTGGACGTCTACCTGGGATCCTGCACGGCCTTCGACTTCCTCGACCGGGTCCGGGCCCGTTTTCCCATGGCTCCCCAGGATGCCGTCATTATCACGGGAAACGCCAGCGACGAGGTGGTGAACGCGTGCGTGGAAGCCGACATCACCCATCTGCTGGAAAAGCCCATGCGCCCCTATGCCCTGCAGCTGGCCGTCCGGTCCATCGTGTCCAAGTACATCAAGTTCGCCCGCCGACTGCTCACCGATCCGGATTTTGCCGACCGATTGCCCGCCATCCATTGACGCAGATCCTGAATGGAACGAATCTCCCCCGCCTCGAGGTTCCGGCGGGCGGGCGTAAAGCCCGCCCCTACGAACGCAGACGGACCTGTGGAGTAGGGGCGGGGTTTATCCCCGCCCGCTCACCGCGCGGAGATCGGAAGACCAGAGCGAAAGAACCGTTCCTTTCGGGCAGGGGTCAGGAACGGAACGATTCCGCCAGGTTTTTGTCCAGCACGTAGAGCGTCACTTCCTTGGCGCCCTGCACCGTGTAGCCGTAGCGCTTCGTCAAATTTCCGATCAGGTGCGTCACGTCGTGGCGCAGGCGGGCGTCGTAGGTGCGGAAGGCGTCCGTCTCGAAGTCCTTCACCGCCCCCCGGAAGTTGTCGTTTCCCAGGAAGGGATCCAGGGCGTTTTCCTTCAGGTTGTGCACGTAGCGCTCGTGGAGATCCCGGTAGAGTTCCGTCTCTTCGACGGGCTTCCCTTCCAGCCGGATCTCGTGGGCGAGGGTCCGGGACGTGTAGCGGTGCTGCACATGGCTACGGAAGGCGCGGCGCTCCGACAGGGACGCCCGCCCTCCCAGCAACCGCCGTTCCACCGACTCGAAGAAGGCCTCGGAAACCTCCACCATCTCCCCGGTATAGACGCAGCGCACCGTGCTTCCCGGCTCGAAGTTGACCGCGAACAGATAATTTTGGATCTCCCGGGCGATTCGTTCTTCGTTGTAGTCGTAGAGGGACTCCTTCACCTCCTCCAGCACCGTGTAGTCGTAGAGACGAACCAGGCTGTCCAAGAAGTCCGGCGAGATGTACCCTCCCGAGCCGTTCTGGACCTTGCGGAAGAAGTTGTAGACCATGTCCATGGTGATGAGCCGATCCGGACGGGCGTGGGCCGAAAAGAAGTCGATGAAGATGTTCTGGGAATCCCGGCCGGTGATCCCCCGATCGCCTTCCGTTTCCGACTCACCGATGATACGAAGGCGTCGCTTGGCCGTGAAGTTTTTCCGGTCCGTTTCGTCCAGCCAGGGCGGGATCTGCCCCGTGTAGATCTCCATCTTGAGCAGGTGCAGGTTCCGGTCGCAGTAGGCGTGGTACTTTTCCGGCCTCGGAATCCATTCCCGCATGGCTTCCGACTGGGGCTGCAGGCGCGTGGAGATGATGACCTTGGCGAAACTCGGCAGCACCCGGGGAAGAAAGGAACGCTCGATGCCCTCCCCGAAGATGTTTTTGTAGATCTTCACCTCGGTGTTGTAGTCCAGGATGTAGGGGATCTTGATGTAGGTGATGCGATCCGCGAAGGAACGCTCTTCGGCGATGTTCACCTGGTCTTCCGGGTTCATGAGGGCCAGGAAGAGGGAGTGGACATTTTCTTCGATGTCCTCCACCTTGTGCACCCCTTCGCTGATGATCCCGTGGAGGTCGGCGAACCGGTCCCGGTTGTGGGCCTTCACGTCCATGAGCGCATACACGCCGTTGTTGGTGCTGGCGTAGCGCGAATAGAGATAGCGCACGCGGTTGCTGTCTCGGAGCAGGGCGTTGAGCTGCTGCTGGATCTGGGGGTTGGTGAGCACCCGGTCCCGGGTGGGTTCGTCTCCGGGGTTGTAGACGCTGATGCCCTGGCCCAGCCGCCGGTTGAACCGGTAGCGCCGGGCGAAGATCATGGAGAAGACCTTTTCGGGCGTCCCCAGGATCTCCAGGAGACTCTGGTAGAGGGACTGGCAGATGGTGCAGGGCTGGTCCCGGAAGACCCAATCGTATTGTTTTTCTCCGAAAAGGCGCGTCTTGAAAGCGCCTTCCTCGATGATCTCCTCCAGCACCTCCCGCCGGTAGGCTTTGGGGATGAGCAGCAGCGGATTGTCATGGCTCGGGCAGGGCACCTCCAGGGTGTCCTTGCCCGTGAAGGGCACGGCCGATCCGTCGGCGGCACCGGGTCGGGCCGCGGGGGATCCCTCCACCAGGCTCCGCAGCTGGCTGAGCAGGTAATGGGCCTCCCGGTCGGCCCCGGCCCCCAGCTCCCGCTTGTCGATCCGCCACAGGGTCTCGTAGCACGCCCCCTCGTCGGTGGCGGTGTACTGCTCAAACTTCAGGAGCAGGTTGTTAAGAAAGGTGCTCTTGCCGCACCCGTGCGGTCCTTCGAAGATGTAGATCCGGTTTTGCTGAGCTCCGCGGCGGAAGGTGGACACCAGGTTGATGAAGCGATTGGCGAAGAGACGGTCGGCAAAGAACGGATGATCCGTCCCTTCCACGAAGAGCCGGCTGCAGTCGTAATAGACGAAGTGGATGGACTCCGGGTCGTCCGGGTATTCGTCCACCCCTTCGCCCACGTAGCTCATGACCATGTCGTGGAAACGTTGATGGACGTTGCGGAAGATCCTCTCGGGCCGCCGGGCCGCCAGCTCCAGGAATTCCCGGAAGGGCAGGGGACGACATGACTCCCGCTCCCGGATTCTGTCGAAAAGCCGATTCAGGCTGTGTGCACTCTTGTTCATGGTTCTTCCTCGGTCACAGGACGGCCCTGGTGAGCTTCCGGTCTTCCATGGTGTAGAGCACCCGGCGGGCCGTCGGTTCCGTCTGCTCCTGCGGCGGCGTGGCGTAGGGAGAAGGGGATTCGGAACGGTCCCGCACCCATTCGGTGGTCTCCAGTTTCACCGGTCCGCCCCACAGAAAGGAGATGCCCAGCATGGTGTTGCCGATGAACTCCCGCACCAGGGGCTTGCCCTCGAACCGGTGCCGCAGGTAGAGGCACCCGTCCTCCATAAGCGATTCGTCCACCTCCACCACCGGCGGGTGGTAGAGGGACTCCAGGAGCATCTTCTTGTAGTCCTCGGCCCGCCGGCTCTGGACGAAGTACTCCCACACGCCCTTGTGGGGATTGAGGCGCCGGCCCGCTACGAAGAGCTTGTGCCGGTCCACGAAGTCCTGATCGATGAAGGTGTTGAGAAAGAGAAAGTCGTTGAAATGCCGCCGAACGTCAAAAAGGGTCTCCCGCCCCCGCCCCGTTCGGGCGTCGTAGCGTTCCCGCTCCCGGGCACCGGTGATCTGCTGATAGTCGAGGGACAATTTGCCCTTGTCCGCC
Source organism: Desulfacinum sp. (assembly GCA_014359885.1). GTDB lineage: Bacteria > Desulfobacterota > Syntrophobacteria > Syntrophobacterales > DSM-9756 > Desulfacinum. Next base: position 5,987 of record JACIYN010000023.1, read on the forward strand.
AGTTCCTCCACGTAGCTCAGGAGCCGCATGCCCAGCGCGTAGGGGTTGAGGCCCATCCGCGGCATGGAGGTGACCAGGGCGTGAATGCGGGCGAATCCCACTTCGTGGCCCGAAATGCGGTCGTCGGCCAGGAAGAGCTTTTCGTGCCAGTAGCTGGCCCAGCCCTCGTTCATGATCTTGGTGCGGATCTGGGGCTGGAAGAACAGGGACGTGCTCCGGACGATCTCCATGACCGTCTTCATCCAACGGTTTTCTTCCCGCTGCAGGAACGGCGAACGGTGCTGCAGGTACTCCAGGAGATCCGCAGGCCGGGCGGCGTCGCGCTGCAGGTGCCTTTCGTAGAGGGAATCGAATTCGGGATGGCGGGCCGACACCTCGGCGAAGAAGAAGGAATCGGCCAGATCCCCGTATTGCTTTCGACACGCGTTGTAGCGGTCGATTTCCCGCAGGTAGTCGTGGACGGGGACCTTCTGCACCTGCTGCAGGAAGTGGTCGAAGTAGAAATCGAGCCGCGTGGGCTTGGGGCGGCGCTCCCCTCCGTTTCCCGAAAGCTCCCGGTGGTAGGCCACCAGGTTGTCGATCCCGCGGCTGAACTCGATGACGTAGTCCACCCACCGGCCCTTTTCGGAGCGGAGCATGGCGATGGCCCGCTTGTCGGAAAGGGCCTTCCCGGCGAAGTCCTCTCCCCACGTGTTCTCAAAGTGCAGGTTGTTCTGGAAGAAGTCGATGTGGGCCAGCACGTGGTAGAAGATCATCACGTTGAGCCAGTCGGGGTTGTTGTCGTTGTAGAACGAGATGGCCGGTCGGGTGTTGATCACGGTCTCGTAGGGGTTGTTGGGATAGAGTTCGTAGCGGCCCTTTTCCCGGTGCACCTCCACGTCGTGGACCCAGTAGTCGTAGAGGGTGGGGATCATGTGCTTGGGGGTGAGTTCCAGCAGGTCCCGGTTGGTGACGATGTATTCCAGGGTTTCGGGGGCGAACCGGAGCCCCGCGTCCCAGGCCCTTTCCTTGCACCCTTCCATGATGGCTTTGGTGTGTTGATCGATGAGTTCCATGATTCGTGCCTCCGCGGCGACGGCCCCGCCGCCTCAGGAGAGCAGCCGGCGGATGCCTTCCACCAGGCGCTCTTCGCCCGCGCTCTCTTCGATGGTGTCCAGGCGGAACCGGTCGGGATGACGTTCCGCCAGCTTCGCCCGGCCGATGTATTCCTCCACGCGGGACCGGTAGCCGTTGCCGCCGTGGCCGTGGGCCACGGTGACGCCCACCCGGTTGGCGTAGGTGAGCATCTTGTCCAGTTCCGGCAGGGTCTGGCTGCCGTCCGAATCCCAGTCGTCACCGTCGGTGCCGTGGAAGATGTAGATGTTGTAGTCCCGGGCCAGGTTGTCGCGCTCCACGATCTCGTTCACCAGCCGGTAGGCGGACGCCACCTTGGTTCCGCCGGCGATGGTGGAGTTGTAGTAGGTGTAGAAGTCGGGCACTTCCCTGGCCTCGGTGTCGTGGAGGATGAAGCGGGTTTCCACGCGCCGTTCGTACTGATAGACGAGCCAGCTGTAGATGAGCACGTGCTGGCCCACCACCACTTCCGTGGGCCGCCCGCTCATGGACCCCGAATAGTCGCGGACGAAAAAGACCAGGGCCTGGGCCTCCAGGGACGGTTCCCGCGACAGGATCCGATAGACCTTGTCGTCCGGGCCCATGAGAAGCTCCGCCGGGTCGATTTCCGCCTCCGGCCCGATGCGGCCCAGGGCGATGTTGGTGGCCACCAGGCGGCGCAGCGTGGCCTTCTTGTCCAGGATCTGTCCGGCGCGGCGATGTCTGTCGGTGAGCTCGAAGGCGATCCGACGCAGGGTCCTCTTGTTTCCCTTGTTCCGCAGGTTGGGCAGCTCGAACTGCTCGCTCAGGATCCTTCCCAGGTCGTAGGCGTTGGCCTCGATCTCGTGCTCGGCCCCTTCCCCCTGGCCCGCGCCGCCCTGGCCGGATCCTTCCGACCCGTGGATGGGCTCCTCGCCCACCACGTCGCCTACCTGTCCGTCCCCGGCCCCGCCGCCGGCTCCGCCCTCTTCGTCCTGGGGCGGGCGCGTGTCGTGGATGAACTTTTCCTCCACCGTGGTGGGCACCAGAATGACCCGCTCCTTGCCGCCCCGGCTGGGCTTGACCAGGCGCCCGATGCGAATCTTGCGGGGAAAGCCGTCCTTTTCCCGCTGCCGATCCCGCTCCAGGAGATCCTCCACGGAACAAAGCCCCTGGACGTGGGTGACGCCGGGAGGACGGCCCATCTGCAATAGGGTCCAGTCATCGTAACGGTCCATGTCAGCTCTCGTCGTCCTGGGTGCAGAAGTATTCGATGGTCTTCTGGGCGCAGGTGGTGCAATAGCCCAGCTTGTGCAGCATGGTGTGGATCATGCGGTCGTAGAGTTTCTGGTTCTCCTCGTTGGTGCGGTTGGCCAACGCTCCGATGAGGCTCCCCGCGCCGGCGATGTCCGATTTCAGCCGCACGTCCGTCACCGCCTTGACCAGCTCCAGGTTGTCCATGAAGTCGTAGTCGGGATCCACCGACATCTTCTGGCCGTAGATCTTGCGGATGGTGGTCCGGAACGACTCCTGCTGCTCCCGGGTCTTGAGCCCCAGGCGCTCCTCCACGCTGCGCACGTACTTTTCGTCGATCTTGATGGCCTTGAGCTCCCCGGTCTGGGGATCCCGGTACTTCCACATGCGGTCCGGCCCCACCGTATCCGCGTCGATCCCGATGATCATGTTCACGTAGTTCATCACGTCTTTTCGGATGGCCTGAGGCTCGTCCATGTAGGCATTGAACATCTCCGTGGTGATCCGCTCCCGGTAGAGGCCCTTGGCGATCTTCAAGTCGTCCAGGTACTTGGCCCGGTCGGACGCCTCCGACACGTAGTCCAGGATCACCCGCTCGAAGGCCTTGAAGATGTCGTAGGCGAAGATGCACTGGCCCTCGTTGGTCTCCGACGTCTCCATGGCCAGCTGCAGGGCCCGGCCCAGGTTGCGCTGGCCCAGCCCCTTCTGGCCGAACCGCTTGGTGATGTCCGGTTCGTGGTTGAGCTGGTCGATGAGCTCCGCCAGGGTTTTGACGCTCTTTTCCCCGGCCACCTCGCCCGCCGCCAGCTTCATGGTCTCCACGGGGGTGAGCTTTTCCGAGCGGGGCAGGCGCGAAAGCACGGCCATGACAGAGGCGGCGTAATTCAGGTTGGGATCCTGGTGGAGCCGCTCCTTGGTGAGGGTCGTCTTGGTCTCGCTTCCGATGGCGTAGGCGGTGAGCTTCTGCTGGAGCTTGTAGTCGGTGTTGTGGGCCACGTAGCAGATGCGGCAGCGGTCCACGATGGGGGCTTCCTCCCGTTCGGCGAGAAAGCGGTTGAATTCCGAATTGTTGCTGGTGGCGATGATGAGGGTGTCCAGGGGCCAGCGGAATCCGTCGATTTCGATGTTGCGGTTCTGGATGACGCCCAGATAGACCTGGACCAGATCCTTCTTGTTCTTGAAGATCTCGTCGCTGAAGTGGATGCCGCCGCCGGCCACCCGGGCCAGGGCGCCCCGGCGCAGGTCGAACCGGTACGGGTTGTTGGCATCGGCGATGTGAAGAAGCCTCTGGATGGACTCTTCGCCCAGAAGGTCCACGGCGGAAGAGGTGATCTTGTCCTTGGCCGAGTATTTTCCCGTGATGGTGCCCAGGCTCTCACTCAAGGGCACGGGCACCACCCGCACGAAGGAGAGCATCCGCTCCAGGTCGCCGTCACAGGCTTGACGGATGTCGTTCCAGATGTATTCGCTGCAGGCCCCCAGGGGGCGGTAGTCGGCGAAGAGGGCCTCCAGCTGCTCGTCGGAAAAGCCCGCCGTGCTCTGGAGGAAGGACTCCGTCTCCCGGCGCGATTCCAACAGATTCATGGCCAGGACCATGGGGTCTTCGAAGGTCTGGGACGGGATGGTGGTGATGCGGCCGTAGCCCGCCAGGCGATCCAGGCCCGTGAAGTGGAAGGTGTAGCGGCGGTTCTCGGGGCGGGCGATGAACTGGCGGTAGAGGGAGCAGAGGGTCTCCACGAAGAAGGTCTTGCCGTTTCCCGGCTCGCCCACCAGCACGAAGGCCATCTCCCGGGACGAGCCTCCCTCCGCGGCGTCCTTGACGAAGGAGACGAAGCTGTTGATCTCGTCGAACATGCCCACCACGGGCTTGGGGCCCTGGCGAAACACCTTGAAGTCGTAGGTGGTCTTGCCGTTGACCACCACCTTCTCGATCCCCGCCCCGTCGTCCAGGATCATCCGGGCGACGGCCTGGTAGGCGTTTTCGAAGCGCCGGCGGCCGTCGCGCACCTGTTCCACATGGTCCATCAGGGAACCTGCACCGTTGCCTTTCATGGTCTCTCTCCTCGTGTTGGCCACGGTGCCCGGTGCCGCCGCCGGTGCACGGCCGTCGTCCCCGGAGACGAAAAAGCCGCGGTCCGGGGACCACGGCTACGACGGATACCGACGGGGCGGCCCGCAACTCCATGGCCCGTGTTTGTTGTTCCTGCGTGTCAGCAGCCCATCCAGGGTGGGTTCCAATGCGCGCCCTCTCTCCTTGCGGTTCACAGCTCCGGTTCCACTTCCAACCCAAACGGCGTGCCTTGCCAGGTGTCTCCACTGGTTAGCAATTCGGATGCCAAACCCAGAACGCGCCTGGGAGCTTGTCCGAGAACGGTCTTTTTCCCGGGAGCGCGGGCGTCTCGCCCGCTCCTGGTGCGGGCCGATGGCCCGCGCCCGGGAAAAGAGGCTAAGGAGAGGAAAACCGCAAAGGAAGGCGAACGGAAGACGATGGGCCGGCGGCGGAAGCCGCCCTTTGAAAAAGCAGTTTCCCTGCCCCACGTTTTGGTGTATGGACCGCCCGTTTCCATCGGAGAAACCACGGGAGGTGCGGGGCGGCCATGAACACGACCATTGTGCTGATCTTTCTCGTGACCTATGCGGGGGTGGCCCTGGGACGCATTCCCGGTCTGGCCCTGGACCGCACGGGCATCGCCCTTCTGGGCGCCATCGCCATGGTTTCCCTGGGGGCGGTGAGCACCCACGAAGCCGTGAACGCCATCGACCTTCCCACCATCCTGCTCCTCTACGCCCTCATGGTGGTTTCCGCCCAGTTCCGGCTGGCGGGCTTCTACACCTGGGTGGCCCTCAAGGTGGCCCGCCAACTGGACCGCCCGGGGCGCTTCCTCCTGCTGCTCATGCTCACCAGCGCCGGGCTTTCGGCCGTCTTGGCCAACGACATCGTCTGCCTGGCCTTCACGCCCGTACTCACCGTCACTTTGGCGCGACGGTCCCTCCATCCGGTGCCCTACCTGGTGGCCCTCGCGGTTTCCAGCAACATCGGCTCGGCGGCCACCATCATCGGCAACCCGCAGAACATGCTGATCGGTCAGGTGGGAAATCTGGACTTCCGGGACTTCTTCCTGTGGAACCTGCCGCCGGCGCTGGCCTCCCTGGGGGCGGCCTACGGGATCATCCGGGTGCTGTCAAGAAATTGTCCCCCCTGGGCGGGCCCCTCCCTGGAGGAAGCCCACGGCACGTGGCCGTCGCTGGACGCCCACCAAAGCCGCAAAGCGCTCTTCTACACGGGGGTGCTCCTGGTCCTCTTTTTCACCCCCGTCCCGCGGCACATGGCGGCCCTGGCGGTGGCCGCCTGCCTCCTGTGCAGCCGCCGCATGAAGACCCGCTCCATCCTGGGTCTGGTTGATTGGCACCTCATCACGCTCTTTTGCAGCCTCTTCATTCTGGTGGCGGCCGTGGAAAAGGCGGGCCTTCCCTACCGGATCATGGCCGCCCTGGGCGGCGGGGGCCTGCACGTGACCAACCCCTACGTGCTGGCCGGAGTCTCCGTCGTGCTTTCCAACGTGACGAGCAACGTGCCGGCCGTCATGCTGCTTTCCAAGTTCCTTCCCGCAGGAAACCACCTTCTCTGGTACGTTCTCGCCGCCTCCAGCACCTACGCGGGCAACCTGGTCACCATCGGAAGCATCGCCAACCTGATCGTCATCGAGGAGGCGGGCGCCCACGGCGTGTCCCTTTCCTTCCGGGAACACGCCCGCTACGGGGTGCCGGTCACCCTGGCGTCCCTGGCCCTCCTGGCCCTTTGGATCGGGATCACCCGGTAGGAGCCTGTCCGAGAATGTGTTTCCGGCTCAGAAGGCCGGGCCCCCCTTCTCCTCGTAGCCGCGGGGCTTCAGCCCCGCGGAAAGGGCCATCGCAACCCCATGAGGTGACAAGAAATACGCGATGGACTGTCCGACGGTCGGGGATCCCTCCGCAGCCCTAAAGGGCTGCGCTACGAGGGAAGAGGTCGTCCGCGGCGTTCTCGGATAGCCTCTCAGGAGCCCTGTCCGAGAACCCCATAAACCGTCGCTCCCGCGTCAGCGGGAGTCCAAAATGCACCGTCCATCCGGGACCCCGATTTCGCGCGGCGGACGGAGGGCCGTTGAAAGGCGCAAATCAGCACTTCCCACATTGGACGATTCTTGTTCCTGGTGCGGTCTTCGAGGGCGGGCGCAAAGCCCGCCCCTGCAAGAGGCCTTCATCTGTTGGGTAGGGGCGGGGTTTATCCCCGCCCGCTCATCCTTGGTGATAGGAAAACCCCATGAAAAGATCGCCCAATTTGGGCCATTGTCGGACATCCTCTCAGGAGCCCTGTCCGGAAATGCCGTTCGCCTCTTCAGGCCGGAGACGAACCCCCGCTCTGACGAATGGTTGAGGTCTCGCAGAAAGGGACGCAAGGCAGGGCCGACCGTCGCGGCCGTCAGGAACGGGCGGCGGGAGCGGTGCGCGCGGGCAAAGCCCTTTCCAGGTTGAGGGCCACGGCGCCCCCCAAAACCAGCAGGGACCCGATCCAGAACCGGAAGGAGACCGGATCTCCGAAGACGAGGATGCCGGCCGCCACGGTGAGTACCACCTCGCTGCTCATGAAGACCCCGCCCTCCCAGCTTCGGCAATAGGCGAAGCCCTGGTTCATGAGGAGCTGGCCCGCCAGGGTGGCCGCCACCAGACCGGCACAGAGGCCCCATTCGATCCCGGAAGAGGGAAGGATGGGATGGGAGACGAATCCGGGGAAAACCACCACGAGGCCCATGGCGCACAGGTAGAGGTAGATGGTGGCCGATCCGTTGGTGGCCCGAAGCTTCTTGATGAAGGCCACGGTGAGGCCCGCCAGGGCGCTGGCGCAGACGGCCAGAGCCTTTCCCTGGGCGGCCCCGTCCCAGCGGAAGTCGAAAAGCAGCGCGATGCCCGCCAGCACTCCGGCGATGCACAGTGCGCCGAGAGGGGACACCTCCTCCCGGTAAAGGACGTAGGAAAAGAGGGCGGCGAAGGCCGGAAAGGCATAGAAGATCACCATGGCCGTGGAAATGGGTAGCAGCTGAAGGGCGGCCACCAGACACAGAAAGGCGCACGAGCCCGTGCAGCCGCGGATGAGAAGCAGGCGCCGGTTGCTCCCGCGAAAGGGATTGGTGTGCCGGAAAAAGAGAAGCACCAGGAGCACCAATCCTCCGGAAAATCGGAAGAACGCGATGTCCCACACACGGAATCGCGGCCCCAGCAGCTTGATGGCAAGGGTTCCCAGGGTGAAGAAGAAGGCCGCGGCCAGCATGAGCGGCAACCCGGAAGACATCGCAGCGCGTGGCACAAGAGGTTTCACCGTAAGATCCCCTTCCGTGAAAAAAGCTCCAGCCGACCCGCCGTTCGGCCCGTCCCGACGGCCTACCATACACCCCCTTCCCGCTTTTCGCCATGCCGATCGCCAATCACCGGATCTCCTCCCCAATTGGACGATTCCTTGTCATGGAAGGTCCTGAAGGGCGGGCGTAAAGCCCGCCCCTACAAAAAGGCATGGACTCCTGGGTAGGGGCGGGGTTGATCCCCGCCCGCTCATCACGCGGTGTCAGGGACACCCGAAGAAGATACCGCCCGGTTTGAGGGAAAGGGGAAGGTTCAGCAGCCTTCCGCGTCGGCAGACGGGTGGAATTTCAGCAGGGGCAGAAGGGCTGATACGGCCGCCACGTAGGCCCCGGCGCCCAGAAGGCCGGTGGAGAAGGCGCCCAGGTCGCCGAAGCGTCCGATGAGGAAGGGAAAGAGGCCGCCTCCGATGACGAAGGCCAGCGGGGGGCCGAAGGACGTGGCGATGCTTCTCCGGGCGGGCGGGACCGCCTGGGACAGGGCCGCGAAGGCCGGGGCGAAAAAGAGGGTGATGAGCGCCGGCTGCAGGAAGACGAGAAGCACCAGGAGGCGTCCCTGCGCCGGGATCATCCCGACGAGGGCCAGGCCCGACAGGATGAGGGCGCTTCCCATGGTGATCCGGATACCCAACCGGTCCGCCAGCCACCCCCCCAGGAAGGTCAACACCAGGCCCGGCAGCCGCGACAGGCCCAGAAGGATGTTGGCCGGCCCCGGGGCCCAGCCCTTTTCGTGCACCAGAAAGAGCGGCAGCATGCTGTAGACGCCGACGGCCGCGCCGATGCCCGCTCCGAACAAGACCACAATGATCCAAAACCCCGGAAGCCGCAGAACGTCCCCAAGCGAACCAAGATCGGGGCGCCTTCCGGGAAAGGCGCCGCTTCCGCCCTTCCAGGCGTAGAGGATCCCGGCCCCCGCCGAAAGGACACCGAGCGTCACCACCAGGGCCCGCCACGACATCCAGCCCAGAGCCCCTTCCACCAGGAGCGGTCCCAGCACCATGCCGAGACTGGGCGCCGTCTGATGGAGCCCCATGGCCTTTCCCCAGTCCTGGCGGGAAACGGAGGCGGCCAGGGTGGCCACGGCGGACGGCAGGTGCATCCCGGCAGCCAATCCCAACGCCGCCAGAAGAAGCTTCAGGAGCGCCGGGGAATGGGCCCAGGGAGTGAAAACCAGCACGCCCCCGACCAGGAGACCGGACAGGATGAGGGTGCCCCGATGGTGGATGCGCGAGGAGAGAAAACCCGAAAAGATCTGGCCGGAGACGAATCCCACGGCCATCCAGAGGAAGAGCGAACCGGCCTGGGCATGCCCCATGTGGAGTTCCCCTTCCAAGAGGGGCATCAGGGGGACGAAGACGAACCGGGCCAGGAACCCCAGAAGGAAAAGGAGGCTGAGGAGAAGGACGTCTCCGATCTTGTGGCGAAAGGAAACCGGTTCAGGGCAGACGGTCATGAATCCCTCCGGGCCGCGCCGCCACCACAACAATCCATGGGATTCCCTGTAAGATTCCGGTCCTGCCGCGAAACACGGCAAGCCGGAGCTCCCCGGCGAAGGATGTCCACCTTGGTGCAGGAGACCGCTGTAGGGGCGAATGATCATTCGCCCCTACAGCCTGCGCCGCTTGAAAACCCGCATTCATGGGTTCTCCCAAAAACTCATCGTGAGGGTACCCACCAGGGTCTCTTGTCCCCGACGGGCGTTCCCTCCCCCTAATAGCCGAAGAGGCGGGGGAGGAAAAGCACCGCCCGGGGGACGTAGGCTACAAAGAAGAGGGTGGCCAGCTCCACGAGAAGGAAGGGCATGTTGGCCCGCACCAGTTCCACCAGATCCACCTTGCTCACCGAGCAACAAACGAACAGGCACAGGCCCAGCGGCGGAGTGATGAGGCCGATCATCAGGTTCATGACCACCACGATGCCGAAATGGATGGGATCGATGCCCGCGTGCTGGGCGATGGGGAGCAGGATGGGGACCATGATGATGATGGCGGCCAGGCCCTCCAGGAAACAGCCCACCACGAAGAGCAGAAGGTTGATGAGAAGCAGCAGCACGTAGGGATTCTCGGATAGGGACGTGATGACCTTGGCCACCTTCTGGGGGATCATCTCGGTGCCGAGAATCCAGGAAAAAATGTTGGCGCAAGCCATGACCATGAGGATCGTGGACGTGGTGAGCATGGAACGGTAGAAAATGCCGGGAAGGTCGGATAGCTTCAGGGTGCGGAGCACCAGCAGGCCCACCACCACCGCGTAGGCCACGGCCACCGACGCCGCTTCCGTGGGCGTGAAGACGCCGCTCAGGATGCCCCCCAGGATGATGAGCGGCATGAGCAGCGGGATGATGGCACCCCACAGGGCCTGGACAAACTCCCCGAAGGAAACCCTTGGTTGCTTGGTTCCGTAGCCGTGTTTCTTGGCAAGAACGTAGGCGACGACCATGAGCCCCACGCCGATGAGCACGCCCGGCACCACGCCCGCCAGAAAGAGTCCGCCCACGGAGACGGAACCCACCAGGGCGTAGATGACCACGGGAATGCTGGGCGGGATGATCGGCCCGATTACCGACGAAGAGGCCGTGACGGCGGCCGAAAACGTCTTGCTGTACCCGTCCTTTTCCATGGCCGGGATGAGGATGGATCCCAAGGCGGCCGTGTCCGCCACCGCCGAACCGGAAATGCCGGCGAAGAACATGCTGGCCACGATGTTCACGTGGGCCAGCCCGCCCCGGATGTGGCCCACCAGGGCCGTGGAGAACCGCACGATCTTTTGGGTGATGCCCGCGCTGTTCATCAGCTCGCCGGCCAGGATGAAGAAGGGAACGGCCATGAGCGGAAAGGAATCCATGCCGGTGAACATGCGCTGGGGAATGAGGTGGAGCGGGATGTCTCCGCTAAGGAGAAGGAAAACCAGGCTGCTTAAGGCCAGGCAGAAGGCCACCGGGATTCCCAGGGCCAGGGTCGCCAAGAAAGCCACAGTCAATGCCCACGTCATGAAAACCTCCCTTGGTCCTCTTCACTCACCCAGGCCGCACACGGCGTCGGAGCTGTGCAGTTGCTCGAAGAACAAGCGGAGCGCGTGCAGCACGGTCACGGCCGCTCCCACGGGCACCGCCAGATAGGCCCAGCTTATGGATAGGCCCATGGCCGGGGAACGCTGGTCGCCCAGAAGCAACGCCAGCTTGGTCCCCTGAAAGCAGACGACCCCCATGAGCACCGCCACGGAAAGATGCACCCCCAGGAACATCCACCGGCGGATCTCCGGCTTCACGGCGCCCGTCACCAGGGTGACCCCCACGTGCGCCCCCTTGGCATAGGCATCGGCGGCGGCCAGGCAGGCCGTCCAGATCATGAGATAGCGGGCCAGCTCCTCGGACCACGGCAGGGGGTGTTCCAGAACGTAGCGAAAGATCACCTGGGCCAGAACCACCAGGAACATGACGCCGCTCAGAACGAAGACCACGGGGCGGGTCCACGACCGGAGTTTGGAGGAGACGGGTACAAGAAGGGCTTTCATGGGTGTCCTCTGGGCAAGGGGGGGGCGGCGGTTCCGGACCCGCCGCCACGTCCGGGCTTCCTGGGAGCTTGTCCGGAAACACCACGGACAGCCTCTTTTCCGTAGCGCAGCCCTTCAGGGCTGCGGAAGAGCCCCGGACGTCGGACGGACCTCGGGCATTGCCCGTCACGTCGGGGGACTGCGAGAGCCTTTTCCCGCGGGGCTGAAGCCCCGCGGCTACGAAGAAAAGGATCTTCCGGGCTTCTCAGGCCGGAGAGCCCTTCGCGGGCAAGCTCCCGGTAGATCACTGCACCTGCTTTTCGGCCTCCGCCACCGCGGCCAGGGCCTTTTCGATCCAGGAAGGATCGATTTCCGTCTTGAGCCACTCGATGACGGGCCCCTGGCAGGCCGCCTTGAACTGGGCCCTCTCTTCAGCCGTGGGCGAGTAGATTTCCATGCCCTGTTCCTTCAGCTTGGAAAGACCCATGGCCGAGTTGAGCTGCTGGATGGACCGGCCCACGTTGCCGGCCACGATGGCCGCCTGGCGGATCACCCGGCGCTGTTCGTCCGTGAGCTTCTGGCTGTAGAACTTGTCGTTGATCAGGATGAAGTCGGTCCCGTAGGAATGGCCGTCCAGGGTCAGGTACTTCTGCACCTCGGCGAACTTGGCGTTCAGGATGGTCCCCACCGGGTTTTCCTGGCCGTCCACCACCTTCTGCTGCAGGGCGCTGTAGACTTCCGGCCACGCGATGGGGGTGGGGGCGGCGCCCAGGGCCTTCACCATGGTGATGTAGAGCGGGGTTTCCATGACGCGGATCTTCAGGCCCTTCAGATCGGCCGGGCTGCGGACGGGCCGCTTGGAGTTGGTGAAGTGGCGGAATCCCGTTTCCGCGTAAGCCAGGTTGCGAAGCCCCGTCTCCTTCAGGAGCGCCTCGGAGAGCTCCTTGCCGAACGGGCCGTCCAGGACCTTCCACGCCACGGCGGGAGAATTAAAAAGATAGGGGATGTCCAGCACCATGGCCGGGCGGAAGTAGCCCGCGATGGCCCCCGAGACGATGCACATCTGGATGGTTCCCAGCTTGGTGGATTCGATCATCTCCCGCTCGCCGCCCAGCTGGTTGGCGGGAAAGACCTGCACTTCCACCGTTCCGCCGGTTTCCGCCTCCACGATGTCCTTGAAGACGCGGGCGGCCGCCCCCTTCTTGGACACGCAAGGATCGTCGGGGTCCGAATGCCCCAGCTTGATGGTCACCTTGTCGGCACTGGCCGTCGCCGGCACCACGACCACCGCGCAGATCAGAACCAGAACCCAGAACAAGCCTTGAAAAGCACGCATCCTCTTCATGGTTTTTCCTCCCGCACGTTCACGTTTCCGTTCACCCCCAAAACAAAGGGAGGCCGCTAGATGTCGAAGACAACCTTCACGGTCTCCCCTTCCCGCAGCGAGTCGAAGGCCTCTTGGGCTTCCTCCAGGCGGAAGCGCCGCGTGATGAGCTTCTTCACGTCCACCTTGCCCGTGGCGATCCAGTTCATGGCGCGCAGGAAATGCTTGGGCAGGATCGCCACATCCCCGTGCACCGTCAGTCCCTTGCGCAGCATGGTCACCGGGCTGAAGGTGGCCTCGGGGTACAGCCCGAAGAGGATCACCCGGCCCCGGGCGGCCGCCAGGTCGAAGGCGAGGCGCGTGGCATTGGGCGAATTGGCCGTTTCCACCACGATGTCCACACCGCGGCCTCCCGTGGCCTCCCGAATGGCCTGCACCGGATCCTGCTCGCTCAGATTGACGATGCAGTGGGCCCCCAGGGACCGGGCCAGTTCAAAGCGCTTCCTATCCTGTTCCAGGCCCACCACGGCCACCATGGAGGCACCGGCGGAGAGAAACGCCTGCAGGTGCAGCATGCCCAGAGCGCCGGGGCCCAGGATGGCCACCGTTTCGCCCGGAAGCGGCCGAACGTACTCCAGGGTGCGCACGGTGAGACTCAGGGGCTCCAGAAAGGCGGCCTCGACAAATTCCATGCCCTCCGGCATGGGGTGGACCAGGTCGGCCGGAACCACCGCGTACTCGGCGAAGGTGCCGTGGCACGTGATGCCCATGTGCTCCCAGTCCTCGCACATGTTCTTGAAGCCGATCCGGCACTGCTCGCACTTGCCGCACCCGGAAAGGACTTCGAAAGCCACCGGGGTGCCGGGCTGGAGTCCCTGCACCTCGGCGCCCGCCTCCTCCACGATCCCGGCGCCCTCGTGGCCCATGATGAGCGGGATGGGTACGGGTTTTCGCCCGATGTAGCGGTTGGTGAGAATGGAGACGTCCGAATAGCAGATGCCGGCTGCCTTCATGCGGACGAGCACGTCGCGCGGGCCCGGTTGAGGCCTGGGGACGTCCGCCACCTGAAGGGAGCCGGCCTGTTCCGTGGCTTTGATGATGGCCTTCATGGTTTCATCCTTCTCGATCGCAAAGCGCGCCAAGGAAAATCCTTTGAATCGTTTGCCGAAATTCTTACATGGGGAAGCGACCTGGCTCCGCCCACGGGGGATGCGCGGGCGGGCCTAAAGCCCGCCCCCACAGAACCCGTTGACCTTTTCGGGAGGGCCGGGGATCCGCCGGGAAAAGGACCGCCCGACCGCACGCCTCCCCATCACGGAGGAAAGCCGAGGACGTACAGGTGTTTGCCGCCCTTGGTGGGCCCTTTGAGGATGTCCTCCAGCAGCTTGGGATCCCGCTGGCTCATCTGTTCCACCGGAGGCAGCTTGCCCGCCGGGAAGCGCTCCAGGATGTCGTTGTGGAGCTGGACCATGTAGTCCAGGAACTTTTCGATGGACGGGACCGCCTTGGCCGGATCCGCCTTGCTGGGCTTGCCCAGAACGCCTTCCGGGAACATGACGCATTCGATGCCGCCGGCTCCCACGTGGCAGTGACCCGGGATGGGATAGCCGTAGATGTCCCCGCCCCGGTCGATGTGCCCCGGCGGCAGGTAGCCACGGATCTGGGTGTCTTCGGCCCATTCGGGGCGGCACAGCTCGGGAAAGAGGGCCATGGAGATGGACTGTTCGGCTTCGCAGGCGTGCTGGAAGGGCTCCTCGTAGGGACCGCCGTGGGCCTTGTCCATGAGCGTCTGGCCCATCACCCGGGGGACATCCACGAAGAAGAGCATGCACGGAACCTGGTAGCGCTTTCCGAATTCCTGGAGCGCCGATGGGATGATGTATTCCTGACCGTGCAGGCTGATCCAGATCTGCTTGCGGAATCCCGTGTTCCAGAACCCGGCGATCATGGCCCGGATGTAGTCGGAAAACACGTCGTCCGGGATGACCACCGTGCCGGGCTGGCCCAGGTGGTGGAACGGATGGGACCCGTAGTGGAGCGGTTCGGCCACCGTACAGCCCGTGGCCTTGGCCACCTCTTCGGCCAGCCGGGTCACCACGAAGGTGTCTTCGCCGAAGGGACCGGCCGATCCGTGATTCTCGGTGGATCCCACAGGGACGATGAGGATGTCGTTTTTCTGCAGACGCTCCTCCACTTCCCTTTTGGTCATGGTCTGGAAGTAGATCCCGGTGGGCTTGTCCATGTGTCCGCCTTCCGGCGGGAGCTTCCATTTGGACATGACTTGGCCTCCTTTACCGCTTTCAGGACAGGCGGTGGCTGGGCAGTTGCGGGGAATAGATCCACACGAACTTCAGGTTCACATCGCCCGTATTGACGATCTTGTGGGCCTTTCCGGGAGGGTTGTAGATGCACACGCCCGGCTCCAGAGGGATCTCCTCGTCTTCGGTCACGAAGACCCCCCGGCCCTCCAGAAAGAACATCACCTCCTCCTCGGTGTCGTGCTTGTGCTCGGGAACCATTCCGCCCGGATGGGTCTCGTTGACCCCCATGGCCAGGTTCTTGGCTCCCACGGTCTTTTCGGAAACGAGAATCCACGAGGTGCGCGGCGGATCCCTGCGTTCCCCTTCCACGTCCTTGATGTGAATCACCTTGACTCCGGACATTGGTTCCTCCCTGATCTGCTCGTGTCCTTCCAATCCCAATGGCGCCTCAGCGCATGTAGATGCCTCCGTTGATGTCCAGGGTGACCCCCGTGATCCAGCCCGCCCCTTCCGAGGCCAGAAAGAGGACCGCGTTGGCCACGTCTTCCGGGTAGCCGTCCTTGTGGACCGCCCGGCCCACGTTCCACGTGGCGAACACCTCGGGGGGGACCTGCTTGGTCAGTTCGGTCATGATGGGTCCCGGCGCCACGGCGTTCACCGTGATGCCCGCCGGCCCCACTTCCCGCGCCAGGGTCTGGGTGAGTCCCACGACCCCCGCCTTGGCCGCCGCGTAGTCCACGGCCACTCCGGGCCGGCCGGTGCGCCCTCCGAGAGAGGAGATGTTGACGATGCGGCCGTAGCTGCGACTCTTCATGTGGGGGACCACCGCCTTACAGGCGATGAAGGTGCCCGTCAGGTTGACCCGCACCACCCACTCGAATTCCTCCACGGTCTTCTGCTCGATGGGCTTGTGGCGCAGGACCCCGGCGCAATTGACCAGGATGTCCACGCGGCCGTGTCGGGACACCACGGCATCCACCACCTCCCGAACCCCGGCCTCGTCGGTCACGTCCGTCTGAAAGCCGAACGCCCGCTGCCCGGATGCGTCCAGAAGAGAAGCCCGGCGTTCCGCCTCGTCACCGTCCACGTCCAGCAGGACCGCCACGGCCCCCGCCTCCACGAACGCCTGTGCGATGGCCGCCCCCAGGCCCCGTGCGCCGCCCGTAATGATCGCCACCCGTCCTTCAAAGGATCCGCACATACCCGCTCCTTTCAGAAAACGTCGTCCGGAGGATCCGCCTTCCAGGTTCTTTCCAGATCCTCCACGGGAAGATCGAAGACGGTGTTGTGGGGCGGCAGCGGCTCATCCCGCATGAATTCGGGAAGGTCGCCCGGCTCCACCACCCCCGCCCGCTCGTTGAACGTCCTCTCATTGGCCAGACACGCGGCCGCAAAGGCCCGCACGTCCCGGTAGGTCCATCCCCATCCGTAACGCGCGTTCAACAGGTCGGCGATGAGCCCGGGCCTCTTCACGAAGGCCGGCCGGATAAAGAGGCACACCCCCAGGCTGTCCAGGACGGCGGCCCTCAGCTGCAGGCGCCGGGACACCTCGGCCTGCCCCTCGGTACCGCGCGGATCGACGGTCCCGGCCGTCTCCAGGGCGTTGCCCGCCGTGTGGTCCGCCCCCATGGGCGACGTGGCGTAGGTGACGCCGATACCCTTCAAAGACCGGGGGTCATAAGCCGGAATGGCCTGTCCCTTGACCACGGGGACGCGCCGCACGTTGAAAACGGCCCCTGTGATCGCCGCCCCGTTCCCGATGATCCGCCCCAGGGGCGTCCCCCGACGGACCTCGTGGAGCAGCGCCTTGGCCGCCTCGGCATCCCCGAAGTCCAACACGCCGGCCTCCATGGCCACGCCGATGGCCGCTCCCGTTTCGATGGCGTCCAGGCCCACCTCGTTACAGAGGCGGTTGAGTTCCGCGATGGCGTCGATGTCGTCGATGCCGCAGTTGGATCCCAGAAGGGCGATGTTTTCATATTGAATGGAGGCCACGATGGCCTTTCCGGCCGCGTCCGCAAACACGTTGGAACACTGAATGACGCAGCCCTTGACGCAAGGCGTTCCCTTTCGGGCATCTCCGCCCCGCTTGTCGATGAGCGACGCGATGGCCTCGCCCGAGATCTTGAGGGCCCCCTCGAAGTTGCCCGACCGGAAGTTGCGCGTGGGAAGTATGCCCAGCTCGTTACACAGGGCCAGCACCGCGGGCGTGCCGAAGTTGTGGCGGTTTTCCGTCTTGGGATCCTCCAAAAGGAGACGCGCCAGCTCCTTGCCCGCCTCGCTCAAGGCCTTGGCGTCGTGGAACTGCGGGGCGGGGGCGTCCTGCGGGTCGAAGACCATGGCCTTGATTCCCTTGGAGCCCATGACCGCCCCCAGGCCCCCCCGGGCGGCGTAACGAACCTGCACCCCCGTGTGGTCCACGGTGGCGATCCCCGCGGCGCGCATGCCCATCTCGCCCGCCGGGCCGATACAGAGAACGCCCACCCTCTCCCCGAACCGATGGCGCAGGAAGCGGCAGGTATCGGACACGGAGGCACGCCGGAGTTCCGGCATGTCCATCAGCCGCGCGCCGTGGGCGTCCACGAAGAGCACGCGCGGGACAAAAGAGGCGGGGGCATCCTCCAGGATCACGGCCCGGATCCCCAAGCGCCCCAGTGCCTGACCGGCCGTGCCGCCCACGTTGGCTTCCTTCACGCCCTGGGTGAGCGGGCTCTTGGCGCCCAGGGAGATCCGGCCCGCCGTGGTCACCCGGGTGTCTCCCAAGAGGCCCGAAGCCACGATGAGCTTGTTTCGACGGCCCAAAGGTTCACAGGTGGGCGGCACCTCGCTCAACAGCGCGTGGGCGATCAGCGCGCGCCCCCCCAGGCGGGCCGCATCCCCGCCGCAGGGTTCCCACTCCAGCGCCCCGGTCCGCGTATTGACTCTCAGGATCTTTTGCATGTCCCGTCCCCTTCGATGCGAAACGCCAGTTGCAGCTCTTCCAAAAGTCGATTGAGGTTCTCCACCGTCGCGTCATCCACGGGGATCCCGTCCTCCCCACAACGGGCGGCCCTTTCCGCTTCGATCTCGCCCGGGAGATAGATGCGCTCCACTCCGGCCGCCTTCCTGGAGTTTCGGATCGTGTCCGCAAAGCCTCCCACCAGGGACCGGAAGGTTTCCAGCGGCATGAAGCGGCGAATATCCACGGCCAGGAAGGCCGCCCCCACCCCGGTGGGCCCCAGGGGCTTGTGGAAGGTCTTGAGGAAAGGCCCGTATTGGGATCCCGAAAGGATACCGGCGAGAACATCCACGAAGAAGGCCAGACCGTAGCCCTTGGGCCCGCCGATGGGCACCAGGGACCCTTCCAGGGCCTTCTCCGGATCGGTGGTGGGCCGGCCTTCCGCGTCCAGCGCCCAGCCGGGCGGGATGGATTCCCCGCGCCGCAGGGCCTGCCGGATCTTTCCCCGGGCCACCAGACTGGAGGACATGTCCAGCACGATGGGAACCGCTCCCTGGGTCGGCACCGCCATGGAGATGGGGTTGGTGCCGAGCAGAGGCTCCGCTCCCCCCCAGGGAGCCAGGGATGCGGCGGCGTTGCTCATGCACAGCCCGAACATGCCGTTTTCCGCCGCCATGCGGGAGTAGTAGGCCAGGAAGCCGATGTGGTTGGTGTTACGAACCAAGGCGAAACCCACGCCGTAGGTCCGGGCCTTTTCGATGCACCGGCCCATGGCGGCCGATGCGGCCACGGCCCCCAGCCCGTTTCCGCCGTCCAGGTGCACCACCGCGTCCTCGTCCTTGAGCACCTGAAGCCGTGTGGGCAGATCCAGGACCCCGGCCTTCACGCGATTGGCGATGAGCGGCACGTAAACGCACCCGTGGGTGGAAATCCCGCGCATGTCCGCTTCCACGAGCACCTCGGCCGCCTGCGCGGCCTCCTCCCTCCCGGCGCCCAGGGCTTCCAAAATCCCCGTGACCGCCTTCAGCAATTCTTCCCGCTTCACCTTCATGATCATTCCTCGACCAGCCCCAAACGCTCAAAGACCGCGTCCAGTTTGTTGTAGGAAACGCTGGAAACCCCGCTCCGAAGCACTTCCGCCTTCTCCTCTTCCTTGGCGACCCGCTTGAGAGAAGCCTCCAGAACGTGGGCCACTCGTGCACGCTCCACCACCACGATGCCGTCGTCGTCTCCCAGGATCAGGTCCCCCGGATGCACCACCACTTCTCCGAAGAGTACCGGGTGGTTCACCAGGCCCAGCACCCCCTTGGTGGTGCCGCGGATGCACGTCCCCCGGCAGAAAACGGAAAATCCCATCTCGGCGATGGAGGCGCTGTCGCGCACGCAGCCGTCGATGGCAAGCCCTCCGATTCCCCGGGCCACGGCGGACGTGGCCATGAGATCCCCGAAATAGCCGGCGTCCGGGTAGCCGCCCGTGGCGGCCACGATCACATCGCCCGGCTGGGCGATCTCCAGGGCCTTGTGGAGCATGAGATTGTCCCCGGGCCGACACAGGACGGTGAGGGCCGGGCCCAGCAGGCGCATGCCGGTCCGAAGGGGCTTGATGGACGGATGGACGGAGCCCCGCCTGCCCGACGCCTCGTAAACGGTGGCCGAACCCAGGGTTCGAAAAGGAGCCAATGCATCTTCGGAAAACCTTTCCACGTGCCTGATCACATGTGCCATGACGAGCTCTATCCTTTCGTGGGCAAGATGAGTCCCATGAGAAACGCCGCGGCGTTGCGCAGATGGGCCTGCACGGCGGATTCGGCCCGCTCCGGGTCGCCTTCCAGGAGGGCGTCCAGGATCTCCAGGTGCTCGGCGCGGATTTCCTGGCGGCGCACCTGGGTGAAACGGTTGCCGAACTGGTTGCGGATTCGGATGATGTGGTCCAGAAGGCGAAGGTACGCCTGGGTCAGCTTTTGGTTGTTGAGCACGCCGATGAGATAGAGGTGGATGTCCTCGTCGGATCCCCAGGTGGAAGCCTGCCCTTCCTGCTTTTGGGAGGCGGACTGTTCCAGTTCCCGCTTCTTGGCCCGCACCTCTTCCTTGTCGCAGAGAAGGGCCGCCCGCTTGGCCGCGCCGCACTCCAGAATCTCGCGGATCTCGAAGATTTCCCGGATGTCCTGGAACGTGATGGTGGAAACGGCGGATCCCCGCCCCGGGACGTTTTCCACCAGCCCCTCCTTTTCCAGCTCTCGAAGGGCTTCGCGGACGGGGGTCTTGCTCACGCTCAGTTCCTTGGCCAGGTCCATCTCGTTGATGGGGTAGCCGGGGGGAAGGGAGCCGTCCAGGATGCGCTGTTTGATGGCGCCGTAGACGATGGCCTTCTTGTTGAGGGTCTTTTCCATGCCCATGGGGTGACTCCGGATTGAGAATACGCATCAGATACTTTGAGTATACCGACGGTATAACGAGCGGCCGCCCCTGTCAACCCAAAAGAGCCGAGGACGGTGTGGGCCCCACAGCCCCCTCCCGGACCCTTGGCCGCCCTCGGGATTGTTGCGGCCCGCGCCGTGGAGACCCGGGAACTTTTCCGGCAGCGGCTCGCCGGTTCAGGCGGGCGGGGATCCACCCCGCCCCTACGCCACGGGATCAATTCGTAATTGTGGGGCGAGCCAGGACTCGCCCCTAAGGCCCGCCCTTCAGGCGCGCACGATGACAAAAGGTGAAAGACCGGCGCTTTCCGGCCTTCGCTCCGTTGTGGTAAAAGGCGGAAGATTCCGACACCGGAAAGGAGCCATGGTGCTGGACCAAGCCCGCCGCATCTTGAAAACCGTCTTCGGCTACGACGACTTTATCTTCTTGCAGGAGCGGATCCTGGAAAACGTGCTGGAACGCCGGGACACCCTGGCCGTCATGCCCACGGGCGGAGGAAAATCCGTGTGCTACCAGATCCCGGCTCTGCTCTGGGACGGCCTCACCGTGGTGGTCTCCCCCCTCATCTCACTCATGAAGGACCAGGTGGACCAGCTCCGAACCCTGGGCGTTCCCGCCGTCATGCTCAACAGCTCCCTTACGGAAGAGCAGTACCGCTCCACCGTGGCCGGCGTCCGCGCCGGCCGGGCCCGGATCGTCTACCTGGCGCCGGAGACGGCCCGCCACCCGGCGGTGATGGATCTCCTGAGATCCTGCCGGGTGGAACTGCTCGCCATCGACGAGGCCCACTGCATTTCCGAATGGGGCCCGGATTTCCGCCCCGAGTACCGGAGGCTTTCCGAACTTCGGGACACCTTCCCCGACGCCGTCTGCCTCGCCCTCACCGCCACGGCCACGCCCCGGGTGCGCCGGGACATCCTGGAGTGCCTCCGGATGTCGTCCGCCGCCGAGGTGGTGGCGGGGTTCAACCGGGAAAACCTTTTCCTGAAGGTGGACTACAAGGTGGACCCGTTGGGCCAGGTCCTGGGGGTGATCGGGCGCTTTCCCGGAGACTCCGGCATCATCTACTGCCACACGCGCCGGCGCGTGGATTCCCTGTGCCGGTCCCTCCAGGACCGGGGGATCCCGGCGGCGGCCTACCACGCGGGCCTGGACGACGCCCAACGCCGCCGGGCCCAGGAACTCTTCGTGGGGGACGAGATCCGGGTCATGGTGGCCACGGTGGCCTTCGGCATGGGCATCGACAAGTCCAACGTCCGCTACGTGGTCCACTACGATCTTCCCAAGAACCTGGAAGGCTATTACCAGGAGATCGGCCGGTCGGGACGCGACGGCCTGCCGGCTGAATGCGTCCTGCTCTTTTCCTACGCCGATGCGGCCGGGAGGCGCCGGCTCATCCAACGCCTGGAAGATCCCCTCCTTCGCCGGGCCGCCGCCGCGCAGCTGGACGCCATGGTGCGATTCGCGGAAACGGAATCCTGCCGCCGAATTCCCCTGCTGGGCTACTTCGGTGAACGGGCGCCGGAGGGAAGCTGCGGCATGTGCGACAACTGCAGGGAACCCGAGCGCCCCGCCCTGGACGTGACCGTTCCCGCCCAGAAGCTTCTTTCCTGCGTGGTGAGGACGGGCCAGAGGTTCGGGGCGGGCCACGTGGTCTCCGTTTTGTGCGGATCCAAGACGAAAAGGATTCTCGAAAACCGCCACCACCAACTGTCCACCTACGGCATCGGCACGGAATTCTCCCCGCGCGGGTGGCGGTCCCTGGCCGAATGCCTCACGTGGCGGGGCCTGCTGGAACGGGACCCGGAATTCGGGGCGCTGCGCCTCACCCGGGAGGGCTGGGAGGTGCTTCGGTCGCGGCGCCCGATCTGCGTGCGCTGGCACCCGCCGGAAGAGGCCGTGCCCGGTCAGGCGGCGGACGCGGACGCGGAAGAGGCGGCCTTTCCCCGGGAACTCTTTGAGCGGCTTCGGGGAAAACGGCGGGAATGGGCCCGGTCGTTGGGGGTGCCTCCCTACGTGATCTTTTCCGACCGCAGCCTGGCGGACATGGCCGCCCGGATGCCCCAAACCCGGGAAGAGATGCTCGCCGTGCACGGGGTGGGGGAGGGAAAGCTGGAAAGGTTCGGCGAGGATTTCCTTTCGGTCATCCGGGAGTTTCGCCGCGAACACCCCGACGTCCAGCCGATCCCGGCGGCGCCATCCCCGGCCCGCAAATCGCGCCCTTCCGACCCGACAGGGCGCCACCACCAGGTGGCGAAGGCCTTCAACCGGGGAAGGTCCCTGGACGATCTTAGCCGGGATTTCGGCATCCGGAAACGGACCGTGATCGGGCACCTGCGACGTTACCAGATGGAAGGCGGCGCGCTGCGGGAAGAAGGGCTCCTGGAGGCGGTGGAGGTTCCGGACGCGGTGCGCCGCCAGGTGGACGAAGCCTTCGACCGCCTGGGCTGCGATTTCTTGAGACCCGTCCACGATGCCCTGGACGGGCAGGTGGACTACGACAGCCTGAGCCTCCTCCGGCTCCTTTACGTCAACCGTCGCATCCGCGAAGGGGAAGGGGCGGGGGCTCCGGGCGGCGCGGCGCAGGGCACGGTCACGTTTGTCTGTCTTGCCAATTCGCGAAAGTACGCCGGCCGGTGCATCGCCGGGAAGCTCTGGGACGGGAGGGGGCCGGGGCCCTGGATCCGCCCGGTGGGTCCCGGGCCCACGGGGGAGCTGGACCCGGAGGCGCTGCACTATGACGACGGGGAGCCGATCCGGCTTCTGGATCTGGTGCGCGCCCCGGTGGGCGGGCCCTGCGGCCCGGCCCATCAACCGGAAAACCGGCTCCTGGGCGACGGCCCGCTCCGCCGTCTCGGGAATTTTCCGCCGGACCGGGTGGAAGAACTGTGCGACCCGGTGGAAACCCTCTGGATCATCGGAAACAGCAGCTTCGCGGGCGTCAACGACCGCATGAGCCTGGATCAGACGACGCAGGCCCCCGCCGGGTCGCTCCTCTTCATCGAGCCGGACAGTCTGGCGTTCCGCATCGCCCTCAACAGCAAGGGACTCAAGAAAGTCTGGGCCGAATTCTTCTTTCGCGGTATCCCTTATCGGCTCAGCGTGACGGACCCGGCGGTGGAAGCGGCGCTTCTGGACCGGGACCCGGGCGTCTTTCCCGTGCCCGGCCGGGTCTTCGTGACCGTAAGCCTGAGCGAACCCTTCGAAGGACACATCTACAAGCTGGCGGCCGCCGTGGTGCGAGCCGCCCACGGGCAAGGGGAAAGAAAGTGAAGGAACTCTACACCATCGGCCATTCCAACCATCCCGTGGAAACCTTCCTGGATCTCCTGCACCGCCACGAAATCACCGCCCTGGCCGACGTGCGATCCAGCCCGTACAGCCGGTACAACCCCCAGTACAACCGGGAGAACCTGAAGCCGGTGCTGGCTCAAGCCGGCATCGCCTACGTCTACCTGGGAAGGGAACTGGGGCCGCGCTCCGATGACCCGGCCTGCTACGACAACGGCCGGGTGAGCTACGAGAAACTGGCGCAGACGGATCTTTTCCGCTCCGGTCTGGACCGGCTTCGAAAGGGGCTGGAAACCCACCGGGTCGCCCTCCTGTGCGCCGAAAAGGATCCCATCGTCTGCCACCGCATGATCCTCATCTGCCGGGCTCTTCGGTCCGAACCCGTCGTCATCCGCCACATCCTGGAAGACGGTTCCCTGGAAACCCTGCAGGCGGCGGAAAGGCGCCTGATGGTTCAGCTCAAGATGCGGCAGATGACCCTTTTCGACCGCGCCCTGGACGACCTCGTCCTGCGGGCCTACGCCAGGCAGGCGGAACGCATCGCCCACCGGCCCGACGAGCCGGACCGGGAAGACCCGGAAGACGAAATCCCTGAAATCGAACACGAACCCTAACCCCCAGGGGACATCCCATGACCGTCACTCTCTTTACCATCGGTTTTACGCAAAAGAGCGCCGAGGAATTTTTCACGCGGCTGCAACAAGCCGGGGTCCGGCGCGTGTTGGACATCCGGCTCAATAACACGTCCCAGCTGGCCGGATTCGCCAAGAAGGGCGATCTGCGCTATTTCCTGAAGGCCATCGCGGGGATCGACTACCGGCACCTGCCGGAACTGGCCCCGACCAGGGAGATCATGGAAGGATTCAAGAAACGGGGCGGCGGATGGGACCGCTACGAAAAGGAATTCCTGGAACTGCTGGAAAGCCGCAGGATTGGGGAACGGATCCGGCCGGAAGACGTCCACATGGGCTGCCTGTTGTGCAGCGAGCCCGCCCCCGAGCACTGCCACCGCCGGCTGGTGGCCGAATACCTGGCGGCCCGGTGGCCGGACGTGAACATCGTGCACCTGTGAACCGACACGGGCAATCCCCCGTCATCCGTCATCCGTCATCCGTCATCCGTTATCCGTTATCCGTTATCCGCTATCCGTCATCCGTCAACCGTCATCCGTCACTCATCACCCGTCACTCGTCACTCGTCACTCGTCACGGATCACGAAACAAATCCCGACGCCGGTGCTCCAAGGCGGGGAGCTTCCGGCGCACCTCGGCCACCCGCCGGGGGGAGATCTCCGCCAGAATGAGATCTTCCCCTTCCCCCGCCGAGGCCGTGGGCACGCCGAAGGGATCGAAGACGGCGCTCCGGCCGCAGAAGGCTCCGCCCACCAGGTTGCAGCCCGCCGTGTAGCAGGTGTTTTCGATGGCCCGGGCCCGAAGGAGCGTCCACCAGTGGTCTTCCTTCAGGATCCCCTGGTACCAGGCGGAGGGTACGATCACCAGATCGGCACCCTCGTTGGAGAGACGTCGGAAGATCTCGGGGAACCGAAGATCGTAGCAGATGGCGAGGCCCATCCGCACTCCCCGGAAGGAAAAGACCTCCGGGGGCGCCGCGCCCGGGGCCATGGTGTCCGATTCGCGCACGTTCAGGGCATCGAAGAGGTGCACCTTTCGGTATCGGGAAAGGAGCGAGCCGTCCGGGCCGACGGCCGCCGCCGTGTTGTAGGCCCGCTCCGGATCCGGAGAGGGTTCCCACAGTCCGAAGACCACGGCCGCGCCGAGCCGGCGGGCCAGCCGGGCCATGCCGTCCAGGAAGGTTGCGCTTTCCCGGGCAAGGAGGGAAGGCGGGCGGTCCTTTCCCGGAAGGGCCATGAACATCTCGGGAAAGACCACCAGCGTCGCCCCCCTCCGCACCGCCTCTTTTCCAAGCCTTCCGGCCATCTCCAGGTTTGCGGCCGGATCCGGCCTTCCCTCCACCTGCGCCAGCGCCACCGTAACGGCGTCCGTCATCTCCTGCTTCTCCTTCTGTTCGAATATGCATTCCCGTGGCCATTGTCGGAAATCGGCAAACCCCCGGCATTCCTGACGCATGGGATCCGTTGTCCGCACCTTGAGAATGGGGCGGGATCGGGATATGAGTCAATAAGATCATCGGACACACCTCCCGCCCGAAGGGAACTTCCAGATGGAATGGAATCTGTTCTCCCTCAAGGTTTTCTCCGAAGTGGTCCGCCGAAACAATTTCACGAAGGCGGCCAGGGCCCTGGGGTTGACCCAGCCGGCGGTAAGCCAGCAGATACAGAATCTGGAAAAGCAAGCGGGTTGCCCGCTCATGGTCCGCAAACGGATGGGAGGCGTGAGCCTCACCGAAGCCGGCAAGGTGGTCTGGGGCTATGCCCAAAAGATGGCCGAGCTGCTCCGGGACATGGAAAGGGAACTGGAGCCCTGGACGTCCAACCGAAACCAATCCATCACCCTCGGATGCTGCTGCATCGCCGGGGAGCACATCGTGCCCTCCTATACGGTGGCCTTCAAAGAGAGAAGGCCCCATGTGACCGTGCACTGCCACGTGGGACGATGTGCCGACATCTTCGGGCGCGTCCTGGATGGAACGCTGGATGTGGCCGTCGCCGGGGTTCCGCCACGGGACCCGCGCCTCGCGTACGTCCCCTTCGTCCGGATGCCCCTGGCGTTTTTCGAAGCCGGCCGGGATTCACCGAGGCGCCTGTCCATCCAGGGCCTGGTCCGGGAGCCTGTCGTGCTCCGCGAAGAAGGTTCGGGAACCCGCTGGGCGCTGCTGAAATTCCTGGAAGACAACGGCCTGCGGCTCGACGATTGCTGCGTGGTGGCCACGTCGGAAAGCAACGAGGCCGTCAAGGAGATGGTCGCCAACGGCCTGGCGTGGTCCATTCTTCCCCTGGTGGTCATTCAAAGGGAGGTGGACCAGGGGCGCTTGACGCCCATCGAGATCGAGGAAGGCTGCCCGCCCCAGGAATTTTACGTGGTCCGCCGAAAGCACCGCATCCCGGACGGCCCCCGGAAAGAATTCATCCAGCTGCTGCTCCACGGAAAATCCCCCGAAAACAAGGCGTGATCCTGGGCCTTTTGAGCCTCAACCCACCCTATAATTTCTCCTTATAAGGCCAGAAAAACTTTCAATTGGACAGCATCCGCCCCGCCTGCTTATGCGTAAAGAAGCGGAACGTTTCCGTGCGCCCTCCGGGTCCTCTCTCCACGCCGCCTTTTTTCAGCTCGTTTCCGTCCCGAAGCACCTGCTGCGCTTCCGCCACCTCTTTCGTAATGCGTCACCAACCGAACCACCCCCTGCTCCTTCAGGCTCGGAACCACCTTCACCCGCCGGCGCACGGGCGCGGCACAGGGTTTCCCCCGGGGTCCACCGGGGACTCCGACGCGGGATGCGAACCGGCAAAGGAAGGAGGGACGGCCATGGCACAGCTCAGCCGCCGGGAATTTCTGCAATGGAGCACGGGAGGGATCGCCGCCGCAGCCCTTTCCGATTGGGTTTTCTTCAGGAAGATGGTCGGGGCGGGATCCGACGAGGGGGAGAAGCTCTATTACCACGCCTGCCACATCTGCGACTGCAACTGCGGCATGGTCTATCAGCTGCAAAACGGTCGCATCGTGGAAATGCGGGGGAATCCGGCGGACAAACTGGGTTCCGCCGGAAAGCTTTGCGTCAAGGGCTATTCCACACCCCGCCTTTATCATGACCCGTGCCGTCTGTCCCATCCTCTGCGGAGGACCAACCCGAGGAAAGGGCGCGACGAGGATCCCGCCTGGAAGATCATCACCTGGGAGGAGGCCTTTGAGTTGGTCGGCGAGCAGTTTCGGCGCGTCTACGACCGGTACGGTCCCGAAGCCATCCTCCTCTTTGCGCGCCCGAAACCCTGGGACACCCATCTTTGGTATTCCATCGGCACGCCCAACCAGCTGTGCCACGTGGACACGTGCTACATCAACCACGAAATAGCGGGAATGGCCGTCTGCGGCCAGCGCATCTGGGGATGGGACTTTTCCAAAGCCAAATACATCCTTGGGTTCGGCTACGACCAGGTGGGCAAGAGCAAGAACATCCACCAGCGGGAATTCATGGAAGCGCGCCGAAACGGGGCCAGGATCGTCATCTTCGATCCCAGGCTTTCCGAGACGGCTCAAAAGGCGGATCTATGGGTTCCCATCCGGCCGGGAACGGATGCGGCCGCCCTTCTCGCCCTGATCCACGTGATCGTCCACGAAGGCCTGTACGACAAGCAGTTCGTGGAGACCTACACGGTGGGATTGGACAAACTGAAAGACCACGTGGCCAAGTACACCCCCCAGTGGGCGCAGGCGATTTGCGACGTCCCGGCCCAAACCCTCGCTCAGATCGCCCGGGAATTCGCCACCACGCGGCCGGCGACCCTGGCGTACCACAAACGCGACGCCGGGGGACCCGTCTTCATGAACTCCTTCCAAACCGCCCATGCCATGGTGATTCTTCAGGCCCTGGTGGGTTCCCTGGACCGGCCGGGAGGACTCTTTTTCCCCAGGAAACCCAAGCTCCCTTCCATCCAGAAAGTCTACGGTCTTTCCTACCCGGACTTCCACGGCAAGCCGCGCTTCGACGACCCGGAAAACCTCACGCCGTTGGCCTATAAGGCCAAGAAAGCCGGATTCAGTACGGCCGCCGACGCCATCCTCAACGACACCAACCCCCGTGTGGCCCTCTTCCACAAGTACAACACCACCTCCTTTCCCAACCCCCAACATCTCGAAGAAGCTCTCAAGAGGCTGGATTTCATCGTCAACGTGGACATGTATCTGACGGAGCTGGGCATGTATGCGGACGTCATCCTTCCGGAAAACCTTTGGATCGAAAACGGAGGGTTGACCGTTCGCACCTACCAGGCGGCGCGGCCCCAGGTGCTCTTGGACGAAGGGGCTCCCAGGCTCAAGGACACCAAGAGTTACGGCGAGATCGTCAACGGCATCCTGGCCGCCATGAAACTTTACGACTTTGCGGTGGATCCCAAGAAGCTGAAAGCCGCGCAGTGGGCGGCCCTGGGCCTGGACGAGGACAAGCTGCGCAAGACCGGCGGCGTTTTCGACAGTGGCGATCCGTTCCGGCCTTCGGAGCAGTTCAAGACCCCCAGCGGCAAGATCGAACTCTACAGCACGGTCCTGGAAAAAGCGGGGCATTCCCCCATGCCGGAATGGGTGGAACCGGCCGCCCGGCCGACCCCCGAATACCCCTACTACATCGTCACGCACCACCTGCCGTGGATGCGTATGCTCAAAAACGCCAACGACCCCATTCTCAAGGACCTGCAATGCGAAAACAAGGCCCACATCCATCCCAGCCTCGCCCGCAAACTCGGGGTCAAGGACAAAGACCTGGTGTGGGTGGAATCCCCCGTGGGCCGCATCAAGCTCAAGGTGGCGATTACCGAAGGAATTCGCCCTGACACCATCATGACGGAACACGGGTTCGGCATCTGGGCCAAAGGGCGGTGTCGGGGATTCGGCTGGGGACAAAACGAAGGGGAAATCCTTCCCGACAGAACCCTTGCGGAGATGAAGCGATGGAAACAGCACGCAGCAGGTCGCGGAGTGGGCATTTGCGATACGACCGTCCGGATCACCAGGGCGTGAAGCCGTTGGACGCGTCACGGGCCGACCATCTGGCGCCCATCCTGGCCTGGGCCAAGACGGCCGCGCGTTATCCGTCCACGGCGGCCCACCTGGAGGCGGCCCTGGAAGGATCGGAGCCCGTGGTCCATTGGCTGGCTTCCGCGCACCCCCTTCTGGAAGAGCTGTTGACCCGCTGGATGGACATGCCGGAGACCACCCTGGAAGCCCATCAGGTGGAATACACCCGGCTCTTTATGGCCCGGTGGGGCGGCGTTCCCGCCCCTCTTTACGCATCGTGGTATCTGGACCGGGAAACCTTTCGGGGAGACGCCGCGGAAGCGGCCATGGGCTTTTACGCGCAGTGGGGGGTACAGTGGCGGGAGACGACCTTCAAGGAACCGCCCGATCACCTGGCGGTGGAACTGGAGTTCCTGGAGATTCTTTGCCGGGCCGTCCGGGAGGGCGTTGCGCGAGAGGATCGGGACCGGCACGTCGCTTCCGCGCTCTGGCAGGATTTCCGCCTCTCCCATCTCGATCAGTGGGTCCCCCGGTGCGCCCAAGCCATGGAACGCCACGCCGTCCAGCCCCTTTACAGGACGCTGGCTCTCACACTGACTCAATTTTGCCGGGAGGAGTAGGATCATGAAGGAAATCGCCCGAGATCGCTACGTCATGATCTACAATGCGGATCTGTGCATCGGCTGCGCCGCGTGCAGCGTCGAATGCCGCCGCTATTACGGCCTGGAGGAAAAGGGAAGTTTCCGGGTGCGCGTGGAAACGCACGAGACGGGCACCTTTCCCGACGTCACCTTGGAACACGTTAGGGTTTCCTGCGCCCACTGCGCCAACGCCGAATGCATCAAGGAATGCCCCACGGGAGCCACCTTTCGCGCCGAAGACGGCTTTGTGCTCATCACCCAGGAACGATGCATCGGCTGCGGGGCCTGTGTGGACGCGTGTCCCTACGGCGCCCGTTACATGCGCCAGGTGGGCCAGATGCTCAAGGCCGACAAGTGCGCCTGGTGCTACGCCAGGGTCTACGAGGGGCAGCAGCCCGTGTGTGTGGAAAAGTGCATCACGGGGGCCCTCCTTTTCGGCCTGTCCTCGGATCCGACCGTCCAGGCGGCCCTGGAAGCGCCCGACGTGGATGTCTACCACCCCGAATACAAGACCAAACCGCAGCTCTACCGCAAGCGCGTGCGGCCACGGCAAAAGGGTGTGAAGGTTCTGGCGGCGCAGCCCCAGCCACCGGCCTGATCCCGGGGCGGTTCTCTTTTATTTTCGCCCTCATCCCGGGGAGCCCTTGACAACGGAGGATGAAACGCACCTTGGAAAGCAAGCTCCTGTAGGGGCGAATGATTATTCGCCCCTACAGGCCGCGCGCACGAACGAAACGAGGTCGCGTTTCATATAAAGTTCCTGGGCCCTTCCCCCGATCCTTCCCTCTCACCCAATCCTGCAACCGGCGTGGATCCCGGAAACGATCCCTCCTCTTCCTTGCCACCCGCACGGAATTAAGGTGTAATTGGATGAAGACACCGGCCCGGGCGGCGGGCTCATTTCACGAACCTACGGAGCGAAAAGGGACAGTCATCGGTTGGGAGGCCAGATGCAGATCGAGATCCGCGATGTGCGAAAGGACTACGGTCGGGTTCAGGCGGTGCGGGGAGTGAGCTTTTCCGTGGAGGAAGGGCAGCTGCTGGTCATCCTGGGCCCTTCCGGATGCGGCAAGACCACGCTGCTTCGATTGATCGCCGGCCTGGAGCCGGTCACTTCCGGCACCATCCACATCGCCGGAACGGACGTGACCCATCTTCCCCCGGTCAAGCGCAACATCTCCATGGTCTTTCAATCCTACGCCCTCTTTCCCCATCTGAACGTCCGGGAAAACATCATCTTCGGCCTCAAGGTGCGCAAGGTGCCGCCGGACGAAATCGAGCGGCGCCTCAAGCGGGTGGTGGACCTGTTGGGCCTTTCCGGCCGGCTGGACAGCAAGCCGGGGGAGCTTTCGGGAGGCATGCAGCAACGGGTCGCCCTGGGAAGGGCCATCATCGCCGAAAAGCCCGTGACCCTCATGGACGAACCGTTGTCCAACCTGGACGCCAAGCTTCGCAATTCCATGCGCCGCGAAATCTGTTCCCTGCAGCGCCGGCTGGGCATCACCATGATCTATGTGACCCACGACCAGGTGGAAGCCATGACCATGGCCGACCGGATCGTGCTCATGCGCGACGGCCGGATCGTCCAGGACGACTCTCCGGAAAACTTCTACGAACGCCCGGCCAACACCTTTGTGGCCCGGTTCATCGGCACGCCTCCCATGAACATCGTGCCCCTGTGCCCCACGGAGGGGGGTGCGGCCCTGGAACCCGGCGGCCGCCTGCTTTTTCCCGGGATGGATCCCGACGGCTACCTTCTGGGCATCCGCCCCGAGAACCTCCGCCTTGCCGAAACCGGCCAGCCGGCCGTGGTGACGGGCCGGGAATACCTGGGATCCGACACCTTTGTTTCCTGCGAGGTGCACGGGCGGGAGATCATCGTGCGCACCCGGGGCCGCCGGAACATCCGGGAAGGCACCGTGGTGCATCTCACGTGGGACCCGGCCGACGTGTGCCTCTTCGACGCCCGGACCCATGAACGTGTGGATTCCTTTGTTCCAGAAAGAAAGGAGGGATGGGAACGACCTGCAGGGAAGAGTGCTCGGTAGCCGGAACACCCCAACAGCAAGGAGGCCCCCATGCGGATTCCGAAGATGACGGTGATTTTACTGGCCATGGCGCTGGTGGCGCTGCCGGTGGGAACGGCGGTCGCGGCCAAGATCAACCTGACCATGTTCTATCCCATCGCCGTGGGCGGAAAGCCCTACCAGGTCATCAACGAGCTGATCCGGGATTTCGAAAGCAAGAACCCGGACATCTCCGTCAAAGCCGTCTACTACGGCAACTACGACGACACCCGCACCAAGTGCCTGGCGGCCATCAAGGCGGGAGAGCCGGTCCAGCTCTCGGTTCTCTTCTCCATCGACATCTTCGATCTGGTCAACCAGGACCTCATCCTGGCCTGGGACGACGTGGTCCAAACGGACGAAGAGCGCGCCTGGCTCAAGAGCTTCTATCCGGCCCTGATGGCCAACAGCATGTACGAAGGAAAGACCTACGGCATCCCCTTCCAGCGCTCCACCATCGTCATGTACTACAACAAGGAAGCCTTCCGGGAGGCGGGCCTGGATCCCGAAAAGCCCCCCGCCACCTGGGATGAGCTGGTGGAGATGGGGAAGAAGCTAGTGAAAAAGGACGCCAACGGCCAGGTGGTCCGCTGGGGACTGAGCATCCCCTCCACCGGCTACCCCTACTGGATGTTCCAGTGTTTTGCCATCCAGAACGGGCTGGAACTGATGAACAAGGAGGGCACCGAGGTCTACTTCAACCGGCCCGAATCCGTGGAAGCTCTTCAGTTCTGGCACGACCTGGCCTACAGGCACGAAATCATGCCCAAGGGCACCACGGACTGGGGGACCCTGCGCCAGCGGTTCCTGGAAGGCAACACGGCCATGATGTGGCACACCACGGGGAATCTCACCCCGGTGAAGGAAAACGCCACGTTCGATTTCGGAGTGGCCATGCTGCCCGCCCACAAGCGCCGGGGGAGCCCCACGGGCGGCGGCAACTTCTACATCTTCAAGAACACCTCCCCGGAAGAGCGCGCCGCGGTGCTCAAGTTCGTCAAGTTCATGACCGAACCCATCAACACGGCCAAGTGGTCCATCGGAACGGGCTACATCGCCACGCGGCCGGAAGCCTACGAAACGGACCTGCTCAGGGAATACGTGAGCGCCTTCCCGGCGGCCACGGTGGCCCGCGACCAGCTGGAATATGCCGTGGCGGAATTTTCCACCTATGAGACGGCGCGGGTGAAAAAATTCCTGGACGACGCCATCCAGTCGGTCCTCACGGGCGCCGCCACCCCCAAGGAAGCGCTGGACAAGGCCCAGGAAGGAGCCGACAGGATCCTCCGCCGGTACCGCTAATGCCGACCCATGAACCCGAGGTCCGTCCGGGGGGTGCCCCTCCGGACGGGCCCTACGGAAAGAGACGATGAATCCCAAGATCGCCCGACACGTCTATGGATGGCTTCTCTTTTCCCCGGCCGCCATCTTCTTCATCCTCTTCACCCACTATCCCATCGTGCGGTCCTGCTTCCTGAGCTTTTTCAGCAACCCCAGGGGATCGAAGCCTCCCCGGTTCGTGGGCCTGGCCAACTACGACTACCTGATCCACGATCCCATCTTCTGGCAGGCGCTCAAGAACAACCTCTTCTATGCCTTCGGCACCATTCCCATCACGGTGTCGCTGGCCATCGTCATGGCCGTGTGGGTAAACCGGCGCATGCCCGGCCGGGCCTTCGTGCGGGCAGCCTACTTCACTCCCACCATCCTTCCCATGATCGCCATCGCCAACATCTGGCTCTTCTTCTACACACCGGGCGTGGGGCTGTTCGACAGCATCCTGAACGGCCTGGGGTATCCCGGGCGAAACTGGCTGGGAAACCCCGACACGGCCCTCCTGTGCCTGATGGTGATCGCCGTCTGGAAGGATGCGGGCTTCTTCATGATCTTCTACCTGGCGGCGCTGCAGGGCATCCCCCAGGACGTGGTGGAGGCGGGCAAGATCGAGGGCGCCGGCCGGTGGTACTTCTTCCGGCGGGTCACCTTCCCGCTGCTCATGCCCACCACGGTCTTCGTGGTCTTCAACGCGCTCATCAACACCTTCCGCATCGTGGACCACATCTTCATCCTGACCAAAGGCGGGCCCGACAACGCCACCCAGCTCCTGCTCTACTATCTTTTCCAGACCGCCTTTGAATTCTGGGACACGGCCTATGCGGCCACGCTCACGGTGGTCATCATGGCGATCCTGATGACCCTGGCCCTCACCCAGTTCAAGGTGCTGGAGCGCCGGACCCATTACCAATAGGCGCAAGGGGGCTCGCAGACACGCGGGAGGAAGAAAATGGAACCATCGCAGAGCCGAGGGAGGGAATCGAGGAAACCATGACGTCTTCCGGATTCTGGTTGAGACTGGAAACGGTGGCGGCCTGGATGCTGGGGATCCTCTGGGCCATGCCGCTTCTCTACGCCGTCTGGGCGGCTTTTCATCCCCCGGCCTATGCGGTCAAATTCGATCTCACCGCCCCCCTCACCCTGGCCAACTTCCTGGAAGCCTGGCACACGGCCCCGTTCGCCCGCTATTTCATCAACACCATCCTCTACACCACCATGACCACGGCCCTTCAGTTCGTTCTCTGCACCCTGGCCGCCTATTCCTTCGCCTGCTACGACTGGAAGGGCAAGGACCTGGTCTTCAGCCTGATCCTGGTGCAGCTCATGGTCATGCCCGACCAGCTCCTGGTGGTCAACTACCAGACCATGTCGGCCCTGCAGCTGGTGGACACCATCCCGGCCATCTCCCTGCCCTACATCGCCTCGGCGTTCGGGGTCTTTCTGCTCCGGCAGAACTTCAAGCAGGTGCCCCTGGCCTTGGCGGAAGCGGCCCGCATCGAGGGGGCCGGCCCCCTGCGGATCCTGCTCAAGATCTACGTGCCGCTTTCCAAGTCCGTCTACCTGGCCTACGGGCTGGTCTCCATCAGCTGGCACTGGAACAACTTCCTGTGGCCCCTGGTGATCACCAATTCCGCCAACACGCGCCCCCTCACGGTGGGTCTCGCCATCTTCGGGTCACCGGAAAACGGAGTGGACTTCGCCATCGTTTCGGCGGGCACCCTCATGTCCGTGGCGCCTTTGCTCATCGCCTTCCTGCTGTTCCAGCGCCAGTTCGTGCAGAGCTTCATGCGCGCGGGCATCAAGTAGGGATAAAGGGCAACCTCCATGACGCAAACGAAAGAAAACCCTCATAAATGGCTGTTCAAGGCAAGGTTTCGTCGAAACGCCTTCGGCTGGCGCCCCCAGCCAGCCATCGGACGGATCAGGGAAGCGGTTTCGGAAATCAAGCGGGTTGCCCGCACGGACAAAGTGCTGGCGGCGGAAGGCGCCGTCAGCTTCCTGGAAAGGCTTTCGCCGGCGCTGGCGCAGGTGGACAGTTCTTCGGGGGCCATCGGAAACGCCGTCTTCAAGGCCATTGAGCAACTGGTTCCGATCATCGCCGCGGCCCCCGCCGATCCCAGGACCCGCGAAGGCTGGCTGGAACGGCTCTTCCAGGCCCACGGGGAAGACCGAATGCCGTACATTGAGGAACTTGCGGAGTACTGGGGGGAACTCTGCGCCGACCCTCGGTTGGCCTCCACCTGGGCCGACCGGCTCCTGGAGATGACCCGGCGGGTTCTCCATCCCGCCGAACCCGGGTTCCACTTCTTCCACGGCACCAGCGCCTGCCTCAGCGCCCTTTATGCCGCAGGCCGGCAGGACGAGCTGATCGAACTGCTCGAAGGCGTAAACTTCTGGCCCTATGCACGATGGGCCGTGAAAGCGCTGGCCGCCCAGGGTCGAAAGGCCGAAGCCGTCCGACGGGCCGAGATGTGCCGGGGCACGGGTGCCGGCGATGTGGCGATCGATCGGGCCTGCGAGGAGATCCTGCTCTCGTCCGGCATGCTTGAGGAGGCCTATCGCCGCTACGGGCTCGTGGCCAACCGCAGAGGAACCTACCTGGCGTGGTTTCGCGCTGTGTTGCAAAAGTACCCGCACAAGAGCCCGACCGAAGTCCTCGGCGATTTGGTGGCTTTGACTCCTGGCCACGAAGGCAAGTGGTTTGCCGCCGCCAAGGATGCGGGCCTTTTCCAGGAGGCCGCTGTTTTGGCCAACCGCTCCCCGTGCTCCCCCCAGACCCTCGCCCGGGCAGCCCGAGACTTCGCTGACACCAACCCGGGCTTTGCGGTTCAGGCGGGCATGGCCGCATTGCGCTGGATGGTGGAAGGATTCGGTTATGACATCACATCTCTGGAAGTCTTGGACGCCTATTTCCATACCATGAAGGCCGCTCGGAACCTGGGCGAAGAAAAACCGGTTCAGGATCACATCCGCAACCTGGTGGCCAAGGAAACCTTGAAAGATCGGTTCGTAACCCGGGTACTTGCACCCCACCTCGGGATTTCACCTGGATCCGATCCACACAAGATTTTTTCCTGATGGGGGAACAAGGGCGCGGTATGAACCCTGATCTGATGTGCGCACTCCGCCGAGAATGGAGGGCCTCAAGGTAGAATGAATGGAGCAAAGAAGGGGTTGGGCCCGATGGGCCAACCCTTTCCGCCTGACGTCCGGCAGCTTTTTAACCCGATCAAGGATCGGTGTTGAAAAGGGACGGGGCTGAGATCCCCGACCTGGGAGCCTGTCTGAGAACGCCGCGGGCGACCTCTTTTCTCGTAGCGCAGCCCTTTAAGGCTGCGGAGGAACCCGCGGCCGTCGGATAAGCCATCGCGTATTTCCCGTCGCTTCATGGAGTTACGATGACCCTTTCCGCGGGGCTAAAGCCCCGCGGCTACGAGGAGCACCAAAATTCCTGGGCCTTGTAAGTCGGAGAGCCATTGTCAGACAGGCTCCTAGTGGTTTCAATTAATCTTCTCAAGAATCTGCACCACTCCGCCCATAGGAGCGTGCCGGTGTGACTTCCGGCCAAGCCGCTTGTCAACGAGCTCTCAGCTCCGCTCAAAGCGATCAATGTAGTGACGAGACGAAAGGTTCGTGTGCTTATCCCCAGCAAAAGGGCCGCTTCATCCTCGGTCAACTGCTTACTCTGCCAATTGCCATAAATCTCCTCCAATAGCATCTGGCGAATCTGCGGCAATAGCTCTGTCCGTCTAACCGGCGCCCTCCTTCAACCACCAATGAGAACCGCACAGTTTATGTGCTACAAGAGCGGACATTCTATGCGCTCATAATCGGTTAGAAAAATACTTGACAGTCCATGAACATTCGCTAACCTTAAAGTAAAGTCTGAAGTGGCTGTCATCCCCGGCTGGGCCGTTCGCTCACCGGGCCCCCAGGGTTCACGGACCCTGGGTTTTTTATTCCCACAAAGGATTCCCATGAATCGTGTCGTCTTCCTGGTCGATGGATTCAATGTGTACCACTCCCTGGAGGAGATTCTAAGGCACCAAGCGGGACACTCCCACAAAGGTTCCATCAAGTGGCTCGACCTTAAGTCACTCGCCCAATCCTACTTGTCGGCAATCAGCAAGGACGCGTCGCTTGATAAGGTCTATTATTTCTCGGCACTAGCAAAACACTTGGAAGCGTTCAAACCCGACGTGACCGCTAGACATCGGCTCTATGTCAAGTGTCTCAAAGACAGCGGGGTGGAAGTAGAGCTCAACCGATTCAAGCGCAAGACTATCCTGTGCCCATACTGCAAAAAGGCCTTTAGCCGCCATGAAGAGAAAGAGAGCGACGTCTCCATCGCCGTCAAAATGATGGAATTGTGCTTCTTGGATCTGTGTGACACGATGGTTCTGGTCACGGGCGACACAGACTTGCACCAGCCATAAGATCGGTCCAACAACTTTTCCCCAATAAATCCATTTTGTGTGCTTTCCCATACAATCGCCACAACAATGAACTGGCACAGATTGTCAGCCGACATTTCAAGGTAAGCCACAAGAAGGTATTCAAGCACCAATTCCCTGATCCTTACGTGTGCCGTAATGGAGAAATAGTACCTAAGCCGGTCGGGTGGTAAAATCCACCGCGCCGCATGGATAGCGTGAGATGCTCGCCATCAGCGCCTTGAGCTCACGCACCTTGAGGTTCGCCTCTTCCCAGATGCCCCATTACTGGACTTTCAGAGGACGCCAAGGGATCTCCACGCGGAGACGTTGGCGGACCCCACAGCCGAGTGACCCTAAACCCCGGGAGCGGGAAAGCACATCTGCATTACCATTGGCGGGATACCAGAAGCAGTAGGTTTTGGATGAATCGGCGGCCCCTACGATCAACCCCCGTTTGGCATCCCCGTGATATCTCCGCAACAAAAAAAGGGTCAGGCCGTACGGCCTGACCCCTTTCGATTCTGGAGCCGGCGATGGGATTCGAACCCGCGACCTGCTGATTACGAATCAGCTGCTCTACCCCTGAGCTACGCCGGCCCGGCGGACGTGGGCGCTTATATCATGTGGATTTTCAGCGAGTCAACCCGTTTGTGATCCGCCCGTAAGGGGCGTCTTGGGAGGAAACCCGGTCGCGGGCGACACCTTCCCCGGGGCGGCGTTTGGGGACGGATCCCACGCCTTTCGGGCAATCCCCCCCGGCCCCCCTTTGGAAAAGGGGGGAGAAGCCCATCCCAAGGATGCAAGCCCTTCCCAAGAGGAATTGGGAAGAAGGGCAGGACTCTTGCCCGTTGCGGACGGAAACCCGTTTTCGGCAACGACCCGACCAGGACGACTTCCGGGCCACCCACCACCCATCACTCGTCACCCATTACTCGTCACCCATCACCCGTCACTCCAGACGGATCACGGATTACGGATCACGGTTCACGGCCTACGGCCGAAACGCCGTGCACTTCATTTCCAGCAGGGCGCCCCGGGGAAGCGCGCTCACTTCCACCACAGCCCGCGCGGGCTTGTGGTCCCCGAAAAAGTCGGCGTAGAGCTCGTTGAAGGCCTGGAAATTTTTCAGGTCCGTCAGGAAAACGTCCGCGGCCACCACGTCCGAAAGGCCGCATCCGGCCGCTTCCAGGACCGCCTGCACGTTGGCCACCACCTGCCGGGCCTGGGTTTCGAAATCGGCGCCCGCCATCTCCCCCGTCTCGGGCACCAGCGGGATTTGGCCGCTCACGTACACCCACGGGCCGGCCTGCACCGCCTGGGAATAGGGTCCGATGGCCGCCGGGGCCTTGTCCGTCCGAACGAATGTCAACGCCATCTCAGGTCTCCTTTCTTCGCGAGTTTTCGGCCCCCCCGTCATAGCACCGGAAAAGGCGGTTGCCAAGCGGCCGTGGAGGCTTTATGATGCCTCCGTCGTTTTGTTGGAATCTCCATAGGTTGGACCGGTCGGACAGGAACTTCGAGGCGGCGGTGGCACTCCCCCCCATCACCAAGATCCTCATGTACAGCCACGACACCTTCGGGCTGGGGCACATCCGGCGCACGCTGGCCATCGCCCGCAGCCTCCGCAAGGCCCCGGCCACGGTCCTCATCCTCACCGGATCCCCCCTGGTGGGGCGTTTCAACATCCCGCGCCGCGTGGATTTCGTGCGCATTCCCGGCATGATCAAGGTCACCAACGAGCAGTACCTGCCCCTTTCCATGAAGCTGGAAGCCACGGAGGTGCTGGAGATCCGAAAGAGCATCATCCTGAGCACCGCCCAGGCCTTTTGCCCGGACCTCTTCGTGGTGGACAAGGCCCCGCTGGGCCTCAAGCGGGAAGTGGTGGACACGCTCCTCTGGATCAGGGAATCCCACCCCCGGTGCCGCTCCATCCTGGGGCTTCGCGACATCATGGACAGCGCCTCGTCCACCATCGAGGACTGGGAGTCCAAGGGGATCTACGAGGCCATGGAGTCCCTCTACGACGAGATCTGGGTCTACGGCCACCGGGACTTCTACGATCCGGTGAAAGAATACGGGATTCCCGAGCCCGCGGCCCGCAAAGTCACCTTCACGGGCTACATCCCCCGACATGTCCCCACGGAAGCGGACGTGGCGGCCGTACGCAAGGAGCTCAGCCTGGAGGCCCACCACAAGATGGTCCTCATGACCACCGGCGGCGGCGGAGACGGCTATCCGGTGGTGAACACCTTCCTCAAGGCCTTCGAAACCCACACCGTGCCCGACGGCATGCGGGCCGTGATCGTCACGGGACCCTTTCTTTCCGCCGGCCACTACAAGGACGTCAAGAGGCGCTGCGAGGCCATCGGATTCACCATCCTGCGGTTCCACCGGTTCATGGAGGGGCTCATCGGGGCCGCCGACGTGGTGGTGAGCATGGGCGGCTACAACACGGTCTGCGAAATCATCAGCCAGCGCAAGCCCTTCCTCATCATCCCGAGGACCGTCCCCCGGGAAGAGCAGCTCATCCGCGCCCAGGTGCTCTGCTCCAAGGGCTACTGCGAATACCTCCACCCGGACCAACTCACCCCCGAGGCGGTTTTCCAGAAGGTGATGCACCTCCTGAACAACGGCCGGGAGATGTCCCGGCGCGCGGAGCGTTTTCCCTTCACCGCCCTGGACGTGATCCGCCAGCGGGTTCTTGAGAACTGGAAGGAGGCGGTCCGGTGAAGGAGGCGAGAAGCGCGGCGCTTCCGGCCCGGCAGGCCGCCGAACGTCCCCGGGCGGACTCGGCCGCGCCCGGCAGGAGCGGCGTTCTGGGCATGATCCTCAAGGGCTATCCGCGCATCTCGGAAAGCTTCATCAGCACGGAAATCCTGCTCCTGGAATCCCTGGGCGTCCCCATTCAAATCTTTTCCCTCCGCCAGCCCCGGGAGTCCTTCACGCACCGGAGTGTCCAGGCGATCCGGGCTCCCGTGACCTACATGCCCGAATACGTGCTGCCCCACTTTCGGACGCTCATGACCAGCAACCTTCAACTGTGGCGGCGCCTGGGCGGGCGGTACGCGCGCTGCCTGGCCGGGGCGGTTTCGCGGGCGGCGGAACGAAAAAAGACGGCCACCCTGCGCCATTTCCTGCAGGCGGGGCACCTGAGCCGGCTGCGCCTTCTGGACGGGACGGTCACGCACCTGCACGCCCATTTCTGCCACACGCCCACGTCGGTGGCCCTTTTCGCCTCGGAACTCACGGGGCTTCCCTTCAGCTTCACCGCCCACGCCAAGGACATCTACACCTCCGAACCGGAACAGCTCCGCCGGAAGATCCTCCGCGCCCGGTTCGTGGTGACCTGCACCCGGTACAACGCCGACTACCTCCGGCGGATCGCGGGCCGGCCCGTGCCCATCCACACCATCTACCACGGGATCGACCTGGATTTCTTCGCCTTCGGAACCGATCCCCCGCCCGCGCCCCCGTATCGGCTCCTTTCCGTGGGGCGCCTGGTGCCCAAGAAGGGCTACGATGATCTCCTGGCCGCCCTCCGGATCCTGGACCGGGAAGGATTGGACTTCACCCTGGACCACATCGGATCCGGGGAGGAAAAGGAGCGCGTCCGGGCCTTGTGCCGCCGGCTGGGACTGGACCACCGGGTCCGCTTCCGGGGAACGCTGCCCCACGAACAGGTGATCCAATACTACCGGCGGTCCCACGCCTTCGTGCTGGCGTGCAAGGTGGCCGAAAACGGCGACCGGGACGGCATCCCCAACGTTCTGGTGGAAGCCATGGCCGTGGGCCTTCCCGTCCTCTCCACCCGGGTCTCGGCCATCCCCGAACTGGTGGAAGACGGCGTGACCGGGACCCTGGTGGACCCGGGCCGTCCCGGGGAGCTGGCCCAGGCCATCCGCAAGGTGCTCACTTGCGGCCACGGGATCGAAGCCCAGGTGCGGGCGGCCCGGCGCAAGGTGGAAACCGATTTCGACAACCGCCGCTGTGTGCGGAGACTCCACGAACTCTTTCGCCAAGCCCTGGCCCGGCCGTGAAGATCGCCTTCTACTGCCCCAACAAGCCCCTGAACCACCCGGAACCTTCGGGAGACCAGACCATCGCCCGCGGCATCTTCGAGGCCCTGAACCGTTTGGGCCATGAGTGCCGGGAGGTGGCGGTCTTTCGCGCCCGCTGGTTTTGGAGACGGCCGAAAGGCTGGGGCCGGGCCGCCCGCGCGCTGACGGAGGCCTTTCGGCTGTGCCGCGCCTGGCGGCCCGATCTGTGGCTCACCTACCACACTTACTACAAGGCCCCGGACGTGATCGGGCCCTGGGTGAGCCGGCACCTGGGCATCCCCTATGTTCTCTTCCAGCCCATGTACAGCACCAAGAGGCGCCGCGATCCCCGAACGCGACCGGGCTTTCACCTCAACCGGGCGGCCCTTCTCGCCTGCCGGCACGCCGTCACCAACAACCGAAACGACGTGGCGGCGCTGCTGCGGATCCTCCCCGCCCGGGCCGTGAGCCTGATTCCGCCGGGCATCTTCCCCGAAGAGTTCCCGAGGGACGAGGCGGCGGGCCGGGAAGTGCGCCGGGCCTTGGGCCTGGCCGAGACAGACAGGGTGCTCATCACCGTGGCCCGGTTCCGCCCCGGGGTCAAATGGGAAAGCCTGCGGTTTCTGCTGGATGCCCTGGGCCGGGAACCCCTGAGGCGCCAGTCCTTCCGGCTCCTCCTCGTGGGCGACGGTCCCCTGGAAGAACAGGTGCGGGCGGCGGCGGAACGGATCCTTTCGTCCCGGGCGATCCTCACCGGCCGCGTGGAACGGTCCCATCTCCACCGGTATCTCAGCGCCGCGGATCTCTTCGTCTTTCCGGGAATCGGGGAATCCCTGGGCATGGTCTACCTGGAAGCCCAGGCGTGCGGCCTTCCCGTGGCGGCGCTGCGGCAGGGCGGCGTGGACCAGGTAGTGGAAGACGGCGTGACGGGCCTGCTGGTTTCCGATCCCGATCCGGACGCCTTCGCCCGGGCCGTGGCCCGGCTCCTCGCGGACCGCGACCTGCGCCTTGGCATGGGCCGGCAGGCACGCCGGTTTGTCTACACCCGAAGGAACCTTCACCGCAACTACCGGCACCTGAGCCGGCTGCTGGAAGCCGTGGCGAGCGGCAAAACCTGACGATCCTGGAGAGGCTTGCCGGCGACCCGAATCGGGGCCAAGGCCGCTTTTACAAGGCAAAAGACGGATTCGCGCCCATTCGCGGTTCTCTTTCACATAACCCTCCATCCCGGGCGGCCCGCGACAACGAAGGATGCAGCGCACCTTTGGGAAGCAGCCCCCTGTAGGGTCGAATGATTATTCGCCCCTACAGGGGGCACGAACGGAACGAGGTCGCGTTTCATATAAGCTGAGAGGGCGGGGGCTTTCCCCTCCCCATGGAGGTGTCGTCCGTTGATCCGGCGGATCCGTCGTGTTATGGGCGAGCAAGGAAATCTTTTGAGGCGGGGAAGCGGAAACGATGAAGATCGCCGTCCTTTCCGACATTCACGGCAATCTGGAGGCCTTCACCAGCGTGCTGGACGACCTGGCCTCCACGGCTCCCGACCGGGTGGTCTGCCTGGGAGACGCCATCGGCTACGGGCCCGATCCGGAAGAGGTGGTGCGGATCCTTTCCCGCAAAGGAATTCCCACCCTCCTGGGAAATCACGAGCTGGCGGCCATCCGCCCGGAGTACCTGGACTGGTTCAACCCGTCGGCCCGGTGTTCCCTGGAACGAACCCTGGAACTCCTTTCCCCGGAAGTCCTGGACGTGCTGCGCACCTGGCCTTCCGTGCTGGAAGTGGAAGGCGCCCTGTGCGTCCACGGCTGCCCGCCCGATTCCATTACGCGCTATCTATTCGAAGTGGCGGCGGAGGAGTTTCCGAAGCTCTTCGGGTCCTACCCGCACAGGCTCTGTTTCGTGGGACACACCCATGCCCTGCGCTGGATTTCCTGGGACGGC
This sequence comes from Desulfacinum sp., assembly GCA_014359885.1. Classification (GTDB taxonomy): domain Bacteria; phylum Desulfobacterota; class Syntrophobacteria; order Syntrophobacterales; family DSM-9756; genus Desulfacinum. The sequence goes on from JACIYN010000023.1 coordinate 49,527, forward strand.
GCCGCCCTGGAGCGGGGGCCCCTGGGCGGCCGCCCCCTGAAGCTCCAGGCCCACAGGCGATATATTCTCAACGTGGGCAGCGTGGGGCAGCCGCGGGACGGGGACAATCGGGCCAAGTACGTCCTGTGGGACACGGAATCGGATACGGTGCGGGTCCGATGCGTCCCTTACGACATCGCCGCCACGGCGGAAAAGATCCTGGCCCTGGGATTTCCCCGCATCAACGCCGACCGCCTGTGGTGACAGGGCTCTCCCGGCCGGCCCGGCGTGCGGGCGGGGATAAGCCCCGCCCCTCCGTGAAGCGTTCCCTACCGGGAGGACTTTTCGCTCCCCGTTCAAACCGGGTCCCACCCGGTGGGATTCCGAATTTGCTCGCAGGCTACAGCTTTCCGCTTTCGAGGGAGTGACGAAGTTGGGAAGGCTCTTTGGGCAGACGACCTTGAGATAACACGCGAGGATCGATGCGCAGGATCGACGGATACACGGTGCTGGGCGGGCTGGGTCGAGGCGGCATGAGCCGTATCTTCCGCGTGCGCGAGGACCCTTCCGGCCGCATCCGGGCCCTCAAGATTCTGGATCCCCATCCGCTGCTGCTGAAAACCACCGGGGAAGAAGCCGTTCGGCGGCTCTTCGCCCAGGAGGCGGCGGTGATGAAGGCCGTCCGGCACCCCCACGTGGCCTCCGTGGTGGACACCGGGGAACACCGGGGACGTCTCTACCTGGTCATGGAGTACTTTTGTCACAGCCTGGCGGACCGCATCGGGGAGACGCCCATCCTGGAAGAACCCACCCGGCCTCTGCCCGCCGCGGAGTGCTTCCGGCTGATGGGGCAGATCCTTTCGGGCCTGGGCGCCCTGCACCGGGCCGGGATCATCCACCGGGACATCAAGCCGGCCAACATCCTGTTGACGGACGAGGGGGAGGCCAAGATCATCGACTTCGGCCTCTCCAAGATCCCCGGGCGTGCCATCGCCCTGCGGCCCCAGGTGATCGTGGGAACCCCCTACTATGCGGCCCCCGAACAGGAAAAGGACCCGGAGGCGGCCGACAAGGCGTCGGATCTCTACGCGGCGGGCATCCTTTTCCACAGGATCCTCACGGGAAAACTGCCCGACGACCTTTCCTTTCCCCGCCTGCCCCCTCCCTTCGACCTGGCCCCCTGGCGGGCGTTTTTCCGGAAGGCCTGCCATCCCGATCCACGGCGGAGGCATCCGGACGCCGACGCCGTGCTCCGGGATCTGGAGGATCTGCACAGCGGCTTTTTCCGGGAGCTGGACGCCGTGTGCCGGCTGTGGCACGAGGCCGCCCCCCGAGCCCTCGGCGCGGCAAGGCTCCGGAGGACCCCCGTCAAGGCGCGCTTCAAGGAGGCGAAGCGCCTTTTCCGACTGGATCCGCTGTGGCGGCCGGAACGCGAAGCAGCCAACGACCTGGTCGCCGATGGCGAGACCGTTTATGACCGGTCCACCGGCCTGGTGTGGCAGCGGTCGGGATCCCCGGAACCCCTTCCCTGGGACGCCCACAAGGACTACATCGCTCACCTGAACCACACCGCTCGGGCGGGCCGCACCGACTGGCGCCTTCCCACGGTGGAGGAGTTGTGCAGCCTGCTCAAGCGGCCCCGCTACCCGGACACCTACTGCCTGGAGCCTCTTTTCGACAGGCGATGCCGGTTTCTTTGGAGCGCGGACCGGTGTTCCTTCCGTTCGGCCTGGTACGTGGATACCGATCTGGGCTATGTTTGGCGGCAGGATTTTTCGTGCCTCTTCCATGTGCGCGCCGTGGCGGGCGGAAACGGCTAGAGAAAAAGGAGTGAATCGTGCGGTGGGTGGAAAGGCTACGCGTCCTCCTCTTTGAAGAGGAACGGCACATCCCGTCGTCCACCAGGGAACGGCTCGCCTACGTGGGGCGGCTCCTTTACCTGAGCCTGTGGAAGTTCAACCGGGACTTCTGCTTCGACCGGGCGGCCAGCCTGGCCTTCGCCACCATCATCTCGCTCATCCCCCTGGCCGTCCTCTTTGTGAGCTTCGTGGGGCTGCTGGGCGGCGGCGAGGAGATCATCCGCTACGTGCAGGAGAAGGTCTTTCCGGTGGTGGCCCCGGAATTCCAGGACGAACTGGTGGGATGGCTGGAAAAATACATCTCGCCCACGGCCTTTCGCGCCGGGCCGGCCGGACTTATCAACCTGGCCGCCGTGGTGGGCCTGGTCATGGCGGCGCTCAACATCCTGATCACGGCCGAACGCGTCTTCAACCACATCTGGAGGGCCAAGGGGGCCCGCCACTACTTCCAGAAGGTGACCGCCTTCTGGGTGCTGCTCACCTCCAGCCCCTTTCTCATCCTGGCCTCCATCTGGGTGGGAAACCTCATCGCGCCCAAGGGCGGGACGGTGGAAAACTTCCTGAACACCCACTGGTGGGCCGGTGCGGCCTACCGGGGCCTGGCGCCTTTGCTGGTGGAAGCCACCTGCTTCACGCTCATCTACCTCTTTTTGCCGTCCACGCGGGTACAGATCCGAAGCGCCGTGACGGCGGGCCTGAGCGCCGCCGTGCTCTGGGAGCTTTCCAAACGGGCCTTCTATCTCTACGTGGCCCGCGCCGTGACCGTCACCAACTTCTACAAACAGCTGGCCACGGTGCCCCTCTTTTTCCTGTGGCTCTTCGTCACCTGGATCATCCTCCTGTGGGGCTGCCAGCTGGCCTACGCCATCCAGAACTTCAAGACCCTTTCGCGCCTGCAGGAAAAGGGGCTGACCGGCCAGAAATATTCCCTTCCCTTCCTGGGACTCACCCTCCTTTTTTCCATCCAGGAAGCCTTCGTGAAGGGGGAAGATCCGCCGGCCCTGGAGCAGGTGGCCGATCGCATGGAGGTGCCCGTGGAGGCCCTGGAGGAGCTGGCCGCGATCTTATGTGAACAGGGGATCCTCATGGAAGACGCCGCTCAACCCGGCCGATACGGCTTCAAGAAGCATCCCGCGACCGTTTCCATCGACCAGGTGGTCCGCCGCCTTTTCGAAAAGGAATTTCCCGCCGAGGCCCAGCGCTTTTCGCCCCTGGCCCAAGCCCGGTCCACGGAAGGGAACCTCAAGGAAGCCCCTCTCACGGCCGCCGACGCCCTGTTCCGCCGGGCCTACGGGGAGCTCATGAAGGTCTTTTCCGGCAAGACCTTGGAAGAGGCCCTGTGCGAGCTGGGAATCCCGGGGACGCAGCCGTCCGGAAGCACCGGTGACTCCCCGGCGAAGAACCCCGACCCGGCCGCCGCACAGGATTCGCCGGGAACATGAAGAGCGTGTCCGGAAACGCCAAGAATCACCGCTTTTCTCGTAGCGCCACCCTTCCGGGCTGCGGAGGCCCACCCGAGCGTCGCGCAGGCCGTCGGGTGCTGCATGTCATGGGATGACGACGGCCCCTTTCCGCGGGGCGGAAGCCCCGGGGCTACGAAAGAAGAGAGGGCCCCTGACGGTTGGTGAAGAAGACCTAACGGTCATGGCGAGGCTCGCCGCCCCGCATGGATGAAAGAGCAAACCAAGGAACATTTTCTGTGGGGGCCGGCTTGCCGGCGATCCGAATCGCGGCTAAGGCGGCTCCTACAACGCGATGAAGGCGCTGCTCTTTGGCATGGACCCCCATTACGGGGAGCCCGTGACAACGTAGGATGAAACGCACCTTTGGAAAGCAGGTCCCTGTAGGGGCGAATGATCATTCGCCCCTACAGGACGCGCACAAAGCCCGCCCCTACGAAGGCAGAAGGACCTGTTGCGATAGGGGCGGGGTTTATCCCCGCCCGCTCATCGCTTGGAGATAAGAAGAATACGGCGAAGGACGCCGCCGGGAAAGTCAAACTCCTTGCTCTTTTCCGAGATTTCCAGGTAACCTGATCGCCGAAGAACCGCAGACGGATTCAAGAGAACATGGGAGTGGAAACCGATCGATTCATGGGCTCACACACGTTTCAAAACTTCGAAGGAACCCCTACGGACGCCGCCACCATCGCCCTCAACGGCGAGGTATTGGACCGCCCCACGTGGTTTCAGCGATGCCGCCGGGTGGTGCTCAAGGTCGGCAGCGCCGTTCTCACGGGATCCCGCGGCCTCGACCGGGTCATGATCCACCGGTTGAGCGACCAGGTGGCGGAGCTTCGCCAGCGCGGCCATGAGGTGGTCATCGTCTCCTCGGGGGCCGTGGCGTCCGGCATGCGCAAGGTGGGGCTCAAGGAACGGCCCCGCACCATCCCCCAGAAGCAGGCCACGGCCGCCATCGGACAGACGTTCCTCATGCACGCCTGGGAAGAGGCCTTCGACAAGTTCGACATCCTCACGGCCCAGATCCTTCTGACCAACGAGGACCTGGCCCACCGCCACCGGTACCTCAACGCCCGCAACACCCTGGAAACCCTCCTGGACTGGAAGATCATCCCCATCATCAACGAAAACGACACGGTGGTGGTGGAGGAGATCAAGTTCGGAGACAACGACCAGCTCTCGGCCCTCATCGCGGGCCTCGTGGGGGCCGACATCGTGGTGAACCTCACCGACACCCAGGGCCTTTACGACTGCGACCCCCGCACCCATGCCGACGCGAGCCTCATCCGGGTGGTGCGCGGCTTCAGCCCCAAGGTGCTCGCCTGCGCCACGCCCGAACCCGGATCCGTGGGCACCGGCGGCATGTGGAGCAAGGTCAATGCCGCCAAGAAGTGCCTGGCGTCGGGCATCCCCATGGTCATCGCCCCGGGCCGGGAAAAGGACGTGCTCCTGCGCCTTTTCCAGGGGGAGGTCCTGGGAACCCTCTTTCTTCCCAAGGAGCGGCTTTACCACGGCAAGAAGGTCTGGCTGGCCAATCTTCCCAAGCCGGCGGGCGACCTGGTGCTGGACCCGGGGGCGGTGCGGGCTCTGCAAAAGTCCGGAAAGTCCCTGCTTCCCATCGGCATCCGCGAGGTGCGCGGGTCCTTCGGCGTGGGGGCTCCCGTTCGCTGCCTGGCCGAAGACGGCACCCTGGTGGGGGTGGGACTCACCAATTACAAGGCCTCCGAGATCGAAAAGATCAAAGGCCGGCACAGCCACGAAATCGAAGGGATCATCGGCTACAAGCATTCAGACGAGGTGATCCATCGAAACAACTTCGTCCTGGCGGAACCGATGGAGATCCAGGATTAATGTGAAAGAGAACCGCGAATGAACGCGAATAGACGCAAATGTTTTTAGTTGTGGGAACATAGGCCTCCAGCCCGCACGAAAAGCGCGCGAGACGCCCGCGCTCCCAGGAAAACAGCGTACCGGACACCCTTTTAGGAGTCTGACCGACAACGGCGGAGACGACCGGTTTTCGTGTAGCGCAGCCCTTTAGGGCTGCGAAGGAGCCGCCGGGAGTCGGACAGGCCTCGGATAGCGGCTGTCACATGCCAGGCTTACGATGGCCCCTTCCCGCGGCGCGGAAGCCCCGCGGCTACGAAGAGAACGGAAATGCGTCGCCCCTCCAAAGGGAAGCGGGGATCTCGACGGTGGCGCTTGCTTCATGTAGGGGCGGTTCGCGAACCGCCCCTACGCGGACAACGGGGGCTCCGGGGGCGAATGATTATCAGCCCCTCCAGCGGCCTTTGTCCCAATGGGAATGAGTGGCAGGTTCCAAAGGAGGAGACACGGTGGGAATTCGGGACGAGATGATCGCCATGGGAGAGCTGGCCAAGGCGGCGGCCCACGAGATGGCCAAGGCGGACATGGAGACCAAGCGGGTCTTCCTGGAGCGGACGGCCGAGCGGATCCTGGATCAGAAGGACCGCATCGCGGCCGAAAACGCCAAGGACATCCAGGCGGCGGAAGCCAAGGGGCTGCCCAAGGCCAAGGTGGATCGCCTCCGCCTGGCCGACAAGGTGCTAGGGGAGATGACCGACGGACTGCGGCAGGTGGCCGCCCTTCCCGATCCCGTGGGCCAGATCACGGGCATGTGGACCCGCCCCAACGGCCTTCGGGTGGGCCGCATGCGCATCCCCCTGGGCGTGGTGGGCATCATCTACGAATCCCGGCCCAACGTGACCGTGGACGCCGCGGGGCTCTGCATCAAGGCCGGAAACGCCGTGATCCTCAGGGGCGGCTCCGAAGCCATCCATTCCAACCGCTGCCTGGCCTCCATCCTCCAGGAAACCCTGAAGGAAACGGGCCTTCCGGAGGCGGCCGTGCAGGTGGTGGGCACCACGAACCGGGAGGCGGTCCTGGAGATGCTCAAGCTGGAAGAACACATCGACGTCATGATCCCCCGGGGCGGCGAGGAGCTCATCCGGTTCGTGGCGGAAAACGCCCGCATGCCTGTGCTCAAGCACTACAAGGGTGTCTGCCACATCTACGTGGACGAGGACGCCGACCAGGACATGGCGGAAAAGGTCTGCCTGAACGCCAAGGTCCAGCGTCCCGGTGTGTGCAACGCCATGGAGACGCTGCTGGTGCATCGAAAAATCGCTCCCTCGTTTCTTCCCCGCATGGCCGAGGCCTTCCGCCGTGAGGGCGTGGAACTCAGGGGATGCCCCGCCACCCGGGACCTGGTGCCGGACTGCACGCCGGCCACGGAGGAGGACTGGGCCGCCGAGTACCTGGACCTCATCCTGGCGGTCCGGGTGGTGGAATCCATGGATGAGGCCATCCGGCACATCACCCGCTACGGATCGGCCCACACGGAAGCCATCCTGACCGAGAACTTCGACCGGGCCATGCGCTTCGTCCAGGAGGTGCAGTCGAGCCTGGTGCTGGTGAACGCCTCCACCCGCTTCAACGACGGTTACCAGCTGGGGCTGGGCGCGGAGATCGGCATTTCCACGTCGCGCCTCCACGCCTTCGGCCCCATGGGGGTGGAAGAACTGACCACCACCAAGTTCATCGCCTTCGGCGCCGGGCAGTTGCGGACGTAAGGCCATGGCGGACGAGGGACGGAATCGCATAGGGATCCTGGGCGGAACGTTCAACCCGGTCCACCTGGGCCATCTGCGGATGGCCGAAGAGGCCCTGGAGATCCTGTCCCTCCAAAGGTGCGTCTTCATCCCGGCCTGGGTTCCGCCCCACAAGCCCAACCAGAAGATCGTGGCGTTCCAACACCGCTGGCGGATGCTGGAAAGGGCCGTGGCCACCCAGCCCCGCTTCCGCCTTTCCGACGTGGAGCGCCGCCTTCAGGGAAAATCCTATACGCTCATCACCCTGAAGACCCTGAGGGAAGAGATGGGGCCGTCCACGGCCCTGGTCCTTCTGGTGGGAGCCGACGCCTTCTTCGAGATGCACACCTGGTGGCAATACCGGGAGATCTTCCGGATCGCCTCGGTGGCCGTCTTCGACCGCCCCTTGCCGCAACCCGCCGATCCCCTGGCCTATCTGAGGCGCCACCTTTCCGATGACTACCGCCGGGAAGAAAAAACCTCCCGGTACGTCTCGGACCGGTTCCTGCCGGTCCGGTTCCTGGAAACCACGCGCCTGGACATTTCCTCGTCCCGAATCCGAAAGAAGGTGGCGGAGGGGAAATCCGTTCGATTTCTGGTTCCCGACGCGGTTCTGGATTATATTAAACAAAAAGGGCTGTACGTGCCCGAGAGCATGAACCGCGAGCATGAAGGAGGACAGCCATTTCCGTGAAAGAACCGGTGAACAAGAAGGTCAAGATGAGCCCCCTGGAGAAGGCCCTTTCCTGCATCCGTGAAGCGGACGACCGAAAGGCCATGGACCTGGTCCTTCTGGACGTGTCCAAACTCACGTCCTTTGCCGATTACTTCATCATCTGCAGCGGCCGGTCCAGCCGTCAGGTGCAGGGCATCGCCGATGCGGTGCGCTCGCGGATGCGCGACTTGGGCGTCCGCCCCTACGGCGTGGAAGGGGAACGGGAAGGACAGTGGGTGCTCCTGGACTACGGGGACGTGATCATGCACATCTTCTACGAGCCGGTCCGCGCCTTCTACGACCTGGAAAGCCTGTGGTCCGACGCCCAGGTGGTCTCCCTGGAAGCCCACCTCACAGCGAGGGCGGGCAAGACGGGCTAGGGCATGCAAGACAACTGCTTTCTACAGGTTTGCCCGGTGGCGTCGAAAGGGAACAAAAACCAAGATTCTTCCGCATGAACGTTCATGGTCTCCCTTGCGCCACCCCGCACGGATGAAAGAGGTCGTCCAGGGAGGGTCCTTTCTGTGGGAGCCGGCTTGCCAGCGATCCCAATCGCGACCAAGGCCGCTCTTACAAAGGACCGAAAGCACTGTTCTTTTTAACCCCCTCACGGGGAGCCCGTGACAACGAAGGATGAAACGCACCTTTAAAAAGCAGGCCCCTGTAGGGGCGAATGATGATTCGCCCCTACAGGACGCGCGCACGGACGGAACCAGGTCGCGTTTCAGATAAGATTTGGCAAGCCCTTCCCATGTTGGACTTCCGGCGGGCGGGCGTAAAGCCCGCCCTTACCAAGGCAGATGAACCCGCTGGGCAGGGGCTGGGCTTATCCCAGCACGCCAAGCGCGCGGAGAGAAAAAGAATACGGCCATGACACGACCTGTTCGACTCCTCACGGTGTTCTTCCTTTTGCTCTCGCTCTTGCTGGGATCGGCGACCGCCTGGGGCCTGGATCTTAAGGAAGAAAAAGAGCTGGGCCGCGAAATCCTCGACATGGTCCGCCGGCACTACCGCCTCATCAGTGACGAAGAGGTGGCCGGTTACGTCCAGTCCGTGGGGCAAAGGGTGGTGAGAAGCCTCGGGGCGGCCCACTACGACTACCGGTTTTTCGTCGTGGATGACAGCACGCCCAACGCCTTTGCCATCCCCGGAGGGTACGTCTTCCTCTTCCGCGGCATCATCGAGCTCATGGATTCGGAAGCCGAACTGGCCAGCATCATCTGCCACGAAGTGGCCCACGTTCAGGCCCGTCATATCCACAAGCGCCTGGAAAAGGGGCGGATCCTCAACATCGCCGCCATCGTGGGGACGCTGGCGGGAGCGTTTCTGGGGCTGGAAGGGGATGCCGCCCAGGCCATCGCCGCCGGGTCCATGGCCGGCGCCAAGGCGCTGGAGCTCAAGTACAGCCGCGAAAACGAAGAAGAGGCGGACCGTCTCGGTTTCAAATACCTGTGCGCCGCCGGCTACGACCCCAAGGCCATGGTGTCCATCATGCGCAAGATGAACCGCATGAGCTGGCGGAGCGACTCCCGGATTCCCTCCTATCTGCTCACCCATCCCGCCCTGGGAGAGCGCGTGGGGTACCTGGAACTCCTGGCTCAAAACGCCTCCACCTCCGGCGCCACGTGCACCGTCCGCGACCCCATGGGGGACTTTCCCCTGGTGCAGGCCGTGCTCATGAGCCGTCACACGGACCCGGCGGTGGCCCGGGACCGCTTCCGGGCCTGGCTCGACGACGACAGCCACAAGGTCGGGGCGTCCTATGGACTGGGGCGCCTGGCCCTGGACAGGGGAGAGGTGGAAGAGGCGTTGCGCCATCTGCGTCAGGCGGCCGCCTGGAAGCCGGACAGCCCCCTCATCCTGACCGCCCTGGGCGACGTGTACCACAAGATGGGGCGGTTGGGTGAGGCCCGCAAAACCCTGGAACAGGCTCTGGAGCGGGAACCCGACTCACCGGTGGCGCACCTTCGACTGGGGCTGGTTCTCCAGGACGAAGGCCGGTGGCAGGAAGCCCTCCACCATCTCCGGAAGGCCGAGACCCTGGCCCCCTACAATCCCCGGCTGGACTACCACCTGGGGATCCTCTACGGGCGCATGAACCAACTGGGCGAAGCCCACTACTTCCTGGGCCGTTACTACCAGCAGATGGAAGACCGGAGGCTCGCACTCTTTCATTATGAAAAGGCGCGCTCCCACCTGAGAGAGTCCGATCCGCGGCGAAAGGAAATCGACGACGCCCTGGAGCAGATGGACAAGAAGCGCCCCCGCACCTGAGCCCCGCAGGCTTTCTCAATACCGCTTGACGTCCTCCAAGCCCCGGTGCTAGTGATCTTGCCACACTGAGGGGAAGGGAAGGTCTGTGTTTTGACGGAATCGTCTCTTAACGAACGGGGGACCGGGAGGGACGCATGAAGGTCTTAGTCAGCGACGCATTGGCCGAATCGGGCATAGAAAAGCTCCGGGCTGTACCGGACTTCGAGGTGGAGGTCAATACGAGCCTCACCCATGAAGAACTGTGCCAGATCATCAAGGAATACGACGCCCTGGTGATCCGAAGCGCCACCAAGGTCACCCGGGAGGTCATCGAGAATGCCGATCGGCTCAAGGTGATCGCCCGCGCCGGCATCGGTCTCGATAACGTGGACATCAACGCCGCCACCAAGCGGGGCATCGTGGTGATGAACACCCCGGAAGGCAACGTGATCACCACGGCCGAACACACCATCGCCATGCTCATGGCCCTGAGCCGAAACATCCCCCAGGCCACCCAGTCCATGAAGGCGGGCAAGTGGGAGAAGAAAAAATTCCGCGGCAAGGAGGTCTTCAACAAGACCCTGGGCATCATCGGCATCGGCCGCATCGGCCGCGTGGTAGCCGATCGCGCCAAGGGCCTCAAGATGAACGTCATCGCCTTCGATCCCTACATCGGGGCGGAGACCATCAACAAGCTGGGGGTGGAAGCGGTCACCCTGGAGGAGCTGCTGGCCCGGGCCGACTACATCACGGTGCACACGCCCATGACCCAGGAGACCCGCAACCTCATCAACAAGGACGCCTTCCAGAAGATGAAGCGCGGGGTCTTCATCATCAACTGCGCCCGCGGCGGCATCGTCAACGAACAGGACCTCTACGACGCCATCCAGGAAGGGATCGTGGCGGGAGCCGCCCTGGACGTCTTTGTGGAAGAGCCCCCCAAAGACCACCCGCTGCTGGCCCTGGACAAGGTGATCGCCACCCCCCACCTGGGCGCCTCCACGGATGAGGCCCAGGAGAACGTGGCCCTGGCCGTGGCCGATCAGGTCATCGACTACCTGCTCCACGGAACCATCCGCAACGCCGTGAACGCCCCGGCCATCGACGGCGAGGTCCTGGCCACCCTGTGGCCCTACCTGCAGCTGGCCGAAAAACTGGGAAGCCTGGTGCAGCAGATCACACCGGGGGCCCCGGAAGAGATTTCCGTGGAATACGTGGGCGAAGTCTGCAGCGTCAAGGACCTGAAGCCGCTCACCATCTCGGTGCTCAAGGGCATTCTCACGCCCATGCTGGGCGAACAGGTGAACTTCGTGAACGCTCCGGTGCACGCCAAGGAGCGGGGCATTCGGGTCACCGAGAGCACGCGCACGGAAGCCGAGGATTTCACGAACCTCATCAGCATCTACATGAAGACCTCCAAGGACGAAAACCTGGTGGCCGGCACCATCTTCGGAAAGAAGGACGTCCGGCTGGTGCGCATCAACGACTTCCGGCTGGAAGCGGCCATGGAAGGCCATCTGGTTCTCATCTACAACATCGACACGCCGGGCACCATCGGCGCCATCGGCACCTGCCTGGGGCGCCACAACATCAACATCTCCATGATGGACGTGGGGCAGGTCCTGGAGCGGGGCCAGAACATCATCTTCCTGCGCACGGACACCCCGGTTCCCGAGAACGTGGTCCAGGAGCTGCTTTCGCTGGAAAACGTCAACATCGTGCAGATCCTAGAGCTTTGAGCGTGGGGTAAGGACCATGGAAGAGCAGGAAAAGAAGGGCTTTGTGGTTCGCGATCGTCGAAAGGTTTCCCTGGATGACCTGGAAGGGGACGTGAAAAAGGAAGAGGCCAAGGAAGAAAAGAAACCCGACGAGCCGGCGAAGGAAGAGCCGAAGACCGCCCCTGGAGGGGAATCCCCCAAAACCCGGACAGAAGCTCGCCGCTATCCGGAAGTGACCTTTTCCACCTTCGTCTTTTCCCTGAGCTCTTCCGCGCTGGTGCACCTGGGGGAAGTCCCCGACCCCGTCACCAACAAGGTGGAAAAGGACCTGGCCCTGGCCAAGCAAATCATCGACACCTTGGCCATGTTGGAGGAAAAGACCCGGGGCAACCTGGAACGGGACGAGCAGCAGCTGCTCCAGACGGTCCTCTACGACCTCCGGCTCCGCTTCGTCAAGCAGAGCGGAAAGTAGGAACGTGCCTGACAATGGCCTGATCCTCGTGGCGGCTCAGGTACCCCGCTCCTGACCAAGAGATGGGCGGAGATCAACGATTTTGTGGGGGCGGTTCGCAAACCGCCCCTGCGATTCTCGATGCCAGCCATGAAAATCCTCCACACGCCGGCCAAGATCAACCTCTGGCTGGAAGTCCTGGCCAAGAGGCAGGACGGATATCACGATCTCTCGACGCTCATGCTTCCCGTGTCAGTTTACGACACGCTGGAGGTGGAGCTCGACCCGGAAGACGAGCGGATTTCGATCCTGGTGGATTCGCCGGAAGTCCCGGCGGACGAGAGAAACCTGGTTTGGAAGGCGGCCTCTGCCTTCTTCCGACACACCCGTTGGCGCACCGGTCTTCGGGTTAAACTCACCAAGCGGATTCCGTCGGCCGCAGGCCTGGGCGGGGGCAGTTCCGACGCCGCCGCCATCCTTCACTTCCTCAATGAGGAAGCGCACGAGCCGTTGTCGTTGCAAGAATTGCTGGACGTGGCCGCCGCCGTGGGCGCCGACGTGCCCTTCTTCCTGATGCGCCGTCCGGCTCTGGCCACGGGTATCGGGGAGATCCTGAGCCCCGTGGAGGACCTTCCCGCGTACCCGCTGGTGCTCATCAAGCCTCCCGTGGACGTGCCAACTGCCTGGGCCTACGGGAGATTAAAGTTGACAAGGGGGGGGAGCCGCATTAGAATCGCCACGCTGTTGGCTTGTCCCCGCAACCCGGCGCCATGCCTGGAAAATGACCTGGAAGAGGCGGTTATTTCCCGGCATCCGGTGATTGAAAATATGAAGCGCTGGCTGATGCGAAACGGGGCCGTAGGGGCGCTCATGACAGGAAGCGGCCCTACGGTTTTTGGCGTCTTTGAGACGTGGGAACAGGCCCGGGCGGTGGAAGCGCGGGCAAAGAAAGACTGGCCCGAAAGCTGGAGCGCGGCCGCCATGACGCTGACGGGCCGTGAACCGGCTCCTCATCCGGACGGGCATTGGGGTGTCGCCAAGGGGTAAGGCACGGGTCTTTGGAACCCGCATTCGGAGGTTCGAATCCTCCCACCCCAGCCATGTCGGATACCGGCGGGGACCCTTCAACTGGTGATGCGGGTCGGGATGGCCCATGTTTGATCGGATCAAGATCTTCGCCGGCTCTTCCAACCCGACGTTGGCCCGGGGGATCTGCCACAGCCTGGGACTGTCGCTCAGTGCGTGCCTGGTTTCGCGGTTCTCCGACGGAGAGATCCGCGTGGAACTCCATGAGAATGTTCGAGGGGTCGATGCCTATGTGGTTCAGTCCACGTGCCGGCCGGTCAACGAGAACCTCATGGAGTTGCTCCTTTTGGTGGATGCGCTCAAGCGGGCTTCGGCGGCCAGGGTGACGGCCGTCATTCCCTATTACGGCTACGGGCGGCGCGATCAGAAGGACAAGCCGCGCGTGCCCATTACGGCCAAGATGGTGGCCAACCTGCTGACGGCCGCAGGCGTCGACCGGATCATTTCCTGCGCGTTGCACGCCGGGCAGATTCAGGGTTTTTTCAAGGTGCCCGTGGACGACCTCCCCGGCCATTGGATCTTCGCCGAGGAGCTTCGAAGGGTGCTGACCGGTCGCGAAGTGATCGTGGCGCCCGACGCGGCGGGGGTGGCGCGGGCCAGGGAAGTAGCCGAAAAGTTTCACCTGCCCTTGGCCATCATCCACCAGGAAGCCGAGACGGCTTGGAGCCGGCCCCTGGTGGTGGGGGAAGTGGACGGACGCCCCGTGGTGATCTTCGACGACATGGTGGATAGCGGCCGCAAGCTCTGCGCGGCGGCCCGGGCAGCTTGGGAGGAAGGGGCCGAAGACGTAACGGGCTTTTGCGTGCACCCGGTGCTCTCCGAAGGCTCCCTGGAACGCATCGAAGCATCCCCGCTCAGCCGGGTCGTGGTGACGGACACCATCCCCCTCCCGGCCGGCAGGGACGAAAGCTCCAAGATAAAGACCGTGACCGTGGCGCCGCTGCTGGCGCGCGTCATCGAAAAGGCCCATCAGGGGGCATCCGTCAGTGAGCTCTTCACCTGAACAGACGGGTTCAGGTGTCTTATTCCTTTGGGAGGCGAAAACAAAATGACTCTGGAACTGACAGCGAAAGTGCGAACGGAAACCGGCAAAGGACCTGCGCGGCGGTTGCGCCAGCAAAACTGGATACCTGCGGTGTGCTACGGACCCAAGACGCAGCCCTTGGCCCTGAGCGTGCCCGAAAACCTTCTGGCCAGCTGCCTCCGGGACATGGGCGAAGAATCCCGCCTCATCCCCCTGGTGGTGGACCACGGGGAGAAGAAGGAACGCAAGCAGGTCATGATTCGCGACCTGCAGCGCCACCCCTACAAGCGCAAGGTGGTTCACGTGGACTTTCACGAGGTTCCGCTGGACGAGCCCATCGCCGTGGACGTGCCCCTGGAACTGACGGGCGAGCCCGTGGGGCTGGAAAAGGGCGGGATCCTCAACCAGATCCGTCACACCCTCTCCATCCGGTGCCTGCCCACCGAGATCCCCGAAAAACTCACACTGGACGTGAGCGGCCTGGATGTGGGAGAATCGATCCACGTTTCCGATCTGGCAGGCAAGTATCCCTTCGAGCTCCTGGACGAAGGGCGTTACACCGTGGTGACAGTGGCCGCTCCGGCCGTGGAAGCGACGGAGGAAGCGGCTGAAGAGGCGGCTGAAGAGGAGTCAACTGAAGGTGGAGAGGAGGTGACAGAGGCCTAGGTTGTAGGGGGTTGTCCCCGCCAACTGCCATGAGTCACGACACGCTCACACCGACCTCCGTGTTCCTGGTCGCCGGATTGGGAAACCCGGGGCCCCGATACGACGGAACCCGCCACAACGTGGGATTCCGCGTGGTCGACCGGTTGGCCCAACGGTTTTCCATCCCGATGCAGGAGCGGAAGTTTCCGGCTCACTGGGGTGAGGGCCGCATCGGAAGCCGCAAGGTTGTGTTGGTCAAGCCCATGACCTACATGAACCGAAGCGGGGAAGCAGTGGGCCCCATCCTTCGGTACTACCGGTTGCCACCCGAGGCTCTCCTGGTGGTCCACGACGATCTGGATCTGCCCCTGGGGCGCATCCGAATCGCGCGCCGGGGAGGCACCGGGGGGCACCGGGGGGTCGCTTCCATCATCCAGGCCTTGGGCGGCGGTGAGTTCGCCCGCCTGAAGCTGGGGATCGGAAGGCCCCGCCACCGCGAACCGGTGGAAACCTTCGTGCTCGACGGGTTCTACTCGGACGAGCTGGAGGCGGCGGAGGAGATGGTGGATCGGGCGGCGGCCGCGGCCGTGGCGGTGCTGGAAGAGGGACTGGAGGCGGCGATGAATCGTTTCAATCAACGCCCCAAGTCCATCCATGGGCAGGCGGATCAACCCGGGGATTGACCTTTTTTTTGCGGTGTCAAGTTAAATTTTGCACAAGGTGAAGGAGGATGGGAGCGATGCTCGAGTACACGACCTACGCACCGGTTTTTGGAATTGCCGGGTTTTTCGTGGCCTTCCTGATCTATTCCTGGATCAAGAAGCAGCCCAACGGCAACGAGAGGATGCAGGAACTTGAAGAAATGATTCACGTGGGGGCCATGGCCTTCCTGAAGACCGAATACTCGGTCCTTCTGATCTTCATCGCCATCGTTTTCGGTCTGCTCTTCGTCGGAATTAATCCCCAAACCGCCTACTGCTTCCTGGGCGGCGCGGCCTGCTCCATCCTGGCCGGCTTCACCGGCATGACCGCCGCCACCCGCGCCAACTCCCGTACGTCCTGGGCCGCCAACCAGTGGGGCCAGGCCAAGGCTCTGACCGTCTCCTACTTCGGCGGCGCCGTCATGGGTCTGGCCGTGGCCAGCCTGGGCCTGCTGGGCGTGGGCATTGCCTACTACTTCTTCGGCGGTAATGTGGAAACGGCCAACTACATCAACGGCTTCGCCATGGGTGCCAGCTCCATCGCCCTCTTCGCTCGTATGGGCGGCGGCATCTACACCAAGGCGGCCGACGTGGGCGCCGACCTGGTGGGCAAGGTGGAAGCCGGCATCCCGGAAGACGATCCGCGCAACCCCGGCGTCATCGCCGACAACGTGGGTGACAACGTGGGTGACATCGCCGGTATGGGCGCCGACATCTTCGAATCCTACGTGGGCTCCATCATCGCCACCATCGCCATCGCGGCCACCATGCCCAAGGACATGCTCCACGGGGCCGACCGGCTGGCCTACATGGCCATGCCGCTTCTGACCGTCATGGTCGGTCTGTTGGCGTCCTTCCTGGGTGTCTTCAGCCTGAAGGCCATGGCCGGCATGGCTCCCCAGAAGGCGCTGCGCTACACCACCTTCGTGGCCGCCGGCGCCTTCGTGGCCCTGACCTACTACCTGAACCAGCAGCTGGGCCTGCCCATGGGCGTTTTCTGGGCCGTGGTCTCCGGGCTGGTGGTGGGCATCATCATCGGTCTGCTGGCCGAGTACTACACCTCCATGGGCCCGGTCCGAAAGATCGCGTCCCAGTCTGAAACCGGCCCCGCCACCGTCATCATCAGCGGTCTGGCCGTGGGTATGGAAAGTGTGGCCCTGCCGGTGCTCGGCATCTGCGTGGCCACCTACATCGCCTACACCACCGCCGGCATCTACGGCATCGGCATCTCCGCCGTGGGCATGCTGGCCACCGTCGGCGCCACCATGACCGTGGACGCCTACGGGCCCATCGCTGACAACGCCGGCGGCATCTCCGAGATGGCCGAGCTGGGTCCTGAAACCCGCGCCATCACCGACAGCCTGGACGCCCTGGGCAACACCACCGCCGCCATCGGCAAGGGCTTCGCCATCGGCGCCGCCGCCCTGACCGCCGTGGCACTGTTCCAGGCCTACTCCCAGGCGGCTCAGCTGGAAACCATCAACATCACCGATCCCTACGTGATCATCGGAGCCTTCGTGGGCGCCATCGTGCCCTTCCTGGTGGCGGCTCTGACCATGACCGCCGTGGGTGATGCGGCCTTCGACATGGTGGAAGAAATCCGCCGTCAGTTCCGCGAGATCCCGGGCCTCATGGAAGGCAAGGCCAAGCCCGACCCGGCACGCTGCGTGGCCATTGCCACCAAGGGCGCCATCCGCAAGATGATGCTCCCGGGCATCGTGGGCGTGGCCGCTCCGGTTCTGGTGGGCTTCCTGGTCGGCTCCCATGCCCTGGGCGGCCTTCTGCTGGGCTGCACCCTCACCGGCGCCATGCTGGCCCTCTTCATGGCCAACGGCGGTGGTGCATGGGATAACGCCAAGAAGTACATCGAGGAAGGCCACTTCGGCGGCAAGGGTTCCGACAACCACAAGGCGGCCGTCGTGGGCGACACCGTGGGCGACCCGTTCAAGGATACGTCCGGTCCGACCATGAACATCCTGATCAAGCTGGTGTCCGTTATCTCGCTGGTGATCGCTCCGTTGCTCATCGGCTAAACGGATCCGGTCCGTTCCATGGAGGGGGCTTCTCCCGCTGCGGGGGCGAGCCCCCTCTTTCTTTGCCCCCGCCGTTGTTTCCCCGCTCGTTTTATCGCTTTGCACTTGCACCCTGAGATGTTATTATCATTGACATTCTAAGGCCCTATGGGGCTCCACCGCGACCTTAAGCGGCAGAAGCCACTGCCGCTGGTTTCCGCGGACGACCGGATGGGCGCGTCGGTCCGTATTCACACGTCCTTGGGGGATCCGGGACGGTTCCCGTACGAGGACAGGGAGGGCAGCATGTTCAAGGTTGGGGACTTGGCTGTTTACCCCGCACACGGCGTGGGAAAAATCGAAGCCATCGAAACCAAGACCATCGGGGGGGATTCGCAGGATTTTTACATCATGCGAATCCTTGAAAACGACATGAAGATCATGATCCCGGTCCAGAATGCCGACATGGTGGGCCTGCGCCCCCTGATCAACTCGGAAGACGTGCCCAAGGTCTACGAGATCCTTCAGAGCCGAGAGATTTCCGTCAACTCCGCCACCTGGAACCGCCGTTACCGCGAGTACATGGAGAAGATCAAGACCGGATCCATCTATGAACTGGCCGAAGTGCTCCGGGATCTCACCGTCTTGCAGGAAGACAAGGAATTGAGCTTCGGCGAGCGCAAGATGCTGGAAACCGCCCGGGCGCTGCTCATCACCGAGGTGGCCATCGCCAAGGGAGTGGAAGAGGATCACATCTCGCAGGAAATCGACGCCATCTTGCAATAGCCCGACGGACACAAGGGGTGGTTCGCGGACCGCCCCTGCGGCCAACGCCCGCCATCGGCAACAATCCCGCGGCAGCGAGATGACGATAACACCTTGACGGAGCGCAACCAGCGGTCACAAGAAGGGCTCCCCCACGGCGGGACCGGGGGTGGAGAGGGCCGACGTGGTCTTTGGCGCTCCAGGAATTTTCCAAGGAAAGGGGGTGAAGCATTTGGCTTGGGCCGGACTGGTAACCAAGATTCTTCTGGTCATCATCTGCAGCGTGGGCGGCTATCTCATCGCCGGCCAGATCGAACGGTTCGCCGCTGTCTCCTGGGCGCCGTGGGCCGGCGTCGCCGTCGGTTTTTCCTTTGCAATCATTGCCATTTGGCTCGTTAAATTCATCCGCCGCATTCCCCTCAAGGCCCTCATCGGAGGGACCCTGGGCCTTCTCGTGGGCCTTCTCATTGCCCAGCTCATCAGCTACGGATTCATCAGCGTGGAGAACACCACCATCCGCGTGGCCACCTATGTAGTGCTGGTCTGCATCTTCGGCTACGTGGGCATGGTGCTCGGCAGCATCAAGATCGAAGAGCTGGGTTGGCCCCATTGGGGTTGGATCCATCGAGGCGCAACCAAGGGAGGAACCCTGAAGATCCTGGACACCAGCGTCATCATCGACGGGCGCATCGTGGACATTGTGGAGGCGGGCTTCCTGGAAGGTGTACTGGTGGTGCCCGAGTTCGTCCTTCAGGAGCTCCAGCACATCGCGGACAGCACCGATTCGTCGCGCCGGGTGCGCGGCCGCCGGGGCCTGGACATGCTCAAGAAGCTCCAGGAAAGCGAACTGGCGGAAGTGCGCATCGAGCGGCAGGACTTCGACCATCTGCAGGAGGTGGATGCCAAGCTGGTGGCGCTGGCCCTGCGCTTGAACGCGTCCATCGTCACCAACGACTACAACCTGTCCAAAGTGGCGGAAGTGCAAGGGATCCGGGTGCTCAACATCAACAAGTTGGCCAACGCCCTGCGCCCCGTGGTGCTTCCGGGAGAAGTTCTGAGGCTCCACATCCTCAAGGAAGGCAAAGAGCAGGGCCAGGGGATCGCGTACCTGGAAGACGGCACCATGGTGGTGGTGGAAAACGCCGCCAGCCTCCTGGGCCAGGAGGTGGAAGCGTCGGTCACCAGCATCCTCCAGACCACGGGCGGACGCATGATCTTCACCACCCTGAAATCGTCGGAACAGGGCCGCCGCCATTGATGATGAGTGATGGGTGATGGGTGATAAGTAACGAGTAATGAGTGATAAGTGACAAGTAATGGGGGATGGGAGAGGAGTAATAAGGGCCCCCGTCTTGCAAGGGGGAATGGAGGAGGCAGAGGAACGGAACGGTGGAAGAAGAGAGGACCTATCAGGTCCAGGCGCGGGAGGCAGGACAGCGCCTGGACCTTTTTTTGGCTTCCAAGGACGCGGGAACGTCCCGCAGCCAATTCAAGAAATGGATCGAGGAGGGCCGTGTTCTGCTGAACGGACGGACGGCCAAGCCCCGCCACCCGGTCCAGGCCGGCGATGAAGTCCGGGTCCGGGTGCCGGAGCCCGCAGGCCCGGAGATCACCCCCGAATCCCTACCCCTTCACATTCTTTACGAAGACGAGCATGTCGTGGTGGTCAACAAGGCCCCGGGGGTCGTGGTTCACCCCGGAGCGGGGCATGCTTCGGGGACCCTGGTGCACGGCCTTCTCGACCACTGCGGAAGACTGGCCGCCCAGGGAAGCCCTCTCCGGCCCGGCATCGTGCATCGCCTGGACCGGGAAACGTCCGGCGTCTTGGTGGTGGCCAAATCCGACCGCGCCTATCTCCGGCTCATCGAGCAGTTCAAGGAACACCGTGTACGGAAAACCTATCTGGCCTTTGTCCATGGGTGCCCAAGACCCGAAAAGGGGGAATTGCGCACCCTCATCGGCCGCCACCCCATCGACCGCAAAAGGATGGCCGTGGTGGATCGAAACGGCAAGGAAGCCGTGACCCAATGGCGCACCGTCACCTCGTGGAACGACCAGGTGGCCCTCCTGGACGTGCGCATCCTCACCGGCCGGACGCACCAGATCCGGGTCCACTGCCAACACCTGGGGCACCCCTTGCTGGGAGATCCCACCTACGGCGGGGGAAAGCGCAAGTCCCGGGCCTTGACCCACCCCCGCATCCGGGACGCCGTGCTTCATCAAGCCCAACGGACCATGCTCCACGCCCGCCGTCTGGAACTGGAACATCCCGTCACCGGCGCCCCCCTGGTCTGGGAAGCCCCCGAACCGGAAGACTTCCTCTCCCTGCGCGCGGCACTGGACGCCGCCGTGCGGGATCCGTAATCCGTAGTCCGTGATCCGTGATCCGTAGGCCGTGGTCCGTAGTCCGTGATCCGTGATCCGTAGGCCGGGATCCGTGATCCGTGGTCGGTGGTCCGTGGTTCGCTTCTCCCCCTTTCAACGGCCGACCCCTCGCCTCCCCCTTTTTCAAAGGCCAAGCAGCGCTCTTCCCCCTTTTTCAAAGGCCAGCAGCGCTCTCCCCCCTTTTTCAAAGGGGGGCTGGGGGGGATTGCCGAAGCGGGATGCCTTCAGGAAAGAGATCCACCACGTTGAGGCGGGGGCACCGCCGGTAGTCGTCCCATTCGATGCGAAAGACCACATCCGCGGGCCGAGGACCGCCCCCCGGGCCCTTGGACGCCCAGGAAGCCGCTCCGTTCCAATAGACCGCGGGAAGGCCGCTTCGAACATCCCGAAGCGCCAGGTGCGCTCCCTGTTTACCGAAGGTCCGCAACCCTTCCAAGGGGACGTTTCGAGCCAGAAAGATGGGAGCAGGATTGCCTACCCCGAAAGGCTCCAAGGTCAGCAGGGCGTCGTGAAGGTCCCGGTCCACCAGATCCGGAGCCAGTTCCAGGTCGATTCGGCCCCGCGGCACGAAAAGGTCCGGTTCCGCCTGCTGCGCCACTTCCTCGAAGCGCCGTGCAAAGCTCTCCACCTGGTTTGACGCAAGGGTCACGCCCGCGGCCATCTTGTGCCCGCCCCATTGAACCAGGAGATCGCTGCACAGGCTCAGGGCGTGGTGAACGTCATAGCCCGGGATGCTTCGAACCGAGCCCCTGAAGACGGGGGCGTCCGGATGGTCGGCCCCCAGAAGCACCACGGGTCCGTAGAGCATCTCCTGCTGCACCTTGGTGGCCACGATCCCCACCAGACCCGGGTTCCAGGAGGGATCGGCCAGAACCACCGTGCGCCTGCCGCTCGCCCCCTCCTGTATCCGCCCCCGAATATCGTCGAGAATCCGGGCCACATCCTTCTGGCGCAGGGTATTGAGACGGCCCAGCTCCTCCGCCAGACAACGAGCGGCCTCCGCATCCTCCGCCGTCAGCAGGTGGAAGGCTCGTGCCGGATCGCCCATGCGCCCCGCCGCATTGAGACGCGGCGCCATGTGGTAGGCCACCTCCCCCGCCCTCACGGGGCGTTTCTCCAAGCCCGCCGCTTTCTGCAGCTGGGCGAGGGGCATGTGGGCCGATCCGTTCAGGGCCTTCAGGCCCGCTCCCGCCAGGATGCGGTTTCCGCCGGTGAGGGGCACCATGTCGGCGATGGTCCCCACCGCCGCCAGGCTCAGGTAGCGGCCGTCCAGGGGCACATGACCGTGGGTGCCGTTGAGAGCGCGGCGAAGCCGGGTGAGGAAGAGCAGGGTCAGCCCCGCCGAACAGAATTCCTTGAACGGCGAAGGGCAGTCCGGATGTTTGGGATTGACCAGGGCAGTGGCCGGAGCCAACCGGTCCGGTATCACCTCGTGGTGATCGATCACCACCACATCCATCCCCTTGCGGCGTGCTGCCGTCACCGCTTCCCGGTCCAGCGTGCCGCAGTCCAGGGCCACCAGTAAACGGAAGTCTTCCGCCGCCTCCACGGCGCGCAACGGCACCCCGTAGCCTTCCGCCCGACGGGGAATCGCCACCCGGCGGTTTTCGTGTCCGATATCCCTTAGGAAAAGGTCCAGTTGGGCGGCGGAGGTGATCCCGTCGCAGTCGTAATCGCCCACGATCAGGATGCCGCTTCCCCGGACGATGTGCCGGGCCGTCACGTGGGCGGCCTCCTCCATGCCCTGCAGGGGAAGATAGCGTTCCAGCAAAGCCAGGTCGATGGGCGGAAAGACGTCCGGGCCCAGCCCGCGGGACCGAAGCACCAGATCCACCACATCCCGGGCGTTTCGGGGTTTTTCCGGACAAACAAGCATCCATCGTCGCCGCGCTGGCTTCATGAATTAGACCCCCTTTCGGAGGTTGGGCTTCAAAAAGGGGGTGATTTTAGCACCTCACCTCCTGCCTGTCAGCCGCCCCGTGCCCCTGCGTCCCATGGCCGAACGACAGGGCCGGAGCCGACTTTTTCGCGAAATTCATTGACAAGTCGGGTTCGAAAATATTTGCTAGGAGGAAAAAGCGTCAAAGGAGATGATGTTGCCATGGCCGACAACCGCCTCATTCACGCATTCGCCAAGAACGCACTGGAAGAAATCCGCGTTTCCATCAACGTCTTTCGAGGCAAGGAATACATCGACATCCGCACCTACTACAAGGGTGACGATGGGGAGTTCCACCCCTCCAAGAAGGGAGTAACCCTGTCCCCGGAACTTCTTCCCGACCTCATGGAAGCCGTGCGGAAGCTTGAGGAAGCCCTCGAGGAATAGATGTCCGAAACCCCTTCCCCCAAGACTCAATTTACGTGGTGCATCAAAGAAGAACGCTTTCTGCCCCTGCTGCGATGCCTGGTTTGTAAGACCCCATGCGATCAAGCGCGGCGGGGGGACCCCGACGACGTGGGGGCGGCGGCGGACGCCCTTGTGGAAGCAGGACGGATCAAGGAGTATTTCGTCATGACGGCAAAGGCACGATCCCAGGAAAAAACCCCGGAAAGCGCTCCCCGGTTTTTCTTTCTCGAAAACGGTTCCCTTCGGGAGCTCAAGAGCGATGAATACAGCCGTACCACGGTCTACGAGGCCATCGGGGCCTACGGCGTGGAACGGCGCTTCGTCCGTCCGGAAGAAAAGAACGACATTCTTTACGAGGGGAAAAAACCTCCCAAGAAGACCGTTCCGCTTCTGGTCCTGAAAGACGGCGGGGATGTGATCCTTTCCGACTGGAAGGAGCTGGAAGCGGAGCCGGAAAGACTGGCGGCAGTCCAAGAGGTGGTGGTGGCCCGCCCGGTCAAGCAGGTCTTCGTTCTGAAGGCGCTGTGAAGACGGGCCGTTCCATCGGCTGAATCGATCGGAGCCGGTCCCTCCCATCGGTCTTTCCTCTTGAGCAGGAAGGAAACCCGGCGTATGGTAAAGGCAGGTCAGATGTCACGTCTCATTGCCTTTCCCGTTCACAAGGAGGAGACCGATGGCAAACTTTCTTTTCGTCCTGAGCCGCGATGAAAACGACGCGGCGACCCGTTGCTTCCAGTTCGCCAAGATCGCCCATTCCCAGGGCCACAAGGTGGACGTCTTCCTCATCGATTCGGGAGTGAGCTGGGCGGACACGACGCGCGACTACTCCGTCAAGACCACCACGGGCGACTGCGTCAACGACTACCTGCCCTACCTGGTGGAAAACGAAGTTCCCATCTACGTCTGAATTCCCTGTGCCAAGGCTCGTCAGGTTGACGAGGCCAAGTTCTATCCCAACATGGCCCTGGAGGGGGGACCGCTGCTCATAAGCCTGGCCGCGGAGGCCAAGGTCTTCAACTTCTAGGAGGCTTGTCCGAAAACGCCGCAGATGGCCTCTTTTCTCGTAGCGCAGCCCTTTAGGGCTGCAGAAGAACCCCCGAACGTTGGATGGGCCATCGCGTATTTCCTGTCCTTCATGAAGTTGCGATGGCCCTTTCCGCGGGGCTGAAACCCCGCGGCTACGATGAAAAGGGGAGTTTCCCGGCCTTCTGAGCCGGAGAAACATTCTCGGACAAGCTCCCAGGAACCCCGACCGCCAACGCCTGCCTTTTCGGGATCGTGCTTTCGTTTTTCCCTGTAGGGGCGAAGGATCCTGCGCCCCTACCGTCCCTCCGGAACGCCAAAAGCCCGTTCAGGTCGATTGGGCCGTCCTTCTCCCGAGGCCCGCTTTTTGCCTCCCGGAAGGGCTGCGCTCCGGCAAAAAGATCTCTGGCGCAAGGCGGGCGCCTTGCGCTATTTTTTTTCGCGCAAAGCAGCTCCATGAGCCAGCGGAGGAGATGACCCCAACGTGCCGGACCGGGAGGACCCATCCTGTCAGACGCCCTCATTCGTTGCGAACATCTCGGGTTGACCCTGCCCGACGGCCGGGCCCTATTCCGGGACCTCTGCCTGGAGATCCACCCGGCGCAATGGATCCAGGTGCTCGGTCCGTCCGGCTGCGGCAAGACCACGCTCCTTCGCCTGCTGGTTGCCTTGGAGCGCCCCGAGGCCGGTGTGATCTTTTGGAACGGAACGCCTCTCACTCAGGTGCCCGGGCCCGTTCTCAGAAGTTCCGCCGTTTATGTGGCCCAGACCCCCGCCCTGGTCCCCGGATCGGTCCATCACAATCTCCTCCTGCCCTTCGGCCTCCGCGTCCACGCGACCCGCCCCCGGCCTTCCCGGGAACAGATCCGAAATCTCCTGGACAGGCTCGGCCTGGAAGACGTTCCGCTGGATCGCGGGGTCGAGGACCTGTCGGCCGGCCAGCGCCATCGCCTGGCCCTGCTCCGGGCCCTGCTGATCGAACCACGGGTCCTGTTGCTGGATGAGCCCATGAGCGCCCTGGATCGGGATAGTCAGAAAAAGGTGGAGGTCGTTCTGGAAGAGTTCCGAAAGGCCAATGGAACGAGCCTGGTCCTGGTCAGCCACCAGGAGGCGGTGCACCGATCACCCGACGCGGTCTTCCGGCTGCAGGACGGCCGCCTGATTCCCATGGGAGGGGCCTGACATGGAACAGACGATCCCCCACATCAGCAACCTTCAGCTGCTGGGAGCCCTGGGATTCGTGGCGCTGGGGGGAGCCGCTTCCCTTTATCACGGCCTTCGCCTGGAAAGGGACCTGCTGTGGGGAAGCGCCCGCACCTTCGTCCAGCTCTTCGTCATGGGCTACGTCCTGACCGTGATCTTCGACCTCCGGCACCCGGCACCCGTTCTCGCCTTCTTCCTCCTCATGATCGGCGCGGCCGCCTGGATCATCCGCAACCGCGTCTCGGAAAGGGCCGTCTCCTTTTTCGCCCCCACCCTGGCTTCCATGGTGGTGAGTTATCTCGTCATCACGTATGTGGTCACGGCCTTCGTGGTGGGCGTGCGGCCCTGGTGGACCCCCCGGTTTCTCCTTCCCCTGGGGGGCATGGTGATCGGCAATTCCATGAACGCCGTGGCCATCGCCTTGGAGCGGCTTTTCGGCGAGCTGAGAAGCCGGCGGGCCCAGGTGGAGATGATGCTCAGCCTGGGGGCGGACTACAGGGAAGCCAGTGCGGACATGGTGCGGGTGGCCGTGAAAGCCGGCATGATTCCTTCCATCAACGCCATGATGGGGGTGGGCATTGTCTTTATCCCCGGCATGATGACCGGACAGATCCTGGCCGGAGCCGACCCGCTGGTGGCCATCCGCTACCAGATCGTGGTGATGCTCATGCTGGTGGGGTCCACCACGCTGGGAACGCTGCTGGTGGTCTGGCTGGTGCGCAAACGTTGTTTCGGCACCAAAGACGAACTGCTTCTTTAAGGGCGGCCTGAAGATTCATTCAGCCAATCCGGGCCGGGATCGCCGCGGCGTCGGGTCGGCTTTCGCCTTTCAGGCGGCGTCCCGCTGCGCGTCTTTGCCCCCGGCAAGCGAAGCTTCCTGCCGGGAAAAGAGGCGGTGCACGTTCAACAGAATGCGGACGCCGTCCCCGTCCTTGGCCATGCCGGCGATGTATTCCAGGGGCGCCCCCAGCCCGTAGGCAGGCACGTCCTCGATCTGCCCCGCCTTGATGTTTTCCACGTGAGAGACGCTGTCCACCACGATCCCCATATGCAGGATGCGGTCGGCCTGGGGGGTTTCCAGGATGACGATGCAGGTCCGATCGTGGTACGCCAGCTCAGGAAGGCCGAATTTGAGGCGCAGATCCACCACCGGGATGACCTTGCCCCGGAGGTTCACCACACCCTTCACCGCCCGGGGTGTTTCCGGCACCGACCGGATGGGCATCATGCCCACGATTTCCTTGACCGACAACACGTCCACCCCATAGGCCTGGTCCATGAGATGGAAGATCAAGTACTGACCTTCCCGGTCCAGATTCGCCTTGTTGGAAAGGGCCCCCCGGCTTTCCAGGACCTTCACCTTCTCCCGCGCAAAGGCGGCGGCATCATGGAGGATGGAACGACGGATGATGCCTCCCGCCTCCCGGCAGGCTTTTTCGGCGAACCGCAGATCCAGCAGCCGGTTCAGGTCCACCCGCGTGCCCAAGCCCATGCGATCCGCCATGTAATCCTGGATCTTGGCAAAATCGTCGGACACGGGCAGCAGATCGTCGGTCTTGATCCCCGTGGGGTCGGTGAGCACGTTCTTGAGGATGGCTTTCTTGAGACCCAGGGTGCCTTGAGGGTCCAGGAATTCCACACCGATCTCCGCGGCCGTGTCCGGGTTGGCGCTGATGAACTTGCCCGCCTGCACCAGCAGGCTCACCAGTTCCTGGACGGCTTCCGGATGTTGTTCGATGATTTCGTCCCGGACGGCCACCACGCAACAGGGGTGGTTTTCCCAGATCTCCCCCGAAAGAAACAGCTCATCGGCGATGCCTCCGGCGATGGCCTTGGTTCCGATGGGTTCCGCCACCATGAAACCGCCCGCACCTTCCTGACCGGACAGGAACTCCGGCATGCGAACCGGTGGAGCCACCTCAAAGATCACATCGCAGTCCTTGTTTCCGGCGGTTCCGGGATGGAGCCCCAAGCCCTGCAGGAACATGTGGGACAGGATGTGGTGAATGGACAGTTCATGGGGAATGTAGAAGGTCTTTCCCTTGAGAAGAGCCTTGACAGGGTGCCCGGGCGCCTTCTTGCGGACAGCGATGCTGCCGTTCTTGTGGGCCAGCAGCACGATCCGCAGCGGCACCCCGTACCCGAAAAGGTCCATGGCGATGGGACCCAGGATGAAGGCCGCATCGATTTCGCCGTCGGCCAGGGCCTTCTGAACGGGATTCCAGCTGGACATGCACTGGGTCTGCAATTCGAAGTGGCGAGGCGTCTGCTTTCCACTCTCGATGAAATGCTTGAGAACGCCCAGAGTAAGATGGTCGGTGATCTGGATATGGGCGATCTTGAGCCGCAGTTTTCCGGACGGGGCCACCTCCGGCTCCCGCATCCGGGAAGCGGCCCGCCCGGCCAGGGTCTTGCCGGCCAGGGTGTCTTTGATGGCGGCCTGGAGCTCCTGGGGGGCGAAGGGCTTGGTGATCACGCTATTGGCGCCGGCTTCCGCCGCTTCCATCCGCTCCTTCATCTGGGCCCGGCCCGTGGCCATGATAAAGGGAAGATCCCGGTAGGCATCCTGGGAACGAAGGTATCGCACCAGCTCGAGCCCGCCCATGCCGGGCATGTTCCAGTCGCTGATCACCAGGGTCACTTGGGGATTCTGTTCCAACATCCGGACGGCCTGTTGCCCGTCTTCGGCTTCCAGGATGTTCGTATAGCCGATGGAATTCAGGACCTTGATCTCCATCTTCCGCGTGATGGCGGAATCTTCCACCAGAAGGATCACCATTTCGGGGGCCGTTGTCATCGTCTTTTCCTCGCAGCTCCGCATATGCTCAATGTGACGCCTCTTCCCATCGAAACCGTACGCGACCGGACCATTTCAGATCGCCGGTTTACCTTCAAGACAATCGGCTTTTCACGGGAAAAACTTGAGTAAAACCCATTGGGCGGGGGGAGTCTTCGCCGCGGGATCCGGAAGGCACCGTCCCTTCATCCTTCCAGTACCGCGGCCAGTTTGCGGCTCAACTGCGCCATGGAGAAGGGCTTGGGGAGAAAGGCAAGGCCCCCGCGATCCGGAGCCTCACCGGCTTCAATCTTTTCCGGGTATCCCGACATGTAGAGCACTTTCAGTTCAGGCCACTTTTTTCGCAGGATGCCGAATAGATCCTTCCCGGTCATCTCTGGAAGAACCATGTCAGTGAGGAGCGCCGCGGGAGGTTCCCGAAGGGCCTCGACCCGTTGCAGGGCGTGGCTCGGAGAGGCCGCCTCCAGGACATGGTAGCCCAGGGACTGGAGCATGGAATAGGTCAATTCGCGAACCATGTCGTCATCCTCCACCAACAGGATCGTCTCTCCCTTTCCGCGCACCACCGGCGGGCTGTCCGCATCGTCTGCTTCCCTGTAGGCGGCCGTTCCTTCCAGCTGAGGCAAATAGATTTCGAAAGCACTTCCCATGCCCGGAATCGACGTGGCCAGAATCCGCCCTTCGTGCTGCTCCACGATGCCGTATACGGTGGAGAGGCCCAGACCGGTTCCCTTCCCCTCCGCCTTGGTGGTGAAGAAGGGTTCGAAAATCCTTTCCAGCGTCCTCCTGTCCATGCCCGTGCCGGTATCGGCCACGGTCAACACCGCATACCGGCCCGGAGCCAGGTCGGGCACGGGGATTTCCGACTCCTCCAAAAACTCCCGGGATTCCAGCTGAACGGCCAATGTACCCCCGGAAGGCATGGCGTCCTGGGCGTTGACGACAAGATTGACGAGCACCTGCTCCATCTGCCTCACATCGGCCTTGACCACCACCGGCTCCTGGGGCAGGCTCATCCGGATCTCAATGTTTTCACGGATCGTGCGCCGCAGCATGGCCTGCAAGTCTTCCAGCGCGGCCCTCAGGTCCACCGGGCGCATATCCAGGACCTGTCTCCGGCTGAAGGCCAGGAGTTTCCCGATGAGATCCTTGGCCTTCAGGGCGGCGTCCCTGATGGAGCGGGCATAGGTGGTGCAAAGCTCCGCCTCTTGGGCGACGGCGGTCAGCATTTCGGCATAGCCCAGAATGGGGGTCAGTAAGTTGTTGAAATCATGGGCGATACCCCCCGCCAGCCTGCCCACCGATTCCATCTTTTGAGCCTGGCGCAGCTGCTCTTCCAAAGCGCGGCGCTCCCTTTCGGCACGCAGGCGTTCGCGGATGTACCGGGCACTGATGTAGATGACGCGATGCCCGTTCAGGTCAAAGGGGCTGGCGCTGATTTCCACGGGAACGGCTTCCCCGGAGCGCATCATGAGCCGGGCCTGGACGAAGATCGGACCCGAGGCCTCGGCAGACTCAAGGTTCCGGACCCACTCTTCCAGCCGCTGATCGCCCGCCCACAAGTGGGCCCACGGCCGGCCGATCAATTCCCCCCTTGCGATCTCCAGGAGCTTCGACGCCGCTTGGTTCGCATCCATGATGCAACCGTCGGCTCGGCGAACCACGAAAAAGGCGTCGCCAGCCACTTCAAACAGGGTTCGGTATTGTTTCAGGGACTCATCCAGGCGCCTTCGAGCTTCGACCCTGCCGTAGGCGTTTCCCATCTGAGCGGCCACGCTTTCGAGAAAGCGTTGATTTTCCCTTGAGATGTCCGGTCCGGACCGGGACGCCACATACAGACAACCCACCACGCGATGCTCATAACGAATGGGGACCACGGCGGCGGCCTGCAGGCCTTCCGCCTGTGCGACACCCGCTCCGGGCACATCCAGCCTTTCATGGGCCGTGTAGCAAGCCCCACCCGCCTGAACCAGACGGCACATGGCACGGGCCCCGTCGGGGGACTGCATCGCTTGAGCCACCGGCGCGGGCAGCCCCACCTGATGGACCATGACCAACCGTTCGGGCTCCTCTTTCAGGAAGAAGACGGCCCCACAGTCCAATCCGGTCACGTGGACGACGGCATCCAGGATCAGACCGAGCCCTTCCTCCATTCGTGTGATGGTGGCCAAGGCGGCCCCGATCCAACTCTGGACGAGGAGTTTCTCCTGGCTGAGCTTAAGTTGCGTGATGTCGGTATGGGTGCCGATCATGACCAGGGCCCTGCCGCCGGCGTCCCGCCTCACCGCCTTGCCGCGGCCCAGGATCCACTTCCAGTCGCCTTGCTTGGTCCGCATGCGGAATTCCACCTCGAAGTGGGGCACCTCGTTTTCGATGCACCGACGGTTCACCTCCAGCGCCCGCTCCCGGTCCTCCGGATGCACATGCTCGATCCAGGCCCCCACCACATCGCCGAACTCGGACACCTCATATCCCAGCATCTGGGCATAGGCGGGGCTGTAATAGACCTTGCCCGTCCGCACGTCCCATTCCCAGATGCCGTCCCGGGCGGCTTCCATGGCCTGGCGGAAGCGCTCTTCGCTCCTGCGAAACGCCTCCTCGGTCTCCTTCTTTTCCGTGATGTCCGAAACGATGTGGATGATTCCGGTGAGTCGGCCTTTTTCGTCCAGGAGAGGGTGCGAGTCGGCTAGAAACCATCGGCTTCCCATGCGGAACTCCCGCCGCTCCCGGGTGAGGGATCTCTTGGCGCACACGGTGGGGCAATCCCGAACGGGCTTGGTGCTCTTGTGGATCACTTCCCAGCAGGGGCGGCCGAGGGTGTCTTCCCGCACGCCGAACATCTCCTGCGCGGCCCGATTGCAGGAAAGGATACAACCCTCCGGATCCAGGATCATAACGGCATCCTGGAGTGCATCAAAGGTCACATCCCACTGGGGGCCTTTGTCCATGTCAGCACCCTCCGCGGCAACATTACAACACGCACTTTTTTCTAACGGACTTTCGGTAAAAGTGGAAGCCGCGGGACAAAATGCACAAGATTCCGCCGGGGGCCGCATCAGTACGGATCGGGCGGGCTTTCGGCGGCCCGGTCCACGTCCAGGCGCTCCACGCGCACTCCCTCCCGGGGATCGGGCGACGGCCGCAGGGTGAAGATCCGGTCGGCGTGTTCGCGGAAAAGGTCCACGCTGTGGTGGCTGATCACCAGGACCTGAAAGCCCAGCTTGTGGGCGATGGTATGGACGATGCCCATGAGGCGCGGGACCAGATCGGGCCGCAGCCAGCAGTCCTGTTCGTCCAGAACGACAAAGCGCCGGTGTTCCCGTTCGTCCAGCTGGGAAAGGGCGATGAAGCGAAGCCCCACGGAGAGCACGTTGCACACGGACCCGCCCTGCCCCCGAAGGATGTCTTCGGGGTGGCCGGCGCGCTCGATGCCAAACCGGATCTGCACCTTGCCGCGCTGCACCTGGCGGGAGGTGACCACCCGCAGGTCCTGGCCCAGGATGTCCTGGAGGGCGTAGGTGAGGTTGCGTTCCACCTCGTCCAGGATGTCCCCGAAAAGGGCGGTGGAGAGCTTCTCCAGCCGTTCGGACACCCGCGGCTGGATCTGCAGGAACGCTTCCACCTGCCGGAGTCTTTCTTCCAGCCGGGAGCGCTCCTCGGCGAGCGCCTTCGCCTGCCACTGCAAGGCGGCCAGCCGGTCGCGGACGGGCTTGGGCGACGGAAGCGTCGTCCTTTCTCCGGAAGCCTCCCCCTTTTCAGGCATCGCCGGCCTCCCCGGACATTTGGATCTGTTCCAGCGATTCCTGAATGGATCGGATGTGCTCCTGGTAGGCGGCCACCTTTTCCTCGTTTTCCGCCCGCCACTTTTCCAAAAGGGCCCGGAGTTTCTCCGGATCGCTGGTGCCGTATTCGGCTTCCGCCTGCCGCTCCAGCTCCTTCAACTGCCTTTCCAGGTTCTGGAGGGTCGTGTCGGTCTCGATCTTCTTTCTGTGGAGTTCCTCGTACTCCTTTCGAAGGCTTTCCAGGCGTTCCTGGACCCGGCGGTCCTCGGCCGGGATCTCTTGATTGGCCCTTTGGCTATTCTTCGCGGACACGGTCCATCACCTCCTTGTACAGGTCCCAGATGATCTGATCCACGGGATCGTCCGAATTTAGATTGGCTTCCAGAAAGGCCTTGAGGCCCACGCCTTCGGTGGTCTTCCGAAGGGCCAGGTTTTCCAGGCCGCGGATGAAAAGGGATTCGTCCATCTCCGAGGCCTCTCCGGCACCGTCGTCCTCCAGTGCCGGAAAGACCTCATGGAAGGGCCGGAAAGGCACCTCCACGCGCTCCAGCTCTCCGGTTTCGGCCCACCAGAGGGTCACCCCGGGACGGACGGTACGGGTGACGGTGCTCCTGGAAATACGAACCAGGCTTCCCGGGTTGAGCCACAAGGTGGCGCCGCGGCGCTGGGGCGGTTTGGGCGTGTGGATGTGGCCGTTCACCACCAGATCCACGCCGGGGATTTCCGTGAGGGCGATCCTTCCGGCCTCGTAGTCGGGAAACTGCAGATTGTGGTGGGCGATCCAGACCACGAAGTCGTGGTCGTCACGATCCACCTTCTTGGGCAATGGAGTCCAATCCGGGGACGCTCCCAGAAGAACCTTCCGTCCCCCCATGGTCAGGGAGGCCGCCTGCCCGGATTCGCTCAGGAGTCGCACCACCCCGGCGGCTTCCAGCACGGCCAGGGACACGTCCCGGGTGTAGCGGGCCTGGTACTTGTCGTGGTTTCCCACCAGCACCCACGGCCGGGCGGGGCGGAACAGATCCATGAGGTCCACCAGGAGCTCGTTGGGATTGTCCCGGGGCACATGGAAAAGATCTCCCAGGATGATTGGCAGGAGCCGCCGCTCCCGGGCCAGGTCCAGGCAGAAGGCCAGTTTGCCCAACACGGTTTGCCGGTAGTCGTCCAGGCGGTGACCCGGGGGCGACGCCGAAACGTGGGGATCTCCGATAAAAAGAAGGCCCTTGCAGGCGTCAGGATCGTGCATGGTCGGTCCCTCCGGCCGGTCCGTCCGGCACCGCTTCGGTGAGGAAATGATCCACGTCCATGGGCTGGCGGCAGAAGGGACACAGGCCCGCCTGGTCGATCAGCCGGCGGATTTCGTCGCGGGCGGCCGATAGAGCCTGATCCAACCGGCGGCTGCTATCTTCCAATCGGCGTCGTTCCTTCCGGCCGGCCTCCATCTGGGCGCACACCCGCTCCAGTGCGGTCACCGGCGTGAGTTCGGGCGGTCGTGCCAGGCGGGCCAAGTGCTTGGCCCTCCGGGCCGCCCTATCCCGAGCCTCGCGGGCCCGGCGGAGCTCCGTGATCGTTCGCGCCAGCCCTTCCGAAGCCTCCAGGGGCGGAGGATGGGAAAGGGTGGAAAGGGTGTTGGAAGCCCGGCGCACCTTCGCCAGGCCCTCCAGGAGACGTGCCATTTCCCGCAGCCTGCCTTCCAGGGCGTCCGTCCTCTTCAGTTCGGGGGGCCCCGCCAGGGCTTGCAGAGCCTCCCGGCGTTCTCCATATTTCCGGATCCGCTCCAACACGTCGTTCAATCGGCTCCGGATGCGTTCCAGACCCGCCGTTTCCCGGATGACGGGAGGAGCCCCCGTGCCGCCCAGGATCTTCGCCCTCTCTCGGTGGACAAAAAGCATGCGCCGGGTGTGGGATAGGGCCCCCATCAGGCGCTCCAGCCCCGGGGTGTCCCGCAAGAAAGGAGGCGGCGTCAGAGATTCAAGAACATCCCGGTCGCTTCGCGCGCGGGAAAGCAGCCGGCCCGTCTTTTCGACGGCCAGGATCAGCCGACTTAGGGGTTCCGTGTCCGAAAGTCGGGGCGGGGCCTCCAGGCGGGCCAGTTCCTCCCGCTTCCGGCGCCAGACCCTCTGTTGCCCCAACGCCCGCTCCAGGGACCGGATGAGCGTCTCCACGGCCGGAATCGCCCTCTGGAGCCCTTGAATCTCCTCGTAAAGAGCTTCCGCTTCCTCCAGCGACCGGCACAGTCGGGGCAGATCGTCAAACCGCTCCAGCTCCTTTTCCGTTCGGGCCAAAGCCGCTTTGAGCTCCCTCCTGTCCCGCTGGGCCATGTCCGTTCGCGTCTTCAGTTCCTGCTGCATCTGCAGCAGATACTCGGCCTCGGTGGACGCGGCGAAGAAGGCGGCCGCCTGCGACCCCGTCTGGTCCAGGAGAAAGATGGGCGTCTTCTGATTGCCGATGTGGATATCGATGGGACCCGATTCCGTTTCCAGGCTCCCGATGCGGAGGGCCGCCTGCACGTCTTCCGGAACGGCACGTCCGAACTTGGCGTAGGTCTCTTCACGGCCTGAACCGTCGCCGATCTTGTAGACAGCCGAGCCGCTCGTTCTTTCCCACTGCACGTAGGTGCCGTCGTCCAGATCCAGGCGGACTACGGCCCTGGGCGCTTCGTGCCGGATCAGTTCCTTGGACGGAGGGTTTTCGGCCACGCACCGCACGGCCTCCACCACGGCGCTCTTTCCCGTGTTGTTGGGCCCCGTGAGCACGTTCACGCCCGGGTGAAGCTCCAGCTCCGTTTTTCCATGGGCCATGAAATTTTCGATCACGATGCGCCGGATCATTTCCCGCTCCACCTTCCGGGGAGATTCATCACCGAACAGCCTCTCGGATCGGCTTTTCGGCTCATATGCGCCGCAACCCGCCCTCGATCCTCCCAGTTCCGTGGGGGTAAAGCCAAGGTTACCGACAAATCCCACCGGCCGCAAGGAAGCATCCATCGGATCCCTTTCTTGACATCATTCATGCCATGCCCGATATTAAATCAAAAACGTATGCGAACGCACGTTTGACAATAATTACAAACAATTATGAGACATTGCACATGCTCATCACAGGATCCCTTCCAAATTTCGGTCAAGAGTGGGGAAACCACATCGCGCCATCTAATTTTCAAGGAGGCAGACACGGTATGAGAACTTTTTCCGCAGTTATTGAGAAATGCCCTGATACGGGCTTGTATGTTGGGTATGTGCCGGGCTTTCCAGGCGCCCACACGCAAGCAGAAAGTCTTGATGAGCTACAAAGAAATCTTCGCGAAGTTATTGAAATGTTGCTTGAAGACGGAGAACCGGCGTTTGAAACCGAATTTGTCGGTACGCAAGTAGTGGTGATTGCTTAAGCATGGGCAAACATCCTGTTCTTAAGCCAGCAGAAGTGGTGGCGATCCTAGAGAAACTCGGCTTTGTAGAAGTGCGTCAAAGAGGTTCGCACAAACAATATCGTCATCTAGACGGCCGAAACACAACCGTTCCTTTTCATAAAGGTCGAGATATTTCTCCTATTCTACTACGCCAGATAGCCAAAGACATTGGACTAACCGTGGAAGAGTTGCTCCAGTACAGGTAATTGTCCATGCCGTGTTCCCAAGCGGCTCGTCAGTCACGCCAAGCCTGCCCCCGGCTTGAACCGGGAGCGGGAATCATGGACTTCCGCTTGCGCGGGAGTGGCGGTTTGCGGAGTACTCGGACAGACGCATGAACTCACCCTAGCTTGGTTTCCGTTTCACCAAGGGGGTACGGCCCGGGCCGATGGCGCTCACATGAGCCGCAGGCCCAGCCGAGATCCATGGACGTAGGCGCCCAGAAGCAGGGGCCGCAGCGCCTGCGGGTAGCCGTCGAAGAAGGCCAGATCCGCCAGGCGTTCGTAGGTTTCGGTCGCCCGGTCGGCCGACCAGGCGATGGTCCGCCCGTCCACCAAGGCTTCCAGGCGATGGCGCCCGAAAAGAAGCCGGCCGGGGCGCGCTCCCCGCGCCAGGGTCTCAGCCACCCGATCTTCCAGGAGGCGCCGAAGCCCTTCCGCTTCCGATTCCTTGAGGGGCCGCTTCGGCACCGGAAAGGGCTGGATCCAAGGGAGGGTCTTTTGCACCCGCTCCAGGACGCAGTCTTCCGCCGATACAAAGCATACGGGCACGCCGTGCTCGCCCAGCACCGCCGCGAAAAGTTCCACTTCCGTGACGGGACGGCCGTTGATGCGCACCCACCGGATCTTCTTGTGGAAGATGTGCGGACTGAAGCTCTCCTCCTGATCCGGCGCCGCGTGCCAGCCGATGAAGACCGCCCCGTCCACTTGCGGAAGCCGCCCAATCAGGCGGATCGGCTTCAGGTACTGGCCGCGCACGCAGCGAACGCCCGGCGGCAGCCCGCCCGGCAGGATGTTGTAGCCGGGGCCGTGCATGTCCCGAACCCACACGGAACGCGCTCCCGCCCGCCGGGCTCCCCGGGCCGCCGCTCTCACGTCCGCCGTGATGGCGTGGCGCGCCGCCTTCCAGGCGGGCGTTCCCGGCTTGCACTGCTCCTTTTCGCAGATCCCGATCCCGCCCTCGATATCCGCCATGATGAGTACCGATTTCACAGGACTCTTCCCCTCCCCTTTTCCTGTCCATGCCGTCGATTCCGGGGGCGGCCTCGCCTTGCCCGTCCCGTTCTCAGTCCCCTCCGGCCTGGTCCGTCCTGATCCGTTGGGTCAGCAGGAGCGAACAGAGGCTCAACACCGCCCCGCCCACAAACGGAATCCGATAATCCACCATCCACAGAAGGCCTCCCACCGCCGGGATCACCACGGCGGCGATGTGGTTGATGGTGAACCCCACGGCCATGCTGGGAGCAATGTCTTGAGGGTCCGCCATCTCTTGAAAGTAGGTGCGAATGGCGATGGCGAAATTGAAGAAGATATGATCGATCACGTAGAGGGCTCCCGCCGCCAGGGGATCCCTCGTGAGGGCATACCCGATGAAGACCGCCGTGATGGCGGCGTATTCCACACTGAGCACCTTGCGTTCGCCGTAGCGGGCGACGGCCCGTCCGATGGCGGGGCTGAGCATCGTGTTGATGACGTTGTTGATCACGAACAGGACCGTGACCGCCTGAAGACTGTAGTGGAACTTCTTGACCAGGAGAAACACGGCAAAGGCCACAAAGATCTGACGGCGGGCACCCGAAAGGAACGTGAGGGCGTAGAAAAGCCAATACCGCCTGCGGAAGACCATCTCCTTTCGCTGCGGAACCAGGTTCCGGTCCGACGGATCCTGGGCCAGGGCCCACAAGGACCCCAAAACCAGAAGGCCGCCCCAGATGAGGAACTGAGTCCGGTAGGACAGGAAGGAAGCGGCGACGAAGATGGCGGCTCCCACGGCGATGTTGGTGGCGGCCGCGACCGCCCGAAGCTTGCCGAAGACCACCGGAGCCCGGGCCTTGTCGAAGTACTGGAGCGTGAGGGACTGGTTCAGGGTCTCGTAGTAGTGGAAACCGAAGGACATGAGAAGCGTCGTGCCCACCACGCCCCAAAAGGAGGGGATAAAGCCTGTCAATCCCACCCCGATTCCCATGACGAGGATGGACAGGGCCGCCAGCCGGTGCTCGGAAAGAACAAGGAGGAGATAGACCACCAGAAGGGACAGAAATCCCGGGACTTCCCGCAGCGACTGCACCCATCCCATCTGATCGCCTTCCAGGTGCGCCGCCTCCACGGCGAAGTTGTTGATGAGGGTGCGCCAGGACTGCAGGCCCGTGGCCGAAAGCACGGTCAGTACGAGCAGGAAAACGTACATGCGGCGATTGTCCACGGAACGTTCCACGACCAGCTCCACTCCCACGGGGACTTCAACACGAACACCAAAAGGAACCTATACTTACCCCCGACGGCCCTGTAAACTGGCATCGCAACTTTTTCCCAAGCTCTCCCCAAAGGAGGTGCCCTCACCATGGGTCGGGCCCTGGATTGGCTCCGCCAGGCGGAAAATGACATCCTCTGGGCCGAACATTCCCTGCAGGGCGGCTTTTACGCCCAGACGTGCTTCATTGCCCAGCTGGCGGGCGAAAAGGCCCTCAAGGCGCTCTGCCACCACAAGGGTTTTGAGATCATCAAAACCCATTCCCTGTACCAGATCGTCACGGCCCTGAAAATCCACGGGGAACTTCTGGAACGCGCCAAGGAACAGGACCTCTATTACGTCACAGGCCGATACCCGGACGCCTTTCCGGCCGGAGCTCCCTTTGAGCTCTTGTCGGCAAAGCAGGCGCGATCCGCCTTGGAGTCGGCCCGGTTCATCCTGGCCTGGATCCAGCGGGAGATGCCGGCCCATGAATGATTCGGAGATCCTCATCCGCACCCGGCCGCCCGTGAGTGTGCTGGACTTTACGGTGGAGGAGATCGTGGAGCGGCTCCGCCGGGCTCTGGAAGGCCGCGGCGTTCAGGAAGCCTACATCTTCGGATCCGTCGCCTCGGGCCAGGCCCATGCCTGGTCGGACGTGGACCTCATCCTCGTCACACCCTCGCAGGATCCCTTCATCGAACGCCCCCGCCGCTTCTGGGATCTGCTGGATCTGGGCATCCCATTGGATATTCTCGTCTATACGCCGGAAGAATTCGCCCGGCTCTGATACGAAAGGTCGGGCTTCTGGCGCACCATCCGGGAAAACCACATCCGGATCCTGTGAGACCCTCGATCACGAAAGTTCGTGACAACGAAGGACGAAACGCACCTTTGGGAAGAAGACCCCTGTAGGGGCGAATGATTATTCGCCCCTACAGTCCGCGCGCACGAACGGAACGAGGTCGCGTTTCATATAAACAGCTTGCCGGAGATCGCCTACCGGCGGTGGCACGCCACCCGACGGCCGGAAGCCACTTCCTTCAAGGGAGGAATCTCGCGGCTGCAGACGTCCTGCCGCTCCGGACAGCGGGGATGGAAGGGACAGCCGGATGGGGGCCGGATGGGACTGGGCACATCCCCTTCCAGAAGGATCCGCCGCTTTTCCCGGGCCGCCCGGGGGTCCGGCACGGGCGCGGCGGAAAGGAGCGCCTGGGAATAGGGATGGATCGGCTCTTGGAAAAAGGCCTTCTTCGGTCCGATTTCCACCAACCGGCCCAGGTACATGACCCCGATGCGATGGGCCATGTGCTCCACCACGCTCAGGTCGTGGGAAATGAAAAGATAGGTCAGTTCCAGATCCTCCTGGAGCTCCTCCAGCAGGTTGATCACCTGGGCCTGAATGGACACGTCCAGGGCGGAAACCGGTTCATCGGCCACCAGGAAGACCGGGTTCAGGGCGAGAGCCCGGGCGATGACGATCCGCTGGCGCTGCCCGCCGGAAAACTCATGGGGGTAGCGCTCCCCATGCTCAGGCCGCAGGCCCACGCGCTCGAGGAGCCACGCCACCCGCTCCCGGCGTTCCGCCGCCGGGCCGATCTTGTGAATGACCAGGGGTTCTTCGATGAGCCGCCCGATCTTTTTCCTCGGGTTCAGGGCCGAATAGGGATCCTGGTAGATGATCTGGGCCCGGCGTCGGAACCGAAAGATCCAGTTGCGATCGCAAGCGCCCAGGTCTTTTCCTTCGAAAAAGACCTCACCGGAGGTGGGCTCTTCGATCCGCAGCAGCAAGCGGCCCAGAGTGGACTTGCCGCATCCGCTTTCCCCCACCAGGGCGAAGACCTCCCGGCGGGCGATCCGGAAACTCACTCCGTCCACGGCCCGCACCACCCCCGTGCGGGCCCCGAATCCGGAGCTCCGGACGGGATAATGCTTCACCAGGTTTCGGGCTTCGCAGATCACGTCCTTCATGGATGCTCCACCGGATGCCAGCAGCGTACGCGATGCCCTTCCGAGACGGCCGTCCAGGGCGGGGGCTCCTGAAGGCAGGGCCCCTCGGCGCGCGGGCAGCGTTCCTGGAAGGCGCAGCCGGGCGGGAGGCGGTCCAGGCTCGGCACCGTGCCGGGAATGGGCGTGAGCTTCCCGCGTTTCCCCCCGATCCTGGGAAGCGAGGCGAAAAGCCCCACCGTATAGGGATGGGAGGGAACGTCGAACAGTTCCTCCACGTCCGCCTCTTCCACCGCCTTTCCGGCGTACATGACCACCACACGCCGGCACGTTTCCGCCACCACCCCCAGGTCGTGGGTGATGAGCAGAACGGCCATGCCGAATTCCTCCTTGAGCCGCCCCATGAGATCCAGGATCTGGGCCTGAATGGTCACATCCAGCGCCGTGGTGGGCTCATCGGCGATGAGGATCCTGGGCCGGCAGGCCAGCGCCATGGCGATCATGGCCCGCTGGCGCATCCCCCCCGACATCTGGTGCGGATAGTCGTCCACACGGGATTCCGGGTCGGGAATGCCCACCAGCGAGAGCATGCGGACCGCCTCCCGCCGGGCTTCGTCCTTTTCCAGGCCTCTGTGCTTCTTAAGGACCTCCCGAATCTGAAACCCCACGGTGTAGACCGGATTGAGCGACGTCATGGGCTCCTGGAAGATCATGGAAATCTCGTTTCCGCGGATCCTTCGCATGGCGCTTTCCGGAAGGGAAACGAGGTCGACGCCGTCGTAGAGGATCCGGCCCGAGGCGATCCGCCCCTGCTTCCTGGGCAGGAGCCTCAGGATGGAAAGGGCCGTGACGCTCTTTCCGCACCCGCTTTCCCCCACGATCCCCAGGGTCTCGCCGTGGTCCAGGCGAAGATCCAC
The DNA here is from genome assembly GCA_014359885.1 of Desulfacinum sp. Lineage (GTDB taxonomy): Bacteria > Desulfobacterota > Syntrophobacteria > Syntrophobacterales > DSM-9756 > Desulfacinum. The sequence goes on from JACIYN010000023.1 coordinate 90,064, forward strand.
CCCGTCCACGGCGCGCACCACGCCGCGCCGGGTCCGGAACTCGGTGCAAAGCCCCTGGACTTCCAGAAGAGCGGCCATCATCGGGACCTCAGGGACGGATCCAGCACGTCGCGCAGTCCGTCGCCGAACAGATTGAACCCCAGCACCAGCAGCAGGATGGCCAGTCCCGGAAACCCGGCCACGTGAGGCGCCATCTGGATGTACTGACGGCCCTCGCTGAGCATGGCGCCCCATTCGGGTTGGGGCGGCTGGGCTCCGAGGCCCAGGAAACCGAGGGCCGCCGCCTGCAGCACGGCGGTTCCCATGCCCAGGGTGGCGTAGACGATGATGGGCGCAAAGGTGTTGGGCAGGATGTGCAGGAGGATCACGCGGGCGTGACTTCCCCCCAGGTGGCGGATGGCCTGCACGAAGAGTTGCTGTTTGAGCGACAGCACGTTGGATCGGACGATGCGGGCGTAATGGGGGATGTAGACGATCCCCACGGCGATCATGGTGTTGGGAAGGCTCGGGCCCAGGATGGCCGTGATGAAGATGGCCAGCAAGACGGCCGGGAACGCCAGCAGCACGTCCATCACCCGCATGATGATGCTATCCAGCGGATCGCCGAAATAGCCCGCCAGCAGTCCCAGGACCGTTCCGGGAACGAGGGAGATGGTCACGGAGATGATTCCGATCAAAAGGGAGAGGCGGCTTCCGTGGATGACCCGGCTCAAGATGTCCCGGCCCAGGCTGTCGGTGCCGAAAAGGTGTTGGGCGCTGGGGGGCTGGAGCCGGTCCAGGGGGGCGGGCACCAGGGGATCGTAAGGGGCCAGGGCGGGTCCCGCCAGGGCCACCGCCACGATGCCCGCGATGAGGCACAAGCCCAGGGCGGCCGTTCGATTGCGCAAGAGGTCGGTGAACAGCTCCAGCCTATTCATGGATGCGAATCCTCGGGTCCAGAACCACGTAGACCAGGTCCACCAGCAGGTTGATGAGGGTCATGATCACGGCGAAGATGAGAATGCAGCCCTGCACCGCGGCGTAGTCCCGCCCCATGAGGGAATCCACCACGTAGCGGCCCAAGCCGGGCCAGGAGAAGATGGTTTCCGTCAGGACCGCTCCGCTAAGCAGCAGCCCCAGGTTGAGGCCCAACACGGTCACCACCGGAAGCATGGCGTTTCGCAGCCCGTGGCGGAGGATCACCACCCATTCGTCCATGCCCTTGGCGCGGGCGGTGCGCACGTAGTCCTGATCCAGAACCTCCAGCATGCTGGAACGGGTGATCCGGGCCACCACGGCCATGGGGATGGTGGCCAGGGTAAAGGCGGGAAGGATCAGGTGGTGCAGGCCGTCCCAGAGCACGTCCGGGCGGAAGGACAGCAGGGCGTCCACCAGCACCAGCCCGGTCACCGGGGGGATGTCCAGGCCCATGCTGAGCCGTCCCATCATGGGAAAGACGGGATACTTCACGGCCAGGAAGTAGATGAGCATGAGCCCCAGCCAGAAGATGGGCATGGAGACCCCCACCAGGGCGAGGAACATGGTGGCGTAGTCCCACACGGAATACTGCCGGACGGCGGAAACCACCCCGGCCCCCACGCCGAAGAGGGTGGCGATGACCATGGCCGCCAGGGACAGTTCCACGGTGGCGATGAGTCGCGGGGCGATCTCCTGGAACACGGGGGCCCCGGTTCGGATGGACACCCCCAGGTCCCCCTGCAGAGCGGATTTCACATAAACCCAGTACTGGACCGCCAGGGAGCGGTCCAGTCCCAGCTTATGACGCAGTTGTTCCAGTTCGGCCGGCGTGGCGTACTCACCCAAAAGGAGCTGGGCGGGGTCGCCCGGGATCAGGCGCAACATGAGAAAAACGAGCACCGATACCCCGAACAAGATGACGGCCAGCTGCAGGAGCCGCCTTCCCACGTAGCGCCACGGCATGGATCCGCGCCCCTCCTACCTTTCCTTCCAGACCATCTGGAAGGAGTTGAGCCCGTTGGGCCGGAGCGGCACATCGTGCAGCTTCTTGTTGTAGCAGCGCACGATGGTGGAGTGGGCCAGGGGCACCCAGGGAACTTCCCGGTGGAAGATCTCCTGGGCCTTCTTGTAGAGCTTCGCCCGTTCTTCCTTGTCGAAGATCTTCTGGGCCTGTTTCACCAGTTCCGTAAATTCGGCGTTCTTCCAGAGCGCCACGTTGGCCGCCCCCGGCGTCACCGCCGTATCCGCGGAAAGGAGGCCGTAGAGGAAATTGTCGGGGTCCGCGTTGCCCCCCAGCCAGCCCAGCATGCACATGTCGTGCTCGCCGTTGGCGGTCTTCTTGAGGTAGGTGCCCCAGTCGTAGCGCACGATCTTGGCCTTCACGCCCACCGCCGCCAGATAGGCCTGGATGAGCTCGGCCGTCTTGACCGGTTCGGGCATGTAGGCGCGGGATACGGGCATGGCCCACAGTTCCAGTTCCGTGTTGAAGTCGAATCCGGCTTCCTCCAGGAGCTTCTTCGCCTTTTGCGGGTCGTATGCGTAGGGCTGGATCTCGTCGTTGTAGCCCCAAATGGTGGGCGCAAAGGGGTTCTTGGCGGGGATGGCCAGGCCCTGGAAGATGGCCTTGATGAGGGTGTCCTTGTCGATGGCGTGGGCGATGGCCTGACGCACGCGCACGTCCTTCAGCGCCGGCTTTTCCGTGTTCAGGGCCAGGTAGCCGATGTTGATGCTCGGCTTTTCGATCACTTCCAGGTTCGGATCCTTTTTCACCAGGGCGATGGAATCGGGGTCCAGATCATCGGCGATGTCCACCGTGCCGGACTGGAGCGCCATGAGGCGGGCGGACGGTTCGGGGATGGACTTCAGGATGATCCGGTCCACCTTGGCCTTGTCGCCCCAGTAGTTCTCGTTGCGCTCCAGGATGATCTGGTCGTCCTTCACCCATTTGACGAACTTGAAGGGCCCCGTTCCCACCGGATGCATGCCGATCTGGTCCTTGTATTCGGCCATGGCCTTGGGGGAGACGATGGGGCACAGCCACAGGGCCAGGTTGTTGAGCAGCGGCGCGTAGGGCTTCTTGGTGACCAGCTGCACCGTGTAGTCGTCCACCACCTTCACTTCTTTGACCATCCCCAGCGACAGGCTCAGGTAGGCCCACTTGCCGTAGCCGTGGAAGGGGTGGTTTTCGTCGATCACCCGGGCGAACGAATCGTAGACCGCCTGGGCGTTAAAGGGCGTGCCGTCGTGGAAGGTGACGCCCTTTCGCAGGTGGAAGGTCCAGGTGAGGCCGTCCTCGCTCACCTCCCAGGAGGTGGCCAACTGGGGCTCGATGTCCATGGAGTTGTCCCCGAACTTCACCAGATTCTCGTAGATCTGGATGCCCGCCTTGATGGATTCCCCATCGGTGGCCTGGGCCAGGTCCAGGGAGACGGAATCTCCACCGCGCCCCCAGATGAGGGTGCCGCCGATGACGGGTTGGTCGGCCGCCCCGGCCAACCCCGGGCAAAGACTCACCAAAAGGGCCAAAAGCACGCACCACTTCCGCATCGCTCCCTCCTTGTCCAGACGGGTCCACTCACCGGCGTCTCCAGGAAAACCGCACCGTGCGGCCGGAGACCGTGACCGTCTTGATAGCCTTTTTGCCTTCCGCCTGCAAGAACTCCGTCAAAGCCTCCAGCACGGCCAGGTGCCCCCGCACGCAGAGATCCAGCCAGGTTCCTTCGGCCACCTCGTCCACCACCTCCGTGACCACTTCCAGGCGGGTCACGTCCGGCCGTTGCACGCAGTAGCTGAGATGGGCCACCCGGGGTACGGGCGGAAGGAGCGCCACCGGGCCTTCCCCCGCCGGCGGGAAGACGTCGGGCTCCCAGTTTTCCGCGTAGCGCCGATACCGGTCCCGGATCTCCGCGTTTCGCCGGCTGAGATCCGGGTCTTCGCCCACCCGCCGTCGGATGATCCCCCCCAGGCGCCGGGCCCACCCGTGGCGGGGATCGTCCGGATCGTCCAGGAAGGGCAGGTACACGTAGAGAAAGGCGCGCGGGATCCAATGTTCAGCGAACATTCCCGGCGCGTAGCCGGAAAAGGGCTGTTCCCACTCGTGACTGGGCACGCCGTGGCCGTCCAGGATGAGCTCCGGAAGCCAGCGTTCCCACACGCGGCGCTTGGCCAGGGCTTCCGGAAACCGGGGCCGCTCGGCAAAGTAGTCGCTGTAGAATTCGCAGCCCAGGGCGTTGTAGCGCGCCGCATGGAGCTTGTGGCCCGGCGCCGTGGGATAGAGCCTTTCAAAAGCGGCGACTCCGTCGGCGTTTTCCATGGGAATCCAGGCCAGATTCACTTGCCGGAGAAGCGAACGCCCCTCCCGGGTGGCCGCGACCCTCCAGGCCGACAAGAGGGCCGCCTCCGTGCTCGAAACCTCGTTGGCGTGATGGCGGGCGTTGAAGAGGATCGTGGGCTTGAGCAACCGCAGCCGGGCCGTGGAAATGTGGCCGGAGCCCGCCGGAAGAAACGCTTCCAAGGCCCGGATGGAACGGCCCTGGAACGTGCGGGCAGGCTTCCAGGCCCTCAGGACCGGAAACGAAGCCAGTTTTCGCACCCAGCCGGTCACCTCCCGGGCCCGCAGGATCCGGTCCGTGGGCGGCGGGTCCGTTCTTTCCGTCTCGGCCGTTTCGGGCGCCCTTCTTCCGGCCCGCGGAGCCGGAAAGCGGCAGACCACTTCCCCGGGGGCCGCCGCAACCACCCGGCAGCCCTGCTCCCGAAGCCATTCCGAAAGGACTTCCACGGGCGTCGAGGAAAGCGGGCCGGGAAGGGAAATTCCCACGTCCCAGAATCGGCTTCCGAAGCGGACCGAGGAAACGGCGGGCCCGGCCGCGGGGTTTCCTTCCTCACCCGACAACAGACCCGTCTTCTTTTGTAGCCGCGGGGCTTCAGCCCCGCGGAAGGACGTCTTCGGAACCCCATGCACCGACAGGAAATCCCCCAAGGTCTGACCGAAGCTCGGGGATTCCTCCGCAGCCCTCAAGGGCTGCGCTGCGAGAAAAGGGGCCGTCCTCGGCGTTGCCGGGCACGCTTCCAGGGGCTTGGCCGTAAGGCGGGCCCGCGCACGCCCGCCGCTCCCTCTCCAGTCCACCACCGGCATCACCTGCCCCAGCTGCACGGTTTCGGGAAGAGCGAAACGCCGGGCGAAATCCTTATGGAATTCGAGGAGAGTGAAATAGAGGTCCTCGTGGAGAGCTTCCAGGGGTGAGATCCGTTCCTGGTCCAGATTCAATAAAGTTTCCGATTCGGGGACGGCCACCCGGATGCGGATCTCTTCCCAGAAGGCCCGCAGCCGCTCGGGGCCTTCTTTTCTCAGGCGCTCCTCCATGGCCCTTTGGAGCGCCGGGAGCCATCGTTTGCCGAAGATCCTCCAGAAGACTTCCCGGTCGGTGGGGATGGAGCGGTCCAGGACCAGCCCGTCCTCGTTCGAGAGCCGCACCCCGGCCGTGGTGGGATGCACCGTTCCCGAAGGGGGAATCCGGCCGAAATAAGGAAGGCTTGTCCACCGCGGCGTGAAGGCCTCATCCAGAAGCGCACCTCCCGCGCGGTTCCAGGCGCGCACCCGGTAGGCGGCCTCTTGGCGGGTGTCCCGGCGCAGGCGCACCCTCGCCGGGTCCCAGCCCAAGACCCGGGCCAGCAGATCGGGGCCCGGGTAGATTTCCTGCAGCCAGCGGGTGCGCATCTCCATGGCGCCCTGCCCGCCGCGAAAGGGGGAAAACGAAAGCTCCACCGCATCCACGCCCGTCGCATCCGACCGGGCCATGTCCCGGAGGGCCGGAAGTACCTTCTCCAGAAGCCAGCAGAGACCCGGCTTGTAGGCGTTATAAACCTCCAGGAACGGGTCATAACCCTTGGCCGCCAGGATCTTCTCCAGCCGCTCCTTCAGCCGGCGCCGCACCTCCTGCGGCTTGCTCACAAAGACCGTCCCTCGAAGCGGCCCGCGGCCCGGCGGCACACGGCCCATCAACCGTTCCATCCGCACGTCTTCGGGGTCCCATCGGCACTCCCGGATAAGCGGTGCGGCGGCTTTTGCCGGGATTTCCATCCCGGGCGCTCCTGGCCCTTTCGGCTCTTCCGCGCCATCGCAAGCCCGTAAGTCACGGGGATTCTCGGATCCCTGCTTTCGCGGGGATGCCGGAAAGGAGACGCCATGGGCCATCGTCGCATCTTGAGGCACCCCCAGGGCATCACTCGAGGTTGTCACCGGAGGCGCCCAAGCGCGGCAGACGGCGTGCACGCGGTGCACCGCCTCCCGCAAGGACATCATGGATTCCTCCCCCGGGCCGTCCTCCCGGATCGCCCGGGGCAACCAACGGGAAAGGGCCCTTTTGAGGGCGGCCTCGCCGCCTCTGAGAACCAGGCGGCGGCCGTCGTCGGCCGCCCGCACTTCGGCCTCCGGGCGGTGAGGATCCTCCCGGATCTCCAGGACCACTCCGTCATACCCGTGGGGGACGGGCCCGGCATGGACAAAGGGAAGTTCGAGCTCCGTGGCTTCCAGGGTGACCCGGCAGAGGGCCAGGCACAAGGCGCGCCCCACGGACGGTGAGAGTCTCTCGGAGGGCAGCTCCACGGCCAGGCGCAAGGCCCGGCGCCTGGGATCGCCCGCAACCGGTTCGAAGAACCCGCCGGGCCGGGAAAGATCCAGCATGTCCGGAAAGGAGTCCGCACGGGTCGCCCGGTCCTCGTCCGGGACCATGGGAAAGGGATCCAGAAGACCGACCTTGGCCTCGGAGATTGTGTGAAGGATCGAGGCCCCTTTTTCCTGGTCCCCCGTCCAGACTCTCAATTGGGGATCTTCACCCAACACCCATTCCAAAAGCCGCCAGGATGTGGGCAGGGCCGGAAGATCCAGCGCGTCCGAAACGGCCAGGAACCGGAGAAAGGAAATCAGGGCCTCCCGGGTTCCGCCCGTGGCCACCACTTCCGCGGGGCTGCGGCGAACGACGCGCACCGGCAAAGGAGACGGCTCATTGCGAGCCGTGTCCGGCCGGAGTCGAACCACCAGGCGGGGCTGTTGTCCGCGGGGTTTGGTGAATCGCACCAGGGGCTCGTCCAGTCGCACCGTCTCGAACGCCCACCGGCACGCCACGTGCGCCGCCTCCGCCCAGAAGGGGCTCCAATCGAGTTTTGCCGGAACCACCAGGCGCGCGCACACGCCGTCGATGAGTCCATCCCCGTCCGTGTCTTCATAAACGGATCGCTCCGGAAAGAGCTGCCTGAGGAAATCCATCCCGCCCTTCACCCCTCCTCCAAAGGGTTCGATTCTTCCCCGATGCGGGGTCCCGGCGGGCGTAAAGCCCGCCTCTACGGAACGGGACCGCGCCCAAGGCCCGCGTCGAGTCTGGGTATGAGCACCCGCTCCCCTATATCCGTCCGGACGCGCGAGCGCGTCAGGTCGGGATCTACCCCCCGTCCGAGGCCGAAATCGCGATGCAACCCGTGATAGGGGCGGGGTTTATCCCCGCCCGGATTCACCACTTCCCCCTTCCAACATTGTCGTCCAATCCGGCCAAACCAACGAACCGGACCACGGGTACTCCCGGGCCCGCATCACCAATCCCGCCCGAACCAGATTATGCCAGATGTAGCGTGCCACGTCAGAAAGCGTTTCCTCCCGGCGTAGCGCATGATCGTAGAAGCTTCGCTGCCAGCGTGCTCGGTCGGGCTCGAGTCTGCGGGCTAACGGCGCGAGTTTACCCTTCAGCAAACGAACAAAATCCACAACATCGCGGTCCTGCAAGAGCAGGCGGATGTGATCCGGCATAATGCACCATGCGTAGAGGAGCGTTCCTCGATCTTTGGCATTGCAAGCAAGGAGATCCACAGCGGCGGCCGGAAGTTCCATGTAGAGGCGGAACCATGGGTACCTCCCTTTGGTGGTAACGGTTATGGAAAACGCATGGCCCAACCGGTAGGCGCCGGAGGGAAGTCGGATTCTTTTGCGTGAGGACAGCGAGTGCATGGATGTCCCTTTCGGGCGGGCGTAAAGCCCGCCCCTACTTTCTTAGGGAGCTTGTCCGAAAATGGCTTTTTCCCGGGAGCGTGGGCGTCTCGCCCGCCTTTCATGCGGGCCGGAGGCCCGCGCTCCCAGGGGGCATGTTGGTGACTAACCACTCCCCGGCGTCAGCCGTCAGCCACCCCATCCCCATCACCCGTCACCCATCCCCCGTCACCCGTCCCCCATCACTCGTCACCCGTCACTCATCCCCCATCACTCGTCACCCATCACTCGTCACCCGTCACTCGTCACCCGTCACTCCCCTTGCGGGCACCCGAATTTCCACCCGAAAGCCTCCGCCGGGAACGTTTTCCGCCCGAATGGTTCCCCCATGCAGGACCACCGCCCGGTGCGCGATGGCGAGCCCCAGGCCCACGCCGCCGCTTTGGCGGTCGCGGGACGGCTCCACGCGGTAGAAGGGCTGGAAGAGGCGGGGAATCTCCTCCTCCGGAACCCCCGGCCCCCGGTCCCGTACGGCGACGATCCCCACGGGAGCCGTTCCGGTGGACTCCAGCCCCAGAGACACCTCCACTTCGGTCCCGCGCGGGGCATGGCGAACGGCATTTCGGACCACGTTTTCCACGGCGCTTCTCAGCAGATCGGCCGACCCCCGCACACGCACCGGCGCCTGGGATCGGACGGTCACGGTGCACTCCTTTTCGGACGCCTCGAAGGCGGCATCCTGCACGATGCTTCGAACCAGGTGGTCCAGGGCGACTTCTTCCGCCGCCTCCAGTTCCCGGAGCTGCTCCATGCGGCCCAGGGTCAGCACGTGAGCGATGAGCCGATTCAGCCGCTCGGACTCCTTTTCGATCCTTTCCAGCAGAGGGAGGAGATCGTGGGAGGCCTTGTCTTTGGCCAGTTCCAGGGCCACCCCCAACCGGGTCAAGGGCGATCGAAGCTCGTGGGAGACATCCCGCAGGAGCCGCCGCTGGGCCTCCATCAGTTCCTGGAGGCGCTCGGCCATGTGGTCGAAATCCCGGGCCAGGGCACCGAATTGATCCCCTCTCCCCGTCAGGGAGGGGCCCACGCGGGCGGCAAGATCTCCGGAGGCCAGCCTGCGGGCCGCGAGCTGAAGGGTTCTCAAGGGCGCCGTCAGGTGTCGGGCCAGGAAGAAGCAGAGAACCATGGCGGCGGCGAGCAACGTGGCCAGGGAGATGAGGAACGGGTGGGGCGGCGGGGTCATCCGGGGCGGCGGCGGCAAATGGCGAACCAACGTGTAGGTCGATCCCGAAGGGCCGGCGATGCGCAGGACCTGGTACGGGGGAGGCGGCAGGATCCTCCGCCGGGATCTTTCGTTGGGAGGGGGCGGGGGCGGCTCCCAGGCGTCTTCGGGCACGGGCCGGCCCGTGAGCTCCCTTCCCCGGTCGTCCAGAAAGAAGAGTCGAGCCGGTCCGTCTCCTTCCAGGCTTTGCACGTAGCGCCGGAGGGCCTCCGCCCCTTCCGCTTCGTAGATGCGGACTCCCGCGACCCCGGCCATCTTGAGGCCCTGGCGGGCGGCGCTCCGCCAGGCCTCCGTCCACACGCGCTTCGGGAAAAGCCAGCCCATGATGAGAAACGAGAGGAGCGCTCCGCCGATGATGGTGGCGCAGAAAGCCAGAAAGATCTTGGCAAAGAGCGTTTTCATGTCCCCTTGGCTCCCTCCCTCTCCCCAAGCCCCGCCGGGCGGCCCTCTTCGGGCAGGCAGTAGAGATAGCCCACACCGCGCACCGTCTTGATCCGCTCGGCCCCTTGGGGCCCGTCGCCCAGCTTCTTTCGCAGATTGCTCACGTGCACGTCCAGGCTCCGGTCGTAGGGCTGAAGTTTTCTTCCCAGCACCAGGAGGCTCAGTTCCTCTCGGCTGAGCACCCGGCCGGCCGCCCGCAGCATGGCCTCCAGCAGGTTGAACTCCACCGTGGTGAGCCGAAGCGGGCGGCCGCCGCAGGTGGCGGTTCGCGTGCCGGTATGAAGCTCCACGTCCCCCACCCGCACCCCTTCCGGGCGGGCGGAACCCGCTTCCAAAGGCGGAGGGGCCAGCTCCGGGTGTCGCGCCCGCCTCAGGACCGCACGAAGCCTGGCCAAGAGTTCCCTCGGATTGAAAGGCTTCGGCAGGTAGTCGTCCGCACCCAGCTCCAGGCCCACGATGCGGTCCACGTCATCTCCCCGCGCGGTGAGCATCACCACGGGGATGGACGACAGGGTGCGCAGGCGGCGCAGGACTTCCAGGCCGTCCAAGCCCGGAAGCATCACGTCCAGGACCACCAGGTCGAAGGCCTCTTCGGCCACGGCCCGAAGGCCCGCTTCTCCGTCGTGGACGCTCGAGACCCGAAACCCGTGGGGCTCCAGGTATTGGGAAAGCAGTTCGCACAGCTCCACATCGTCATCGATCACCAGCAACCGCAGCACATCGCTCATTCCACCGGTCCCCTCCAAGAGCTTCTCCCAGAATGTTCCTTTCCCAGGAACGCGGGCATCTCGCCCGCCTTTCATGCGGGCCGGAGGCCCGCGCTCCCACCTGCAGGGAAGCATAGCGAAAAGGCGTGGGGCTCGCATGTAAAGAATTGTGAAGACCGCCGGAGCTCCGGCGAATTTTTACAAAAGTTCACGATCATTTGACACACATTAACCGGCCTTCGGGGTACACATTCCACCAACGAACCGGGGCGCCCCGCGCCTCAGACGGAAAGAGGAGGTGAAAAGGAGACGCACATGGAGGCAGAACGGAAAATGGTCAGAAAAAATCAATGGGATCCATCCGTGCGGGCCTGGATTGTGGCCGCTTTCGTCTGGCTCTTCGGACTGGGAGCGCTCCATGCCGGAGCGGGAAGGGCGCTGGGCCAACCCCCACCGCCGCCGGACGTGGACACGATGATCCGCCACATGGACCGGGAACTGAACCTGACGGACGAACAAAAGGAAAAGATCCGCAACATTCTGGAGGAGGCTCGGCAGAAGGGAAGGAGTCTCATGGAGCGCTCCCGGGCCGACGGATCGGGCCTCAGGGCCGTGAGGGCTCAATGGGAAGAGCTTCGGAAGGAAACGGATGCCCGGATCCAGGAGGTTCTTCGAGCCGATCAGTACGAAAAGTGGAAGGAGATGCGGAAAGAAAGGGAAGAACACCACGGTCCCCGGCGGGGACAGTGGGGATGATGCAATCCATCCGGAACAGCAAAGAAAGGAGGAGACACCATGCGTCGAGGAAGAATGCTCATGATCGCGGCTTCCGTCGCAACTCTTCTGGCCGTGACGTCCGTTCGGGCCGATGCGTTCGGAGGCCCCCGATTCCGGAAGGCGCCGCCCCACGGAGGCCCCGGGTTCTTCCATGCAATCGATAGGTTCCTGGATCTTCGGCTCACGCCGCAACAGCAAGAGCGGATCCAGGCCGTCCTGGCAAAGTACCGAGATGACATGCTCGACGCCCTCAAAGTTCAAAGGGAATCCCGAAGGAATCTCTGGACCGTGATGATCGACGAACGGGCCGACGAGGCCACCGTGCGGAAAGCCTTCAAGGCGGTGGCGGCTGCAGAGGAAGAGTTGGCCGTCCTGGGCCATCGGGTCCGCCGTGAAATTGAATCCATCCTGACCGACCAGCAGCGCGCCGTCATGTCCAGTTGGCACCACAAGCACCGGGACGGGATTGCCCCTCCCTTCCCGGAGCCTCCGGGCGACGAAGCTCCCATTGAGGACTGATTCGCCCGTCTTTCCTCACGCCCGGCTCCCCCTTGCCGGGCGCTTCCCTCCCACAACCGGGCGGCCCGAAGGCCGCCCGGCCCCATTGAACGGTGGATATCTGCCTTGCATTTCCCCGATACCCCCTCTAGTTTACTGATAAAGGATCTTAGCCAGAAAAGACCTTAGGAATCTTCCCCTTGCCTGACCTCCCCCTAGCCGCTTTGAACTCCGCCTCAGGCACGGAGATTCTTGACCTGCCAACGAATCGAAGGGGAAAGAAAATGTTTCGTCTACCCTGAAGGGATGGTCAACCCGGAAAGGCAGGTGAGTCCCATGAGGCGAAACGCAGCACCGGTAACCCGCCTTCTTAGCCTTCTCGCCTTGCCCGGTTTGTTGGTGTCTTTTCTTGCGGCGGGAGGATGCCTTCCCACGGCACTCCGCTCACCTCCGCCACCCCCCGAACAGCCGACAGCCAAGACGATTCTTCCTCCGGATCTGCTCGAAAATGGCTTCGGCACGGAAGCCTGCCAAAAACCCATTGCGGCGGTGGTCGCCGCTGACAACAGGAAAGAAGAGGCTAGCGGGAGAGCTCGCGAAAAGCGTGTCCCGGCGAAAGCAGCAGCACGAAAAGCGATGGCCGGGGAACCGATACCGCAATCGCTCCCCCGGGGGGAATCCGAAGCTCGGAATCAGCAACGCGAAACAAAACCGGAGGCGGAAAAAACAGTCGCAGAGCGGAGGAACGGAGATCAGGAATGGAAGGGTGTCGGCGGTGCGGTCATGTTTGGAATGATCCCGAACGAGAAGGCCGCTCCAATGCCCCCGCCTCAGGTTGCGGCCGGGAAGATGGCGTCCCCATCGAAAGAGTCTTTCCGGAAACCTCCCCGGCAGGAACAGCCCCCACCGAGCTCCGGCAGTGTGGATAGACCGCAGACCACAAAATCCCAGGGGCTCAAAGCAAAAATGAGTGGAGAAGGGGCGCCGCAGAGAGTCCAAAATAGATTCCTTGCACTCGGCAGCTTGGCGGCAATGGGAAGTGCCAAGGGAAAAGCAGAATTTACCAAAGAAGACTCCTTGAATCCTATCGACCGTCTCCTCTCCGGCTTGCGTTTCGGGACAATTGCCTTCAATGTCCCTCCGAGGATGAACATTCAGGCTACGGCTGTTGTCCAGCTCCTGCTCGGACTTGAAAAGACCGGCGAGGAACTGAAGGCCATGGTGGAAGCGGAAGGAACAAGGGAAAGCGGGCGCATCCGCGTGTCCAACAGAATGGAGGCCAGGCTCACGGGGCCCCATTTTACGATTACCGCCATCACCCCTGAAGTCCAGGCTGTATCGGGAAAAGAAATCTCCGAATGGAAATGGGAAATAAAGCCCAGAACTGCGGGGACGCATCATTTGCATTTGACCCTCTCGGCCATCCTGGAAGTGGAAGGAAGTTCAACCCCCCGGTCTCTCCGGACATTCGACAAGATGATACTGGTGGAGGTGGGCTGGTTACAGAAAGTCCGGCTTTTTGTCTCTGAAAACTGGAAGTGGTTGTGGGCCGCGATTCTGGCCCCCATCGGTGGGTGGTTCTGGAGGACAGGCAGGAAAAGCGGCAGTTGACGCGGCTTTTCGAGTCCATGCAAAAAGGGCCAAGTCGATTGACTTGGCCCCTTGATTTTTCTGGTGGGCCGTCAGGGACTCGAACCCCGAACCTCCTGATTAAGAGTCAGCTGCTCTACCAATTGAGCTAACGGCCCATGCCATCTATCTGGTACGCCCGGCAGGATTCGAACCTGCGGCCTGCGGATTCGAAGTCCGACGCTCTATCCAGCTGAGCTACGGGCGCATGCAAACCCTTCAAACGGGGCTCTTTACTAGCCCAGGGCGCCCCGGCCTGTCAAGGAACTTTTTCCGGGCCCCGCCAAAAAAATGCCGGGGCGCGGCCCGTCCTTACGGCGACCCGGAACCGCCGCGCTGAGAAGCCTCCCGCCGTCTCGTTGCCGATTCCTTCGAGTTCCAGGGGGGCGCCGTTGGTGCCGGGCGAAGGCCCGCGGAAAGCGTTTCCTCCGGCGTTTTCGGCCAAGCTCCTACGCCTTGTAGGTGCGCATGAGAAGGCCGAAGACGGCCAGGAAAAGGCCCGTCACGGCGGCGGCCAGGACGAAGGCGGCCAGGTACCCGCTCCGCTCGATCACCAGGCCCATGGTGGCGGAAGCCAGCATGATGCCGAAATAAATACAGGTGTTGTAGCCCCCCATGGCCAAACCGCGGGAGTGGGCGGGCACCACCACGGCAATGAGGGCCCCGATGGAGGTGAAGGCCAGGGCCAGGCCGGCCCCCAGCAACAGCGCACAGGCGAGGAAATGCCACAACTGGCCCGCCGCTCCGAAGCCCACCATGGCGGCGGCGGCCCCCAGGCCGCCGAAGGCCACCAGGCGCCTTCGGTCCCCCGTCCGGTCGCTCCAGTGCCCGAAGGGGATGCGGGACAGGGCGTTGGACACCCCCTGGACGAAAAAGATCATGCCGATGGACGCGATGGGAATGGAGGCGTCCCGGGCGTGGAGCGGGATGAAGGTGACGAACATGCCCAGCCCGAAACAGAGACCCAGGGTGACGAGCCAGCAGCCCCACAGGGGGCGGTTGCGCAGCACGTCCCCGGCCGCTTCCCGGAGCGGAGGCCGGGCCGGCGTTTCTGGCTGGGCCGTCGGCGCGGGGAGGGCCGCCAGAATCAGCACCCACAGGACGGCCGTCACCACACCGGAGGCCACGAACACGTCGGCGTAGCCGAATCCGTCGGCCACCCAGCCGCCCACGGCCGGCCCCACGCTCATGCCCGTATAGAGCGCCGTGGTGTACCATCCGTAGGACCGGCCCAGATGGGTCACGGGCGACACGTCGGCCACGTAGCTCATCATGGTGGGCCCGTAGGCGGAAAGCCCCACGCCGAAGAAGAAGTAGACCAGCATGAGCTGGGCCGGTGTGGTGGTGAAGGCGAGCCAGAAGGAGGTGAGCGATACGATCAACGTCCCCGCCAGGGCCACGCGCTTGCGGCCCCAGCGGTCCGAAAGGAGCCCCGTGGGAAAGGAAAGGCAGCCCGCGGTGAGAAAGAAGATGGAGTTGATGAGCCCCACGGTGGGGGTGTCCGCCCCCAGGGACTTGGCATAGAGGGGCACCACGGGAATGCGCATGTAGGAGGCGGTGTAGAAACCGAACGTGACCAGGCAGCAGACGGTGAGGCTGTAGACGAAGGAGGCGGGCCTGGAGGCCGGAAGGTTCAGGGTGTTGCGATACGGTCTTTCCATGGGCTACCCCTGAGTTGTGGGTGGCGGGCGGGGATAAACCCCGCCCCTACAGAAGGGGTCAAACCGTCCCTGCAGAGGCGAGCTTCATGCCCACCGTCGGGACCGCACAAAGGGAAAGAATCGTTTACTTGAGGCTGTCCGAGAATGTTTTTCCGGCTTAGAAGGCCGGGCCCCCCTCTCCTCGTAGCCGCGGGGCTTCAGCCCCGCGGGAAGGACCATCGCAACTTCATGGAGGGACAGTAAAACTGCGATGACCTCTCCGACAACCGGCGATTCCTCGGCAGCCCTAAAGGGCTGCGCTACGAGAAAAGAGATCACCCGCGACGTTTCCGGACAGGCTCCCAAGGTCCTTTCATCCTTAGCACACTCCCCAAGCCGCATGGAAGCCCCAGGGGGGAGTCTCCCGGAAATCCCGGCAAGGCCGCTGCGCCCTTTCCGTTCAAGCCTTTCGCCGCGGCCGGAAATGCACTATGATTCAAGCACCTAAAGGGCATTCACCGGTATCGAAACCGAATCAGGAGGGTTTTTCGTGACTGCATCTTCCAACACCGCCCTGCGTTTCGAGGGCACCGACCGCTATTACCTCAATCCGGAACTGCGCGAGATCGTCAACATCGCCATCGCCATGGAGAAGCCCCTGCTCCTCACCGGGGAGGCCGGCACGGGCAAGACCCAGCTCGCCTTCGAGATCGCCCGGGCCCTGGGCCTTGAAATGGAAGAGGCCCGGTGCAAATCCACCTTCAAGGGCGAGGAGCTGTGCTACGTCTACGACACGGTGCTCCGCCTGAACGATTCCCGTTTCGGATCGGGGGACACCGGTCGGGACGTGAACAACATCTGGGACTACATCCGCTTCGGGCCCATCGGGCGCGCCTTCACCGCCGAGGACCGGCGGGTTCTGCTGCTGGACGAGATCGACAAGACCGACTCCGACACCCAGGACAACCTGCTGGACGTCCTGGAAGACGGAGCATTCATCATCCGGGAGATCAACCACAAGGTGAAGGCCCGGCACCGGCCCATCATCGTCATCACCAGCAACGCCAAGCGGGAGCTTTCCGATCCGTTCCTTCGCCGCTGCTTCTGCCACTACATCCCCTTCCCGGGTCCCGACGAGATGGTGAAGATCGTCCGGCTCCACTACCCGGACATTCCCGAGCCGTTCCTGCAGGCGTCCCTGGAGACCTTCTACCGGCTGCGCGAAGAGGGCTTCGAAAAGCCTCCGGCCACGGCCGAGCTGCTGGACTGGATCGGCGCCCTGCAGGCCAGCGGCGCCCGCGGCCCCGGAGCGGGCCGGGACGTGGCCCACATCGGCACGCTCCTCAAAAGGACCCAGGACATCCTGAAATTCAAGGGAATCCGGAAGGCCCTCCGGTTCTAGGAGCCGCCATGATCGCCTTCATCTACGGCCTCAGGCAGGCGGGCATTCCCGTGAGCGTCCACTACATCCTGGAGTTCTACCGGGGACTGCGGGCCGGGCTGGCTCCCGACCTGGACCGCCTCTTTCTCCTGGCCCGCCTGGTCTTCGTCAAGAAGGTGGAACACTACGACGCCTTCGAACAGGTCTTCCGCTCCGTCTTCTTGGGGGATCCCAACGTGGATCCCACCGACTGGGAGGAGATCCTGGCCGGAAAGCCCTTCCAGGAATGGCTGAAAAAGGAAGTGGAAAGCGGCCGGCTTCCCCCCGAAGCCCTTCGGGAATTCGACACGGAAGAGCTCCTGGAGCGCTTCTACCGGACCGTGCTCGCCCAGGAAGGCGAGCATCACGGCGGCAACACCTGGGTGGGCACCGGAGGCCGATCCCCCTACGGGCACAGCGGCCGGCACGGAGGCGGGATCCGCGTCCACGGCCAAAGCGTCCACGGCACGGCCCAGAAGGTGATCGGAGCGCGCCGCTACATCAACTACAGCGACCAGGCCCCGCTTCGCACGGAAAACCTCCGCCAGGTGCTCTCGTCGCTCAAGAGCCTCCGGCCCGTGGGACCGGAAACGGAACTGGACGTGGACGCCACCATCCATCGGACCGCCAAGAACGGCGGGGAGATCGAACTCATCTTCCGGCGGGAGCTGCGCAACCGGGTGGACATGGTTCTTCTGGTGGACAACGGCGGCTATTCCATGCTGCCCTACGTGGACCTGGTGCGCACGGTCTTCAACAAGATCCGCGACTGCTTCCGGGACGTTCGCACCTACTACTTCCACAATTGCATCTACGGGGCCGTCTATGCGGATCCCCGCCGGAGCCTCCCCGTCTCCTGGGAAAAGCTCCTGGCCTCGGGGAGAAAGACCCGACTCATCATCATCGGCGACGCCAACATGGCCCCCGCGGAACTCATGGCCGCCTACGGATCCATCGACATGGTGACCACCGTGCGAAAGCCCGGCTACGTGTGGCTCCGCGAACTCCGGGAGGCCTTCCCCGTGAGCGTGTGGCTCAATCCCATCCGCCGGGACCAGTGGCCGTGGCAGAGTTCCACCGTCGAGCGGATCGGGCGGATCTTCCACATGGAGGACCTCACCCTGGGCGGGATCAAGAACGCCGTGACCTATCTGAACATCCAGGGCCGGGCCGTGGACCAGGGGTAATCCCCCCCGGCCCCCCTTTAACAAAGGGGGGAGAAGGGATAACGCGCTTGAGCGGGTCCTCCCCTTGGCCGCGGGGATTTGTCCCGTCGTCAGCTTCCAGGGCGAGTGACTTGGGCGCAAATTGGACGGTTTTTTCCTCCGGTTCGATTCCGACGGACGGGCATAAAGTCCGCTCCTACGAATGCGGATAGACATATTGAGCAGAGGCGGGGTTTATCTTCGCCCGTGAAACGCATCGCGGACCAGCGAAAACCCCGTTCCCCCCTTTTCCAAAGGGGGGCCAGGGGGGATTGAAGAAGGAGTCGACGTCATGCCCGCGTGCTCTCGCTTTCAACTGAAACAACGGGCCCGGGAACTTCGCAAAAACATGACGGACAGCGAACGGCGCCTCTGGCACCATCTGCGACGGAAACAGATCCACGGTATCCAGTTTTACCGACAAAGACCACTTGGCCCCTACATCGTGGATTTCTATGCTCCCCGCGTGAGGTTGGTCATCGAAGTGGACGGAGGCCAACACCGGCAGCCGGACCATGCGGTGGCCGACCGGCGGCGGGATGCCTACCTGGCGGCCCGAGGCCTTCGTGTACTCCGATTCTCCAGCCGTGATGTTCTCAGGCGCCTAGAACAAGTCCTCAATGTGATAGAGCGGGCCGTGACAGGAAAGGACGAAACGCGCCTTGAAGAAACAGGCCACTGTAGGGGCGAATGATTATTCGCCCCTACAGCCCGCGTGCAGGAACGGAACGAGGTCGCCTTTTCTATGAACAAAGGGGGAAATGAGGACATCCCAATCGGACGGGGAAAATCCATGGCCTACATCGACAAGGAAGTGCGGCGGCTGGTGGGGAAGGCCATCCACCACTACGATCTCATCCGGGACGGAGACCGGATCGCCGTGGCGGTCTCGGGCGGCAAGGACAGCATGGTGCTGCTTTGGCTCCTTCGCGAGCGCCTGCGGCGCATCCCCATCCACTACGACCTGGTGGCGGTGCACGTGGACCTGGGCTTCGATCCCCGGCCGGCGGCGGAACTGGAAGCTTTCTTCGAGAGTGAAGGCTTCGACTACCGGATCCTCCGGACCGACTACGGCGTGAAGGCCCACAGCCCGGAAAACAGGGAAAACCCCTGTTTCCTGTGCGCCCGGAGGCGCCGGGCGGCCATCTTCCGGGAAGCCCGGTCCCTGGGATGCTCCAAGGTGGCCTTCGCCCACAACCAGGACGATTTCATCGAAACCTTCTTCATCAACGTCTGCTACGGCGCCCAGGCGGCGGCCATCGTCCCCAAGCAGCCCTTCTTCGGAGGACTGATCACCGTCATCCGTCCCCTGGCCCTGGTGGATTCCCAGAAGGTCGCCCGTCTCGCCCGGAACCTGGATCTTCCGGTGGTGGAAAACCCCTGCCCGTCGGCGGGAAAGAGCGCCCGCACGGAGATCCGGGACTTCCTCTTTTCCCTTTACCGGAAGAACCGCAAGGTGCGGGGAAACATCTTCCACGCCCTGAGCAACGTGAACCCGGAGTACCTGCCGCCGCCCCTCCAACGGAAAAAACCAAGGAGACACGGCCCATGACGGAAAAGAAGCCGACCCTGTACCTCATCGACGCCAGTTCCTACATGTACCGCGCTTTCTACGCCATGCGCCAGCGCCTCACCGCCCCCGACGGCACGCCCACCCAAGCCGTTTACGGCTTCCACCAGATGCTCCAGAAGGTGCTCAAGGACAAACGCCCCCAACGGATCTGCGTGGTCTACGATCCGCCGGGGCCCACGCTTCGCCACGCCATCTACCCCGACTACAAGGCCACCCGGGAGCGCATGCCGGAAGACCTGGCCGCGCAGGTGCCGCTCATCAAGCAGATGGTGGATCTTCTGGGCATCCCGTCGGTGGAGATCACCGGCTACGAGGCGGACGACGTAATCGCGGCCCTGGCCCGGAAGGCCGTGGAAGCCGGCATGCCCGTGGTGATCGTCTCCGGCGACAAGGACCTTCACCAGCTGGTGCAGGAGCCCCACGTGATCCAATGGGATCCCCAAAAGGACGAAGTCTTCACCAGCGAGGCGGTGGAACGCAAACTGGGCGTCCGTCCCGAACAGGTGCGGGATCTGTTGGCCCTCATGGGAGACAGCTCCGACAACATCCCCGGCGTGGCCGGCGTGGGCCCCAAAACGGCCCAGAACCTCCTGCGCCAATTCGGATCCCTGGACCAGGTTCTCAGCCGCGTGGGAGACATCCAGAGCGCGGCCTTGAAAAAGAAGATCGAAGCGGGAAAGCAGGCGGCGCTCCTTTCCCGGGACCTGGTCACGGTGCGGGAAGATGCGCCCGTGGCCCTGGAACCCGATCAGTGCGTCATCCGGCCGGCGGACACCAAGGGCCTGGCGGAGTTCTTCCAGTCCCTGGGATTTCGCCGCTTTCTGGACGAGCTGGCCCGGGAAGCCGGCGACCAGGCGCTTGCAGCCGCCGCCCAAGCTCCCGAACGGCGCGACCGCCTGGTCACGGACGAAAAGGGCCTTTCGGGCGTGCTGGCGCGGATCGCCCAGGCGGACGTCCTTTCCATCGACCTGGAAACCACGTCCCAGGACGCCATGCGCGCCGACCTGGTGGGCGTGGCCCTGTGCTGGGAGGACCACGAAGCGGCCTACATCCCCGTGGGCCACACAGGCAAAGACGCCGGGAAACAGATCCCGGCGGCCCGGGTCCTGGACGCCCTGCGGCCCCTGCTGGAAGGCGACCTGCCGAAGAAGGTGGGCCAAAACATCAAGTACGAATGGGTGGTCCTGAAGCGCCACGGCGTGGAACTCCGGGGGATCGACTTCGACACCATGGTGGCCAGCTACCTTCTGGACCCCGGCAACCCGTCCCACCGGCTGGAAAGGATCGTGGCCGAACACCTGGGCGAGACCAAGCTGCGCTACAGCGACGTGGCCGGGTCGGGAAAAAGCCAGATTCCCTTCGCCCAGGTCCCCCTGGAAAAGGCCGTGGACTACGCGTGCAGCGACGCGGAAACCACCTACCGGCTGGTTCCGGTGCTCCGGGAAAAGCTCCGGGAGACCGGGCTCCTGGAACTCATGGACTCCCTGGAACGCCCCCTCATCCCCGTCCTGGCGCGCATGGAACACAAGGGGATCCGGATCGACGCGGCCCGCCTGCAGGAACTTTCCAGGACCCTGGAAGAAGGCATCCGCAAAGAGGAAGAGGCCATCTACCAGATCGCAGGAGGCCCGTTCAACATCCAGTCGCCCATCCAGCTCCGGGACGTCCTCTTCGGAAAGCTGCAGCTTCCCGTCATCAAGAAGACCAAGACCGGACCGTCCACGGACATGAGCGTCCTGGAGGAACTGGCCGCCCTGCATCCCATTGCGGAACACATCGTGACCTACCGGAGCCTTGCCAAGCTCAAGAACACCTACGTGGACACCCTGCCCAAGCTGATCCACCCGGAGACGGGGCGCATCCACACCAGCTACAACCAGGCCGTGACCGCCACGGGGCGGTTGAGCAGTTCGGAACCCAACCTGCAGAACATCCCCATCCGAACGGAGGAGGGCCGCCGGATCCGGGAGGCCTTCGTCCCGGAAGAAGGCTGCGTGTTGCTCGCCGCCGACTATTCCCAGATCGAACTGCGCATCTTCGCCCACTACAGCGGCGATGAGCGCCTGGTGGCCGCCTTCGCCGAAGGAGCCGACATCCACCGCCGGACCGCCGCCGAGATGTTCGGGGTGCCGCCCCATGAGGTCACCCCGGAGATGCGCCGCCAGGCCAAGACCATCAACTTCGGGATCATCTACGGCATGGGCCCTTACGGGCTGGCCAAGCAGCTGCGGATCAACCAGACCAGCGCCAAAGCGGCCATCGACCGCTACTTCGCCACCTACGAAGGGGTCAAGCGCTGGATCGAACAGGTGGTGGAGGAATCCCGAAAACGCGGCTACGCGGAAACCCTCCTGGGACGGCGCAGGTACCTACCGGAACTCAAGAGTCGCAACCGCAACGTGCGCCAGCAGGGGGAACGGCTGGCGGTGAACACCACCATCCAGGGCACGGCGGCGGATCTCATCAAGAAGGCCATGATCGACATCGACGCGGCCATCCGCAAGGAAGGCCTCCGCACCGCCATGCTCCTCCAGGTGCACGACGAACTGGTCTTCGAGGTTCCCGAAGACGAGCTGGACCGCGTCCGCACCCTGGTCCGGGATCTCATGGAACACGTCCATCCCCTGTCCGTCCCGCTGGTGGTGGACATGGGCTGGGGAGCCAACTGGGCCGAGGCCCACGGGTGATGAGTGATGAGTGACGGGTAATGAGTGACGGGTAATGGGTGATGGGTGATGGGTGGTGGGTGATGGGTGATGGGAAGCCCGAAGTCGCAACAGGAGGATTCTTTGGGATGGCCCGGTCCCGACGGGCGGGCATGGAGCCCGCCCCTCCGAAAGCGCATGGGCCTCTCACGGAGGGGCGGGGTTACTCCTCGTCCGCAAAGGGCGCGGCGCTCCGTCCGGCACCCTGTTCCACAAGCGCCTCAACACCTCATCCCCCTATCCATCCTGCCGTGTGACCCGCAGGTTGGTAACGGTTCGTAGCCGCGGGGCTTCAGCCCCGCGGGAAAGCGCCATCGGAACCGGCATTTCGAGACAAGCTCCCGGCGCGGCCTTCTCCGTGAAGCTGGATCCAAGAACCCCACGGACCGATTTTGGGCCGCCTCCGAATTTCCTGCCCCGCCATTGAGAACCTGAAGTTCCCATTTTGCCGCGATCCACCCACACACTGTCTGCAATTTCCATCACTTAACCACTTTGGCACACTCCGTGCTCACTCCTGCGCGGGTTTCGCTTCCACCCCGGTTCCGGCGGTCGGGACAAAAGGGGGGAGCGCAAAGGAAGGTGAGAGGTTTCATTCAAT
The DNA here is from genome assembly GCA_014359885.1 of Desulfacinum sp. Lineage (GTDB taxonomy): Bacteria > Desulfobacterota > Syntrophobacteria > Syntrophobacterales > DSM-9756 > Desulfacinum. The sequence goes on from JACIYN010000023.1 coordinate 112,475, forward strand.
AAACGTTTCAGGAGGAGTGTGAGATGCAAAACGTGCGGTCTTTCAGGTTGTTCGTGGTTCTGGCGGCCTTCTTCTTCGCTCTGACGGCGGTGGCCCCTCTGGCCATGGCCGATGAGGTCACCGTTACCGGACAGATCCAGGTCAACGGGGACACGGTGACGCTCCAGGCCGATGACGGCGCCTACGTGCTCCAGGGCGGCGATGCGGCCCAGTTTGCCGATCAGAAGGTCCAGGTCACCGGCGACCTCGCCGAGAGCGACGGGCAGAAGGTGATCCAGGTCAAGGAAGTAAAGCCCGCCGAATAAGCGGAGGCGAGAGGGAAAAACATGAAGCACCTTCGGGCTGCTAAATTCTTCGTCCTTCTGATGGCCTTTTGCTGCGCCCTCGCGTCCCTGACTTCCCCGGCCCTGGCCGATGAGGTCACCGTCACGGGGCAGCTTCAGGTGCTGGGCGACGAAGTGGTGCTGGAAACCGACAGCGGCGAATACATCCTGGAAGGAGACAACCTGGAGCAGTTCGCCGGGCAGACGGTTTCCGTGACCGGTGCGCTCACCGAGAGCGGCGAAGACAAGGTCATTGAAGTGAAAGAGATCAAGCCCGCCCAGTAACGAGGCGGAAAGGGAGGCTCGCACCTTCCTGCGCCCGGAACCCGGCGGTGTCGGAACGTGGATGGACGGAGGCCCGGCCTCCGCCCATCCTTTTTTACGAAGAAGGAGAAGCGATGGAAAAGAAGAAGCAAGTCTGGTTTCAAGGCCTGCAGAGCGTCTCGGAGGACCTCTCCGAGGTGGAGGAGCCGCCGAGCGAACCTCCGGGTTCCGAGTCCACCGACCCTCCGGCGCGCCGCCGTTCCCGGCCGGCCCGCCCCCGCACGTCCGCACGTCTACCCCTCAACGAAAAGACCAACGCCTTTCGCAGGAAATTTTTCCCGGGAGTCACCGTTTCCCAGTGGAACGACTGGCACTGGCAGGTGCAGAACCGCCTGAGGACGGCCACGGCTCTCAGCCGCATCCTGGATCTCTCCCAGGACGAACGGGCGGCCCTGCAACGTTCTTCCTCCAGGTTTCCGGCGGCCGTCACCCCCTATTACGCCAGTCTGCTGGATGCGGAAGACCCCCGGCAGCCCCTTCGCCGCTCCGTCATCCCCGTTCTGGACGAATTCGTCCCCTCCCCCGGAGAAGCGGACGATCCGCTGGGGGAAGATCACGATTCGCCCGTTCCCGGTCTGGTGCACCGCTACCCCGACCGGGTACTCTTTCTGGTTACGGGATTTTGTTCCACCTATTGCCGGTATTGCACGCGGTCCCGCATGGTGGGCCACAAGGGAGGCCACGCCGGCAAAAAGCAGTGGGAAAAGGCCCTGGCCTATATCCAGGAGACCCCCTCGGTCCGGGACGTGCTCATTTCCGGCGGCGACCCGCTGACCCTGTCCGACGACGCCCTGGAGTGGCTTCTTGAGAGGCTGCGGGCCATCCGCCATGTGGAATTCGTTCGGATCGGGACCAAGGTGCCGGCCGTTCTGCCCCAGAGGATCACGGGGGCGCTGGTCCGTCTTCTCAGGCGCTACCATCCCCTGTGGATGAGCCTCCACTTCACCCATCCGGACGAGCTGACTCCGGAAGCCCAGACCGCCTGCGCCCGCTTGGCCGACGCCGGCATCCCCCTGGGCAGCCAGACGGTGCTCCTCAAGGGGATCAACGACGAAGCGGCCACCCTGAAGGTGCTCTACCACGGCCTGCTGCGCTGTCGCGTCCGTCCGTACTACCTCTATCAGTGCGATCCCATTTCCGGGTCCGCCCATTTTCGAACCACGGTGACCAGGGGGCTGGAGATCATGGACGGCCTCCGGGGACACACCACCGGCTACGCCGTCCCGACCTACGTCATCGACGCCCCCGGCGGAGGCGGAAAGATTCCCCTGCTGCCCGACTATGCCCAGGGAGCGGACGGCCAGGACCTGGTCCTGCGCAACTACGAAAAGAGAACCTTTCGGTATCCCGGTGCCTTCGAGCAGCCCTGCCAGGCCCCTTCGGAATCGGCGCCGTACCGGATGGCCAACTGACAGCGGGAAGGAGCCCGGAAAGATGAAAATAGGCCTCACCTACGACCTGCGGGATCTTTACTTGTCCGAGGGTTATACGGAAGAAGAAACCGCCGAATTCGACAGGGCGGACACCATCGACGCCATCGAGGGGGCCCTGCGGTCCCTGGGCTACGAAACGGAGCGCATCGGGCGCCTGACGGACCTGGTGCGGCAGTTGGCGGCCGGGAAGCGCTGGGACATGGTCTTCAACATCGCGGAGGGTCTCTACGGCTCCGGCCGGGAAGCGCAGGTTCCCGCCCTTCTCGACGCCTATCGGATCCCCTACACCTTCTCGGATCCCCTGACCTTGTGCGTCACTCTGGACAAGGCCGTGACCAAGAGGGTGGTGCGGGACCACGGGGTGCCCACGCCGGCCTTCGCGGTGGTGGAAAGGGCCGACCAGGCGCGGGGGGTGGATCTTCCTTTTCCGGTTTTCGCCAAGCCCGTGAGCGAGGGTACCGGCAAGGGGATTTCCCCGGCATCCAAGGCCGCTTCGCTCGGCCAGTTGCAAAGGACATGCGAAGATCTGCTGGCCCGGTTCCGCCAGCCCGTGCTGGTGGAGACCTTCCTGCCCGGCCGTGAATTCACCGTGGGGATCGTGGGCACGGGAGCCCGGGCCCGCGCCGTGGCGGTCATGGAGGTGATCCTCAAGGAGAACGCCGACGCCGAGGTCTATTCCTACGAAAACAAGGAATGGTGCGAGGAGCGGGTCATCTACCGATTGGCGGACGACGAGGAAGCCCGCGAAGCCGCCCGGGTGGCCCTGGACGCCTACCGGGCCCTGGGATGCCGGGATGCGGGGCGGATCGATCTCCGGTCGGACGCCCGGGGGCGCCCCCACTTCCTGGAGGCCAACCCCCTGGCGGGGCTCCACCCGGAACATTCCGACCTTCCCATCCTGTGCACGCTTTCCGGCATGTCCTACCGGGAGCTGATCGCAGAGATCATGCAGAGCGCCCTGGAGCGCGCCGGCCTGAGCGAAGGCATCTTCGGATGCGCCCAGGCAATGTTCCAGGGAACCGCTCCCCGTGCGGTCCGGGAGGCCGCCCTCTGATGCGCGCCGTGGTGCTCCATTCCGCGGTGGACCCGAACGCCCCGCCCGACGAGCAGGACGTTCTGGTCCAGGCCCGCTTTGTGGCGTCCGCACTGGCCAAGCTGGGATGGGAGGCGCACATCCTGCCCTTCGATCTGAACCTGGAAGCCCAGAGGGATCGGCTCCTGGCGGCCGATCCGGACGTGGTCTTCAACCTGGTGGAGACGGCGGCCGGCACGGGCCGCCTCATCCACCTGGCTCCGGCGTTCCTGGACGCCCTGGGGCTTCCTTACACGGGAAGCCCCACGGAAGCGGTCTTCCTCACCTCCCACAAGGTGCTGGCCAAGCGGCTCATGGGCTCCCACGCCCTGCCCACGCCGCCGGCCCTCACCTCCCCCGGGGACTGGGACCAATGGGAGCCGGAGGCGCTCTACATCGTCAAATCCGTCTGGGAAGACGCCTCGGTGGGAATCACCCAGGACTCGGTGACCTCCTTCAGGAACCCTCGGGACCTGGAGACGGCCTTGGCCAAAGGCCGCCGGGCCACGGGCGGAGGGGACGTCTTCGCCGAACGTTTCATCGACGGGCGGGAGTTCAACCTGTCTGTCCTGGCCGGTCCCGACGGCCCCCGGGTACTTCCCCCGGCGGAAATCCGCTTCCGGGGGTTCGGACCCGATCGGTTCGCCATCGTGGACTACGAGGCCAAATGGGACCCTTCCTCCTTCGCCTATCACAACACGGTCCGATCGTTCCATTTCGGGGAGGAAGACCGGTTTCTCCTCCATCAGCTCCGGGAACTGGCCCTTCGGTGCTGGGACCTTTTCGGCCTGAGGGGATACGCCCGGGTGGATTTCCGGGTGGACACCGCCGGCCGGCCCTGGATCCTGGAGGTCAACGCCAATCCCTGCCTTTCGCCGGACGCCGGCTTCATGGCCGCCGCAGCCGAAGCGGCCCTGGAGCCGGAACAGGTGATCCTGCGGATCCTGGAGGATGCGGTGCGGCCCTGAAGGGCGGGCGGAAGGCACGACCTCACGGGAACACATGGCCCCCATGGGCGGGGGTGAAAACGATCCACGACGGGAGAACGTTCCATGTTTCGGATCCGACGGGTGTACGACGACATCCTTCCCCTGGACCGGCAGGCCCTGGTCCAGGTGCAGGAGATCCTTCGCGTTCAGTTTCCCGATCTCCCGGAGCGGGAAATCGCCAAACTGCCTCAGTTGCTTCGCAACCCCTTGAAATACCGGTTCCGCTCCATCCTCTACGTGGCCGAAGAGGCTCGTGCCAAGGTGCGCGGGTTCGCCCTCGTCTCCCATGCCCCGGACCTCCACTTCTGCTACCTGGACTACATCGCCGTCACCCGCAAGCGGCTGGGGGGCGGCATAGGAAGCGCCCTCTACGAACTGGTCCGGCAGGAGTCCAGAGCCCTGGGGGCCGTGGGCCTTTTCTTCGAATGTCTGCCCGATGAACCCTCCCTGTGCCGGGACCCCGTGGTACTAGCCCAGAACAAGGCGCGCCTCAAGTTCTACGAGCGCTACGGGGCGAGACCCATCGCGGGCACCGCCTACGAGACGCCGTTCAAGCCGGAAGACGACTGCCCCCCCTTTCTCGTCTTCGACGATCTGGGCCTGGGCATCCCGCTGGCACGGGACCGGGCCCGGGAGATCGTTCGCGCCATCCTGGAACGCAAGTACGGCCACAGGGCTCCCGCGGGCTACATCGACCGGGTGGTGGATTCCTTCCGGGACGATCCGGTGCGCCTCCGCCCCCTGCGGTACGTCCAGGCGCCCGGCCGGGCTCCGGAGGACCGGCCCGTCCATCTCACCGGCGATGCCATCGCCCTGGTGGTGAACGAAGGCCACCAGATCCACCACGTTCACGACCGGGGCTACGTGGAGGCTCCGGCGCGGCTTTCCAAGATCCTGGAGGCCCTGGAAGGAACGGGCCTCTTCGAGAGACAAGAACCGCACCACTTCGGGGAGGAATGGATCCGGAGGGTGCACGCCTCCGACTTTGTGGATTTTCTCAAGAGGGTGTGCCTCAAGGTGGAGCCGGGAAAGAGCGTCTATCCCTACGTTTTTCCCATCCGCAACGCCGCCCGCCCTCCCAAGGAACTGCCCATTCGGGCCGGCTACTACTGCATCGACACCTTCACGCCGCTCAACCGAAACGCCTACAGCGCCGCCAAAGGGGCCGTGGACTGCGCCCTCACGGCCGCCCGCAGCCTCCTACGGGGACACCGGCTGGCCTACGCCCTGGTCCGGCCCCCGGGCCACCACGCGGAAAAGCGCGCCTTCGGCGGGTTCTGCTACTTCAATTCCACGGCCGTGGCCGCCAACTATCTCGCATCCCACGGCCGTGTGGCCGTGGTGGACGTGGATTACCACCACGGCAACGGCACCCAGAACATCTTCTACGAACGCTCGGACGTGCTGACCGTCTCCATCCACGGCCATCCCAGCTTCGCCTATCCCTATTTCAGCGGGTTCCGGGACGAGGCGGGAGCCGGGGAAGGACTGGGGAAGAACATCAATTATCCCCTGCCGGAGCACGTGGACGGAAAGGCCTATCTGAAGGTCCTGGAGAAGGCTCTCGCCAAGGTGCACAAGTTCCGCCCCCACTTTTTGGTGGTGGCCCTGGGTCTGGACACGGCCAAGGGGGATCCCACCGGCACGTGGACTCTTCTCAGGAGCGACTTCCTGGAAATGGGGCACCTTTTCGGCGCCATGGGACGGCCCACCCTGGTGGTTCAGGAGGGGGGCTACCGGATCCGGAATCTGGGAGCCAACGCCTCGGCGTTTTTCACCGGCTTGTGGGGAGGGTTCAGTGAACGGAATAAACAAGGATAACGCACCGGTGTACTTGCGCCGGGACGTGAGGCCCGAGGATCCGGACCACGTGGAACGGATCGTGGCCTCCACGGGATTTTTCAACCCGGAAGAGATCCAGGTGGCCAGAAGTCTCGTGGAAGAGCGCCTCCGCAACGGCCCGGAATCCGGCTACCACTTCCTTTTCGCCAAAAAGGGAGACCGGCCGGCAGGCTATGCCTGCTACGGCCCCATCCTGGGAACCGACCGGCGCTTCGACCTCTATTGGATCGCCGTGGACCCTTCCTTTCAGAAGATGGGCATCGGACGCCTCCTGCTGGAAGGGACCGAAGAGGCCGTCCGGGCCTTGGGCGGCCGAAAAATCTACGTGGAAACGTCGTCCCGCCCCCTCTACGAACCCACCCGGCGGTTCTACCTGAAGGCCGGCTACGGGATCGAAGCCGTCCTACAAGATTTCTACGCTCCGGAAGACCACAAGATCATCCTGAGCAAGACCCTTTGACCCGCCGCATTATCCCCCCGCACCGTCCTTTTTGCTTTATCCGGTCCCCCTTCTGAGGGATACTTCCCGTTTTGAAACGACTTGGAAGTCGGAGGAGCAGGCTCCTCCGCAGGCTGGTATCGGGAAAGGAAGAAGAGATGAAGATCGACTGGGACTGGAAATCCGTCGCCACCAATGTGGCGCTCATCGTTTCGGGAAGCATCATCTTCGTCATCGGCATGAACGCCGTCATGATCCCCCAGGAGCTGCTGAGCGGCGGCGTGGTGGGCGTGGCCATCATCCTCCACTACCTTTTTCCTTCCTGGGACATCGGCCACCTGTACTTCCTGCTCAACCTGCCGCTCATGGTCCTGGGCTGGTTTTCCATCAGCCGGCGCTTCATGCTCTACACCCTTTTCGGCATGGTCTTCTTCTCCCTGGCGGCCGCATGGATCAAGGTGCCCCCCATCGCCTTCAAGGATCCGCTGCTGGGGGCCGTGCTGGCGGGGGTCGTCTGCGGCCTCGGGGGCGGTATCATCCTGCGGTCCCTGGGATCCGCGGGGGGCCTGGACATCCTGGCCATCTACCTCAACTCCCGCTGGGGCATCCGGGTGGGCATCGTCTACACGGCCGTGAATGCCCTGGTCCTGCTGGTGGGCGCCCACTTCTTCGGGCTGGAAAAGGCCCTCTATTCCATCGTCTACGTCTATTCCAGCAGCCGCGTGGTGGATTCGGTCATGGCGGGCTTCAACCGGCGCAAGATGGTGCTCATCGTCTCCTCCGACCCGCGGGCGGTGGCCGACTTCATCCTGCACAAGATCCGGCGCGGCGTGACGTTCCTGCGAGGCGTGGGCGGATATACGGGCACGGACCGCGACGTGGTGCTGACCGTGACCACCCTGACGGAGCTTCCCAAGCTCAAGGACGCGGTCTTTTCCATCGATCCCGAGGCCTTCGTGATCATCAACGATACCCTGGAAGTTCTGGGCAAACGCCACGGCAAGCGCAAGGTTTACTAGGAGCCTGTCCGACAATGGCTTATTTGCCCCTTCCAACGTCCATCCGTCATCCCCGCGAAAGCGGGGATCCAGGATTTCCGGGAACCTATGGACTCCCGCTTGCGCGGGAGTGACGGTTTGAGGAGTTCTCGGACAGCCTCCCAGGAGCCTGTCCGACAATGGCTCTCTGACTTACAAGGCGGAGGAATTTTGGTTCCCCTCGTAGCCGCGGGGCTTCAGCCCCGCGGAAAGGGCCATCGTAACCTCATGAAGTGACAGGAAATACGCGATGGCCTATCCAACGCACCAGTCTTTTCCCGCAGCCCTAAAGGGCTGCGCTACGAGAAAAGAGGTCGCCCGCGGCGTTCTCGGTCAGCCTCTTGTCCGACAATGTGTACGAAAGCCCTTTCCGCAGGGAGCGCAGGCCTCCGGCCCGCACGACAAACGGGCGAGACGCCCGCGCTCCCAGGGAAATGCCTTCGTGCGCGCGGCCTGTAGGGGCGAATCATCATTCGCCCCTACAAGGGCCTGCTTCCCAAAGGTGCGTTTCATCCTTCGTTGTCACGAACTCCCCGTGATGGACGTTTTCGGAACCTCCCGTTCCGTTTGGCTTCCCTTTCGGAATTCAAGAAACCGGTTTTAGGGGAAGGAGGTCGCAGCCGACCCCGCCGGATCCCTTTGCCCCGCCCGCCCTCCACGGAGAGAGCCACTCTGGCCCGCAATTTGCCTCCTCATGATCAGCCCCGATGGAGAAAAGACAACCCGACGAGTCCCTGCGCGAGGAGACCGCCCCATGGAATGGAAGAAGATCCTGTTCTGGAAGAAAGACGGAAAGAGCCAGACGCTTCCCAAGCCCACGGAGATCCCCGACGAGGTGGGCCGCTACCTGGTGGTTCGGCTGAAAAAGGACCCCGATTGGGTGTGGAATCTGAAGGCGGTTCTGCGTCCCAGGGCCGAAACCCCGCATGTTTACGACGTGCGGGTCTACAGCGACGCCGCGGTCCGGTCCATGGGCCTGGCGGTGCGGGACTACCACAGTCTGGACGCCCACCCCGAAGCCGTACTCTTCGAAGGGTGGGGGGACCGCAAGAAGAGCATCGCCGAGGTTCGCCCGGTGAACGATGTGACGAGGGCCGCCTGAGCAAGGGCGCGCGGCTCAGTCCCCCGCCTTGCGGGCCGGGCGATAGTCCTCTTTTCGGAGGTTGTGGCGTTTCATGAGCTTGTGGAGCTGGCGGGGGGTGATCCCGGCGGACTGGGCCGTCAGGTTGATCCTGCCCCTGTGGTAACGGAGCAGCTCCGAAAGGTAGGTCCGCTCCGCCTCCTCCACCGCGTGCTTTCGGAATTCGGCCAGTGTCATGGCCGGATGAAAGAGGGGCCGGACCACCGCGCGCACCTCTCCCATGATCTCCGCAGGAAAATGGGTGGGGGTGAGGGTGGTTTCGGTCTCCAGGATGAAGGCCCTTTCCATGACGTTTTCCATCTCCCGGATGTTTCCGGGCCAATCGTAGGCCAGGAAGGCGCCGATCACGTCGGGATGGATGTCCTGGATGGGCTTGCGGTGCCTTCTTCGGAGCTTTTCCAGGAAGATGTCGGCCAGAAGCGGGATGTCCTCCCGCCGCTCCCGCAAGGGCGGAATGTGGATGGGAAAGACCTCCAGGCGGTAGTAGAGGTCCTGCCGGAAACGCCCCTGCTCCACCAGGGATTTGAGGTCCACGTTGGTGGCGGAAATGACCCGCACATCCGTGTGCAGTTCCTTTTCCCCACCCACGCGGCTGAAGGTTCCTTCCTGCAGGACCTGGAGCAGCTTGATCTGCACCGGCAGGGTGATGGTTCCGATCTCGTCCAGGAAGATGGTTCCCTGATCGGCGATTTCGAACTTGCCCAGCTTCTTCCGGACGGCCCCGGTGAAGGCTCCTTTTTCGTGACCGAAAAACTCGCTTTCCACCAGGCCCTCCGGGATGGCGCCGCAGTGGACGGCCACGAAGGGCTTGTGGGCCCGGGCGCTGTGCTCGTGGATCACCTTGGCCAGCATGTTCTTTCCCGTGCCCGTCTCGCCGTAGAGCAGGATGGTGGCGTCGGTGGGGGCCACGGCCTTGAGCTGATCCATGACCGTCTGCATCTGGGCGCTGTTGGTCCGGACCAGGTGCCGATAGATGTCCTTCCAGAAGCCATCCCGGGCGGAGACGGCTTCGCCTTCGGAACGCAGGGCCGCACGGGCCACGCTCCAGGCGTTTTTCAGCTCGGTGGGGCGGAAGGGATACGTGAGGTAGGTGAGGGCCCCGGCGCGGACCATGCGGATGGCCTGGGAGGCCTGGTCGCGGGGAGCCAGAACCACCACCCGGGTCGACGGGTCCAGGCCCGCGTCCTGCCAGGGCGCGCGGGCCGTCCTGCCCCTTTCCGTGGCAGGCGGGGGGCCCAACAAGGCCAGATCCATAAAGAGAACCGAAGGAACCTTCCGGCCGTCCGTTTCAGCGATCTCCCGGCGGCCGGCGAACCACTCCACACGGACATCCTCCGGAGCCGCCGCCCGGATGGCCTCACAAAGCGTTGAGTCTTCCGTCACCACTCCCACACGAAGCATTTGTCCGACGTCTCATCCACGCACCCTGCCTCTTTTTTCCCGGTTGACCCCGGGTGCCCCCGCCGTTTGACTCACAGAACCTACAGCACCTGTGGTAGAAAGACAATGGGATTCAAGGAGGACACCACCATGGCGGAGCAGGGTCGTTTCGGAACCTTCACGGGCGTTTTCACCCCCAACGTACTGACGATTCTCGGCATCATCCTGTTTCTTCGCATCGGCTGGGTCGTGGGCCAGGCGGGACTGGCCGGATCCCTGCTCATCATCCTCCTGGCCAATGCGGTTTCGCTCCTCACGGGTCTCTCCCTTTCGGCCATCTCCACCAACATGTTCGTCCGGACCGGCGGCCCCTACTACATGATTTCCAGGACGCTGGGCCTGGAAATCGGCGGCGCCATCGGCCTGTCCCTGTATCTGTCCCAGGCCATCTCGGTGGCTTTCTATCTCATCGGTTTCACGGAGGCCTTCATCAGCGTCTTTCCTCTGGCGGATCCGCGCCTGCTGGCTTCGGGGCTGGCCCTGGCCTTCGGGATCCTGGCCTTCGTGGGGGCGGACTTCGCCCTGAAAATCCAGTTGGGAATCCTGGCGGCCCTGGCCCTTTCTCTGGTTTCCGTCTTTTCGGGATCCTGGGACGCCTGGCATCCGCCCACCCTGTGGGCGTCGGCCCAGGGGGGAGCCTCCTTCTGGGCCGTCTTTTCCATCTTCTTTCCGGCGGTGACGGGCATTACCGTGGGCGCCAGCATGTCGGGGGACCTGAAGGACCCCATGCGGAGCATCCCCCTGGGAACGTTGAGTGCCATCGGCGTCACCGCCCTGATCTATGTGGCCACGGCGGTGTGGTTGGCGGTGCACGTGCCGGTGGACACCCTCCTGACGGACTCCATGGTGCTTTACCGCATCGCCCGGTGGCCCGTGCTCGTCCTGGTGGGAGTCTGGGCCTCCACGCTCTCGTCGGCCCTGGGCAGCATCCTGGCCGCCCCCCGGATCCTGAAGGCCCTCGCCATGGACGGGGTCGTCCCGCGCCTTCTCGGCCACCAGCTGGGAAGCGCCACCGAACCCAGGATGGCGGTGGTGCTCACGACCCTGATCGCCCTGGCGGTCATCTGGATGGGCAACCTGGATTTCGTGGCTCCCATCATCACCATGTTCTTCCTGAACACCTACGGGATGATCAATCTGACCGCCGGGCTGGAACGGCTGGTGGGCAACCCGTCGTTCCGGCCCCAATTCAAGGTTCCCTGGATCCTGTCGCTTTTGGGGGCTGCGGGGTGCTACACGAGCATGTTCCTCATCGACGCCCGGGCCACGGTGGCGGCCGTCTTTCTCAGCTACGGAGTCTTCTTCCTGCTGAAGAGGCGTTCGCTGCGCCACGACTGGGGGGACATCCGAAGCGGCATCTGGCTGAGCATCGCCCGATTCGCCCTCATGGGCCTGGAGACCGTCCCCTGGCACATCAAGAACTGGCGGCCCAACCTGGTGGTCTTTCTGCGGTCGCCCCAGAAGCAGGAAAGCCTGCTCACGCTGGGCACCTGGATGGCCAGGGCGCGCGGTTTCGTCACCTTCTACCACGTCATCGAGGGCGACGTGGAGGCGCTGGCGGGCAAGGGCTACCGCCGGACATCCCGGCGCTTCATGCAGAAGTATCTGACGGAAAAGGGAATCCTGGCCTTCACCGAGTCGAGCATCGTGGACGATCTTTATGGAGGTGCCGTCTCCATCCTTCAGGCCCACGGTCTTGCGGGCCTCGAACCCAACATGGTGCTCATGGGATGGGCCGGCCGTCGCTCCGCCCAGGCGGAGCAGCTCCTGCTCACGAGGAAACTGACCGCTCTCAACAAATCGGTGCTCTTCCTGCGAACCCATGAGGAAAGGGGATTCGGCGCCCACGGCCTCATCGATGTTTGGTGGCGCGGCCGGGACCGAAACGGGGAACTGATGCTCCTCATCGCCCACATCCTCCGTCAGAGCGAACCCTGGCAGAAGGCGCGGATCCGCCTCCTGCAACTGGCGGAAAGGGAAGAAGGGGTGGAAGGCATCCGGAACCATCTGGAGCAGCTGCTCCACCAGGTTCGCGTGGAGGCGGAGGTCGTGGTCTTCACCCGGGCGGATCCCCGCCAGCCCTTCACCTCCGTGCTTCGCCAGCAAAGCGGACAGAGCGACCTGACCCTCCTGGGCATGCGGGTGCCCGAGCCCGAGGAAGTCCTGGGCTACGCGGAAGAGATCGACCGGACGATCCTTCCCCTGGGTTCGGTTCTTTTGGTGAGAAACGGAGAGACGGAAAGCATCCTGGAAGAGGAGGCTCTTTAGACCATGCTGCTGGAGAACTTGTGGACCCTGGAAAACGCCGCGGCCCTGGTGACCTTGACCGCCATGGAGCTGGTGCTGGGCATCGACAACATCGTTTTCATCGCCATCGTGAGCGGCCGGCTGCCGGCGGGACAACAGGAGAAGGCCAGGCGGCTGGGCCTCTTCGGCGCCATGTTTCTCCGGATCGCCCTGCTTCTGGCCATCGCCGCCATGATGCGCCTGACGGCCCCCCTCTTTCACCTCCTCTCCCATCCGGTGTCAGGACGGGATCTCATCCTGCTGGCCGGCGGACTCTTTCTCATCGCCAAGGGCACCCACGAGATCCACAACAAACTGGAAGGAACCGGAGAGGAAGCAGGGCGGAAGGGAGCCGGCAAGGCCACCTTCGGTGCCGTGGTCTTTCAGATCCTGGTCCTGGACCTCGTCTTTTCCATCGACTCCATCATTACCGCCGTGGGCATGGCCCGGCATGTGGGGGTCATGATTGCCGCCATCGTCCTGGCGGTGGGGGCCATGATGCTCTTCGCCGGAGCGGTCAGCGCCTTCATCGATCGGCACCCCACGGTGAAGATGCTGGCCCTCAGCTTTCTCCTTCTCATCGGCGTCATGCTGGTGGCCGAGGGCTTCGGAAAGCACATCGAACGGGGCTACATCTACTTCGCCATGGGCTTTTCGCTCTTCGTGGAGCTTCTCAACCTCAAGGTGCGCAGGGCCTCGGGAACCTGAACCCCCGGGATTCCTTCCAACGGGTTCATCGATCCCCGCACGCTACGCGGGCGGGGAAAAACCCCGCCTCTGCCCGCGACGTTCGGCGGCTTTGCAGGGCCGGGCGTTGTTGGAGGGGCGAAGATGGGGTATGTTTGGACGGTGGAGATACCTACGATCGCCAATCCGCGTGTGGCCCGATGAAGGTTCAGGGGTTATCGATCCTCAGTGAGATCAAGGATATCGAGGCCATTGCCTCAGGCCGAGGCGTGCATATTAGGCGATATCTGGAGCGCCACTACGGTCCGGGACGTTGGCGGAATATGAAGGGTATCGCCGTCGTGCAACTTGCGGACGGAACCACTTGCGAGGCCGAAATTCACTGGTACGAAGCCCATGGAATTGGTCGCAGGGATTTTAAGATCAAGAGGTTGATCCGATGATTGAATACGTGGTCTGCATCAACAATAAGGACAACCCGGCAAGCTTGATCGTAGGTAAGATCTATCGCAAGCTGCCGGATCCCGAAGCGGAAGCCCATCATATGCTCCGCATACTGGATGAAGATCTATCCGAACCGGATGGATACCTTTATCCAGAATCCATGTTTCTTCCTGTGAACCTGTCGGACGAAACGAAAAAGTTGTTGATGGCCGTTGGAATATGACCAATGCAGGGGCGAACGATGATTCGGCCCCACGTCCCGCGTGCATTGAAAACGGAACGTGTTGTTTCGTGTAATCGCCCCATGAGCGGCCACGCCGAAAGAAGGAGGTGCAAGGTGGGTTTGGTTTCGTGGATACGGAAGCCCTTTCGAACCCTTTTGGTCGTTGTCCTCGGCTCGGTGTTCCTGGCCGGTCCGGTGGGGTCCGCCTGGGGGCAGGCCCCGGTATCCGCTCCCGCCTCTCAGCAGACCGCCCCGGCCGACGGAAACGGAGAGGGAGCCCCCAAGGAGCCGCTGCTTCCTCTTCCCAAGGAAAAGGTGACGCCCGTTCAGACCGAAAAGATCGACCAGGCGGCCCAAAAGATCGGGGCAAACATCGATCGGATCAGCGAAAGGGCGTCCCGCCGCCTGGGCAAATGGGTGGATGCGAAGATTGCCTACGGCATCAGCTGGCTGAAGCTCATGGTCTGCGCCGGGCTCCTCTTTGGGGTGGTGATCTTCGAGCGGCTGGTGCGTGCGCTGCTGCGCCGAAGGCTGCAGAGGCTGGAAGCGGCGGGGGAAAAGGACGGGTGGGTCTACCTCGCCCTGGAAACCCTCCACAAGCCCCTCACCCTCTTCATCTGGGTCTACGGCGTCTATGCGGCCCTGTCCCCGCTCTTCGGCCACTTCCAATCCCCCGACGGCACCAACCTGGTCCACACGGTGGCCAGTCGGACCGCCGACGTGGGCGGCACCATCGTCCTCATCTGGGTCATCTACCGGCTGGTGGCGGTGGTGGATGTGCGCCTGAAGCAATGGGCGAGCACCACGGAAAGCACCATCGACGACATGCTGGTCCCCCTGGTGGGCAAGACCCTCCGGATCTTCGTGGCGGCCGTGGGCGCCATCATGGTGCTCCAGACCCTCACGGGCATCGACGTGGGCCCGCTCATCGCCTCCCTGGGAATCGGCGGCCTGGCCCTGGCCCTGGCGGCCAAGGAATCGGTGGCCAACTTTTTCGGCACCCTGACCATCCTCTTCGACAAGCCCTTCCAGGTGGGGGAACGCATCCTGGTGGACGGCTACGACGGGATCGTGGAATCCGTGGGGTTTCGAAGCATCCGGCTTCGGACCCTGACGGGGCACCTGGTGACCGTGCCCAACGAAAAGGTGGTCAACTCCCCCATTGAAAACGTGGGGAAACGCCCCCACATCCGCTGGCTCACCAACATCACCATCACCTACGACACGCCGCCGGAAAAGGTGGAGCGCGCCGTGGAGATCATCCGCACCCTCCTGGAAAACCACGAAGGCATGCACCCGGACTTTCCGCCCCGGGTCGTTTTCAACGGATTCAACGACTGGAGCCTCAACATCATGGTGATCGCCTGGTACCACCCGCCCGACTACTGGGCCTACCAGGCCTGGCTCCAAAAGACCTGCCTGGCGATCCTGAAGGCCTTCAACGAGGAGGGCATCGAGTTCGCCTTCCCCACCCGGACCCTCTACCTGGCCAACGACGACCGCCGCCAGCTCAAGCTCCGGATGCTCCAAGGGGAAACCTCATGAGGGATCACGACAAACCTCGCCACCCCGTACGGAGAAAGCGCCAACCGGGGCCCATCTTTTCCCTGGGACCGCGGGCGTTCCGCCGGCATCTTAGGAACATGTCGGGGAACGCCAGGGATGAGCGCTTTTCTCGTAGCGCAGCCCTTCAGGGCTGCGGAAGAATCCCCACACGTCGGATGGTCCATCGTGTATATCCTTTCACTTCATGGAGTTACGATGGCCCTTTCCGCGGGGCTGAAGCCCCGCGGCTACGGAAAAGGAAAGATCCTTTGTTGGGTGCTTAAGGAAAGGAATTCTCAGACAAGCTCCTTGGGGGCCGGAGGGTCGCGCTCCCAGGAAAGTCATGCCGGCCACACAGAAGGAAACGCGCCTTGCAGAAGCAAGGCACTGTAGGGGCGAGTGATGATTCGCCCCTACAGACCGTGACCGCAAAGGATGAACATGGGGCAGATACGGACGCCGACAAGGGCTCTGGAAGAATGCACGCTTCTTTTTCCCGGAAGGAAAGGCCATGAAAGAGGAAGCGAAGAGATCCGCCAAGCAGCCGGGGCTGCCTCCCGGCACGCTGGCCTTTGTGGGGAGGAAGCGGACCGAAAGCGTTCGCATCCGCGTGGTGGACTACGGCCGGGAGGTGCTGGAGACCTTTGACCTGGAACAGGTGGAGGACTGTTCCGACCTGACCCGCCGGCACACCAACCTGTGGGTGCACATGAGCGGCCTCCATCGGGTGGGCGTCGTGGAACGACTGGGGCACTGCTTCCAAATACCACCCCTGATCCTGGAGGATATCCTCAACACGGGCCACCGCCCCAAGGTGGAGTTTTTCGACCAGGGCATCTTCGTTCTGCTCAAATTCTTCTCCATGGACCCGATAACGGCGGCCATGGAGGTGGAGCAGGTCTGTTTCGTGCTGACGGAAGAGGCGCTTGTGAGCTTCCAGGAAAGCGACCGGCCGATTTTCGAGCCCGTCATCAAAAGGCTTTCCAACCCCCGAAGCCGCCTCCGGCAATCCGGGCCGGACTATCTGCTCTACTGCTTGATGGATCTGGTGGTGGACCACTATTTCGTGGTACTGGAGGCCCTGGGAGACCGCATCGAGGACCTGGAGGAGGCCCTGTTCGATGAGCAGTGGCGGGAACTGCTGGACGACATCCACCGCGTTCGGAGGCAGTGCCTGTTCATGCGACGGGCAACCCTGCCGCTGCGGGAGGCGGTGAGCGTCTTGTGGCGCGAAGAGGGGTCTCTCATGAAGGAGACGACCCAGCCGTACCTGAAGGATCTCTACGAACACGTGCTCCAGGCGCTGGACATCCTGGACAACCACAGGGAAATGGGCTCGGCCCTCCTGGAGGTTTATCTTTCCACCCAGAGCAACCGCATGAACGAGGTCATGAAGGTCCTCACCATCATCGCCACCATCTTCATCCCCGTCACCTTCATCGCGGGCGTCTACGGGATGAACTTCGAACACATGCCGGAACTGAAATGGCCGTGGGCCTACCCGGCGGTGTGGATCGTCATGATCGCCGTGGGCGTTCTCATGCTCCTCTTTTTCAGGAAGAAGCGATGGCTCTAGGAAATCCCCGCCGGACTTTTTCCCGCACGATCCGCCCGTGCGCCCTGGGGCTGGTGCTTGTGTGCGCCCTGGTCCTTTCCGGAACCGCCTCGGGCGCCGAGCAACCCAACGGCCAGGCGGCGGCCACCGAAACCCAGGCCCAGTACGAACAACTGTCGGCATCCCTCACCAAGGCCATTGCCGGCGAAAAGGTCCTCCTGGAGGAGCTGGCCAGGCGCGCCGAAGAACTGGGGCGCATGGAAGCGGCCGCCTCCCAGGAGATCAGCGCCATCCGGGTGCAGCTTTCCGCCTTCAGCAACCTTCTTTCCCTTTCCAGCGCCTCCCTTGAGGATCTCAACAAGGCCCAGGGAGCCCTCAAGCAGATCCTGGACACGACCGCTTCGCGCATCAAGGACCTTTCCGAGCGCCAGGCGGGGCTGGATCAACGGCTGAAGGAACTGGCCGACCAGCGTTCCCTCAACGAGAAGCAGACCCAAGACCTGAAGGCCCGGAAGGACGCCGCCCCCATCGTGCAGAGCCTTGTGAGCCAACTGAAGGAAGTCGACGATCTGCTCAAGAAGAAGGAAAAGCGCCTGCAGGGCCTTTCCGACAAGGTGGCCCAACTCCGAACCGACTGGGTCCGGATCCAGGAGGAAGCCTCCCTGCTCCAGGAGAAGCTTTCCGCACGGATCAACGAACAAAGGAAAGAGGAGCTCTTTCGAAGGAGCCGAAATCCCCTGGCGGCCTTGAGCCCGCAAGAGGTCCGAGCGGAAATGGAGCGGCTGGCCCTGCTCACCACCCGGCCGCTCACCCCCGATTTCTGGGTGGAACAGATGGGGTTCCTTTGGAAGACGGGCGGAATCCTCCTCATCACCTCGCTCTTGGTCTTCCTCATCGTGGAATGGATCCTGGTTCGGCTGCGCAACCTTTGCCGATCCCACATCACGGAATCCATGCGGCGCGAGAGGGGCTGGTACTGCCTGACCGTGCAACTGGCGGCCCGCTCCCTGCCCCTGGCCGGAGCCGTCCTTTTCGCCTACGGCTACGGCCTGGCCCGCAACCTCTACGATACCTTCCCGCCGCTTCGGCTGCTGGTCTTCATCCTCCTCCTGTGGCTCTTCACCTCATGGGGCATCCACTTTCTGGCCCTTCTCAAGGAGCGGGGCACGGGGGAAGTGGGCACCTTGGTGCGCCGCCGCCTCCGGCCGGCCCTTTCCGTGGGCCGATGGCTCCTGCTGGCCTACCTGTGCCTCCAGGAATTGCTGGGCCGCAGCAGCGCCCTGCTGCTCCTCTACCGCTTCCTGCTGGAGGTTCTCTTTCTCTGCTGGGCTCTGGCCATGGGAAGCGGCGTCAAGAAGAAGGTCCAGGCCGCGCCGCCCCAAGGCCCCCGTTCCCTGCGCAGGTGGGTGACCGTCTTCACCGTCTGGCTTTACGGGGTCGCCACGGTGGGACTCTTGCTGGAGCTGGCCGGTTACAGCCTCCTGGCCGTCCTCTGGTACGTGGGTTGGGCGCGAACGGCCGTGGTCGGCCTCTGGCTCTTCGTCTGCTTCCTGGCCTTGAGGGAATGGGAGGAGATCTCCGAGACGGCCTCCACCTTCGCCGCAGGAGCCGACGAGTCTTCCGAGCGGTCCTTCCAATGGCTCATGGTTCGCCTGCTCTGGGTCGTCTGGCTTTTTGCCGGCATCCTGGGGATTCTGGTGGCGTGGGGGGCCAAGCAGACCGTGATCCTCACCTTCTTCCGGGTGCTGAACACGCCCGTTCCCCTGGGAGGGCTTTCCTTCCGGCTCAGCGGCCTTCTCTACGCCGTGGCCATCCTGGCCCTGACCCACGCGGGCACCCGCCTTTTCAAGCAGGCCCTACGCAAGAGGGTCTTCCGCCACAGCGGGTTGGAACTGGGGCTCCAGGAGTCGATCACCACCATCAGCGGATACGTTCTCTGGTTCCTGGGGGTCCTGGCCGCCTTGAACGCCCTGGGCTTCAGCGGCACGTCCCTCACCGTGGCCTTCGGCGCCCTGGGCGTTGGCCTGGGCTTCGGGCTGCAGAACATCTTCAACAACTTCATCAGCGGGCTGATCCTCCTGTTCGAACGGCCCATCCAGGTGGGGGACGCCATCGAAGTGGACGGGATCTGGGGGGAAGTCAAAAAGATCAATGTGCGCTCCACCGTCATCCAGACCTGGGACAACGCTTCTCTCATCATCCCCAATTCGGAATTCATCAGCGGCCGGGTGACCAACTGGAGCTTCAAGGACATGCGCCTGCGGCGAAACATCGACGTGGGCGTGGCCTACGGTTCCGACGTGGAGCTGGTGCGACGGACGCTCCTGGAAATCGCCGACAAGCATCCGCGCGTTTTCAAAAAGCCGGAACCCAGCGTTCTCTTTCTCGATTTCGGAGACAGCGCGCTCATCTTCCGGCTGCGGGTCTGGACCACCATCGATGCCTGCATCCAGGTGGAGACGGACATCCGCTTCGAAATCGACCGGCTCTTCCGGGAGCGGGGGGTCGAGATCCCCTTCCCGCAAAGGGACATCCACATCCGGTCGGTGGTCTCGAGCTTTGAATCCGCCGTCCAAGGGGGCAGGGACCGGCGCGCCCGGGCCGAGAAGGAGGAGGGGGAAGATCCATGAGGCTGGTGGAGATGACCCTTCCCCGGGACGTGTGCGACTTCGCCCTGCAGACCCTCCGGGATGCGGGCTTCAGGGATGCCTTTGCGGCCCCTCTGGACGACCAACTGGCGCTGGTGCGTGTGGTTGCAAGCCCCGAAGCGGTGGAGCCCCTCCTGGAGATGATCAACCGGAACTACGAGGCTCTGCCCGAATTCCGAGCCTGGGTGCTGGAGGTGGAAGCGGTGCTTCCCCGGGAGGAGGAAGAGCCGAAGGCGGGGGCCGATCCCCGACCGGAACCGGGCCGCCGGTTCTGGGACAGCCGCCTCCTTCGGATGAGCCGGGAAGAACTCTACACGGACGTTTCCCAGGCCACCGTCCCCAACCTGGCCTATGTGGTTCTCGTGGTCCTTTCCGTGGTGGTGGCCACGGTGGGCATGGTGCGCGGGAGTCAGGTGGTGGTTTTGGGCGCCATGGTCATCGCCCCGCTGCTGAGTCCCAACGTGGCGCTGGCCATGGCCACCACGTTGGGCGACGGCGCCCTGGCCCTGTCCGCCGTGTCGAGTCTGGCCGTCGGGACGACGGCGGCCGTGGCGAGCGCGGCCGCCTTCGGCCTGTTTCTGCAGGCGGATCCCGGCCTTCCGGAAATCGCCTCCAGGACCTACGTGACCCTGAGCGACGTGGTGCTGGCTCTCGCCTCGGGGGCCGCCGGGGCCCTGGCCATGACCACCGGGATGGCTTCCGCCTTGGTGGGCGTCATGGTGGCGGTGGCCCTGCTGCCGCCCCTGACCGCCTGCGGTCTGCTGCTGGGATCCGGGCATGCGGCCCACGCCTGGCGGGCGGCCCTGCTCTTTTGCGCCAATCTCATCGGCATCAACCTGTCCTGCGTGCTCTGTTTTTGGGTGATGGGCATCCGCCCGTCCCTGTGGTGGGAGGAGGAAAAGGCGCGGAACGCGCGGATCTGGGCGGCCTTGGTGTGGGCGGCCCTGATGGTGCTTCTCCTGGTGCTCATCTGGCACACCAAGACCCCCCTGCCGGCCGAGGAGGCTCCGTGAGGAAGAAGACCGGGCCATGAACCAAAAGCTTCGCCGATTCTACGACCGCTTCGTCCGGATCCACGGCGATCCCCACGAAATCGCCCTGGGATTCGCCTTGGGCATCCTGGTGGGCATGACGCCCACCCTGGGCGTGCAGATGGTCCTGGCCGCCTTCCTGGCGGCCGTGCTTGGCTGGAACAAGATCGCCGCCGCGGCGGGGGTCTGGATCACCAACCCCGTGACCGCCCCCCTCATCTATTCCCTCAACTACTGGGTGGGAGCCCGCCTGCTGAGCCTGGGAAAGGCCGCACATCACGGCGCGGCCCTGCAGACCAAGGGCTTCGTCTATGTTCTCACGAAGGCGCCCCACGTGCTGGGCGCCATGGCCCTGGGAGGTCTCGTGGTGGGGCTCCCCCTGGCGGTTCTGGGCTACTGGCTGGCGCTTCGCGCCGTCACGGGTTACCGGGAGAAGGTGAAGACGCGGATCAGCCGGGCCCGCGAGCGCCTGCGCCACGAACGGGCCGCCAGGAAAGCGCAACGCCGCGAGGGGGCGGCGGGAAAGGGCCCCGCGGACAAGAGAGGAGTCGCCCCATGAACCCGTCCAAGGACCTGGAAGACCTGGTCCTCACATCGGAGGACCAAATCCCCCAACCGTTCCGGCCGCCCTTCACGGATCAACGGACCTACCTGTGCGACGGTCGCATGGTGCCGTGGTCCGGGCCGCAGAGCGAGGTGCTTTCCCCCATCCACATGGCGGGGGACGGCGGGAGCCCCGAGCCCGTGAGCCTGGGCCGCGTTCCCGATCTGGACGCGGGCCGGGCCCTGGAATGCCTGGAAGCCGCCCATCGCGCCTACGACCACGGGCGCGGCCCCTGGCCCACCCTGCCCGTTGCGGAACGCCTGGGCCACATGGAGGACTTTGTCCACCGGATGGTGGCCCGCAAGGACCAGGTGGTCCGGCTGATCATGTGGGAAATCTGCAAGAGCCGAAAAGACGCGGAAAAGGAATTCACGCGGACGGTCCAATACATCCGGGACACCATCGACGCCCTGAAAGACCTGGACCGGGCGTCCTCCCGGTTCGTCTTCCAGGAAGGCATCCTGGCGCAGATCCGACGGGCTCCGCTGGGGGTGGCCTTGTGCATGGGACCCTTTAACTACCCGCTGAACGAAACCTTCGCCACCCTCATCCCGGCCCTGCTCATGGGAAACACGGTCGTGTTCAAGCCTCCCAAGCACGGCTGCCTTCTCTACGAACCCCTCCTGGAAGCCTTCCGGGACGCCTTTCCTCCGGGGGTGGTGAACATGGTCACGGGGGCCGGATCCCGGGTGATCCCGCCCCTCATGGAATCGGGCAAGGTGAACGTCTTCGCCTTCATCGGCACCAGCCGGGTGGCCAACTCCCTGAGGCAGCGCCATCCCAAGCTGAACCGGCTGCGCTGCGTCCTGGGCCTGGAAGCCAAGAACCCGGCGATCGTCCTGCCGGACGCGGACCTGGAGGTGACCGTGCGCGAGTGCGTCCTGGGCGGCCTTTCGTTCAACGGGCAGCGGTGCACGGCCCTGAAGATCTTCTTTGTGCACAAGACCCTGGCGGAAAGGTTCGTGAGGGATTTGAGCGACGCCGTCTCCTCCGTGCCCGTGGGGCTTCCGTGGCAGGATCCCCTCATCACCCCGTTGGCGGAACCGGGAAAACCCGACCATCTGGCGTCCCTCATCCAGAACGCCCTGGCCCTGGGCGCCCGCATCACCAACGAAGGGGGCGGATCCCGGCATTACTCCGCCTTCCGGCCGGCGGTGGTCTACCCGGTGGATGCCCGCATGCGACTCTTCCACGAAGAACAGTTCGGACCCGTGCTGCCCGTGGTTCCCTACGAAGACCTGGAAGAACCGGTGCGGGCGGTGATCGAATCCCCCTACGGCCAGCAGCTGAGCCTCTTCGGAACCGACCCCCAGCGGATGGCCCGACTCATCGACCCCCTGGTGAACCAGGTGTGCCGGGTCAACCTCAACTGCCAGTGCCAGCGGGGGCCGGACACGTTTCCCTTCACCGGGCGGAAGGACAGCGCCGAATCGACCCTTTCGGTGGCCGACGCCCTGAGGGCCTTTTCCATCCGCACCCTGGTGGCCGCCCGGGACGACGAGGCCGACAAGGCCCTCATCCGAACCATCCTGCGGGAACGCCTGTCGCGCTTTCTTTCCACGGACTTTCTGCTCTGAGGTGCCCCATGATCTATACCGTGACGCTCAACCCCGCCCTGGACCGGACGCTCGTGGTGGACCGGCTCGTGGAAGACGACACCGTGCGGATCCGAAAGGAGACCTACTACGCGGGCGGGAAAGGGATCGACGTCTCCCGGGTCATCCGGGAGCTGGAAGGCCACAGCGTGGCCCTGGGCTTCGTGGGCGGCTACGACGGGTCCCACCTGGAGGGGCTGCTCATCAATGCGGGGGTGCTCACCGACTTCGTGCGCATCGGCGGGGAAACCCGCACCAACCTCATCGTGAAGGAAGCGGAAACGGGGCGGCAGTTCGTCTTGAGCGCCGGTGGCCCCGAGGTGCGGGCGGCGGAGATCGGGGAGCTCTACCACCAGATCCTCCGGCTGCCGGACATGGAGTACATGGTCCTGAGCGGCAGCCTGCCCCGGGGGGTTTCTCCCAACGTGTACGGCCAACTGGTGCTGGCGGCCCGGAAGAAGGGGGCCTTCGTCATGCTGGACGCCGACGGGGAGGCGCTTCGGGAGGCCCTGAACTACCGGCCCCACTGCATCAAGCCCAACCGGCACGAACTGAGCCGCCTGGCGGGCCGGGACGTCTCCTCCCGGGAGGAGATCCTGGCCGCGTGCCGGGACATCCACCGCCGGGGTGTGCCCTTCGTGCTGGTTTCCCGCGGAAAAGACGGCCTGATCCTTTCCTGTGCGGAGGGACCTGCCATTCAGGCCGTGGGGCCCGCGGTGCAGGTGGACTCCACGGTGGGGGCGGGCGATTCCGCCGTGGCCGGCTTCATCCTGGCCCACTCAAGGGGCCGGAGCCTGGAAGAGTGCGTTCGGCTCGCCTGCGCCGCCGGCACGGCCACCGCCATGACCCCCGGCACCGAACTGTGCCACCGCCGAACCGTGGAGGAGCTCCTCGCCCAAATCACCGTGGAGGTCCTCCCCGCCCCGTGAGCGCCGCTCCCAAGCCGCGACGGCCGTTCCGATGCACTGGATCCTATCGAGGAGACTCGACCGGCGGAGCCCAAGGGCCATTTGTCAGCCACCAATGATTTCATTCAATCCATCGATAATTAATTCAAGCTCTTCGGCAGAAATTCTCCCGATCTTTTCTCCAATTCTTTTGGTGGATAACGTTCTGATCTGGCTGATTTTAACCCAGGACTTCTTGGGCAGCTTGGTCCTTGTAAGCTCAAAAGTTAAGGGGAACCCCGCCTTCTGAGGTTGGCTGGTGATTGCCATGGCTATGACAGTACCGGACTTTTCATTGAAGATATCATGGCTCAAGATAAGAACAGGGCGAAATCCGCCCTGTTCACTCCCTATTACAGGATTCAAATCCGCCCAGCAAATATCTCCTCTCAATATCTTGGCCATCCATGGATCTCCAGCGAAAAACCCTCTTCCGCCATATCCTGTTCACAATCCGGATCAAGTTTCGCACATTCTCGAGACAAGCGAGTCTTTTTCAACCGATTAAGTTTATCCTTAATGGCCTCTTGGATGGCTTTGCTTCTGCTCGGAAATACGTTGGACTTCACCAACAAATCAAGTTCCTTCAATAAATCCTCATCTATTGTAATAGCAATTCTTGAGGCAGGCATTCTCATCACCTCCGGCATGATGATGTATCATACCAGGCTTTCTCTCAAAGACAAACATGGTTATGGGCAACCAAAAAGATAGACGGCAAGGATGCCCGAGGGCGTTGGGGGCATTTCCCTTTGGAGCAGCTGCGAGATTTTTTCATCGAGGGTCATGGTGGTCATCCTGCCATCCCTTGTCGGCCCGTTTTCGCGCGGGCGCAAGGCCCGCCCCCACGGGACGATTTCCCAAGACCCGGACGGAGCGTTTTCCCCATGAGGTTCTTGGAGCGTCGCGCGATCCGAGGGCGGGGATAAACCCCGCCCCTACGCAGGAGTTCAATCCGGTGCCCGTGGCGGCGTTGTGGCGAAAACCGAAACCCTGCCCCTAAGCAGGAGGTGAATCCCCTTTGATGGAGGCGAATCCCGATTCGCCCCTCCAGCTCACCGTGTTCTTGAAAAGAATCGTGCCGGACAGGGGAGTTTCGCCTGCCGGTCTTCCTCGCCGCACCGCAGATCAGCGGATTTTCCGCGAAAGAACGACCATATCCCGCGGGGCGGAAGCCCCGCGGCTACGAAGAGAACGGAAATTCACCGGCCTTGTGAGTTGGAGAGTCTTTGTCGGACAGGTTTTAGGAATGTTCGCCGTGATGGCCCCTTTCGGCCTTGGGCGCTTCCTTGGGGGGAGCGTGTTCGGCCTTGGCGGGCTCATGCTTCGCCGGAGCATGGGCTTCGGACGCCTTCATGTGGGCCGGAGCATGAGCCGCGCCCGCCTTTTCCTGCGCCGCCTCCTTCTGGCCCACAACCCAGGAACCGCCCTGCTTGACCAGCGGGATCTGGGCGTCCACCTCGATGGTTCCCGTCACCGCCACCACCGCCGTGTCTTCGCCCTGCTCCACCACCTTGTAGGATAACTTGGAGGCATCCATCCGGATGCCCTTGTGCTTGGAAACAATCTGCTTTTCCAGGAAGCTCTTGGCCGCTTCCTCCGGACCCTTCTTGGCGCAGCCCGCCGCCGCAACCAGACCCACCGCCATCAGAACACACAGCAACCGCTTCATCGCCTTCCCTCCTTGCCTTGGGGTTGTCGAAAGACCCGATCCAGTTTGTGTGAACTCTTGTACTAGGTGGTGCGGAATTTGTCGAGAAGTCCAAGAACCGCCTCCTTTTCGGGAAAACCCAGCCGGAAGAGCGGCTCGCTTCCCATCGCCTCCCGAAACCTTCGGCCGAACAGCGGGCGCTCGGGGCCCCGGAAGATCACCCCGGTGACGAACCGGCCGTCTTCTCCGCAAAGAAGCCGGAGGGCCGCTTCCCGGTCGGCCGGATCATGATCCGCCGGCACCGGGCGGAGTCGCTCCTTGTACCAGCTCACCGGCCGGCGCCCCCAGGTGATGCACGGCTGGATCACCTCCACCAGGGAAAGGCCGGGGCACCGGATGGCTTCCACCAGAAGACCCTTGAGGTGGTCGGGGTCCCCCGCAAACCCCCTGGCCACGAAGGCGGCGTCGTGGAGCACGGCCACGGCCGGCATGTTGAGCGGCGCCGCCTCCACCCCGTGCACCTGAAGACTTCGCACTTCCCCCACCGGCGTGGTGGGCGAACCCTGGCCCTTGGTGAGGGCGTAGATCTCGTTATTGTGCACCACCACGGTGATGTCCGGGTTGCGGCGCAAGGCGTGGAGCAGGTGGTTGCCGCCCTCGCCGTAGCAGTCGCCCTCGCCGGTGGTCACCACCGTGGTGAGGGCGGGGTTGGCCGCATGGATTCCCAGGGCCACGGGAAGGGCGCGGCCGTGGAGGCCGTTGAAAAAGTTGCATTGCAGGTAGTGGGGAAGCTTGGCCGCCTGGCCGATGCCGGAAACGAGGCACACCTGGTGGGGTTCCAACCGAAGGTCCCGGAAGGCCCCTTTCAGGGCCGTCAGGATCCCGAAGTTGGGACATCCCGGACACCACTGGACTTCCACGTCGTTCTTGAAGGGATCAGGCACGTTCATGGTAGGCCCTCCTGATGAATCGGGCGGTGAGGGGCAGCCCGTCGCTGCGAAGGATCTGTCGGTCCAGGGTCACTCCCAGGCCCATGCGAAGGAGGGAAGCCAGCTGGGCCGTGGCGTTGTTTTCCACCGCCCAGAGCCGGGCCCCCTCCGGGAAGGTCACGGCGGCAAGAGGCCAGAGTTCGGTCCAGTGGAGCATGCCCACCGGCGCGCCTTCTTCCCGGAGCAGGTCCACGGCCTCCCGGACCGCGCCCCGGGACGATCCCCAGGAACAGAAGATCTCCCGGGCGTCCTCCGTGCGGTAGGCTTCCGGAGGCTCCATGGCCCGGCGCAGATGCTCCGCCTTGCGAAGCCTTTTTTCCACCATGGCGGGGACCGTTTCGGCCAGGTCCTCCGTGATGTGCCCCCACTGGTCGTGCTCGTCGCTGTCGGCGGTCACCAGGTGGCGGCTCTCTCCGGGGACGAGGCGGGGCGAGACGCCGTCTTCCGTGAGGGCGTATCGCTTGTAGGCGGAAAAATCCTTCGGGTCCGCCAGGAAGGATTCCGGCCGGCTTGCGTCCACCTGGAAATCCGGGACGGTGAATCGGGAATCGGCCAGGAACTGATCGCTCATCACGATCACCGGGATCTGGAACCGGTCGGCCAGGTTGAAGGCCCGGACCATCTTGTGGAAGGCGTCCTTGGGATCCGCCGGAGCCAGCACCGCCTTGGGAAATTCCCCGTGGCCGGCGTGGACGGCGAAGAGCAGATCCCCCTGGGCGGTCCGGGTGGGAAGGCCCGTGGCCGGCCCGGGCCTTTGGGCCAGCACGATCACCACCGGCACCTCCGTCATGCCCGACAGGCTGATGCCTTCCACCATGAGGGCGAATCCCCCGCCGGAGGTGGTGGTCATGGCCCGCGCCCCGGCGAAGCTCGCTCCCAGCGCCATGTTGACGGCGGCGATTTCGTCTTCCGCCTGCTCGCAGAAGATGCCCAGCTCTTCCGATCGCTTGGCCAGAAAGGTGATAACCCCGGTGGAAGGCGTCATGGGATAGGCGGCGATGAACCGGCAGCCGGCCCGCACCGCGCCCATGGGAAGGGCTTCGTTGCCCGCCACCAGGTAGTGGGATCCGCCCCTTCGGGGAAAGGACCAGGGACAGGCTTCCCGGCAGGCGGCACCGGCCGCATCGTAGCCCAGCCGGGCCGCCTTGCGGTTGGCCTCCGCCACGTCCGGGCCCTTGGCGGCGAACTCCCGATCCAGCACCTTCTCCAAGGCGTCCCGCTCCATGCCCAGCACCCCCGCCAGCGCCCCCGCGGCGATGGTGTTGGCGTAGATGACGCGCCCCAGCTCTTCCTTGGCCATGGCCTTGAACGGAATCACGAGGGCTCCCTCCCCATAGGGCTCTTCCGCCAGCAGGATGCCGCCGTCCTTCAGCCGGTCGGAGGACTTTTCGTAGGCGCCCTTGTTGAGGCACAGGAGGATGTCCGCTTCCCAGGTGGGCGCGTTGCACGGGTCCTCCCGAACCCGGATGGTATAGGTGTTCTGGCCCCCGCGAATGCGGGATTCGTATTCCTGCCAGGTGAAGACGGCATAGCCGTGGGCGGACAAGGCATCGGCCAGCACGTCCCCGATGGTCTGGATGCCTTCGCCCGCGCTTCCGGCAATCACAATGGTGCAATCCGTCATCGTACGCTCCTTTGGTGGGAGAAGATGGATGCCCGTCCCGGAAGGTCCCTTGCGATGACTCTTCTCATAACACACTCGCCCGGCGCCTTAGAAGGGCTCCGATTGGGTTTGACACCCGTGGGCGAAATTGATCTCATGAACGGGTCTCTTGCCAACCCTTGAAGCGATCCGAGTCGCGGGAGTCCGGGATGCACGTTCTGAACGATCTTTTGATCGTCTTCGCCCTGGCGGTGGCGGTCAGCCTGATCTGCCACCGGCTGAAGCTTCCCAGCGTCGTGGGTTTCATCCTCACGGGAACGCTGGCCGGCCCCCACGGGCTGGGCCTGGTCCACTCCGGGGAGGACGTGGAATTTCTGGCCGAGCTGGGAGTGGTGCTACTGCTCTTTTCCATCGGGCTGGAGTTTTCCCTTTCCGAGCTCCTTCGAATCAAGCGCATCGTCTTCCTGGGAGGCGGTCTCCAGGTGGCCTTGACCATTGCGGCGGTCTGGGGCATCTCCGCCCGCCTGGTCCCCGACGGAAGAACGGCTTTGGCCCTGGGCTTTCTGCTGGCCCTCAGCAGCACCGCCATCGTCTTGAAGGTGCTCCAGGACCGCATGGAACTGGACGGGGTCCACGGGCAGATGAGCCTGGGCGTGCTGCTTTTCCAGGACGTGGCCGTGGTTCCCATGATGCTCTTTATCCCCCTGTTGGCCGGCCGCGAGGCCGACGCCGTCCAGGCGGGAGGGGTCCTGCTCCTGAAATCCCTGGGCATCCTGGCGCTGGTCTTCGCCGGCCAGAGGTGGATCCTTCCCCGGATCCTCGACCGGGTGGCCATCACCCGGAGCCGGGAGATCTTCCTGCTCACCTCCGTGCTGATCTGCTTCGGGGTGGCGTGGATCACGTCCACCGCCGGCTTGTCCCTCTCGCTGGGCGCCTTCCTCGCCGGGCTCATTCTTTCGGAATCCCAGTACAGCCATCAGACCCTGGCCAACATGCTTCCCTTCAAGGATCTTTTCACGAGCCTCTTCTTCATTTCCATCGGGATGATCCTCGATGTTTCCTACATTGCCCACAACCTGGCGACCGTGACGGCCCTCACCCTGGGCTCCATCGTCCTCAAGGGACTCATCTGCGCCCTGGTGGTGATCCTCCTGGGCTACCCCCTCCGCGTGGCCCTCATGTGCGGCCTGGTGTTGGCCCAGATAGGGGAGTTTTCCTTCGTTCTCTGCAAGGTGTGCATCTCCCACGGGCTGCTGGCGGGTGAGCAGGCAACCCTTTTTCTTTCCGTTTCCACCCTCACCATGCTCACGGCCCCCCTGCTGATCGCCTTGGCGCCGGCTTGGGCCGACCGGGCGGAGAAGCTTCCCTGGCCCCGAAGGATCCGCGACGGCCTGTTCGCCACGGCCGCCACGGATTCCCGGGACAAAGGCCCCCGCCTTTCCAATCACCTGGTCATCGTGGGCTACGGACCCGTGGGACGGACCCTGGCGCGCGCCGCCCGGATCGGGAACATTCCCTACTGCATCATCGAAATGAACCCGACCACCGTGCAACAGGAAAAGAAAAAGGGGGAGACCATCTTCTTCGGGGACGCATCCCAGCCGAGCATCCTGGAGCACGCCCAGGTGGCAAGCGCCCGGGCCGTTGTGGTCTCGCTGGCGGACCCGCCCACCGTGCGTCGCATCACGGCGGCGGTCAAGGCGGCGGCGCCTACGGTCCACCTCATCGCACGAACCCGCTTCATCTCGGAAATGGATGCCCTGGTGGGTTTGGGCGCCGATGAAGTGGTCCCCGAGGAGTTGGAGACGTCCATCGAGCTCTTCAGCCGGGTCTTGAGCAAGTACCTGATTCCCAAGGAAGACATCGAGCGGTTGGTGGACGAGATTCGAGCCGAGGGCTACAGGGCCCTGAGTTCCCCGCGGATCCCTGCGCTCAGCTGGTGCGACATCGTGGGAGCCCTTCCCGACGTGGAAGTCCGGGCCCTTAGGATTTCGCCTTCCGCCCCCGTGGTGGGCAGGACCATCGGCGAACTGGGCCTTCGGAAAAAGATGGGGATCACGATCCTGGCCGTGCGAAGGGACGGAACCCTGCTTCCCAACCCCGGCCCGGAACTGGCCCTGCAAGGCGGCGATCACACCATCGTTCTGGGCACCCCGGACCAACTGCGACGGGCGCACGCCCTTCTAACCCAAACATCGTGAGGTGCTCATGGGAGGATTCCTCTCCAGCCTCTTGCTGCTTCTGAGACCGCGAAAGAAAAACCCCACGGCGGCGAAGCGCCGCTGCGCCCATTGCGGGCACACCTTTTCCGTGGGACGGCACAGCCAAAGCGGACGGTGTCCTTCCTGCGGCAGGACCTGGACCAGGAAGGACGAGGGAGGGCGGAACACCTGAGCCGCGAGATCCTTTCCACGGTCGCCGCTCCGCCGCCGCTTCCGGCAACCACTCTCAGTAATCGATCCGCCACTGGACTCCCACGCCGGCACCGGTGTCTCCCCCCACGTCCGTTTCCAGGGAGATGTTGGGCGTCACCTCCACCTCCACGCCCACGCGCCCGGAAGTCTCCCCGAGGCCCTGCTCCACCTCCACGCGCACCGTGTCCGTGATGTATTTCCCCACCCCCAGCCGCGCGTTTTCCAGCCCTTCGTCGGCTCCCTTGAGCTCGATGGCATCCACTCCCAGGGTTCTTCGGACCCGGTCCATCACCCCCGGTGCGCTGCTCCCGCCCACCGTCAGGGCCTTGATGGTGTTGGCCAGGCGAAGGGCCTGGAAGGGTGTGAGCTTGGAAGCGCTACGGCCAAAGAGGATCTGGGCCAGGACTTCGTCCTGGGGCCGCTCGGGCGTGGAGGAAAGCTTGAGGGAGGGCTTGGAGGCGGGGCCCGTGAGGGTCACCACAGCGGTGAGTTCCCTTAAGGGGGCCTCCGCCGTCACGTCCAACACGGGATCCGGAGGGACCGAGCCGTAGAGCTGGACGGTTCCTCGGGTCACCCGAAATCGCTTGTTCAAGAAGTCCAAGGTTCCCCGGATCGTCTGGAATCGCCCGGTGATCAGCGGATTCGAGGCCGTTCCGGAAAGGTTCAGCGCCCCCTTCCATTCCGAATCCAGCCCCCAGCCGCGAACCGTGATCCGGCGCGGAAAGTCCACGGAAAGATCCAGGCGGATCCGCGAAAGCTTTTCGCCGGCCGTTCCCGCGTCAGCCCGTTTCGATGGGGGCACCCCCTTTCCCACCTCCTCCACCTCGATCTCCGTCAGGTCCGGCGGCAGCCGTTCCGGCAGGATGATCTGAAGGGGCTGAACAGTGAGTTCCCCCAGCACCGCCATGTCCTGAACGGAACCGGACGCCACCACCCGGCCGGAAACCTTTCCGAACACATCGTCGCGGTGAACCGGCGCGAACTCCTCCAGGGTCAAACTCAAGGAAAACGGATACGCCCGGGAAGGTTCCAGCCGGGCGGTGCCGGCGCCCTTCACCCGTCCGCCCAGCCCGTCCCGGGCCGTCAGGTCCACGATCCGGATCTCCCGTTGGGAAGCCGTCACGGAAAGTGCCACATCCTGAACGAGGAGCCCCAGGTCCTCGTTTTCGTATCGGCCTCCGGTCAGATCCATCGTTCCGTCCACCTGGGGGTCCGGCCACGAGCCAGAAAGGGTCAGGCGACTTCTGAGCATTCCCGAAAACTTCTGCTGGTCCAGTTCCAGCAGGGGCACCACCCGTTCCAGATCGCAGGCCAGTTGGGCGGAACCCTGCAGCGGCTCGTCGCCGCGGATCCGGAAGGTGAAGGGGGCCAACCGGAACCGCACGGGAAGAGAGACCTCCAGGCGGCTGGGATCCTTTGCAAAACCTTCCAGCTCCCCCCTGAGTCCCAGGGATCGAGCGTTCAAAAAAAGATCCGCACGCACCGATGCTTCAAGAGCCGAATGGGCATCCCACGACGGCGCCCGGATGCCTTCGACATTCAGCGCCGCCTCCACCTGAGGACCGGAAGCCCCCTCGGTGAGTCGGGCCTGTCCGCTGACCCGTCCCTCCACCGCCGGCCCCCCGAGCCGTCGGACCAGACGGAGATCCACATCCTTCAAGGCCACCGTTCCCCGAGACGCCCCCGGTTCCCACAGTCCGTCGGCCCGAACCGAGCCTTGGCCCAACCTCAAGGCCAACCCCGAAAATTCCATGCCCTTTTGGCGACGGCTCAGAACGGCCTTCCGCTCAAGGGAAAAGGGCATGTCCGCCAAACGGCCGGAAAGCCGCTCAAGAACAAGATCCATGCGGTCGGGATCCCGTTCCAGAAAGCCCATGGCCTCCGCCCGGAAGGGCGCCGCGGCCTTTCCCTGACATTCCGCGGAATAGGCCAGACGCCGCCCGTCGCCCTCGACCTGCGCCTGGATCTCATCCAAGGAAAGCGAAGGAAGGCGCAGGCCGCTTCCCGCCAAACGGACCGTTCCCTGGGGATTCGGCCCCAGCCGGGCCACGTCCAGATCGCATCGGAGCGAATCCAGCGACGCGTCTTCGAAGCGAACGGACGTTGCCGTCAGATTCCCTTTCGCCCGGGACCGGTCACCGTCCTTGGCCAGATCCAGGCGGGCCTGGACGCTTCCGTGCAGGTTCTTTCCCACAATATCCCCCAGTTGCTCCAACCGGGGCACGGAAAGATCCAAGGTGCCCGCAAAGGAAAGGGCGGCCGGCTCCCCCTTGACCTGTCCCCGGAGAACCGCGTCCCGGTACCGGACGTCCAGGTGGGAAAAATCCACGGTGCGGTCGATTACGGCAAAATGTGTTTCCGCGGTGAGGGGCCCGTGGACGTGTTCGGCCTTCACGGTCAGTTGTCCCCGAGGGGACCCGGGTAGATCCGCTGCGTCCAGGTCCACCCGGGCCCGCTTCCAACGGATGTCCCCGTAGGCCAGGTCGCTTGCTTCCACCGAGGCCTTGAGGCGGAGACTGTTCCAGGGACCTTCCACGGTGCCGGACGCCTCCAGGCGCCCTTTCAGGCGCTGCGGTGTGAGGGAGGAAAAACGGGCCAGGGAAGGAAGATCCAGATGGAAGCCCCCTTGCAAGATCCGCTTTCCGAGATCCGTGGTCCCGGAAAGGTTCATGTCGCCCATCTCCGGGATCTGCACGCGTCCGTCTTCCAGAACCAGCTCCCCTTCCGGGGCCAGGCGCCCGCGGGCGACGAGCTGGAGATTGGGAACGGCCGTGGGATCTCCGTGCTTCAGAACCAGCCGGTGGGCCTCTCCTTCCAGGTCCAGGGACAGGGCCGGGTAGGGGCCTTTGCCGCCCAGGCCCACGCCCCATCGGGCCTGAAGGCGGACGGCCCGGCCCGAAAATTCGGGAAGCGCAAGATCCTCAAGGGAAAGCACCGTCCGGCCCTCCAGATCCTTCGCGTTCCCTCTGAGGGTCCCGTCCGCCGCCGCCTTCCCCGAAACCGGAAGGCCCGCCAGGGAGGAAAGAACCCCCAGGTCGGAAACTCCCACCCGGTAGGACGCCTCCTCCACATGCAGGGGATCCGGCCGGAGGCGGCCGGAAACGGAAAGATCCAGTGCGGGCGAGGCGAGGTGGAGGGAGGTCACCTCCAGGGTGCCGTCCTCCCGTCTCTTGGCAAGAACGGAAAGATCCGTCGGATGGGCCAGAAGGGGGATCCAGGGTTCCGGAAGGAGGGTCCGGGAGGGTTCCGCGGTGCCTTGGAGGGAAAGCTCAAGGGGAACTCCGATGCGGGGAAGATCCAGACCGAAGGAAAGACGGGCCCGCCCCAGCGCCGCGGCCCGGAAGGCCATCGTTCCCTCCCACCGGGAAAGGTCGCCTCCCGCCTCCACCTGCGCGGCCACCTCCCCGTCACCTGCCATTCCCGCACGCCGGCCCACCCACCCCGCGGGCGATTCGGAAAGATCGAGACGTAGGGAAAGATGAGGGATCCCCGGTTTGACAAGGGCGAGGAGGGACAGGCGCGTCCCGGCGGCGTTTTCCAGGCCGGTCACGTTCAAGGCCGCCTCCAGTGCCCCCTCCTCCGGGCGGGATTTTACGGTGCCCTGAACGGACGCCATCAACGGTTCCCCCGCCACAGGAGCGCCCAGGAAGAGGTGATCCAGAAAGAGGCGCTCCACGGTGATGGGGAAGAACCTTTTCGGAGGCTCCCAGGGTTCGGCGTCTTTCGGGGTGGGAGAGGGTTCGGCTGGAGCTGGAAGGCGCAGGAGGCGAAGACGACGGGCTCCCAACGCCCGGACCTGAAGGCGTCCGCCGAGGAGCGCCCAGGGATTCCAGTCCAGTTGAGCGTCGTCCAGTTCAAGCCACGTCCCGCTGGCATCCCCCACCCGAAGGCGTTCCACGCCCAGGGAAAAGGGAATCCATCCGGAAAGGCCTTCCAGTTCCATCACCTGCCCGGGGCCGGAAAGTTTTTGGGACAAGGCCTTGGCGGCGAACCGCTTGGCCGCCGGAAGCTGGAGCCCCCCCCAAAGCGCCGCCACAAGCAGCAAGAACGCACATGCCGAGAGAACGGCAAGCTTAAAAAGTCTCTTCATGGTGAACACACCGCCTGACATTTCCGGTCGGGGCCGGAGGAACGTTTTGAGGGGCGGGCGGTGTTAGAGAAATCCGATCAAACAATGGTTCTCTCCCGGCAGGCATCCTTCCCGCTCACGCGGGATTCCCTCATCCGACCACCTCGCCGGACCGTCAGGGCAGGAGCCAGCGCACCTCCAATACATGGAAATCCAGGCCTGGATTGTGGTTATAGAGGCCGGCATTGGAAAGATGCTGGAAACGGTACCCCACGCTCAAACCGCCCAGGATCGCCAGGTCCACGCCCAGCTCCTCCGTGAACTGCAGAGCGCCCCCCACGTTTTCTTTTCCGAAGACGTGGTCTTCGAGAAAGCCCGGCCGAACGCCGAAAACAAAAGAGACGCGCTTCCACGGGGTCTCAAGCACCAGGGCCGGGCCCGTGGAAAAGAGCACCCGGTCTTCGCCGGCGGCGCTCAACAGCCCGAAGTGGATCTCCCACAAGGTATTGAGATACCAGCCGTCCTTCCAGGTCCAATCCCAAGGCAGGGTGTGAAAGGCCACCACTTCGTGGATATGAAAGGTTTCCTCCTTTTTGATGGCCGTGAATCCGGAACGCACCGCCACTCCGAACTGGAGCCTTTCCGCAGCCGGCAGGGGAACCGGGACAAGGGCCGGCAGGAGAACCGCCAGGATCGCAACGATCAAGGCTTTACGCATGGAAACCTCCGTCATGACCGGTCATTCAAAAGGCCTGGCCCAGACTTACATAGAACTGGAAGGCATCGTCAATGCCTTCCCTGCGATTGAGCGGGAAAGCCACGTCGATCCGGAAGGGGCCCAGCGGCGAGTAGTAGCGCAGCCCCAGGCCCGCTCCCCAGCGGGGTGTCTCGCCGGAGCCGGCAAGGGCGTCGGCATAGGCGGAACCTCCGTCCACGAAAAGGACCATGCCGTAGCGCTCGGTGATCTTCCACCGGGCCTCCGCATTCACAAGAAAGAAGGATCGGCCGCCCACCGGATCCGTTCCTTCCAAGGGCCCCACGCTCTGGTATTCGTATCCCCGGACGGATCCGCCTCCCCCCACATAGAAGCGGATGTCGGCCGGAACGGCGTCGCGGCCCGCGCCCAAGATGGAACCCGCGGCGGCCTTGAAAGCCAGGACGAGGCGCCTGTCGTCCAGCACTTCCCTGTAGGCGCTCGCAGAGGCGGACAGTTTGGAAAAGGCCAGGGACAGGTCCAGCATATCCCAGTAGGGCGAAAAATTCAGCTGAAGCCTCAGCCCCTTGGACGGATCCAGGGGATCGTCCGTGTTGTCCAAAGCAAACAACACGGGCGCATAGAGAAGGCCGAAGGAGTCTTCCTTTCCGTCTTCTTCCACCGACGACAATCGAAAGCCGGCTCCGGCGCCCACCCGCACGCCGCCGCCCAGGTTTCGCTGGAGGGTCACCAGAGCGTCCGCCGCCTGGGAGAGATACGCGTCGGTGTCCTCCCGGGAAAATTCGGCTTCCATCTGCAAGGATTGGTTCATTCTCAGGTAGTCGCGAATAAGAAAAGCCCCGCTCAGGCTCTGGCTGAGAGGGGATGCGGTGACGCCCAGATCCAATCGCTCCCCGCGCCGTCGCATGTTCCGGTGCTGCCAGGACACCTTCGCCCCGGGCCCCGTGTCCGTCGTATAGGACAAGCCCCCCCGGAAGGTGCGATGCCTTCGTTCCACGACGGTGAGAACCACGGGAAGACGCCCCTGGTCATCCACCTTCTCGGCCGTGGAAAAACGAACGATGGAAAAGAGGTCCAGAGCCACGAGCCGGTTTCTCGCCTCGTTGAGAAGGCGCCTGTCGAACAGGCGGCCTTCCCGCCAGGGGATGCGAGCCCGGACCACCTCTTCGTCAACCGATTCCAAGCCTTCGATGCGCAAGGGGCCGAAAAGGGCCCGGGGCCCGGGATCCACCCGGTAGGTGACCCGCACGCGGCGCACATCGTGGTCCACCACCACCTTTCTTTCCCGGATGCGGGAAAGGGGATACCCGTTGTCGGCCAGGAGGGTGAGAAGCCGTTTGTCCGCATCGAGGATGGCCTGGGAGGCCGCCGGTGCCCCTTCGGGCAGCGCGGCCTTCAAGGATTCCAGGAGCTTCGCCGTCAGCGCCGCTTCCAGCCGGGGAGCTTCCAGCCGGGGCACGTCCAGGAGATAGGGGGAGCCCGGTTCGATTTGAAAGACGAGACGAAGGGGCTCCCTCGTCGTTTCCAGCCGGAAGGTTACGCGGCCGCCGTAATAGCCGCGCGAGCGGAGCCAGGATCGGATCGTTCGGCGATCCTTTTCGGCCCGTCGCCTGAGCTGGGCCTGGGAGACGGCTCCTTCCGGCTTTAACTGCACGCTTCCAAGGAGCGGCCGAATGTCGGCAAGATCCCGCTTTTCCAAGGTGCCCTCGAAGTCCACCTCGTAGGCGATGGTTCCCGGGACCTGCCCGAGGACCCGGGTCGCCCCGGCAAACACCGTCAGGACCAGGATCCCCATCAGCATCCAGGCGGTGGAAAATCGTCCGAGAACCCGTTCATGGGAAGGTGTCTTGAGCAATGTCGAACCACCCGGCTCTAGTGCGACGCATCACCCGGCGCATCCCCTGCGCGCGGTCATGGGGGACTTGGCGGCCCCCGGGGCTCCCCGGTGAAAGGCGCCGCCATCGGCATTTCCCCGCATTATGGATTCCGCAACGGGTGTTGGCAAGGCTCCTGGGGCACGGCAGAGCTTTTCGCCGCTCCTCCGGCATTGCCCAATGGAAGGCTCTTGACTATGGTGTGGAGCGGACCAGCCACCGGAGGGGAAAAACGAACACGCGACGAAAGGCACCTCCAAAGACAAATGGATGACACCGGGAGGAAGGAAAGCATGAGCAACGGAAAGCGGATTCTGATCGTGGGAGGCGTGGCCGGAGGCGCTTCCTGCGCCGCACGTGCCCGAAGGATGGACGAGCAGGCGGAGATCATCCTGTTCGAGCGCGGCCCCTTCGTATCGTTCGCCAATTGCGGCCTGCCCTACTACGTGGGCGACGTGATCCGCCGGGAACAGAGCCTCCTGGTGGCCACGCCGGAGCTGTTCCGGGACCGCTTCAACATCCAGGTGCGTCTGCATTCCGAGGTGGTGGCCATCAACCGGCAAGAAAAGACCGTGACGGTCCGGGATCATGGGAGCGGAACAAATTACGAGGAACGCTACGACGCCTTGGTCCTCTCACCGGGGGCATCCCCCGTCAAACCGCCCATCGAAGGGCTGGACCTTCCGGGGGTCTTTTCCGTTCGGACCATTCCCGACAGCCGGGAGATCCGAAAGCGGATCGAGGAGGCCCGGGCGGGCCGCGCCGTGATCATTGGAGGCGGGTACATCGGGCTGGAA
This sequence comes from Desulfacinum sp., assembly GCA_014359885.1. Taxonomy (GTDB): domain Bacteria; phylum Desulfobacterota; class Syntrophobacteria; order Syntrophobacterales; family DSM-9756; genus Desulfacinum. The sequence continues at coordinate 150,192 of JACIYN010000023.1, forward strand.
ATGGCGGAAAATCTCCTCCGGCGAAACCTCCAGGTGACCCTGGTGGAACTGCAGCGCCAGCTCATGCCCCTTTCCGACCCGGAGATGGTCGTTCCCATCCACGAAGCCCTCACGGAGCGAGGCGCGGACATCCGGCTGGGCGAGGAAGTCGCGCGGGTGAGTCGAAGCGACGACGGGCTCCTCACCGTGCACCTGAAATCGGGCGGCACGGTGGATTCTGATGTGGTCATCCTGGCCGTGGGGGTGCGCCCGGAAGTACGGCTGGCTATGGAGGCCGGTTTAGAGCTGGGGCCCATGGGCGGAATCCGGGTGGATGAGCGCATGCGGACCAGCGATCCCCACATCTGGGCCGTGGGCGATGCGGTGGAGGTCTACAACGTGGTGACGGGAAGCTGGGGACTCATGCCCCTGGCGGGCCCCGCCAACCGCCAGGGGCGGATCGCCGCCGATGTGATCTGCGGCCGGGACGTGCGGTTCCGCGGCGTTCAGGGGACCGCCGTGGTGGGGGTTTTCGACCAGGTGCTGGCCGCCACAGGCCCCAGTGAAAAGGTGCTGAAAAGGCTGGGACTCTGGGATTCCCCCCTGCAATGCGAAAAGATCTATCTACATCCGGGCCACCACGCCAACTATTACCCCGGAGCCGAAGTCATCACCATCAAGCTCATCTTCTCCAAAAAGGACGGCAGGATCATCGGTGCCCAGGCCGTGGGCAAGGAGGGCGTGGAAAAGAGGATCGACATCATCTCCATGGCAATCCAGAAAGGGGGCACCGTCTTTGATCTGGAGGAGGCGGAACTGTGTTATTCGCCCCAATTCGGCTCGGCGAAGGATCCCGTCAACCTGGCGGGCATGATCGCCGCCAACGTCCTGCGGGGGGATGTGGAGGTGGTCCACGCCCCCGAGATGGCGGCGCGACCGGAGGGCGTCTGCGTCCTGGATGTGCGGGAGCCGTTGGAATTCAAACGGGGCCACGTGGAAGGGGCCGTCCACATTCCCCTGGGGGAACTCCGCCGCAGGATGAACGAGCTGCCCCGGGATCGCGAGATCTGGGTCTACTGCTACGTGGGCCAGCGCTCCTATGTGGCGGCCCGGGCGCTTCGCCAATACGGCTTCCGGGCCAAGAACCTGAGCGGCGGCTACCGCAGCCTGCTCATGTGGCAAAAGGCCGTGGACCTGTAGGCCGTGCCGCCCTTTCCTCCAAGCGGGGTGGCGGGCATGGCGCCATGATCCTTGGGTTCCGGCCTCTTCGTAGCCGCGGGGCTTGCAGCCCCGCGGAAAGGCACCATCGCTACCCAACTTTCCAGAAACCGGCCCGAGAAGTTTACAAACCGTCACTCCCGCGCAAGCGGGACCCCACAAGTCACAGGTAAGCCTGGATCCCTGCTTCCCGTTCAAGCCGGGGACACGCTTCGCACGGCTGAAACCGCGAGCCGCACACACAAAAAAAGCCTCCCGGAAACGGGAGGCTCTTTCGTCTCTTGAAGCGACAGGGGCCGGAATCAGCTGGCGGCTTCGCCCTTGGCCTTCTCCAGCTCTGCCTTGAGCTTTTCCACTTCCTGCTTGTACTTCTCGGCCTCTTCCTTGTACTTGGAAACATCCTCGGAAGCCGCGGCGGGAGCCGCTTCCTCTTCCTCTTTCTTCTTGCCGAAAGGAAGCTGATCCTTCACTTCGTCGTAACCCAGATAGGCCGCCATGGCGCCGCCCAGAAGCAGCATCAACGGCACAGCACCCGCCAGCAGGTGCAGGAACGGTTTAAACCAGATGAAGATTCCGATAATCCCCAAAAACGCTGCGGCAATCCCGCCCAGAAACACTTTCATCGTCCGTCCTCCTTCTCTTCCCTTAAATGGCTTCCTAGCACCGTGTCGCTCACAAATAGAAAGACGTCCACCGACCGCGGGACATCCTTTGCGAGGGCCTGAAAGTGATAAAAATTTCACGTATCCCTTAGCACGCCGCCCGGGCGATTGCAAGGACAAAGTGCCCGGAAAACGGCTTCCCAGGCAGGCCTTTGGGGTTGACCCTCCTCGCAAGCCTCCCGTATATACAAATGCTTTTATCCGGTCCGAAAAACGGGCCGACGCGGCCATGAGGCCCGGCCCACGGGAGATTCCATGAAGAGTATCGATCTGGACGATCTTCTCCACAACATCGAGCGGCCCGCCCGCTACACGGGCGGGGAAATCCATGCCCGGCTTAAACGTTTCGACGCCGCCCAGGTCCGCATCGCCCTGGCCTTTCCGGACGTCTACGAAGTGGGCATGAGCCACCTGGGTCTGCGCATCCTTTACCACCTTCTGAACGCCATGGAAGGGGTGATGGCCGACCGGGCCTACACCCCCTGGCCCGACTTCGAGAAGAGGCTCCGGGAAACCCGGACGCCCCTCTACGGCCTGGAATCCCGCCGTCCGCTGAACCGGTTCGACCTGGTGGGCTTCAGCCTCCAGTACGAGCTGAGTTACACCAACGTACTGACCATGCTGGACCTGAGCGGCATCCCGCTCAGAAGCGCCGAGAGGGGGGACGGGGATCCCTTCGTGATCGCCGGGGGCCCGTGCGCCTTCAATCCGGAGCCGCTGGCGCCGTTTTTGGATCTGGTGGTCCTGGGTGAAGCCGAAGAGGCCCTGAAGGAACTGGTGGAATTGTTGCGGCTTTGGAAAGAGGCCGGGGCTCCCCGCTCCGAATTCCTGGAAGCCGCTCGGAAAGTACCGGGGGTCTATGTGCCGGCCTTCTTCACACCCCGCTACGACGCCTCGGGGCGCCTCCGGGCCGTGGAGCCCCGCTATGCCGACTACCCCAACGTGCGAAAACGGTTGGTCACCGACCTGGACCGGGTCTCCCCCCTTCCCAGCCACCCCCTGGTTCCCCTGGTGGATATCGTCCACAACCGGCTGGGGCTGGAAATCGCCCGGGGATGCACACGGGGATGCCGCTTCTGCCAGGCGGGCTACATCTACCGCCCGGTCCGGGAAAGGGACCCGAAAGAAGTCTTTCATAAGGCCCTTACGGCCATCGACACCTCCGGCTTCGAAGAGATCTCCCTGCTTTCCCTGAGCACGGGAGACTACTGCCAGGTCGCCCCTCTACTGAAAGCCCTCATGGAGGCGGTGGCCCCCCGGAAGGTGGCCGTCTCCCTTCCGTCCATGCGGGTGGGCACCCTCACCCAGGAGCTCATGGAGCAGATCCGGAAGGTGAGAAAGACGGGGTTCACCGTGGCGCCGGAAGCGGGCAGCGAAAGGCTCCGGCGGGTGATCAACAAGAACATCTCCGACGCCGACCTGATCACCACCGCCCGCGATGCCTACCACCTGGGCTGGAATCTCATGAAGCTCTACTTCATGATGGGACTTCCCACCGAGACGCGGGAGGATCTGGACGCCCTGGCGGACCTTTCCCTGGAGGTTTGGAAGGCGGGCAAGGCCAGGAAAGCCAAGGTCAATGTGTCTGTTTCCACCTTCGTGCCCAAGCCCATGACGCCCTTCCAGTGGGTGGGCCAGATCCCCCGGGAAGAGATCCGGGAGCGTCTGGCCTACCTCAAGGAGCGCCTCAAGAAACCGGGAGTGCGCCTCAAGTGGCATGACCCGGATCAAAGCTTCCTGGAAGCGGTCTTCGCCCGGGGAGACCGGCGCCTGGCCCATGTGATCGAAGATGCCTGGCGCCGCGGGGCCCGCTTCGACGGCTGGGGGGAATGGCTGCGCATGGAAGTCTGGGAGGAAGCCTTCCGAAGGGCCGGGATCGATCCGTCCCACTGGGCCCAAGGGGCCTTCCAAGAAAACGACGTGCTGCCCTGGGACCACTTGAGTGCGGGCCTGGACAAGGCCTTTCTCTGGCGGGAATACGAGAAGGCCCGGGCCGAAGAACCCACGGGCGATTGCCGTTGGGAGCGATGCAGCCGGTGCGGGGTCTGCGATCACAAGGTGGTGGAGCCTCGGCTCCACCGGGAGGAACCTGCCCTGAATCCGCCGGAAGAAGTTTCGAGCGCCCCGAACGCGCAGGCGCTGCGTACCTACCGCTTCCGCTACGCCAAGCGCGGTCCCGCCCGATTCCTGGGCCAACTGGAGGTGGGAAGACTCTTTGAACGGGCGCTCCGGCGATCCCGCCTTCCCGTGGTTTTCAGCCGGGGATTCCACCCCCATCCCAAGGTCTCCTTCTCGGAAGCCCTGCCGCTGGGCATGGAAAGCGAGGCGGAGGAGGGAACCTTGCAGATGGAAAGAGCTCTTTCTCCCGATCAGATCCGAGAGTCTCTGAACAGGGAGCTTCCCGAAGGCCTGCAGGTTTTGGATGTCTTGGAGGCGCAGCCGGGAAAGCACCCCCCCCGGGAGCGGCTGATCACGTATCGAGTTTCCCATTTGACCCCCTCCCAAGTGGACTGTATCATGGCAATTTGGCGTATCCGCCCCCGGCTGCGCCTGGTCAAGAAGACGAAGCGGGGGCAGGTGGAGGCGCCCCTGGACGAGGTGGTGCAAAGCCTGGAACGCGTGAACCCGTCGGCCGTCCTGATGCGACTGGTGGACCGGCCGGGGTGGCATTTCCGGCCTCAAGCGGTTTTGGAGCAACTGATGGCGGATTCCGAGCCCATTTCCGACACGGCTCGCGTTTGCAAATTGTCCGCGGATCCGCTGGAGTCCTAGACCATGGCTGCTGAGCTGATCATCAACGCCGACTTCTACGAAACCCGGGTGGCCCTGGTGGAAAACGGCCAGGTGGCTGAACTCTACATCGAACGGGCATCCGATCTGGGGATCGCCGGAAACATCTACAAGGGCCGGGTCGTTCGAGTCCTTCCGGGCATGCAGGCCGCCTTCGTGGACATCGGCCTGGAAAAGGCGGCCTTTCTTTACGTGAGCGACGTCCATCATCCGCTGCTGGAAATGGAGCAGATCTTCCAGGCGGAAGAGCAGGACATGAACGGCGGGGAGGGACCGGACGCCTTGGCCGAGGTCCGGGAAACGGACCGGCCGGTCAACGGCCGGCACCACGCGGATGTCCCCATCGAGGACCGGCTGCAGGAGGGACAGGAAATCCTGGTGCAGGTGGCCAAGGAACCGCTGGGGAACAAGGGCGCCCGCATCACCACCCATGTGACCCTGCCCGGGCGAAACCTGGTGCTCATGCCCCTCATGGACCACGTGGGCGTCTCCCGTCGAATCGAGGACGAGAAGGAGCGAAAGCGCCTTAGGGACCTGGTGCTCGCCATCAAGCCGGCCCATTGCGGCTTCATCGTTCGTACGGCCGCCGAAGGCGAGGAGCTGGAAAAGATCCAGGCGGAAATGGAGTTCCTCCTCAAGCTCTGGCAAAACATCCAGCGCCGGGCGGAATCCGCCTCCGCCCCCTCCCTGGTCTACCGGGACCTGGACATCACCCTGCGCGCCGTGCGGGACCTCTTCACCAAGGAGGTGGACCGTCTCGTCATCGACAACGAAGCGGAATACCGCAAGATCCTTCAATTCACGGAAACCTTCCTGCCCTCCCTCAAGAGCGCCGTGGAACTCTACGACGGCACGGAACCCATCTTCGACGCCTACGGCATCGAAATGGAGGTGCAGCGGGCTCTGAGCAAGAAGGTGTGGCTCAAGTCCGGGGGCTACATCATCATCGAGACCACCGAGGCCCTGACGGCCATCGACGTGAACACGGGCCGCTATGTGGGAAAGCGCAACCTGGAGGAGACCATCCTCAAGACGAACCTGGAGGCGGTCAAGGAAATCGCCTGTCAGCTCAGGCTCCGGAACATCGGGGGCATCATCATCATCGATTTCATCGACATGGAAAAGGAAGCGAACCGGGAGAAGGTCTTCAACGCCCTCAAGGAGGCGGTGAAAAAGGACAAGAGCAAGACCAACATCCTGCGCATGTCGGAGCTGGGCCTCATCGAGATGACCCGGAAAAGAACGAAGGAGAGTATCGGGCGCGTTCTGTGCGAGCCGTGCTTTTACTGTGAAGGGGAAGGGCACCTCAAGTCCACCCAAACCTTGTGCTACGAGATCCTGCGGGAACTGCAGCGGGATCAGCGGGAGCTCTTCGGACGCAATGTGCTGATCCTTGTCCATCCTCAGGTGGCGGCACGACTGCTGGATGAGGAGCGCGCGGCCCTGGAGCGGCTGGAAGAGAAACTCCACGCCTGTTTTCAGGTGCAGGGAGAACGCCATTTCCACCTGGAACAGTACGAGATCGCTCCTTTGGAGAGCTGAACCGGCGGGGACCTGTTATCAAGAGAAGCGCTGAGATCGGCGGGGAAAGCGGACGACTGGTGATTCGAGCCTCCATTATTCGGGATGTACTGGACCGGCACAAAACCCTCCGGTGGGTGGTCTACAGCCTGATCATCGGCGTGGTCAGCGGGCTGGGAGCCTGCGCCTTCTTCGTTTTGCTGGAATGGGGCAAGTACTTCTGCCTGGAATACCTGGCCGGATACCCCGTGGCCAAGCCGGCGGGCGAGCATCTGGTGCATTTGGAGCCCGCCGCCGAGTTCCGCCGCTGGGTTCTCTTTCTCCTGCCCATCCTCGGAGGGCTCCTTTCGGGCTTCATCGTCTACACGTGGGCCCCGGAAGCCGAAGGGCACGGCACGGACGCTCTCATCGACGCCTTCCACAACAAGCAAGGCATCATCCGAACACGGGTTCCCTACATCAAGAGCCTGGCCTCCATCATCACCCTTTCCACCGGCGGCAGCGCGGGCCGGGAGGGACCCATCGCCCAGATCGGAGCGGGCTTCGGATCCTGGGTGGCCCGAACGCTCAACATGACCGTTCGGGAGCGGCGCCTCATGCTCCTTGCGGGATGCGCCGCGGGTCTGGGGGCCATCTTCCGCGCCCCCCTGGGAGGCGCCCTCACCGCCATCGAGGTGCTCTACCGGGAGGATTTCGAAACCGAGGGCATCATCCTGTGCATCATGTCCTCCGTGGTGGCCAACGCGATTTTCACCAGCATCTTCGGCCATCAGCCCATCTTCGACACCCCGCACATTTCGTTCGTGCAGCCCGTGGAACTTCTCTTTTATGCCGCTCTGGGCCTGGTCTGCGTTCCTTTCGGGTTTGCCTATGTGAAGATCTTCTACGGAATGCGGGACTATTTCTTCCGCCGTCTTCCGCTGAAAAAGGCCCTCATTCCCGCCTTGGGAGGCCTTCTGGTGGGGCTGGTGGGCCTGTGGCGCCCGGAGGTACTGAGCGGCGGGTACGGAACCATCCAGAAGGCGCTGCTGGGGCAACTGCCGGTGACCCTCATGCTGACCCTGGCGATCCTGAAGATCTTCGCCACCTCTTTTACCATCTCCTCGGGGGGGAGCGGCGGGGTGTTCGGCCCGTCGCTTTTCATCGGGGCCATGCTGGGAGGGATGGTGGGCCAGCTTTCCCACCAGTACTATCCCCACCTGGTGACCAACCCCGGGGCCTTCGCCCTGGTGGGCATGGGGGCCTTCTTTGCCGGCGTGGCCAAGGCCCCCATCGGAGCGCTCCTCATGGTCTGCGAGATGACCGGCGGCTACGGGCTGGTGGCGCCTCTCATGTTCAGCTCCGTCATCGCCGTGCTCCTCTCCCAGGGATGGGCCCTGTACGAAAAGCAGGTGCTCAACAAGTTCCACTCCCCGGCCCACCGGGCCGACGCGGTCATCAACGTGCTCCAGGCCCTCAAAGTCAACGACATTTACCAGCGACAGGCCCCGGTCACCAGCCTGCCGCAGGACATGACCTTCGCCGATCTCAAGCGCCTCATGGTCCACACCCGGGAATCCTTCTTCCCCGTGGTGGACGAGTCGTTCCGCCTCAAGGGCATCCTTTCGCTTCCCGATCTGCGATCCATTCTGTTCGAGGAATCCCTGGCGGAACTGTTGGTGGTCGGGGAATTGGCCTCGCCGCCCGTCAGCGTGAACGTGGAAGACAGCCTCTACGAGGCGCTCATCAAATTCCTGCGCTCGGGCTACGGCCAGATCCCCATCGAGGATCCCCAGGTGGGTGTGGTGGGCATGCTGCGCCTGGAGGAACTGATGGAGGCCTACCACAAGGAAATTCAAAGGCTTAAAGAGGAATAGGCTCTGTTGGAGGAAACCATGGAACGGAAGCACTCCCTGTCCCAGGAGCTTTTTCGTAGGGCCGAACAGGTCCTTCCCGGGGGCGTGAACAGCCCGGTTCGTTCGGGCCGCTCCGTGGGCGTTACGCCTTTCTTCGTCAAAAACGCCGCGGGCTGCCGTCTAGAAGACGAGGACGGCAACGTCTATATCGACTACGTGGGGTCCTGGGGCCCCCTCATCGCCGGGCACGGCCACCCGGAAGTGGTGGAGGCCGTGCGCCAGGCCGCCACCCGGGGCACCTCCTACGGCATCCCCTGCCGGCTGGAAGTGGAGATGGCGGAGAAGGTGGTTTCCATGGTGCCCTCCATGGACATGGTGCGCATGGTGAACTCGGGGACGGAAGCCACCATGAGCGCCATCCGTCTGGCGCGGGGCTATACGGGCCGGCCCAAGCTCATCAAGTTCGACGGCTGCTACCACGGCCACAGCGACTGCCTGCTGGTCAAGGGAGGCTCCGGCCTGCTCACCCTGGGAATCCCCGGAAGCCCGGGAGTGCCGGAGGAAATCGTCTCCCACACCGTCTCGCTTCCCTACAACGACCTGGACGCCGTGGAGACGGCCTTTCGGAAGATGGGCGACCAGATCGCCTGCGTGATCGTGGAGCCGGTGGCCGGCAACATGGGCACCGTGCCCCCCGCCCCCGGTTTTCTGGAAGGGCTCCGGCGGCTGTGCGACACCCACGGGGCCCTTCTCATCTTCGATGAAGTCATCACCGGTTTTCGGCTGGCGCCCGGCGGGGCTCAGCAGCGATTCGGGGTCCTGCCCGATCTCACCTGCCTGGGAAAGATCATCGGCGGCGGCCTTCCCGTGGGAGCCTACGGAGGGCGCCGGGAGATCATGGAGCACATCGCCCCCACCGGGAACGTGTACCAGGCGGGGACGCTTTCGGGAAACCCGCTGGCCATGGCGGCGGGCCTGGCCATGCTGAATATCCTGAGCCGTCCCGGGGTCTACGAAACCCTGGAAGAACGGGCCGCCTACCTGGAAGCGGGTCTTGCCCGGGCGGCCCAGGAAGCGGGCGTGCCCGTCACCATGAACCGGGTGGGATCCATGGGATGCGCCTTTTTCAACGGGGAGCCCGTCCGGGACTTCCAGTCCGCCCTCCAGTCCAACACGGAGGCTTACGGGATCTACTTTCGCGAGATGCTTGCCCGCGGCGTCTACCTGGCGCCGTCCCAGTTCGAATGCTTCTTCGTGGGTTTGGCCCACGATCGGGAGGCGCTGGACGAGACCATCGCCGCGGCCGGGGAGGCTCTCCAGGTGGTGAAAAACGCTCTGGGTTTCTGAAAAAGCCGTTGACTTGCCCAGGGGCGTGTGCTAGGTAGTCTGTGATATTTTACACGAAGTCGCCGATGAAAGAAGAAACGAAAAAACTGTTGCGGCAAGTGGGGTTAGCGAGCACCCTGGGCTTTTCCGTGGCCTTCGCCATCTTCATCGGCGCGGGGCTCGGTTTCTGGCTGGACTCCACGCTGGGAACCTTCCCCTGGCTGACCCTGGTCTTTCTGGTCATGGGCATCATCGCCGGCTTTCGCAACTACTACCGCTTCATGCGGAAGCAGCAGCGAGAAGAGGAACGAAAGTCATAGGGGCCCTTGCACACCCTTTCGGTTGATGAAAAGCTGATCCGGCGCATCGAGGTTGTGAATGTGATCTTTCTCCTGATCACCCTCCTCGGGGCGCTCCTGTGGTTTTCCAAGAAGCATGTTTGGGGAGTGGTTCTGGGTGGTGCCACGGTGACGGCCAGCTTCCGGATCATGCGCTGGCAGTTGCACCGCGCCTTTCGGAACCCGCGGCAGGTCCCCTCCAAGGGCGTGTTGTTTGTCAAATACTACCTGCGCTTCCTGGGGACCCTCTTTGTGGTCTTTTCCATCATCTACTACGGCTGGGTCGACTCGGTGGCGTTCCTGGTGGGCCTGTCGTCGGTGGTGGTCAGCATCGTGGTGGTGGGGCTGCATCAGACCTTGAATATGATGCTCAAGGGGGAAAGGTAAGCTATGGAACACCCGGTTCTGTTTCTCAGTTTGCTGTTGGAGAAGTTGGGGCTGCCCGTGGCTCACAGCGCGGAAGAAGCCCACACCTTCGTGCAGAAGCTTCTTCTGCCCCACGTGACCTATACGTGGGTGGTGGCCATCCTTCTGCTGGTCCTGGCCAAGCTGGCGGTGAGCCGGCTGGAGCTGGTGCCGTCCGGAGGACAGAATTTCTTCGAGATGGTGATCACCGGCATCGAGGATTTCATGGTGGGTATCACCGGGGAAGAAGGCCGGTTCGCCTTCCCGCTCATCGCCACCCTGGGGTTTTTCATCCTGGTGAGCAACTACATGGGCATGATCCCCGGCTTCTTCGCGCCCACGGCCAACATCAACACCACGGCAGCCTGCGCCATCATCGTGGTGGTCTACACCCACGTGATCGGCATCAAGTTCCACGGCGCCCACTACATCAAGCACTTCATGGGCCCCATCTGGTGGCTGACGCCGCTCATCTTCCCCATCGAGCTCATCGGCCATGCGGCTCGCGTCCTCAGTCTTTCCATCCGTCTTTTCGGAAACGTCTTCGGGGAGGAGCTGGTGTTGGCGATCTTGTTCTTCCTGGCCGGTCTCTACCTGGCGCCCCTTCCCATCATGTTCCTGGGGCTTTTCACCGGCTTCGTGCAGGCATTCATCTTCTGTCTGCTTTCTTCCATGTACTTTGCGGGTGCCATCGAAGAGGCCCACTAAACAAGGCGGTAGCGGTTGGAGGAAGGCCGCATATATAAAAACCCCAATTCAAATCCACTACATTCAAGGAGGTTGTGTCGATGTCTAGAAAGGTTGGTTTTCTCACGACGTTGCTGGTGCTCGGATTGACCACGGTGGCCCTCGCCGCGGATGCCGGCGCGGCTGAAAAGGTGGAAGGCATTCGCTTCTTCATGTATTCCGCCGTCGCCGCCGGCTTCGGAATCGCCATCGCCGCGTTTGGAACGGGCCTGGGCCAGGGCATGGCCATCAAGAGCTCGGTGGAAGGCGTGGCCCGCAACCCCGAAGCTTCCGGTAAGATCACCGTGACCATGATGATCGGTCTGGCCATGATCGAGTCGCTGTGTATCTACGCTCTCGTCATCGCCCTGATCCTCATTTACGCCAACCCCGTCTCCAAGCTCATCCAGGGCTTCGTGGGGCTGGCCGCCCACTAAGCGACGGTGACATCCAGGCTGAATCGTTGGAGGATCGGGCCCCATCCGGGGCCCGGTCCCATCTTTTTCCGTGCGATTCGGCCTTCTTTTCAGAGAGGCCATGTGAACAGACGCACAACTCCGGCCCCTTTGCGGCCGAAATGCACAGGTATCAACCGGGACCACCAGACCACCGATGAGGGTTGAGGATGAAATTTGCCAAGATCCCCATGGCGACCATCAACCGCCTGTCCATTTACATGCGCACGCTCCAGGAGCTGTTGGAAGAGGATGTGGAGGTAATCTCCTCCGAGCGGCTCGCCAAGCAGTGTGGGGTTAATCCCGCACAAATCCGCAAGGACCTGGCCTATTTCGGCGAGTTCGGCGTTCGGGGCGTGGGCTACCATGTGGCGGATCTGGTCAATCAGATCAAGGACATCCTCGGGCTCAGCCGCACATGGAACCTGGCCATGGTGGGACTCGGCAACATCGGCTCCTCCCTCATCCGCCACGGAAACTTCGTCAAGCATGGCTACATCTTCACGGCCGCCTTCGATGTGGATCCCCAGAAGGTGGGAAAGAAGCTTCCCAACGGACTGATCGTCAACCACGTGGATGAGCTGGAAGACGTGGTGCGCGAGCGTGACGTGCACATCGGCGTTATCGCCACGCCCGCCAGCGCCGCCCAAAGCGTCGCCAATCAGCTCATCCTGGCGGGCATCAACGGGATCCTCAACTTTGCCCCGGTGCAGATCCAGGTCCCCGACTGCTGCCACGTGGAAAACGTGGATTTCACCATCAAGCTGGACTGCATCGCCTACCACCTGTCCACAGGCGTCTAAAGGGAACGGAAAAACCTCGCCAGGGCCCGTGCCGTGTGGGACCCGCCCTTTTCAGCCAGCACCCGAGGCGGCCCCTCCGCCACCACCCGGCCCCCTTCCGGCCCGCCCTCCGGCCCCAGGTCGATCACGTGATCCGCGCAACCGATGAAGGGCACATGGTGCTCCACGACGATGACCGTGTGTCCCTGCTGCACCAGCCGGCGCAGGATCCACAGGAGTCTTTCCACATCGTGGATATGGAGCCCGCGTGTGGGTTCGTCTAGGATGTACAGGGTCTGGCCCTTCACGCGACGCCCCAGCTCCCGGGCCAGCCGCACCCGTTGGGCTTCCCCGCCCGAAAGCGTGTTTCCGGGCTGCCCCAGCTGGAGATAATGGAGCCCCACATCCGAAAGGATCTGCAAGCGGTTTCGGATGGCCGGCAGATTTTGGAAAACCTCCAGGGCCTGTGCCACGGTCATGTGAAGCACGTCGGCGATGCTATAGCCCTTGAACCGAATCTCCAAGGTGGCCTCCTCGTAGCGACTCCCCCCGCAGGCCGGGCACGTCACAAACACGTCCGGCAGCAGAACCATGTCGATCCTCTGCCGCCCCTCCCCCTGGCACGCCTCGCAGCGACCTCCCTTGGTGTTGAAGGAGAAACGCTCCGCACGGTATCCCCTGGCCTTCGCTTCCGGAAGATTCCCAAAGAGGTTTCGTAGGAGGTCGAAGACCCCGGTGTAGGTCCCCGGCGTGGACCGGGGCGTGGTTCCGATGGGCGCCTGGTCGATCCGGAACACGCCTTGAAGATCCTCCCAACCCTCCAGTCCGTTATAGGGAAGCTCCGGCATGTTCCCTCGGTGCAGCCGGTTTCGGACCGCCGGGTAGAGGGTGTCCCTCACCAGACTCGTCTTTCCCGATCCGGAGACGCCGGTCACACACGTGAGCCGCCCCAGAGGGAAAGCCACGCTGACGTTTTTCAGGTTGCGCCCCTTCGCTCCCGTCAGGCGCAAAACGCCATGGCCTTGCGCCGCCCAAGACGAAACCCTTTCAAACCCCAGCTTCTTGGCTCCGCCGGCGTATCGCCCGGTGAGGGACGCTTCGCAGCGCACGAGCTCCTCCGGAGGGCCGCTGTAGAGCACCCTCCCCCCTTCGGTTCCGCCGCCCGGCCCCAGGTCCACCACGTGGTCCGCCCACCGAAGCACCTCCAGATCGTGCTCCACCAGAAGCACCGTGTTCCCGGCATCGCGAAATCGAAAAAGCGTCCGCAGAAGGCGTTCACGATCGCGCGCGTGAAGCCCCACGCTGGGTTCATCCAACAGATAGAGCACGCCGGACAGGGGGGTGTTGAGCTGCTGGGCCAGACGCAACCGCTGGGCTTCTCCGCTGGAGAGGGTGCCGGCCCCCCGGCCGATATGGAGATAGTCCAGCCCAAGATCCAGAAGGGCGTCCACCCGCCGGAGGATTTCGCGGCGGGGTCCGGAAGCCACCGCTTCCTTGGCGGGCTCCACCGAAAGGTTTTCCATCCATCGGCGAAAGGCCGGGAGATCCAGGGCACCCGCCTCCCCGAAGGAGCACCCGTCCAGCAGAACGGAGAGCGCCCGCTGGTTCAGGCGCGAACCCTTGCAGGACCCGCAGGGCTCACCCTCCCAGTGGGGTGCCTCCTCTGCCGAAGACTTCCCCCTGGCGGGCTTCGCCTTCTGCCCATAACCCAACCCCTGGCAACTCGGGCATGCGCCCTCCGGATGAAAGTGGGAAAAGAGCTGCGGCGTGGGCTCGGGGGCTTCCCACCCGCACCGGCCGCACACCCGGTTTTGGGAAAAGTAGACCTCTCCGCCGTCCAGGACCGCCACACCGGCCGTCCCCCGACCCAGCTGAGCGGCCAGTTCCAGGGAATCGGCCAGCCTGCGCGCCGCGTCCCTTGTGAGCACCAGCCGGTCCACCACCACTTGCAGGTCGTAGATCCTTCGCCTGGGGAGAGTGGGAAGGGGGTCCAGGAGATGCACCCGTCCCTCGAACCGGACCCGGGCAAAACCCTCCCGGCGGAGGCGCACCAGGGTCTTTCCCAGATCGGCGGCCGCCACGGGAGCCAGCGGCGCCAGAACGAGAAGGCGGCTCTTTTCGGGGAGGCGCTGAACCTCCTGCACCATCTCGGGAATGGTGTGGGCGCGGATGGGAACGCGGCAGGCGGGACAGGTGACGGTGCCTAGCCGGGCATAGAGGATCCTCAGAAAATCGCTGATCTCCGTGACCGTTCCCACGGTGGACCGGGGATCGGCCGGAAGACGCCTGTGCTGGATGGCCACCGTGGGGCTGAGTCCCTCGATGACGTCCACGTCCGGTCTTTCCTGGCGCCAGGGAGCCCCGAAGGCGAATCGGGAGGCCGGAAGAAACGCATCCAGATAGCGGCGGCATCCTTCCGCGTGCAGGACGTCAAAGGCCAGCGTGGACTTGCCGGATCCGCTCACGCCCGTCACCACGATGAGGGAGTCCTTGGGAAGATCCAGGTCGATGTTCTTCAGGTTGTGCTGACGGGCCCCCCGGATGCGGATCAGCCGCCCGAGTCCTTCGCCTTCCTTCGCCATGGCCGTCATCCCCGCCGGCGGTTCGTCTTGAAACGCCACCTCGTTCCGTTCGTGCGCGCGAACCGTAGGGGCGAATAATCATTCGCCCCTACAAGGACCGTGCAACGAGGCATGGATCGTCGCGCCTTTCTTCGCTTCCCCAGAACGCCCTTGCTCGGCCCGTTCCTGCATCCATTTGGAACGGCACAGGAACGGCACTGATCGTCAGCCGGGTATGCCCGCCTGCCCAAGGGACCGAAAGCGCGCCATGGATACAGCGGTCCGGACGGCGTGGATGAGGCTGGACGCCCGGGCCTTCCCCTGACCAGCAATGTCGTAGGCCGTGCCGTGATCCACGGAGGTCCGAACGATGGGAAGGCCCAGCGTCACGTTGACGGCTTCATCGAAGTGGACCAGCTTGACAGGGATGAGCCCCTGGTCGTGATACATGGCCACCACGGCGTCGAACTCCCCGTGATAGGCCCGGGTGAAGACGGTGTCCGGTGGATAAGGCCCCAGCACGCACCCGGGCCCGCAGACGGCATCGAGGGACCGGACCACCGGCTCGATGAGTTCCTTCTCCTCTGTTCCGAACCGGCCGGCCTCACCGGCATGGGGATTGACACCCGCCACGGCCAGCCGGGGCCGTGGAATGCCGAAATCCCTTCGGAGAGCTTCCAGGGTGATGCGGATCGTCTCTTCGACGGCGGCAGCCGTAAGACGTTCGGGCACCTCGCGCAGGGCGCAGTGGATGGTCACCAGCGCCACGCGCAGCCGCGGCCCCGCCAGCATCATCACCACCCGGGGCGTGCCGCACAGGTGCTGGAGAAACTCGGTGTGGCCGGGAAACGAAAAACCGCTTCTGTGCAGGGCTTCCTTGTTGATGGGGCCCGTCACCACGGCGGCCACACGCCCCTCCAGGGCCAGGTGGACGGCCGCCTCGATGTAGCCGATGGTGGCTCGGCAGGCCTCGACCGAAGGACGCCCGTAGGGGATCTGGCCTTCTTCGAGCCGGGAGGGTCGAAAGACGGGGATCCCCCCTTCCCCGGGCCGGATTTCATTCACATCGCCCACCGGCCGGAAGGGAAGGGCGACATCCACCAGGCGGGCCGCACGCTCCAGAGCGGTCAGATCCCCCAGCACCAACGGGCGGCAGCACTCGCCGACCATGGGGTCGGAAAGCGCCCGTACGAGCACCTCCGGGCCCACGCCGCTGGGGTCCCCCATGGTCAGGGCCACCAAAGGACGGGTTGCCGAGCCCCCCTTCGTCATGGTTCCTCCGAGGCTTCAAATGGCCAGCATGCGTTCCACGGCCTGCAGGGCCCGCACCCGGACCTCCTCCGGCACCTGGATGCGGGGCGAGAGGGTCTCCAGGCTTCGAAGCACATCCTCCAGGGAGGTCTTCTTCATGTCCGGACACACCATGTCTTCGGAGACGGGCAGGAAGGTCTTTCCGGGATTGTCCCGTCGCATGGGGTGCAGGATTCCCACTTCGGTCCCGATGATGAAGGTGTCGCGGTCGCTTTCCCGCACATAGCGCAGCATGCCCGAGGTGCTGGTGACCACGTCGGCCAGCTCCAGGACTTCCGGCCGGCATTCCGGGTGGGCCAGAAAGACGGCCTTCGGATACTGCTTCTTGCGCGAGCGGACCGTCTCCGCCGTCAGGTTGTGATGGACCGGGCAGTAGCCCTTCCAGTAGAGGATCTTTTTGGATGTGTGCCGGGCCGCATACAAGGCCAGGTTCTGATCCGGGATCAGGTAGAGGGTCTGCGCGTCCGTGAAGGAGGCCACCACGCCGTTCACGTTGGCTGACGTGCAGCAGATGGTGCTTTCCGCTTTCACTTCCGCCGTGGAATTGACGTAGGTGACGATGGGCACGCCCGGATGTTCTTCGGCCACACGCCCCACGTCCCGGGCGTTGATCATGTCGGCCATGGCGCATCCGGCCTGGATGTTGGGCAGCAGCACGACCTTATCGGGGTTGAGGATGGCCGCCGTCTCCGCCATGAAGTGCACGCCGCAAAAGACGATCACCTGGGCATCGGTTTCCGCCGCCTGCCGGCTCAATTCCAGCGAATCACCGGTAAGATCGGCAACTTCCTGGATCTCCGCGGGCTGGTAGTTGTGGGCCAGGATGATGGCCTTGCGGGTCTCCTTGAGCTTCCGGATGGCATCCACAAGATTTCGGGATTCCGTCATTGTGACTTCCTTTCTCTATGGGGATACGGCCCGTTGGAGGGCCGAAATTTCTTCCGGTTCCAGTTTGCGTCCCGACGGGTCGATCACCAGCGTGTTCGGCCCGACGCTGAATTGAAAGAGCGCGAAAGGCAGGGAAGCCATCTCCCGGTGATGGGTGAAGCGAAGGCGATTGACGTTCCCCAGGGCGTCCCGAACCTCCATCTGCCAAACCAGGTAATCTTCGGTGCGGATCCACAGGCGCAGGGACTGGACCTGGGGATCCTCTTCCCGGGGGCGCAGGATCAGGACGGCGTTTTCGTCGGTGGAGGCGTCGGCGTCCATGCTGACCTCGAAGGAATCCTGGAGATCGAAGGTTCCTTCCAGCAGGGTACGCATGATGGGCGAACGGCGCATCTGGTCGGCGTCGAACAGAGAGATCTGGTCCTCGTCCGGCACGTGGAGCCAGGCCACGTCCCCGACGGTGACGAACACCTGCCGGTCCGGTTCCGTATATTCCCACCGCATCCGTTGCGGTTTTTGGAAATAGAAGGTGCCGCGGGCTTCCGTTGTGATGCTGGAAGCCGCCACGGAGGTGGTCCACTGGACGAAGTCCGCCGTGTAGGCCCGGACGTTGCGATAGCGCTCTTCGGTCAGGCGCAGGAGGTCCTGCGCGGTGGCCTGGGCGGCTGTTTCCGCCGAAATGGGCGCAGGACTTGCGGCAAGGAACGCCCACAGAGCGAGAAAGGCGCAAAGTCCGATTCCGTATGTTTTCCGGTTCATGAGACCTTCCGGGTGCTTTTTACGATTCGAAGCCGTCCTTGGGGACCAGGACCTCCCGGGGCTTGCTGCCGTCCGAGGGTCCCACGATGCCCTGCTGCTCCATGATCTCGATCATGCGGGCCGCCCGGTTGTAGCCGATTCGAAGCCGGCGCTGGATCATGGAAATGGATGCCTGCCGGGTTTCCACCACCAGTCGGACGGCTTCCTCGTATTTCTCGTCCAGTTCATCGTCGGGAATGTCCTGGGCCACACCCGCATCCTCGAAATTCACCCGATCCGCCATGGGATCGTCACCCAGTTGCTGGCCCTTCCAAAAGGACGTGACCCTCTGCACTTCCGCGTCCGAGACGAAGGCGCCCTGGATCCGCTGGAGCTTGGCCGTCCCCGGCGGCATGAAGAGCATGTCGCCCGCCCCCAGAAGGGTCTCGGCCCCGTTGGTGTCCAGGATCGTCCGGGAATCCACCTTGGAAGACACCTGGAAAGAGATGCGGGTCGGGATGTTGGCCTTGATGATCCCAGTGAGTACGTCCACCGACGGGCGCTGGGTCGCCAGGATCAGGTGGATCCCCGCCGCCCGGGCCATCTGGGCCAGCCGCGTGATGTATTCTTCCACTTCCCGGGAGGCCACCATCATGAGATCCGCCAGCTCGTCGATCACCACCACGATGTAGGGCAGGTGGTGGTGGTCCAGAACGGTCCCGTTTTCCGTCTCGGCGGGTTCCGGGCTTTCCTTGCGCGGGTCCGCCTTGCTCATCAGCCGGTTGTAGCTTTCGATGTTGCGAACGTTCTTGTCCGCCAGCAGCTTGTAGCGCAGTTCCATCTCCTGCACCGCCCAGCGGAGGGCGCGGGTGGCCATCTTGGGCTCCGTCACCACGGGATGGAGCAGATGGGGGATCTTTTCGTAGCTGCTCAGTTCGATCCGCTTGGGATCGATCATGAGCAGCCGAAGCGTCTCGGGGGTATTCCGGTAGAGCAGGCTCAGGAGCATGGCGTTGATGCACACGGATTTTCCGGTTCCCGTGGCGCCGGCGATGAGCAGGTGCGGCATCCGTGTCAGGTTGGTGACCACCGGTTGGCCGGTGATGTCTTTTCCCAGAGCCAGGGTGAGTGGGAAGGTGGACGATGCGAAGGGTTTCGATTCGATGATGGAGCGCAAGGAAACGGCTGCCCGCCGTTCGTTGGGGATCTCGATCCCGATGGCCGCCTTTCCGGGGATGGGGGCCACCACCCGCACGCTCTCGGCCCGGAGGGCCATGGAGAGATCGTCGGCCAGGCCCACGATGCGGCTGATCTTGATGCCAGGCGCCGGGGCGTATTCGTACATGGTGATCACGGGGCCCGGGCTGATGCCCACCACCTGTCCCTGCACCCCGAAATCGGCCAGTTTTTCTTCCAGCACCCGGGCCTTCTCCTCCAACAGGGTGGGATCGGGCTGGGCGTCCTCGGCGTCGTAGAAGTCCAGAAGGTTGATGGCGGGAAGAGCGTACCGTCCGGAAACCGCGGCCAGCTGCACCGGCTTGTCGTCCTTGGAGGGCTGGGGACGAACGGCGGCGGGCGGCTCAGGGTTCGGGGACGTCTGCCGCTTTTTCCCGGTCGCCTGGGATTTCGCCTTCGTAATCCGCACGGCCGATCTTTCTTCCCGGGGATTCCCCGGGGATCTCAGCGGTGGCAACGAAACGATTTTGGCGCCGATCCAGCGAAAAAGATCGAGAAACTTTCTTCCGGCGGCTTTCAGGGAAAAGGGCGTGGAAAGGATCAGGGAGATGAGAAAGAGGCTTCCCAGGAGGACATGGGCACCCAGGTCATTGACCCGGTCTCGAAGAAAGGCGGCCATGAGCGCCCCGATCTGGCCGCCGGCCAGCACTTCAGTCCCCAGGAAGGTGATTCTGGAGCCGTGGAGGGCGGCCAGGCCGATGAGGCTCAAAAGGAGCAGGGCGAGGCCCAGGACCTGGAGTCGGCCGTAGGGCAAGGGGTCCTGTCCGCGAAGGAAGGCGTAGCCGAGCCACAGGCCCACGGCCGGCAGCGCATAGGCCCCCACGCCCAAAAGAAAGAAGAGACACCAGGCCAGGTTGGCTCCCAAGGCCCCCACCCAGTTGCGCGTTGAGCCATGGCCGGCGGACGATCCGAAAAAGGTGGGATCCGCCGGATCGAAGGACACCAGGCTGCACCCCACCAGGACGGTGACCGTCAGGATGACCAGGGCCCAAATCTCTCGCTTCTTGTGTTCCACGGGGGATCTTTCCTAAATTTCCACAACGATGGGATAGATGAAGGGGCGCCGTTCCAGCACCTTCTGGAAAAAACGCTTCAGTTCGCGGCGGATCTCCAGCTGAAAATCCCCGCAGTCCATCATCTCCCCCTCCGCCTGGTAGCGCTCCAGCAGATCGAGGATGAGACATCGGGCCCCTTCCAGGATCTCCGGCTTGGTTTCCTCCAGGATGAAGCCCCGGCTCACCACGTCGGGTCCGTTGAGCACCTCCCGGTGCTCCTTGTTGATCACCAGCGTAACCAGGACCATCCCGTCCTCGGACAGATGGCGCCGGTCCCGAAGGACCAGGTCGCATACGTCTCCCACGCCCTTGCCGTCCACGAAGACCCGGCCCGTTTCCGCCTGCTTGTGAACGGCCGCCCGGCCGTCCACGAAGGTGACGGCGTCGCCGTTTTCCACGATGAAGCAGTTTTCCGGCGGAAGCCCCACCTGCTGAGCCAGCTGCTTGTGCTTCACCAGATGCCGGTATTCCCCGTGGATGGGCACAAAATAGGTGGGGCGCACCAGGTTGAGCATCATCTTGAGCTCTTCCCGGTAGGCATGGCCGCTCACGTGAATGTC
This sequence comes from Desulfacinum sp., assembly GCA_014359885.1. Classification (GTDB taxonomy): domain Bacteria; phylum Desulfobacterota; class Syntrophobacteria; order Syntrophobacterales; family DSM-9756; genus Desulfacinum. The sequence goes on from JACIYN010000023.1 coordinate 170,578, forward strand.
CTTGACCTGTTCGTGGATGACCTCCGCACCCTGCCGGTACAGGTGGTTGATGATGTTCTGGATGGCCCGCTCATTGCCGGGTATGAACTTGGAACTCAAAATGATCGTGTCCCCCGGCTTGATGGACAGCTTCCGATGCACGTTGAAGGCCATGCGGGTGAGCGCGCTCATGGGCTCGCCCTGGCTGCCCGTGGTGAGCATGAGCACACGATGGTCCGGGAGGCGCTGCAGTTCGGCCAAGGTGGCCTCGTTTTCCGGGTCGAAATCCAGATAGCCCAGCTCCCGGGCGATCCGCACATTGGTCACCATGGACTTGCCGCTGAAAAAGACCTTCCGGTCGAAGTCCCGGGCCAGATGGAGCACCTGCTGAATGCGGTGCAGGTTGCTGGCAAAGACGGCCACGATGATCCGCCCCGTACACTCCCGGAAGATCTCCCGAAAGGTGTGCCCGATGTCCTTTTCCGACAGGGTATAGCCTTCCCTTTCCACGTTGGTGGAGTCGGAAAAGAGGGCCAGGACGCCCTGCTCCCCGTAGTGGCCGAAACGAGCCACATCCAAGCGTCGCCCGTCGATGGGGGTTTGATCCAGTTTGAAATCCCCCGAATGGATGAGGACTCCCTGGGGCGTTCGGATGGCCAGGCCCACACCGTCCGGGATGCTGTGGCAGACCTGAATGCACTCGATGTCGAAGGGACCGATGGAGAAGACGTCGCGGGGACGCACCGTGTGCAGGACGGTTCTTTCCAGCAGTTTGTGCTCCCTCAGCTTTTCCTCCACGAGGGCCAGCGTGAGGCGGGTGGCGTAGATGGGGATGGGAAACTCCCGGATGAGAAAGGGAATGGCCCCGATGTGATCCTCATGGCCGTGGGTGACCACCAGGGCCCGCACCTTGTTGCGGTTCTCCCGAAGATAAGTGAAGTCTGGGATGACGATGTCGATGCCCAGCATGTCCTCTTCGGGAAACATGAGGCCCGCATCCACCACCACGATGGTGTCGCCGTATTCCACGACCATCATGTTGAGGCCGATCTCACCCAAGCCGCCCAGCGGAACGACCTTGAGGGGCAAACGGGAGGGTTCCATGGGATTCATGATGCCGCCGAGCGAACCTCCGTATCCGTGGATTCCGCCTCCAGGACGCCGCCTTCCTGAACCGTCAGATACTTGCGGATGGCTTCGCGCACCAGAAAGATCACCTCATCCCGGTCCTCCATGGTGAATCCCGCCGTTTCGATGGGATCCCCGATGGTCATGCGGATACGCCCCGGCCGAACCAGCCACCCGCCCTTGGGCAGGATCGCGTGGGAGCCGCTCAAGCTGACGGGAACAATGGGCTGGCCCGATTTGATGGCCAGGATGATGCCCCCCTTCTTGAAGGGCTGGATCACGCCGTCCCTGCTGCGGGTGCCTTCCGGAAAGATGACGATGGACGTTCCTTCCCGCACCCGCCGGGATGCTTCTTCCAGGCTCTCGAAGGCCTTTTTCCGGTCCGCCCGATCGATGGGAATATAGCCGATCATCCGCATGGCATGACCAAACAGCGGGATCCTGAAGAGCTCTTCCTTGGCCAACCACCGGAACTGGACGGGGAGTTTGCCGAGAATGGCGAAGATATCGAACCAGCTCTGATGGTTGGCGGCATAGACCGCCGGCCGGTAGGGCTTGAGCCGCTCCAAGCCCATCACCTCCACCCGGACCCCGGCGGCCCAAAGGTTGATGTTTCCCCAGATCCGGCCGCACAAATGGGCCCAGTCGCTCCGGCGGGTGGCGAGCACGATGCCGATGGCGGACAAGCCCAGGACGATCGTGGAAATCACCAGCGTGAGGTAGAAGAGAACGGTTCGCACATGGCGCATGGGCGCTCCCATCTTTTTTATAAGTGCCTAAAAAAGATTGCAAATTTTGTCCAGAGCGAGAGTGTAGCCACTTTCACCCCCCGAGTCAACGCTGTCTTGTTGGCCATCGGCGTCCTATGATATAGAGAACCAGTTCCAATGAGGACCACGAATGGACGCAAATTGGCGCCAATGTTTTCACATACCTTACACGAGGGACATCATGGCCAAAACAATGAATAAAGTCATTCTCATCGGCCGTCTGGGAGCCGATCCCGACATCCGCTACACCCAAAGCGGCACTCCCGTGGTCCGCTTCAACCTGGCGACCAACGAACGAGTACCCGTGGGTGAAGGCAACTGGGAGGACCGGACGGAATGGCACCGCATCGTGGTCTTCGGCAAGCAGGCGGAAGCCTGCGGCAATTACCTGGCCAAAGGCCGGCTGGTGTACGTGGAGGGCCGGCTCCGCACCAACCAGTGGGAGGACGCCCAGGGGGTACGCCGCTACACCACCGAGATCGTGGCATCCGACGTGGGCTTTCTGGACAGCGGGCGGGACGCCTCCGAGGGAACCCAGGCGCCCCAGGGCTCCTACCAAAGGACCCAGGGACGCCCCAAGACGAACAGCGACGCTCCGTTTCCCGACGCGCTCCCCGAGATGTCCACTCCGCCGGACGACGACATTCCCTTCTAAACAAAAACGGGGCGATTTTCCGTCGCCCCGTCCTTCCACTGAACGATCGAGGAAAAGACTCCTTTGCGTCTATTCGCGTTCATTCGCGGTTCTCTTGCACGTCAAGAACTGTGCCGGGTCGGTCCGAACACCCAATCCGCCGTCCGGTTTCGGGCTTTCAGCTCGCTTTCTTCTCCGATTCCGCCGAGGCCTGGGCGGATTCGATCTTTTCCACCGGTTCCGCCTTCTGCTCAGGCAGTTCGGCCTCTTGCGTCGCCTTCTTGAAATTTCGAATGCCCTTGCCGAGACCGGCGCCGATCTCGGGCAGCTTTCCCGCCCCGAAGATAATCAGCACGATCACCAGGATCACGAGCAGTTCAGGCATTCCGATTCCACCAATCATGGGAGGGCTCCTTCTTCTCAATTATTTTCCCAGAAGATCTTCCACTTCCTGCACTAACTGCAGGAACTCCTTGCTCCGTCGGTATTGGTCCAGCACCCGCTGGTGCTCCAGCCAGCTGTCCCACACCTGCATCCACAGGCTGTTGTGCCAGTAATACCTGGGGCGGTCCTGGACACCGTCCCGCCTGGCCCGATACTCCATGTATTCCTCTTGGCAGGTGCGGCAGAAGGGATACGGACCGGCATACTTTCCGTCCATTCGATCGCCTTCGTCCAGCTGAGTTCCGCATTTGGCGCACTTGAAGGCACACCGGGTGCACTGAAAGATCTTGCGCAGGGCCTCCACCTTGCGCCGGCGGACCTCCGCGTCCTTCTCGGATTTGAGGCTTTCGCACCGCCTGCCGAATTCAATGATGTCTGCCATGGAAACGACTTTCCCTTATGTTTCAAGCAGTTAATTTGCTCATATCACTATCCTTCTCCGGAGTCAAGGGACGGGGCGGACTGCCCCCGCTCTTCGTTCAGGTTGAAGAGCTGCTGGGTGAAGTCCACAAAGAGCCGTTTGGATTCCCGCGTGGATTTGTTCTTGAGGAAGACGATGGGGTCGTGCAGCATCTTTCGGAGGATGGAGTCCGTCAAGACGGCGATGGCCCGTCGTTCCTTTTCTCCCAAGTCGGGAAGCTGGGAAAAGGTCTTCTTGAGCTCCGCCTGGCGGATGGCTTCCGCCTTGCGGCGCAGGGCGATGATGGTGGGCACCACGTCCAGGGTCTGAAGCCACTGGTGAAACCGGAAGGTCTCCGATTCGATGATGTGCTCCGCCTTCTGGGCCTCCTGGCGCCGCTCCGTGAGGTTGAGGTCCACAATGCCCTTCAGATCGTCGATGTCGTAGAGATACACGTTGTCCAGCCGGTTCACTTCCGGATCGATGTCCCGGGGCACGGCGATGTCGATGAAAAAGAGCGGCCGGTTCTTCCTGCGGCGCATCCTGGGCTTCAGGTCCCGATAGGTCACGATGGGGTCCACCGCCCCGGTGGAGCTGACCACGATATCCACATCCAGGAGCGTCTCCGGAAGGTTCTCGAAGGGGGCCGTGGAGGCGCGGAACCGGGCGGCCAGGTCCATGGCCCGGGCCAGGGTCCGATTGACCACCACCATGTCCCGGACCCCCTGCGCCAACAGGTGTTGAGCGGCCAGTTCCGCCATTTCCCCGGCGCCGATGAGCAGGACCCGCTTGTCCTTCAGTTCGCCGAAGATCTTCCGGGCCAGTTCCACGGCGGCATAGCTGATGGAAACGGCATGGCAGCCGATGTTGGTCTCCGTGCGGACCCGTTTGGCCACGGAAAAGGTCTTGTGCAGCAGGCGGTTGAGAACCACGCCCACGGTCTTGTGGCGGGTGGCCTCCCGGTAGGCGTCCTTGATCTGGCCCAGGATCTGGGGCTCTCCCACCACCATGGAATCCAGGCTGGAGGCCACGCGGAACAGGTGGCGCACCGCCTCCAGGTTGTGGTGCACGTAGGTGTGGGCTTCCAGCTGAGGCCGGGGCAGCCCCACGTGGGCAAACATGAGCTCCCGCACCTCCTCCAGCGCCCGGCCACCGTCGGACGTGGTGAAGAGAAATTCCACCCGGTTGCAGGTGGACAGGTAGAAGAGCTCATCCACCGCCCGGCACTGGCGGACCTTTTCCAGGGGGCTTTGGTCCAGGCGACACACCTGGGCGAGACGTTCCCTCAGGGCCACGGGCGCCGTCTTATGGTTCATGCCGATGAGATAGATGTCCATGGCGCTGACCTCTTATTCGACAAAGATCGTGTGGTGCCCCTCCAAAAAGAGGTTCACCCCGAGAAAGGTGACGAGCACGGCGGAAAATCCGAAAATGGCCAGCCAGGCGGCGCGGCGCCCCCTCCAGCCCACGGCCAGCCGTTCATGGAGCAGCACGGCATAGATCAACCAGGTCAGGAGGGCGAAGATCTCCTTGGGGTCCCAGTTCCACGGCGACTTCCAGACGGTGCTGGCATAGAGGAAGCCGGCCAGCAGGCCGACGGTCATGAGCGGAAACCCGATGAGCAGGCAGATGTGGTTGATCCGATCCAGCCGTTCCAGCGACGGCAGCCGCGCGTAGAGGTGTCCCAGCCGCTTTTGCTTGATGGCCCGTTCCTGGAGCAGGTACATGATGGCCGCGGCGAAGGCCACGGCGAAAAGGGCATTGGCGGCGAAAAGGGCGGCCACGTGGACCACCACCCAGGTGCTTTTGAAAAGGGACCCTGAAGGGATGAACCGGGTGGGCAGCAGGGTGGATCCGAACATGAAGACCGCCGCCAACGGAGAGACGAAGCTCCCCAGGATGCGCAACCTCAAGCGCTGGGAAAGAATCAGGTAGGCGAGGACGAGGAACCACGCAAAAAAGGACAGGGCCTCCGAACTGGTGGTGACCGCCAGGTGCCCCTTTTCCAGGGAACGCAGGACAATGGCCGCCCCGTGGCACAGGGCTCCCGCCACAAGCACGCTCCAGGACGCCTTGTGCACCCCCTCCCGGTCCCGAACAAGAAAGATGAGATACCCCACGGTCCCCACGCAATAGAAGGTCACCGCCAGGGTCAGAAGAACGCTTTCCATGCCGCTTCCCATTCCCGCTCGATTTCAGGCTCCCCCAGCACTCCGCCGCCCACGCGGCTCACCGCCGCCGGAATCTCCCGGAAGCGCTCTTGTCGAATCCATTCCAGGATGGGCAATTGGACCACGGCTCGAAACCATTCCTGGTTCCGCTCGGAATCGGCGCTGCGCGCCTGGACCGCCCGCCGCAGCCTCCCGAGAAAGTGCAGATAGACCTCCCATTCCGGCCCGAATTCCCTTTCCAGCCTTTCCCGGACCAACCGGGCCACGGCGGGGCTCAGGCCGGCCGTGCTCACCGCCACGGTCAGCGGCCCCCGCCGGAAGGAGGCCGGCACCAGGCAGGACCCCCACCGGGGGTCGGAGGCCATGTTGCACCATATCCCCCGGTTCCGGGCATCTTCAGCCACCCGGCGATTCAAGGCGCGGTCGCTGGTGGCGGCGAAAACCAGGGCCGCTCCCTCCAGCTGATGGGGCTCGTAGCCGGTGGCGATCCAGTGCACCTTTCCCCGGGAGGCCTGCTCCCTCCACCAGACATTGAGACGTTGGGCCACCACCTCCACGCAGGCCCCGTGCTCCAGCAGTCGACGGGCCTTCCGCTCCGCCACCGTCCCGCCGCCGATCACCAGGCAACGCCGGTCCTTCAGGGACAAGAACAAAGGGCAGTAGGTCGTGAAATCCTCGTGCAGAAAAGGGTCCGCCACGCGCCTCTTCCTTTCGCAAAGAAAACCCCGCGCGCCGGGCGAGGTTATCGGCACAGATCGTGGCAACCTTTATCACGACGTGAAAGAGGAGACAAGGACGGGAACGGACGCCGAAGGTCCCTCAGGAGCGGCGGCACAGAACATAGTCGGTGATGTCCAGGAGCGTGGATTTGGCAGGGCCGTCGGCGAAAATCTCCAGGCTTTCCCGGGCTCGTTCCAGATGCCCGGCGGCCCTCTGGAAGGTGTAGTCCACGCCCCCCAAATCCAGCACCAGTCTCTGAACCGCTTCGATCTGCTCTTTTCGGATGGCCGTCTCGGACAGAAAGATCCTGCGGATGAGGTCGCGCTGGCCTTCGTCGGCCTTGGTCAGGGCGTGGATGAGCGGCAGGGTGGCCTTGCCTTCCTGCAAATCGTTTCCCACCGGCTTTCCCAGCTCACCCACCGTGCCCACATAGTCCAGCGCATCGTCCGTCAGCTGAAAGGCGATGCCCAGATTGTGCCCGAAGTCCCGCAGAGCCGTTTCCTCCTCGGGTCCGGCCCCGGCGTAGATGGCGCCGATCCGGCACGCGGCGGTCATGAGGTCCGCTGTCTTTCGGGTGATCACCTCCATGTAGGCGGCCTCGTCCGTTTCCAGGTCGTCCGAGTGGATGAGCTGCAAGACCTCGCCCTCCGCAATGCGGGTGGTGGTGGCCGAGAAAACTTCCAGTATGCGCAGATCCCCGTAACGGACGGTCGTTCGGATGGCCTGGGAATAGAGAAAGTCTCCGATGAGCACCACCGCCGGGTTTCCCCAGAGGGTGTTGGCGGCGGGCTGTTGGCGGCGCATCTCGGCATTGTCCACCACATCGTCATGGAGGAGCGTGGCGGCATGGAGCAACTCGAAAGCGACCGCCAGATCCACCTCTTCGGTTCCCTGGTAGCCGCAGAGCCG
>JACIYN010000024.1 GCA_014359885.1 Desulfacinum sp.
AGTTCCGTGGACCCGTTTCCCACCACCACCTGCTCCGGGCGGACGTGGTGGCGCCGGGCCAAGGCGTCCACCAGGGTCCGGTTGTGGATGTCCGGATAGTGCTGCAGGCGTCCGTAGGCGGCCACCAGGGCATTCAGCAGCCCCGGAGGCGGGCCCAGGGGATTGATGCTGGCGCTGAAATCCAGGATGTCCTCCGGAGCGCATCCCAGACGCCGGGCAACCTCGTAAACGTTTCCACCGTGGATTCTCTTCATATTTCCGCTAATCGCTCCCCATCCCTTGCCCCATGTGGACGCACCGCCCAAACCCCGCCCTTCTTCCATCCCCCGTAGTCCGTGATCCGTAATCCGTAGTCCGTAGTCCGTGACCCGTGACCCATCACTCGTCACTCGTCACTCGTCACTCGTCACCCCTCACTCGTCACCCGTCACTCATTACTCATTACTCATTACTCGTCACTCATCACCCCCAAACCCCGCGCACCAGGGCGGCCGAAAGGGCCGCCAGGGCGGACGTGGTGAAAAGAAGGCGGGTCATGAGGCGAAAGGCCTTCTCGTTTGGTGCCGCCACGGGGTCTCCCAGGATGGGTTTTTCCACCGTGCGGCCGAAATAGATCCCCGGGCCCCCCAGCTGCACCCCCAAAAGCCCGGCGGCCGCCGCTTCCGGAAAGCCCGCATTGGGGCTCTTGTGCTTTCGGGCGTCCCGCCGCACCACGGCCCAACCGCGTCGCCGGTCCAGGCCCCAGACGGCTCCCGCCGCCAGGAGGAGCAAGGCGGTGAGTCTTGCCGGAATCCAGTTGAAAAGATCGTCCATGCGGGCCGCGCACCATCCGAAGTCCCGGTAGCGTTCATTCCTGTATCCCACCATGGAATCCAGGGTGTTGACCGTCTTGTAAAGGAGCCCGCCCACGGGTCCGCCTAGGGCCAGGTAGAAAAGAGGCGCCACCACCCCGTCGGAAAGGTTTTCGGAAACCGTTTCCAACAGGGCCCTCCAGATGCCTTCCTCATCCAGATGGGCCGTCTCGCGGCTCACGATGCGGGAAAGAAGCCCCCGGGCATCTTCCAGCCGACCCTCGCCAAGTGCCCGGGCCACCGCCGCGGATTCGTCATGGAGGCTTCGCGTGGCCAGGCAGGTGTAGGCGATCCAGACACCCAAGAGGCCGGAAAGGAAAGGATGGATCCAGTGAAGCAGCAGCAGAGCGCCCGTTACGGCTGCTCCCACCGCCCCCACCACGGTGAGCCAGAACGCCGCGCCCAGAACACGGAGCCTCCCGTCCGGCGTCCCGTCGGAGCCCGCCTCCAGACGGGGACGGCCCCCGTCGCCGGTTTCCAGGTAAAAGAAGCTCTCCGCCCTTTCGATGAGCCGTCCGATCCAGCGCACCGGATGCGGCCACGAAGGAGGATCCCCCAGCAGCAGATCCGCCAGCCAGGCGAGCAACAGGTGAGAAACCGAAAAGGTCATGGGCGCCCCGCTCCGCCGTCCACCGAAAAAGGCTCCTCTACAAACCCCAACGCATGTGGGGCCAACCGCACCCCCATCCCCCTTTCCCCTTTTACCTTTTACCTTTCCCCTTTCCCATATCCCTTACCCCATACCCCCTATCCCATATCCCTTATCCCCTACCCCTTCTTCTTCAGATCCCCACGATCCGGTAGATACGCTCCATATCGCAGTGGCTCCGCACATGATCGGCCAAAAGATCGTACTGGGCGTCCTTCCACCGGCCGTAGTTGGAAATCCCGAAGGAAAGCCCGCGGCCATCCCGCTTTTCCGCCAGCAGGGAAAGAAAAGCCCGCCGGAAGGCGTCGTTGTCGAAGATCCCATGGAGATAGGTCCCCCAGACCCGGCCGTCGGCCGAGGAGAAACCGTCGTCGGCATCGGCTGCGGAAACGGCCCGGCCGTTGCGGGAGAGGATGCGAAAACACGGGGCCGCCTCGGGGCTCAGGGGCCGGCTTCGGCCCATGTGGATTTCGTAGCCGGAGAGAACCATGGAGGGGGAAACCCCACCCAATCCCAGCCTGTTGTCCGGATGCAGCCGGGCCGTGACCTGGGTCGTCACCTTCTCGGAGGCCATCTCCGTGGTCATGGGAAGAAGCCCCAGACCCGCCGTTTCCCGCACCCGGCTCTCCACCCCGTGGGGATCCGTGATCCGCTCCCCCAGCATCTGGTAGCCGCCGCAGATCCCCACCACCACGCCTCCGGCCTTGAAGTAGGCGCGCAGGGCGTCGGCCATGCCGCTTCGTTCCAGGGCCAGCAGGTCCTCGATGGTGTTCTTGCTTCCAGGAAGGATCACGGCATCGAAGCGGAACACGTCCCCCGGTCGGTCGAAATAGACCAGATCCACGCCCGGGTCGTGCTCCAGGCAGTCGAAATCGGTGTAGTTGGAAACAAAGGGAAGGCGCACCACGCCGATGGACGGTCTTTGTCCGGACGATTCCTTCGGCCCCGAGCCCATGCGCCGCCCCAGGGCCACGCTGTCCTCCTCGGGGAGGGCGATGTGGTCGAAGTGGGGCACCACGCCCAGGACGGGCTTTCCGGAACGCCGTTCCAGGATCTCCACGCCGGGAAGGAACAGGTCGGGGTCCCCCCGAAGCTTGTTCACCAGGAAGCCGGCGATGAGGTCCCGCTCGTCCGGCTCCATGAGCAGGTAGGATCCCAGAAGGGCCGCAAAGATCCCGCCCCGGTCGATGTCGCCCACCAGGATGGAGGGGGCATGGGCCATCTTGGCCATGGAAAGGTTCACCAGGTCGTGGTCTTTCAGGTTGAGCTCCACCGCACTGCCCGCGCCTTCCAGCACCACGATGTCGTAATTCTTGGAGAGGCGCTCGAAGGCGTCCCGAACCACGGCCGTGAGCCGTTTCTTGTAGGCGTAATAGTCCTTGGCCGAGAAGTTGCCCACGGCCTTTCCCAGGACGATCACCTGGCTTCCCATGGTGGAGGTGGGCTTGAGGAGGATGGGGTTCATGTCCACGTGCGGCTCGATCCCGGCCGCTTCCGCCTGCACCACCTGGGCGCGGCCCATCTCGCCCCCTTGGGGCGTGATGAAGGAATTGAGGGCCATGTTCTGGGCCTTGAAGGGGGCCACGCGGAAGCCGTCCTGCCTGAAGATGCGGCAGAAGGCCGCCGCCAGAACGCTTTTTCCCACATCGGAACCGGTTCCCAGGAACATGAGGGTCTTGGCACGCCGCGTCATGAGGATCCTCCCGATCGGGCAAGGGCCACCAGGTGATGGGCCGCCTGCGGGCAGCTTCCCCAGTGGAGGTGCACGTAGCTGGCCAGCACGGATCCCGCCACATAGCCTTCCGGCCGTTCGGAACGGAATTTTCGGCCGGTGAGCCGGTAAACGCGTCGGCAGCGAGATCCCGCGGCCTCGTCCCCTGCCACGATCTCCGAATAGTGGAATTCATGGCCGCGAAGGCGCGTGCCCCGGGGCCCCAGCAGGGTGTTTTCCGTCAGGACCACCTCCACGTAGCCCAGGGCCTTCCGGCGCGGGAGCATGCGGGTTCGAAACGGCAGAAGGCCGGCCATGGGAACGATCTCGCCGGAAAGGAGCTGGATGGAGCGGCTGAGGGTCATTAGGCCGCCGCATTCCCCATAGATGGGGCGGCCTCGGGAGGCCAGGCGCCGAAGGCTTTCGAAGAAGGGCCCGTTTTCCGAAAGCCTCTCGGCATGAACTTCCGGGTAGCCGCCCCCCAGATAGACGGCGTCGGCCTCCTCCGGAACGGCCTCCCCAACCAACGGGGAAAAGAACCGAAGGCGGGCGCCCGCCGCCTCCAGAAGATCCAGGTTGTCCTGATAATAGAAGCAAAAGGCCGCATCGCGGGCCACGGCCACAACCACCCGATCCGGTCTGGACCGGCGCTCCGAACCGCCCTGGACGGATTGGACTCCCCCGCTTTCCCCTCCATGGACCGCCTCCCCGGCGGGTAGAACCGGCTGGGGGTGTCTCCAAGACCAACTCAACAGCCCGTCCAGATCCACGTGTTCTTCCGCCACCCGGGCCAGCCTTTCCAGGAAGGCCTCGTCCACGCCCGTGTCTTCCACGGTAACAAGCCCCAGGTGGCGTTCGGGGATCGCCACCGCATCCTCCCGCGGAATCCCTCCGAACACGGATACCTGCGGGCAGGAGGATTCCATGGCTTCCCTCAGGAAACCCAAATGGGCCGGGCTTCCCACCCGGTTGAAGACCACGCCGGCAAGCCGCAGGCCCGGATCGAAGGAAGCGAACCCGTGGACCAGGGCGGCGGCGCTCCGGGCCATGCTGCGGGCGTCCACCACCAGGAGCACCGGAAGGTCGAGCCACTTGGCCATCTGGGCCGTGCTGCCCGCTTCCGACACCCCGTCGTAGCCGTCGAAAAGGCCCATGACCCCTTCCACCACGGCGCCGTCGGCTTCGGCCAGCAGCCGCTCAAAAAGGGAGACGTTGTAGTCCCGGGAAAGCATCCAGCCGTCCAGGTTTCGCGAAATGCGCCCCGTAGCCTGCGCGTGGAACCCGGGGTCGATGAAGTCGGGGCCCACCTTGAAGGGCTGGACCCGAAGGCCGCGGCGCCTGAGCGCCGCCAAGAGGGCCAGGGTAACGGTGGTTTTCCCCGACCCGCTCTGGGGCGCCGCCACCACGAAGGCCCATTTTCTCATCCTGTCCACCTGCCGCCTCCTGCGGCCGAAACCGCCGGCTCTTCAACCCCCGCCATACCGAGGCCCGGCAGCGACCAATAGGCATGATCGACGGGCCTGGCCGTCACGCGTGGATCAAGGGACCGACACCGGGGCACGGTCCCCTTTGGGAGCGCCGCAAGGCGCGATTGTCTCTGCGAGACCGAACGAACGGGCCGCGCACCCATCGTCTCATTCCCGCAAAACCTTTGAAGACGTTCTTGTACCGCTTCAGAAGGGCCGTTGCAAGGCGAAGGCGTAGGAGGCCGGGCGGGCTTCCCCCGGCCCAATCGTTATCGACCGGACAGGCCGACCCTGTAGGGGCGAAAAATCTTTCGCCCCTACAAGCGTATTGGGTGTCCGTTCCTGCCGACATAGGTGCCTGTCCGAAAACGTCGCGGACGGCCTCTTCCTCGTAGCGCAGCCCTTTAGGGCTGCGCTACGAGGAAGGAAGAAACTCCCAGCATTTTCCATCAAGCTGCCAGGCCGCACGAACACCCCGCCCTGCGGGAGCCATCTCGCCCGCGCACCACGCCGTCCAAGACCTTCGTTGACGCCCGCAGTCGGGTTGGGTAGCGTAGCTTCAACGCACATTCCAGCCTGAGGGAAAGAAGAGGAACAGACCATGACCAACCTGCGCGCGGTATCCTCCGGCATCGAAGGACTCGATACGCTTCTCGGAGGCGTTCTCATCGGAGACAACGTGATTTGGTACGACGATGCGGGCAGCCTGGCCACCGTCTTCTGCCACCGCTTCCTGGAAGCCTCCTTGCGGGACGGCAGGCCCGTGATCTACGTCAGTTTCGACCGGTCACCGAGAAACCTTCTGGACCGCCTGGGAAATACGGCCCAGCACCGGGGTCTCATCGTCCTGGACTGCTTCACCTTCGGCAAGGGTCGTGGCTCCCCCACCTTTCTCACCTTCTACGAGCGCGACGCCAACCTGTGGCCCTGCCGGATCGAGCGACTCGACACGCCGGAGGACATGAACGCCTTCATGGAACGGCTTTACGGCCTGCACGCCGAGCAGGAAGGGGACGTCCGCTTCATCTTCGAAAGCATCACGGGGATGCAGGAACTCTGGGGGGGCGAAGACATCCTGGCGCGGTTCTACACCCATTCGTGTCCCCGTCTCTACGAACTGAACACCGTGGCTTACTGGATCATGGAAAAGAAGGCCCACTCACCCCGCCTTCGGGCCCAGCTCAACCAGATCGCCCAGGTGGTCATCGAATTGAACATCAAGAGGGGAACCACCACACTCACGGTGGTCAAGGCGGAAAGGCGGGAGGTGGAATCCCTGGGAGAGCCCGTCCATTACTGGACCAAGGGAGCGGAGGTGGTTTTCGAACACGACGGGGCCCTGGCGGACCGGGCCGGCATCGGCCGGCGCCTCAAGAACCTGAGGATCCAGAAGGGGCTTTCCCAGACCGAGCTGGGGCGGCTGGTGGGACTCACGCCCAGCAGCATCAGCCAGGTGGAAAGCAACCTCATCTATCCGTCCATTCCCGCCCTGCTCAAGATGGCGGAAGTCCTGCAAGTTCCGGTGGGTTCCTTTTTCGGACAAGAGGAAGAACAAGGGCCCTGCCCCGTCCTTACGGAAAGCGAGGCCTCCATCCTCAAGCCCTCCCACCTGGCGTCCGAGGAAGTGACCATCAAGCTGCTCACCCCGCTGGACAGGAACGCCCCCCTGGAACCCTACCTGGTGGAGCTGGCTCCGGGAGCCGCCCTGGGCACCCACTTTTTCCGCCGAAAAGGCACAGAGCTCGGTTACGTGTTGGAAGGCTCCGTAGCCTTTCGCCTGGAACACGGCACCTGCACCGCCCAAAGGGGGGATCTGATCCACTTGACCTCCGAAATCCCCAGCCAGTGGCGGAACACCGGAAGCGAAACGGCAAGGCTCCTGTGGGTCTTGAGCAAATGAGCGGAAGCTGAAGGACTCACGCAAAGGCGCCAAGACGCAAAGAGAGAATTCCGCCGCGTAGTAGGGGCGAAAGATTTTTCGCCCCTACAAAATGCGTAGATCCCTCGGGTAGGGGCGGGGTTTATCCCCACCCGCTCATCCCCTGGTGATAAAGAAACCCGATGATCCATATTTTGCAGGAACATCGGGAACTCCAATCAACACCTGCGGGAGCGGCAAACGTCGCGAAACGGATGGCCGGCCATTCAGCGCCCGTGCGGCCACCAGCTCATCGCGCCTTGCGGCGCTCCCACAAAGACTCCTTGCCCGGCCTGTTCTTTCATCCCGGCGGCGTGGCGGGTCCGCCATGATCGTTCATGTGAAGAGCGAACACCCGGCCAGGTTCCCCGCGGGGCTGAAGCCCCGCGGCTACACCGGACCTCACCAAATCTCTGCAGCCCACAGGGAGCGCGGGCCTCGGTCCCGCCTCCGGTGCGGGCGAGACGCCCGCGCTCCCAGGAAAAGGACATTCCCGGGCAACCTCCCAGGAAACCGGTGCGGGAAGGGACTGGGCGTTCGGGCTTTAGGCCGCCTTGGTAAAGGATGCGGGAGCCTTGTTTTGCAGGACCTTGAATCCGAAAGCGACGCACGCCCGGTTGCAGGAACCGCAACCGATGCACTTTTCCGTGTCCAGCACCATGGTGCCGTTCAGTTCCGTAATGGCATGCACGGCGCACACATGTTGGGCGTAGCAGGACTTGCACAGATGGGCGCAGATGTTCTTGGACATGACCTTCTCCTTCCTTGCAATGGGGCGGGAGCACCCCCGGGCGTCCCGGAGGCGCACCGCCGTTGGGGTAGGGACGTTCAGCCCAGGATCTTCTCGATCTCTTCCCGGTCGCAGTCCATGACGTAGGGAATCCCCGAGATCTCGGCCGCTTCCCGGGTGAGGGCCACGATGTCGTTTCGATCGATGTATTTCAGGGCGAACTTGCGCGCTCCGGCCATGAGCTGCTGCAGGCCCTGGCGGAGCCGGTCGATGTAGGAATACATGCCGATGGCTCCGGGGGGGATCTTCGCAAAATCCTCCCCGTAGCGCTCCTTCAGCTGGGCTCCCACGGCGAAGAGACTCAGGTATCCGTCCTCCACGGGGCGGCCCTGCTGTTTCATCTTTTCGGCCATGAGCTTCCCATGGGTCTTTCCGACCATGGCGGCCGTCATCATGGCGCGCCCCAGGCAGATGGCCTTCACGTAGGGGGCGCCCAATGCGATGGCCTTGAACAGATGATCTTCCAGGCTCAGACCGCCGGCAACGGCGATGGGGGGCACATAGGCGCCCTTGGCCCGAAGCCTTTCACACATCTCGTAGGCCAGGCACTCCAGGTAGACCGTGGGAATGCCCCACTCGTTCATCATGCGCCAGGGGCTCATCCCCGTGCCGCCGCCAGCGCCGTCGATGGTCAGAAGGTCGATCTTGGCTTCCGACGAGTACTTGATGGCCCGGGCCAGGTCCACGGGCCGGTAGGCGCCGGTCTTGAGGGTTACGTACTTGGCGCCGACGGACCGCAAGCGTTCCACTTCCCTGTAAAAGCCTTCCTCGTCCACCATGCCCAGGCGGGAATGGCGCTCGAACTCGCTGATGCCGCCCGCCTGGAACGCCTTCTGCACGGCCGGCCGGGTGGGATCGGGCAGGACGATGTAGCCGCGCTCCTTGAGCTGCAAGGCCCTCTCCAGGGTGGGAAGCTTCACCTCGCCGCCGATGTCCTTGGCGCCCTGGCCCCACTTGAGCTCAAAGATCTCCACACCCAGCTTCTCGATGACGTACTCGGGAACGCCCAGCTTGGTGTCTTCCACGTTGGCCTGGACGATGATCCCGCCCTTGCCGTCGTACCAGCGCTTGAAGGCGGAAACGCGGCGCTCCATCTCGGGGGATTTCACCACACGGCCGTTCTTGATCTCCGCCTGGGGATCCATGCCGCAGATGTTCTCTCCGGCCACCACCAGCACGCCGGAGATGGCCGCACCCACCGCCATGTCCTCCCAGTTGATCCGGGCGATGTCCGTGGATCCCACGGCGCCGGTGAAAACGGGGAAGTCCATCTGGATGGACCCGTCGGCTCCCACCTGCGTCGTACAGTCCACCGCCGGAAACGTGGCCACGTCCGGATCCGCCTCCACCCCCACGGCTCCCACACAGGTGCCCTGGATGTTGAAATGGGAAAAATCCACCGGGTAGTCCTTGTCGGCTCCCGCCGTGATCTTTCCAAAGGGCTGGGGATAGATCATTTCCCGGCCCTTGAGCGCCGAGCGGCCGATTTCGCACGGCCCTTCGCAACCGTCCAGGCACGTGACGCAAATCCCCGAGATGGGGGCCGGCTCCACGCGGGTGGTGGTGAGGGTGGCGGCACTGCGGTTGGGTCTGCTGTACGACATGGGGGGCTCCTCCTTTCGCGACGTAGTTTTCAGTGCACAAAAAAAGGCGCACGAAATCCCCTTTTCCAGGAGACTCCGGACGCCTTCGTCCTCTTTTACTCCGGCCCGCACGCCTTTGTGCACCGGAGT
>JACIYN010000025.1 GCA_014359885.1 Desulfacinum sp.
CAGGCCTTCAGGAGCGCCCTCCCTGCCGCTCCTGCTGGAAGAAGCGCGCGTGGCCGTCACGCCCTTTGCCGACTCCCTCCGGCTGGCCGGCGTCCTGGAGCTGGCCGGCTTGGACGACCGGCTTTCACCCGCACGGATCCGCGCCATGGAACAGGATCTTCGAAGGTCTCTTCCGGGACTCGGTTCGCTGAAACTAAGGGAAATCTGGCGGGGCTTCCGCCCCTGCACGCCCGACGGACTTCCCTTCATCGGGAGACTCCAACGCCCCCAAAACGTTTGGGTCGCCACCGGACATGCCACCAAGGGCATCTTTCTCGGGCCGGTTACCGGGAAGTTGACGGCCCGCCTGCTTTCCGGGAGCCCACCGGATTCCGCTCTCCTCAAAGCCCTGGATCCCAACCGGTGACGGAAAGATAGGAAAGCGGGCAGGTTCCGCGCAGAGCGCAGACCCTGCCAAGCACGGCAGCAAGCGATGAAACACCGCGTCCCCATCGCCGACCGAATCTCCGTCAACGGCATCACTCCCCAGCAGGGGCGAAGGACCCTTCGCCCCTGCAGTCGGCGTCTTCCTTGCCTTGGACCCTTGCGCATCCCCACAAAGCCATGGATGTTCGCTTCCTGGCAACGCCGGGAGATCCGGCGAGGTGCCCCCAGGAGAACGGCCGAAACGGGGCGATCTTTCACCGGCCTTGTCTATCACCACGGGATACACGGACGGGGATAAACCCCTCCCCTACCCAAGGGATCAACGTGTGCTTGTGGGTCGGACTTTACCCCCGCCCTTCAAGACCGCACCTTGAGCAAAAAGGGTCCAATCCAGGAACAGCCCTCTCCGCCCGGAGATTCTTGTGGGCCTTGATTTCGGCTTGTCGAGAGGTTTTAATGGGCAAAGCATCCGGCCTTCACGGAACGCTTCCGAAATGCCGGACTCGACCACTGGCCCCTATCCTCGCATCCGCATGCCTATATTCCAGGGGGATCTTCCCGGCAAGGAGTCCACATGGAACGGCTATCCGTTCATCTCTTCGGGGGGTTTCGAGCGGACCGCGGAATGCCCCCGCAGCCACTGCATCTGACGAGAACCGCCCAGCATCTGTTCGCCTACCTGCTTCTCCATCGCCGCAGGCCCCATCCCCGGGAGGTCCTGGCCGGAACGCTCTGGGGGGAAACGGACGACGAAAAGGGCCGAGCGTGCCTCAACACCGCCCTGTGGCGTCTCCGAAAGGTCCTGGAACCGCCGCCCGTTCCCCGGGGCACCTTTTTATTGACCACCTCCTCCGGGGAGGTGGGACTGAACCCCGACGCCCCCCTGACCCTGGACGTGGCCGCCTTTGAAGAAAACCTGCGGGGCGTTTCCGCCTGGTCCGAAGCGACGCCCGATCCTTGGGAAACCAGCCGGGTGGAAAGGGCTCTCACGCTCTACCAGGGAGAATTGCTTGCCGGGTTTTACGAAGACTGGATCCTGGAGGAGCGGGAACGCCTCCATTGCCTGTACATCGACGCCCTCACCGCCCTCATGCATGCCCACAAGCACCACGGTCATGTGGGGAGAAGCCTGGAGACGGCCCTCCGAATCCTAAAGGAAGAGCCCTTCCGGGAAGATGTTCACCTCGCGGTGATGCAGCTCTATCAGGAGACGGGCCAGCGCTTCCTGGCGCTTCGCCAGTACGAAAAGTGCCGAAGGAGCCTCGAAGAGGAACTGGGAGTGCCGCCTTCCGAGAAAACCCGCCGGTTTTATGAAAGCATCAGGCCGCCCCGCCGCACCGGCTCCAAACCGCCCCCTCCCCTCGAGCCTCCGGACGACGCCCCCCTTCGCCATGCCCTGGCCACCCTCAAGCACGCCCTGGAGACCCTGGAAAGGGTCCACCGGGACGTGATGGAAGCCGCCCGCACGGTTTCCCGTCTCTTCGAAGAAGGACACCAAAGCCCGCCCGATGGGGAATCCTCGGCCTTGGGTTCGTCCGAACCTTCGGAGCCGTTTTAGGCCACTCCGCTGACTCTCACCCCTCCCCGGCCCCCATCCTCACGTTGGATGCCTCCCCGGTGGGCACCCCGGCTTTCGGCTGCTGGCAGGCATTGGGAAGATTCCCGGTTTGTGATGCCGCCGTGAGCGGACGGTGATCCGGCTCGTGCATGATTTTTTTGGTTCCAGACTCGCGCGCACGGCCGTTGGGGCTTCTTTTCCCGGAAAATCGATACGACTCAGTCGCCCAAGTGTCTGCTGGAGGCTTTCGTGGCCAACATCAGCGCCATCCATTCGGTGGGATCTTCCATCGCCACCTTTCTGGATCGGGCCTTTCGGGCCCTTCCCCCCGAAGTTCGCGAACCCCACGCGTGCCGCTTCCACGTCTTTTCCAGCAACGAACTGGCGAGACTTCAGGAAGGGGACGTGGAAACCACCGTGGGCCTCTATCTCTACCGGGTCACCTGGAACGAGCACCGCCGAAACCGCCCCCCCTCCAAAAGATCGGCCGGCGGAAGGCCGCCGATCCTCCTGGACTTGCACTACCTGGTGACCTTCTGGGCGGACAGCCCGCTCACCGAGCACGTCCTGGCCGCCTGGGTCGTCCACACCCTGGAGACCCATCCCGTGCTGGACACCTCCATCCTGTCCCCGGAGGCGGGATGGAACACCGGTGATCTTCTCCAGGTGGCCCCCGAGGATCTTTCCGCGGAGGACATGATGCGCATCTGGGACGCCCTGGCTCCTTCCTATCGGCTTTCCCTGGCCTACGTGGTCCGACCGGTTCCCCTCGACGTGGACGTGGAGGCGGTGGGGCGCCCCGTGGCCGCCGTCGCCTTCGGCCTTGGAGACAAGGAGGCATCCCGTGCCGACGGATAGCGTGGAACCCCGTCTTCTTGCGACCGTGAGGTCCGTGGAATGGCGAACCCGGCGGGTTCTCGGGGCCGTCCGGTTCGAGCACCGGGCGACCCGCGATCCCGTGTCCGCGAGGCTGCAGGTGCGGATCCCCGGGGTGGAGGTTTCCTGGAACCTTTCCGGACTGGCCGTGCTGGTCCGAGCAGCGGGCTTGGAGCCGCACACGGAAGCCTTCCGAGCCGTTCCCGGGGATCCTCCGCCGGAATCCCTGGCCTTTACGGGAACGGTGGAGGATCCAGCGGGAGGTTATCTTCCCCGTTCTTTTTCCGTCCGGCTGCCGCGGGATCCCGACCCGAACCGCCATGAAGACCCTCATTCGCTGTTCCAGCCCGTTTCCGTCGCCCTTTTTCCCGCTCCGTCCGCTGGAACCGCCCATCCCTTGTGGAGCCGGATCCGCGTCTCCCTTGCCCGATCCGTCGATGGAGAAGAAGAGCCCCTTTCGGGGGCGCTGGTCCGGATCACCGACGCCGCGGGAGACGTGCTGCTGGGAAGCGGCCTCACGGACGCACGCGGAGAAGGCATCGTCTTCCTTCCCGGTATCCCTCCGGCCCGGTCCTCGGAAGGGGGGAACGGGGACGAGGAGGAGCCCGTGGTGGTCTACGAGCTTCCCGCCCGGATCCAGGTGGTGTGGGAGCCCCCGGGAGAAGCCCCGCCGGACCCGGATCACCTGGAAACGGCGCGCGAAGACCTGGTCCGCAGCGACGATCCCATCAGCCTCAAGGCCGGAAGGACGGAAAGGTTTCGAAAGACCCTGACCATGACCTAACCCCATCACCAAAGCAGGAGGCGGAACCATGCCGGAATACCTTGCCCCCGGAGTGTATGTGGAAGAAGTGAGCTTTCGTCCCAAATCCATCGAAGGGGTCGGGACGAGCACCACGGCCTTCGTCGGTCCCACCCGCAAGGGCCCGCTCACCGAGACCCCCGTGCTGGTGACCAGTTTCGGGGAGTTCGAGCGGATCTACGGAGGCCTGGAAAACCTGTCCTTTTCCGCCTCCGGCGATACGGACCCCACCGCCACCAACCACATGGCCCATGCCGTGCGCGCCTTTTTCGACAACGGCGGATCCCGTCTCTACATCGCGCGCACCTTCGTACCGCGAACCGACGGCACCGGCGCGGTGTCGTCCACCGGGACGGCCCGGTCGGACCTGGTGGTGGACTCGGGCGGGGTGCAGGTCCGCTTCACGGCCCGCATGCCCGGTTCCGGCCTGAACGGCCGCATCACGGTGACGGAAAAGACGGTTCCCGTGACCCTGGCCACCCTGCCCAAGGCTCCCCTGGGATCCCTTCTTCGCATCCGAAGCACCCAGCCCCAGGCGGCCGTCCTCATGGGGGGAACACCGCCCTTCCGGCTGGAGGACGGGGATCAGCTCTCGCTCACCACCTCCGCCGGACCGGGAGACATCGTCTTCGACGGCAACGCCGCCGAGGTCCAAAGCGATGTCCTTGCCGATCCGGTGACGATCCCTGCAGACACCGTGCTCCGGGTCACCATCGGTGGGACGGCCCAAAGCATCCCCATCCCGTCGGGAAGCATCACCCTTTCCGATCTCGCCGCTCATATCAACACACGAATCCGAAGGGGATACGCCCGCATCGAGGGAGGCGACCGGCTGGTCCTGGGGACGGACGCCCGGGGGACGGCCGCATCCCTCAACGTGGCCGCCTCGCCGGCCCTGGGCTTCCCGGACGAACGGTCGGCCTCCGGCACGGGAAACGTGGCCAACCTGGATGCCGTGACCCCGGAAGAGATCGACGGGCTGCTCCAGGCGGCGGGTATCCCGGTGCGCGCCACCACGGATCCCGCCACCGGGCGTCTGGTGCTGAGCACCACCGAGACCGGAGAAAGCGCCCGACTCCAGGCGGCGGACACTTCCGCCCGAAACGCCCTGGAGCTCCCCGCCGAAGAGGCCCGGGGGCGCGCCGCCCAGGGAACCCTCTATTACGTCAAACGGAGCCAACAACCGGACGGCTGGATTGGCGGCACCGACCGGACGACGCCGCTCAACACGACCACGCCCCTCCCGGCGGGCTCGGTGCTGGTGCTTCTGAACCTGGAAGCGCGGGATGCGGACAACAATGTGCGCCTCTACGAGGACGTGGGCTTGTCGCCGCTGCACCCCCGATGGCTGGGAGCGGTCCTCGCCCCCGCGCCCACGCGGCGCTCCGAGGCGCTTCAGAACCCCTACGCCGTGGACATCCAGGGAGACGTCCATCCCTTCGACCTGCGCCAAGGGCTGCTGGGATCCGCCTCCACCCGCACAATCGCCCTCACGGGGGGAAACGACGGCGCGGAGCCTCCCGAAAGTACCACGGTGGAAGGCGCCGTGGCCTACGCGGACGCCCTGAGGCTCCTGGAAGACGTGGAGGACGTGGCCATCGTGGCCGCTCCCGGTTACTCGGCCTTGTCCCGCTACGCCGGCATCCAGCAGGCCCTCATCACCCATGCGGAAAACATGAAGTACCGGATCGCCGTCCTGGACAGCCCGCCGGGCGTGGACCCCCAGGAGGTCCGGGAGATCCGGGGCGCCATCGACTCCAGTTACGCCGCCTACTACTACCCGTGGGTGATGGTCTCCAATCCTCTGGCCCGCCCCGGAAACGACCGCATCCCCCAGGAGATCGCCCTGCCGCCCAGCGGCTTCGTTACCGGCATCTACGCCCGAAGCGACGTGCAGCGCGGCGTCTGGAAGGCTCCCGCCAACGAGGTGGTCCGGGGCGCCGTCCGGCTGGAGCGGGACATCAACCAGGCCCAGCAGCAGGTCCTGAACCCTTTGGGCATCAATTGCCTGCGATTCTTCCCCGGGCGGGGATACCGGGTCTGGGGCGCGCGAACGGCCTCGTCCGATCCCGAGTGGAAGTACGTGAACGTGCGCCGCTACTTCATCTTCCTGGAACATTCCATCGACCGGTCCACCCAGTGGGTGGTCTTCGAACCCAACGGCGAACGGCTGTGGAGCAACGTGCGGGCCACCGTGTCCGCCTTTCTCTACAACCAGTGGGTCAGCGGGGCCCTGCTGGGATCCAGCCCCGAGGAAGCCTACTTCGTCCGCTGCGACCGGTCCACCATGACCCAGGACGACCTGGACAACGGGCGCCTCATCTGCCTGGTGGGGGTGGCCGTTTTGAAACCGGCGGAGTTCGTCATCTTCCGGATCGGCCAGAAGACGGCCGACGCCCGGGAATAAGATGTGAAGCGCGCCTCCGGGTCGCGCCGGACAAACCATGCCAGACAGGGGAGGCGAAAGATGGCTGCAGACAGGACGGTGCCTTACGGCGCTTTCAACTTCATCGTGGAAATTGACGGCATTTCCGTGGCCGGCTTTTCCGACGTGTCGGGGCTCAACACCGAGATCACCGTGGCGGAATACCGGGAAGGGACCTACCCCATGAACCATGTGCAGAAGGTTCCCGGCATCTTCAAGGTGGGCGATGTGACCCTGAAACGGGGCATCATCGATTCCAAGGAGTTCTGGGATTGGATCCAGCAGGTCCGTCGGGAGGGGGTGGGAGCCCAGCGCAACATGTCGGTCGTTCTGCTGGACGAAAGCCACAACGAGGTACAGCGGTGGAACCTTCGGGGAGTCATTCCCCTCAAGTGGACCGGCCCCACCCTGGCCGCCAAGGGAGGCGGCGACGTGGCCATGGAGGAGCTGGTGCTTTCGGCGGAATACCTGGAACTGGGTTGAGGCGCTCGCCATGCCGGCCATCTGGTTTGAAGAGAAGACCCCGGAGCCTTCCGCGGATCCGTACCGCATGGACGTGGCCCTTTTTGTGGGCCTGGCCCCCCTGAGGCCCCTGGATCGCCCGCCCGCGGCCCTGGAGCGGTGGCTTCAGGAAGGGGGCTGGCTGGACCGGGTGGTGTCCGGCGCGTGCCTCCGGGACGTGCCCGTTCCGGTGGATTCCTGGGAGGCCTTTCAAGGTTTCTTCGGCCGGCCGGAAGAGTCGGTCGGCGAGGCCGCCGGCCTTTGTCCCCTGGCAAGGGCGGTCCGATCTTTTTTCGCCCAAGGGGGCCGGAAGGCCTACGTGGTCTCCATGGGAAACCCCCTGCCCGAAGGGGCGGAAGCGGCCCGGCGGGTAAAAGCCCTGGAGCGGCTGCTCTACGGTGCGGAGGGACCGCTGGGCGGCCGGGAGACCCTGGAGGACCTGGCCTCCTTTTCCTTTCCGCCCCTGGGGTCCCCCGAGGCGGATACGGGCACATGGCACGGCATCCATCACGGAATCGCCCTTCGGGACGTGGCTTTCGCCGCCTACCCGGACCTGCCGTACCTGGTGGCCTCGCCTTCCGATCCCGTGTCGGTGGAAATCCCTCCCCGAAGGGATCCGGAGATCTTCGTGGAATGCTCCGAAACGGAACCTCCCGTCCCGGTCCGCCGCGTGTGGATCCCCACGGCACCCCGGTGTGACCCAGCCGGCCTTCAGGTGTGGAAGAAGGCGGTTCAGGCCATCCTTCTGTGGATCCGCCAGAACGCCAGGGAATGGATCCTGGCGGCCGCCCTGCCCCTGCCCGAGCCCCAAAGGGAGGCGTCCTGGTGGGTCGAGGATATGCAGGAGATCCTGGCCGCCGAACCGGAAGAGGGAGGGTGCGCGAGCGCCTTTTTCCAGGGCGCCTTCCCGTGGCTCACGGACCCCCTGGAACCCGGCCGTCTCCTCGCCCCCGACGGCCCGCTTCTGGGAATCCTGGCCGTCAACGCCCTGGAACGGGGAACCTTCCGGAGTGCTGCCGGGCGTCCCGTTCCGGGGGTTTCGGGAACCGTCCCCGTCCTTTCTTGGGCGGAGCGGGAAAGGGCCCCGGACGCCTCCCGTGCCATGATCCGGCGCCTGTGTCTCTTTCACGGTGGCCCTACCGGCGTCGTCCTGGCGTCGGACCGAACCACGAGCCTGGATCCCTCCCATGGCCCGGGCCCCATGAGCCGCCTCATGGGATTCATCCTCAAGGCCGCCCGCCGCCTCGGGGACACCCTGGTGTTCGAAGACTCGTCCCCGCGCACCTGGAGCCGTCTCCAGCGCGCCCTCAGCGGCCTGCTGGAGTCCATCCATCTGGCCGGAGGTCTGGAGGGTTCAAGCAGCCGGGAGGCGTTCCATGTGATGTGCGGGCCCCAGACCATGACCTTGCAGGACATGGATTCCGGGCGCCTGGTGGCCCGCATCCAGGTGCAGCCGGCGGTCCCGGTGGAAGCCCTCCAGGTGGTGCTGGCCATGGAACCCGACGGAAACATCCGCATGGCATGAAGGAAAAAGGTCCATGAGTCCGAGCTCCGATCATCCGCTTCCCGTTTTCCGGTTTCGCGTGGATTTCTTTGCCAGCCCGTCGGCTTCCGACGGCGGCGGCGATCCGGTACCCCTTTGCAGCGGCCGCTTTGCTGAATGCTCCGGTCTGGAGGCGTCCATGGAACCCAAGGCCATCAAGGAGGGCGGGCGCAATTACGGGCCGGTTCAGCGGGCAGGGCGGGTTTCCTTCGGCACGGTGGTTCTTCGCCGCGGCGTGACCACCACCCGCGATCTGTGGCGATGGTTCGAACTGGTGGCCAAGGGCGGATACGCCTACCGGCTGGACGTGGTGGTGAGCGTGCTGGACATGGGCGCCGATCCCCGCTCCGACGACGTGGCCCTGCGGTGGAGGATGCGCCGGGCTCTGCCGGTCAAGTTCAAGACCGCGGACCTCAACGCCAGGACCTCCGACGTGGGCATCGAGGAGGTCCACTTCGTGCACGAAGGCCTGGAACTGGAAGGGAGTTGACGGTGCCCGAGCCGACCAAAGCGTTTCTCACGCCGCTCACGGACGAGGACGGCCGAAACCTGTCCGAACAGGACCGGGAATCCAGGCGCGTGGAAGTGCATTTCAACCCCGAATCCCTCCAGATCACCCTGACCAACCGGGTGCAACAGGGACGGGGGGCCCAGGCGGCCCAGCACGTGACGGACGCCACGGCCCAGCTGACCGTGGATCTGGTCTTCGACACCACCCTGGTGGGAACGGACGTGCGGGAAGACACCCAGAGGATCGGTCGGATGATGGATCCGGTATGGAACCGGGGCGCCCGCAGGGCCCGGGACCGGAACCGCAAGATTCCCGCCGTGGTGGTCTTTGAGTGGGGCACGGTGAAGTTCACGGGCTACATCTGCAGCTACAAGGAAACCCTGGATTTCTTCTCTCCGGAAGGCATCCCGCTCCGGTCCACCGTGAACCTCACGATCCACCAGCAGGAGCGGGTCTTCGAGGAAGGCGAGGTGAGTGCAGAGGAGCGGGACGCCCTCCGGGAACGCACCCAGGCAACGCTCATGGACTTGGGACCGGAAGAGAGCCTGACCCAGAGCGCCGCCCGGGCCGGGGACCCCCGGGCGGCCAAGGAGCTGGCCCAGGCCAACAACCTGGACAGCCTGCGGCGCCCCGGCGTGGGAACCGTAGCCGTCTCGGCCGGAATGCGCCTTCAGGTCGGGTTTTCCGCGGGCACCCGGGCGGGCGCCGAAGCGGGTTTCGGCATGGGAGGCAAGGTGCGGGCCACGGCCGGGGCGGGCTTTCGAGCCGACGTGGGAGCCGGTGCCAGCCTGAAGGACCGCATCCGATTCGAGGAGGAATGAGCCGTGCCCATCGTCTTTGAGGAAGTGATCGCGGAAACGGGCGAGGAGCCCCGAACCGTTGACCGTCCGGAAGCTCCGCGGGTTGCAGAGGGAAGCCCCGAAGAGGATCTGCGAACCTTCAGGCGCCTGCAGGCACGGGCCGATTACAGGGCCTCGCGCCTCTCGGCGGACTGACGATCACCCAGGGAGCATGCCAACCGCCCCCGGAGGTCCGTGGGGGCGAATCCTCATGCGCCCCTGCGGTACCGGGCCGGATGGGCGCGAATGGACGCAAACGGGGTCGGCCTCTGGGAAGCCATGAGCGCCGACCGGCAACGAGGAGAACCCATGAGCACGGAACGGGCCCTGAGCCGGGCCGCCCTGTACGCCGCTCGCCCCACCCTCCTGCTGGACGGGCGGCGCTCGCCCTTGGCCGACGAGCTGCTTCTTTCCGCGCAGGTCAACGAACAGCGGGAGGGTCCGGCCTGGGCGGAACTCAGGTTCGCCAACGTTTCGCGTTCCTCGGAGCGGGGCATCGGCTGGGCGTTCGAGACCGAAGAGGAAAGCCCCATCGGCCTGGGGACGGCCCTTGTCCTTTCCATGGGGGACGAATCCGACCCCCGGGAGATCTTTCAGGGCACGGTGAGCGGCCTGGAGGCGGTCTTCGGACCGGAACACCCGCCGGAGCTCATCGTCCTGGCGGAAGATCCCCTGCAGAAGGCCCGCATGAAGAGAAGAACCCGCACCCATTCCGAAACCACCCTGGGCGATTTGGTGGAAAGCCTGGCCGCCGAGATGGGCCTGAGGGCGCGGCTGAGCCATCTGGACCATCCGGTGGGAACCCAGGTGCAGATCAACGAGACGGACCTGGGCTTCCTGCGGCGCCTCTTGGAACGCCACGACGCCTGGATGCGGGTGTCCGGCGGGGAGCTGCACGCGGCGCCCTGGGGAGAGGGGGAGGGTTCCGGGGAAGAGATCACCCTGGAGCTCCACAGCCAGCTCAAAAGGGTGCGACTTCTGGCGGATCTGGCCCACCAGGTGTCCACCATCTCCTACAGCGGGTGGGACGCCGCCCAGGGGGAAGCCATCCGGGTGGAGAGCGACGGATCCCTGCCTCTGGGCCCGGGCTCGGGCCGAACGGGCAGGCACATGCTGGAAGAGGCGTTCGGTCCCAGGACGGAACACGCGGGCGCTTTCCTTGCCCGCGACGAGCGGGAAGGCCGGGCCTTGGTGCAGGCGGTCCATCTGGAACGGGCCCGGCGGTTCGTTCTGGTGGAAGGGTGCACCCAGGGTCATCCCGACCTGCGGGTGGGAAGCCGGGTGCGGATCGTGGGCGTGGGGCCGCGCTTCGAAAACACCTACACGGTGACGCGCACCTGCCACCGGTTCGATCCCCAAAACGGCTACGAGACGGATTTTGAGGCGGAAGGGGCCTATTTGGGAGGTTGACCATGGAAGGATCCTTGGGCTGGCGGCCTTCGGTCTGGCTCCAGTCCCACCTGGCCCAGGTGGTTTCGGTAAACGATCCCGACGGACGCCATCGGGTCCAGGTGCGGCTGCTGTCCTTCGACGGATTCGACCAGCAGAACGGACCGGTCTGGGCCCGGGTGGCCGTGCCCTTCGCCGGTCCGCAGCGCGGGGCCTTTTTCCTCCCCGACGTGGGTGACGAGGTGGTGGTGACCTTTGTGGGCGGCGATCCCCGCTTCCCGGTGGTGGTGGGTTCGCTGTGGAACGGTTCGGCGCCCGCTCCGGAAACCCTGGGAGGAAGCGGCGAGGAGGTGGACCGCTGGACCCTGGTGGGCAAGGCGGGAACGCGCATCGCCATCGAGGAACCCGCGTCCGGGAGCCCCACCGTGCGGATCACCACGCCGTCGGGGGTGGAGGCGGAACTGACCGATGACGGCGGGGGGAAGATCGTGTGCCGTTGCGCCGGAAGCACCATCACCATGGACAGTGCGGGCGTCTCCGTCCAGACCCCCGCCACCGTGAGGGTGGAGGCCTCCCAAGTCCAGGTCACCTCCGGCATGGTCCAGGTGGACTCCGCCATGGCCACTTTCAGCGGGGTCGTCCAGTGCAACACCCTCATCACCACCACCGTGGTGGCTTCCACCTACACCCCGGGAGCGGGCAACGTATGGTAGGCATCCAACACACCATCCGAATCGCGGGGCCGCCGGTCGCAACCCGAACCGCCGTGGATCTGCGGCCGCTGATCCTCCAATACGGGGAGGCCGACGGTATTCCCCGGCTTCTGGAGACCCTCGGGCGGGAGGATCCCGGGGAGGACCTGGCCCGGGCGACCGCCGACAGCCGGACCAGGGAAAAGGTCCTGCGCCTTTTCCAGCCCGTACACCGGGTCTTTCATGTGGTGCTGGTCCACGCCGCGTGCACGCGGCCTGGGGAACCCCGGCTGGACCCGCAACGGGTGGAGAAGGCGGGCGTGGTCGTAAGACGCCTGGCGAAGGGCAAGGTCCAGGGGTGGATGCGCATGAAGGGAAGATCCGTGGGCTGGATGGATCTTCCCCAGGAGGCGGCCCGGGGTGAGACGAGCTACGACCCGGACCCCGTCGTTCGGAAAGAACGCCTTCTGGGGGCCAACCGGCGCCTGCTTTCCCCGTCGCCTCCCGCCGACCTTCTGAAAGGACGCGAAGAGGCCTTCCTGCCGCTCTTTGCAGCGCCTCCCGAGGTGTGCCGGATTCAAAAGAAGACCTTCTTTTACGGCATGCTGATCCTGACCAGCGACGAAGCCGCTCCCGGCCAGGCCGCAGCCCCCTTTGACGACGCCTTGATGGAGGCTCGCATCCCCCGCCTGCTCAAGACGGCCGACGGCGAGGAAGCCACCACCCGGACCACTGCGGAGGAATTCCTGGCCCTTCTCCGATTCCTGGAAAGGGACCTGGGAGCTTTCACGGGATCGCAGGAGGGGACCCGGCTTCTCAAGGTTCTCGGAAACATCCCCATGCCCGCCGGCTCCTCGGAGCCCTCCGCCGGCGCCGTGCTGGAAAAGGCCTACCGGGAGGTGGAACGGGGCGGCGAAAAGGCGCTCCGATCCGTTCCCGCGCTCTGGCCGGTTCCGACCCCCAAGGAAGAAGAGGCGATCCGGCGGGCGGTGAAGGCGGCCCTGACGGCCCGCTGGCGGGACGTGGCTCCCCGCCGCGGCCGCTTCGACGAGGAAGGAGCCCTGTACGAGCTCCGGGTTTTCCTGCGCATCAAGGGGGAAAACGGCTGTCCCTGCCGCACGGTGTGGAGTCCCCCGTCGGAGTCCTTCCAGATCGTGCCCTGGTACGAGAGCAGCGGGCAACCTCCCGTGCAGGTTTCGCTCCCCGCCCTGAACAGGCAGGCCCTTTCCCGGCTGAAGCCCAATGTGGCCTTCCGGGTGCCGCCGTCCCTTCGAAAGAGCCTGGAAAAGCTGGACCTGGGAAAGCTCCTGGACGGGTCCCACGAAGAGGGATCGGGTAATTTCGGCATGATCTGCGGATTCAACATTCCCATCATCACCCTGTGCGCCTTCATCGTTTTGCAGATCTTTCTCGTGCTTCTCCACATTGTCTTCTTCTGGCTGCCTTTTGTGCGCATCTGCATTCCCTTTCCCGATTTCGGCTCGGGATCGGATTCGGAAACCTAGAAAAACGGGGGAATCCCGGCCATGGAAACCAAGAGGAACCACCTTCCGCCCCCACCCATCACCTGGCCTCTGCTCCCCGTTCCGGACGGGAGCGGGCGGCTCCGCTACCCGTCCCTGGACGAAAGCATCCGCCAGTGCATCCGGATCATCCTGTTGACCGCCCCGGGAGAGCAGCTCATGAGACCCGGCTTCGGGGCCGGGCTGGGCCGCTTCCTCCACGAGCCCAACACGCTCAGCACGCACCGACGCATCCACGATGCCGTTCTGGACGCCCTGGACCGGTGGGAACCCAGGATCCAGGTGGAGCAGGTGTTGGTGGAGACGGTAACAGACAGGCGGGATCAGATCCGGGTGGAGATCCGCTACAGGGTGCTGCGGACCCGTCGCCCAGCCCGGGCAGCACTGACCATGACCTTGGAGAGTTGAGCCATGCCGCTGACCGTTCCAACGCTGGACGACAGGAACTTCGACGATCTGGTCCGGGAACTGCTCGCGCGCATTCCCGGGCACACGCCGGAATGGACCCACCCGGCACCGGGTGACCCGGGCCGGACGGTCCTGGAGCTCTTCGCCTGGCTCGTGGATACGCTCCTGTATCGGGTAAACCGCATTCCGGAACGCCAGCGCCTGGCGTTCTTGAAACTGCTGCACATCCCGGTGAGGCCCGCAACACCCGCCCGGGGCTTGCTGGTTCTGGACCCGTCCAATCCCAAGAAGCCGGAAGTGGCCTCCGTTCCCGTGGGCACAGCGGTCACCGGCCCTGTTCCCTTCGAAACCACGGGGGAGATCATGGTGTGCCCCTTGGAGGGGGAGGCCTACGTGAAGCGCGCCCCGACCCCGGACGAGGCGGCCCGACTTCAAAAGGTCCTGGAAGGCCTACAGTCCATCTACGGCCTGGGCGGAGCCCGGGACACCCCTGCCGCCATGGCCTACATCACCACCCCCGTCTTTGCGGAAAGAAAGGCCCAGCCTTCCGGTGTGAATATCGCCGACGCCGTGGACGGGTGCCTGTGGATGGCGCTCCTTTCCCCGTCCGGGGCCGATCCCGAGGCCGTCCGGAGGTCCCTTTCCCGGGGGGACGCAGGCCCGCGGGTGCTCAACATGGGATGGTCTCCCGCCATCCAAGTCCCCGGCATCCTGGAGATCCTGGGACCTCGAGGCGCCGTGGCCCATGAGTGGGAAATCACCTCGAGCCGGGCCATGCCCACGGGAGACCCCGAGTACCTCACCCTGGAAGTGGTGGAGGACGGCACCCGTGGTCTTCTGGAAGAAGGCGTCATCCGGCTTCTTCTTCCCGACGTGGACGATGTGGGGGCACCGGAAAACGACCTGGAAAAGGATCTTTTTGCCGGCGTGGGGGACAGACCTCCGCGACTGGACGACGCCGACAAGGCGTCACGCCTCGTCGCCTGGATCCGGCTCCGCCCCACGCAGCCCGTGCAGGATCTTTCGGTGACCTGGGCGGGGATCAACGCGGTCTGCATCGATCAGAGACGGACGCTTCGAAACCTGATCATCGGCGTCTCCGACGGCACCGCGGATCAGGAATTCAACCTCCCGGGCGCTTCCGTGGACCCCGAATCCCTGACGCTCCAGGTGGAAGAAGCCCGACAGGGCTTCGTTTCCTGGCGCCGCACGCCGGACCTCGCCACCGCCGGGCGGGACGACCGGGTCTATGAACTGGACTCGGAAGCCGGATCGGTTCGCTTCGGAGACGGCGTTCGCGGGCACATCCCTTCGGCCGGAATGCGAATCCGGGTGGAAACCATGCGATTCGGCGGCGGCCGCAGCGGCAATCTTCCCATCGGTTCCCTCACGGCGGTATCCCACCCCAAGTGCAAGGCCTTCCAGCCCCTGGCCACGAGCGGCGGCGAGGATCCCGAAAGCACGGAGGAGGCGGAAAAGCGCATCCCGGCCGTTCTTCGCCACGCAAACCGGGCCGTGACCGAGGAAGACTACCGTCAGCTCGCCGCCGAAACCCCGGCGGTGCGTCTGGGACGCGTGGAAGTGCTGGCCCGTTTCAAGCCCCAGCAGCGGCGTTTCGGCGTTCCCGGGGTGGTGAGCGTCCTGGTGCTTCCCCTCAAGGAGGACCGCCAGCCTCCGTGCCCCCGACCGGACCGCCTCTGCCTGGAACGGGTTCACGCGTACCTGGACGCGCGCCGCCCCCTGGGCACGGAGCTCTACGTGATCGGCACCGAGTACAAGCCCGTGGCGGTCAGCGCGGCCGTGCGCATACGGGAGGGCCACCGCCGGGACCTGGTGCTGCAGAACGTGCGGCGGGCCTTGAAGGAGGTACTCTGGCCCCTGCCTCCCGGCGGTTTTGACGGCGCGGGATGGCCTCTGGGAGGAGCCGTGGTGGACAGGGACCTGGAGGTGGCCGTGGCCAGGGTGACCGGCGTGCGGCAAGTGACGGACCTGCGCCTCTTTTCCCTGGATGCGGACGGTTGGAAGCTGCTCAGTCCAACGACCCAGGGGGCGCCGGTGGTCTTTGCCCTGGAACCCTGGCAGCTCCCCGAACTTCTCCGGGTGGTGTGCCTGGAAGGCGATCACGCCCCCGAAAGCATGGAGCGGTCCCCTCTGGATCATCTGGAGCCGGGCACGCCGGTGCTTCCCATCCCCGTGGTTCCGGAGGTCTGCTGATGGACAGCAACGGTTTGAAGTTCTGGATGCTCAGCAACTCCGGGGACTGGGAGCTGGACGACAACGCCTCCTGGGACGAGGATCGGCGTGTGGTGAGGCTGGCATCCCGCCGGTCCGTCCGTAGGCCCGACCAGGACAAGGCCTCCGCGCGGGCGGCCGCCGAGCGGGTCCGGGCGGCCGTGGATGCCTTCGGCAGCTGGGCGATGGTTTCCCCGGACGGGAGGACCGTAACCGCGGCGGGCGCCTTTCCGCAGCCCGTGGAGGTTCATCGGGTCGGCCCCTCCGAGCGAATCTTGGATCTGGCGGCCGGTCCCGAAGGTGTTTTGTGGCTGGTGGTGCGCGAAGCTTCCGGCGGGACTCACGCGCTCATGGTGGACCTTCTGAAGCGCTGGGAACCCGCGAGGCTCTCCCGCACCGATCTTCAAGCCGACCGCATCCTTGCCCGCCCGTCGGGGGGAGCCTGGCTCATCGACAGGGAGCACAAGAAGGCGGCGCGGATATGGGGAACACCCTTCCCCGAACACATCCACCGGGGCTTTTCCCCGCAGGTGGGACGCCCCTGCCTGGAAAACCCGAACCCTCCCCAAGTTCTTGATCCTCTCGACCTTCCCGTTCCCGAGAAATGGGCCCTGGTGGCTGCAGCGGCTTCGGCCGAGGGCCGACTGGCCTTCCTCTTCTGGGTGAAGGATGCGGAAGCACAGGTGCTCGTTTGGGATGAAGACACCTTCTTTCCCCCGGACGCCCTGCGGGGCCTGTCGGCCCCCTTTTCCATCGGATGGGCCGAAGACGACCGGTGGGCGGTCCTGCTGGAGGGCGCGGGCGATGCGCCCATCTTTCGCCTTCCCACGAACACGGGCAAGGGCGCGGAACCCGTGGGCTCCCTCTATCCGCTCCCCGGCTGGGACGGAGGGCCCTTTTGCAACGGCTGGGCGGGCCCGGTTCATTACCTCGAAAAACAGGCCACGCCCGGGTCGATGGAGGCACGCGTCCAGGTGCGCCCCAAGCCCCTTCATCGCCTGTCCCACCCCTTTCTGGCCACCCACGCCGTGGTCCGGTCCGCACGGGTGCTGGACAGCGGCGATTCCAAGACGGTCTGGCATCGGCTCTACCTGGAAGGAGTGCTCCCACCTGGAACGGGCCTACGGGTGCGGCTTGCCGCGGGAGACGCACCCGACCCGCCGTCACCGGACCGCTACGTCCCGGTTCTGTTCGGGGCCGTTCCCGCCGACCCGGCCGACCCGGGATCGCGGACCGTCGCCCGCGGAACCTGGGTTCCCACTCCGTCGGAGATCCCTTTCCATGGAGGCTTTCTGGATTGTCCCATCCGGAAGGACCGGGCGGGCCTATTCACCGCCCTGATTCAGAAGCCGTCCGGGCGGGTTCGGCGCCTCCAGGGCCGCTTTCTTTGGGTGGAAATGGAGCTGTGGGGGACCGGTCACGCGAGCCCGGAAGTGGCGGCTCTTCGGGTGTACGCCCCCCGCTTTTCCTACCGGGACCGCTACCTTCCGGAGATCTACCAGGAAGCCCTCGTGGGCTCGGATGCCGAGGCCGAAGGCGATGCCACCGGAGCCGACTTCCTGGAACGGTTTCTCTGCCTCTTCGAAGGGATTCTCACCCCCCTGGAAGATCGGGTGGCCGCCGCCCATGTTCTCACGGACCCGGACGCCGCGCCATCGGAAGCCCTGGAATGGCTGGCCTCCTGGATCGGCATCAGCCTGGAACCCGCCTTCCCCCTGACCGCCAGGAGACGACTTCTCCGGGAGGCCTTGATCCTTTTCCGGGAGCACGGCACGCCGGCCGGCATGGTGCGCGCCCTGGACATTGCCACGGAGGGAGCCGTCCTGGGAGGACGCATCGTGGTGGTGGAGGATTTCAGGCTGCGCCGGACCTTTGCCACCATCCTGGGGGCGGATCTGAACGATTCCCGGGATCCGCTCACCCTGGGCGTTTCCACGGGAGGGAACAGCAGGGTGGGGCGCAGCCTTTTTCTGGGCGCCGAGGAACAAAGGGAGTTTCTGGCCCTCTTCCGCCCCGACGTACTGGAAGGGGAGGACGAGGAGGCGGAGACGGCCGCCTTCTACGACGCCTTCGCCCATCGAGTGACGATTCTGGTCCACGCGGAAACGGACCCGGAAACGGTGGACCTGGTGCGCCGCGTGGCAGCCCTGGAGGCGCCCGCGCACGTGGATGTGCGCATCGCGGCCGCTTCCGAGAACCTGGTGGTAGGCATCGCCTCGCTCCTGGGAGTGGACGCCGCCCCCGGAAAGAGAGCGCCCTTGAGTCCCGTCTGGGAGGACGCCTCCCGCCTCGGCAGGGACTCTTCCCTTTTGGACACCCCAAGCCTGGATCCGAGGTTTGATTAAGGAGGTCCGCCATGTCGCGAACCACTGATCCCCTGACCCGTCCCGTACCACCGGACCGCCTCCATTACGAGACGGGCATGCTGCTGGATGTGGAAGACTTTCAGGACGAACAGACCTACCACCGCAGCCGGCTTGCCCGCCTGGCGGCCTATCTTCACGGATACGGAACGGTGGCGGGGCTGGAGGTGCAATGGCTTCCCGCCTTGGAAGAGCGCACCTCCCCTCCCCGGTCCGCCCGGGAAGAACAGCTGGTGGTGACGCCCGGACTGGCCCTGGACCGGCTGGGAAGGCTCCTCGAGGTCCGTCGCCCCTTGTGCCTTCGCCTGGGTGCGTGGTTCGAGCAGCAGGCGGCGGACCCGGTTGGAAGGGATCGATTGTCCAACGCCTACCACGCCGCCGCTTCCGGACTCCCCGACGGCGTCTGGGCGGACGTTTTCATCGCCTGTGCCCCCTGTCTCCACGGCACACGCCCGGCCTTCGCCACGGGGAATCTGGACAAACTGGACGGAGTGGCGCCCAGCCGGGTCCGGGACGGCAGCCGGCTGAGCCTGGTGCTTCGGGAGGAGGAAGATCCCGGAACGCCCCGACGGCCGTTTCCGGACCTGAGCGGCCTGAGCGATCCCGAGGAACGGCGGCGCCGCATGGTGGAATACAAGCTGCGGGAGGGGTGGCTGGAAAGCACCCTGTGGGAGAACGGCGGCGACCGGCTCTCCCACCTTCCCGAACACACCTTGGATCAGGACGGGACGGAACTCTTTCTCGCCCGCGTCGTCCTCCCGGCTCATCCCGGCCCACCCGTGGCGCGGGACATGACGCGGGACGTGGAGGTCTTCAACGAACTCCGGCTCTTTTCCTTCTCCACGGCCGAGCTGGCCTGGCTGGCCGGCCACACGAGGTGACAAGTCATGGCGGAATGGATCACGAAACGGGGACGCGTTCCCCTGGACGGGGAAACCGTGAGGCGGCTTTCCCAGGCGGGACTGCTGGTGACCGATCCGAGGCGGAGCCGCCCCTTGTGGTTCGACGGTCGGTTCCTGACGGCCCGGGACCTGCAGCGGGAACAGACCTATTTTCTCGCCCGGCAGGCGGACCTGGCCCGAACCGCGGGATACGGGGTCGTACACGGTCTCCGGGTGACACCGGGCTCCAAGGCCACCCGCCTTCGGGTGGAGCAGGGGCTGGGAATCGCATCGGGAGGAGAGCGCATCGTGCTCTCCCGGGACGTGGAAGTGGATCTGGGAGACCTGCCCTACCTGGACCAAATCAACCGGATGCTCGGCCTCTCCAAGGAGCCCGCCCCCCCTTTCCGGACTCTGACGGGGCTCTTCGTCCTGGCGGCCCGGGCGGTGGAATTCACGGCCAACCCGGTGGGAGCCTATCCTCCCCGGCTGGGAGATGAGCGGCATGTGGAAGACGGCGACATCGTGGAAGCCGTGGTGTTGACCCTCATCCCCTTCACCTCCTCGGACGCGGCCGCCACGGCCGGTCTGAGGCGGGCCGCGGCCGCCCACGAACTTTTCGTCAAGGGCACCGGGTATTCCCCTCCGCCTTCCACCCTGCCCTTGGCCATGGTGGAACTGGACCGAGGGTTCGTCCAGTGGGTGGATCCCCCCATGGTGCGCCTGGAAATGGGGAGCAACGACGTGGACGTGCTGGGGTTGGGCATGGCCCCGCGCTCCCTTCGCGTCTCCCATTTTTTGCAAGCACTGGGGATGTTCGATGAAATCATGGAAAACCGACGCCTGGCGGGGCAGACGGCCGCCTTCGCCGCCTCCGACTATTTCCTCTCCCTTCCCGCCGCGGGAAAACTGCCCGCCGCCTCCATCGACCCCAGGGCCCTGACCCAGACCTTCTTCCCTCCAGCGGTTCAGGTGGACCTATCCATCCTTCCCGATGACGAGCTCCCTTGCCTGGTGGAGGAAAGCTTCCTCTTGCCGCCCCTGGATCTGACCGCCTCGGAAGAGGCCTTGGCCTCCGCCTCGATCCTGGTCCTCATTCCCCTGCCGAGAAACGTCTACCGTCAGATTGCCGCCGAACTGGGCACCGTGGAAACGGCACTGCCTTCCGCCAACACCTTGCGCACCGCCGACGCCAAGCAGCCGGCCTTGTCCCGGAAGTGGGCGAGCCTGTCCGCCAAGGCGGACATCCAGACCCCCGAGGCGTCACGATGGCAGGCGCTCCTGGCCCAAAATCCCGTGCTCTGGTATGTGCGCCGGAGAAACCTCCCCTACCGGGAAGAAGTCACGGGAGCCAAGATCCCCGTTCTGGCCGATGAGTTCCGGGATGAGCGGGACATGCGAGCCTACCTCAAGGAAAAAGGCCTGGCCAACAAATACACGCGACTCAAGGTACGGGCCAGCGCGGAAGCGGACCTCATCATGGCCTCCATGCTCACCTCCAAGAAGTTCCAGGAATCGGACACCCTGCTCCAGGCGGCCGTGCGGGAACTGGAAAAGGCCAAACGGCTGGATGCCGCCACCGCCAGGGAGATCATGAAACGCTACGACGATGAAGCCCTGGGGGAAGGCATCCGGGTGGTGGAGGAGAAGATCCTGGAACCGGAAACCACCCCGGACGGCACGCCGGACAAGGAGGCCGCCAAGAGAAACGAGCAGGTGCGCAAGAAACTGGCCGAAGCCCAGGTGGTTCCCGAGATCGATCAGCTCATGCGGCGCCTGAAACCCGAGGCCAAAGAAAAGTTCCTGGAGGATCTGGACAAGATGGTGAAGGAGCCGGGCGTGGAGCCGGCGGCACTGGCCGAATACGTTCAGGAGGCCATGAGGAGTCTCAAGTCATGAAGATCTTCCCGCCCCGACGTTGGGAAAAGGACGAACGCGTCGTCCTCATGGAGCCCGAGCCGGCGATCCGCATTACGGAAGGCTTCCGGCGGCTTCACCACTACGCCGGAAGAACTCTCACCAAAACGGCTCTGGACAGGGAATCGGACCACCGCGACCGGCACCTGGCCCTGGCCGGCATGGAGCGGTCGGCGGGCGTGGTCTTCGGACTGGAAGTGGGTGTGGAGGCGTCGCCGGCCCTGGACTTGGAGCCGGCCCGGGAAGGCAGGGCGGTGGTGGAGATTGGCGACGAGGTGGAAAGGCGTCTCCCCCCGGTGCAAGGAAGCTGGATCGTGACCATCTCCCCGGGACGGGGCCTTTGCACCAGCGGGGAGGACGTGACGGTGGCCCGCCCCATGAGGACCGCCGTGGATCAAATCCCCACCTGGGGAAACGGCAACGAGGAATCCCCTCCACCCCGGGGGGTGGGCGTGCTCGTCCTGCAGCCCATTGTGGCCCACATGCCGGCTGAGCCCGACGACATGGACCCTTGCGAACTGGACCCCCGGGAGGAAGCCCACGTGGACTACCAGCGTGTGGACGGCTGCCGCCTGGTGTGGATGCCCTGGCCCTCGGCGCACATCTCCATGCCCGCAGGGGGAGCACGTTTCAGAAACCGGCTGGCCTACCAGATCTTTTTCCAGGAAGCCGCGTCTTCCCATGCCGACCCCGTTTTCCCCTGGGAAGAGGTGGGACTGCCCGTGGCGCTTGTGCAGATCGCCAAGAACGGCGCCGTGGTGTTTGTGGACCGCTTCGCCGTGGTGCGCCGCGGGGGAGCGCCCAGGGCCCGGCGCCCGATCTTCCCGGCCACCGGCACCCCCTTTCTCTGGCAGGCGCGCATGGACCAGTTCCACCAGCATCTTCGAGAGATCCTGGCCGAGGGCCGTCCCGTCGATGACGCAGCGGCGGAGTTTCGATACCTCCCCCCGGTGGGCGTGTTGCCCCTGGAGGTTCTGGACCTGGAACACCGGCGCGTCGGCTTCTTTCCGGGAAATTATCGGCTGGAGGCGGCTCCGGTCCCATTGGAGCAGGTGGAGTGGATCGTGGAGGCCGCCGCATCCCTCAAACCCGTGGACCTGTTCAGTGCAGACGCCCTCATGGTCTATGTCCCCGTTGCTCAGGAGCTGTACGATCCCCGGTTGCTGCTCACCGAAGAAGCCGATCCCTCGCTCCAGGAGACCGTGGACGCCCTTCTGCAGGACATCGGCCTGTGGCTGAGCCGGCGCACGGATCTGCGCTCCCAAGCCCCTGTGGTGTTGGGAAGTGTCGATCTGACGACGATCCCTTCCTATCCGGATCCGGACCCGGACGCCCAACCTGGAGAAAAGGTCCTTTGGAGCAAGGTTCTCCGGGACGTCTACAAGAGAAAGACCCTGGAGGCTCTGGCCCGGCTCGTGGACCAGACCCTTTCGCCCTATTCCCTGACCGCAAAGGAACGACAAGCCCTCGAACTGCTCAAGGCGGGGGATCCGGACAACCCCGAATACAAGGACCTGAGCACTTTCATTGCGGAGTTGGACGACAAGATTCGGCGAAGCGACGATGCCGTGGACCTGGGTTTTCTCAAGGTCCAAACGGACATCTACCGCATGCGCCAGATTCTTTTGGGTGACGAAAAGGCCACCCGGCTGGCCACGAGCCCCGTGCTGGCCGACATCGCCAAAGGCGAAACAAGCCGCGCCACGGAGCTCCAGTTGAAAAGCTTTTTCGAAAAGGCCGGGGCGCGGGAGACGGCGACGGCCCTGGCCCGGGCGGAAACTCCCGAAGCCACCGCCGGCACCGCCTGGACCGTCTCCAAGAAGGTTGAAGGACTCACAGCGGAACCCACGACCAGGAAGGAGGCAACCGCTGCGGACATCCAGTTCAAGAACCCGATCGTGGGAAGGGTTCTGGACTTTCGAAGCACCACGGTGGCCGAACGCATCGCCGATCCTCTGGCCCCGGAAGCCAAGAACTACGCCGTGGCCACCAAGGCGGGCATTTTGCAAAGCATCCTGGAGATCCCCATCGAAACGGGGGATCTGAAGGTTCCCTTGTCCGACGGAAGCACGGCGGTTTTTGCACGAGCGGATTTCGAGCAGTTTACCAAGGACCACCCCGAAGCCGCGAGCCGACTTCAGGAGTGGAAGCGCATCCGGGAGCAGGGCCGCTACGTGTTGGTGCGCCTCAAGGGACTTTCTTCGGAAGAGCAGGAGACCCTGGGGCCCGCCTTCCAGGTTTTGCTGGACCATCGCGAATGTCCGATGGACGATCCGGGACTTCCCCTCCTGGTGACGGCCGGGATTTTCGATTCCGATCCGTCCGTCTTCGACGAAGCCGCCTATCTCGCTTCGGGCGTGACGGCATTGGAGAGCGCGGTGGGAATCCTTCGCCGGATCGAAGCGCGCATACTGGATTACCGCACCGTAAGGGACAAGTGTCTGGAATGCCTCGAGGAACTCAAGGACATCGCCGACCAGTGGGCCCAGGCTCTGAAGGTGGTGGACGACGAACTGGCGGAGCGGCGCCATGACCTGGTGGTGGCTCGCTCCCTGCTGGAAGAGGAAACGGCCCGGGTGGAGACCGTCAACAGGCGACGCCGGGAGATCCTGAAAAACCATGTGCCCTTCGTTGTCTATGCCCGCCCGAGAAGGAGTTCCGTCACGCAAGACTCCGCGCCTCGGCTTTCCCTGCACGGCCTGTGGAAGCCCGCTGTTCCCGCCTGCCTGGAAGAAGACCATCCGGCCCCCGAAGAGCTGGAAGCCATGTTCGCCCACCTGCGCGCCCTGCCCTTGGCGTGGTTTCCCTCCCTGCAGAATCTCCTGAACCACCTGGACCGCCCCCAGAGGATCCTGGACGTTTTCAAGGCGGCCCGAGACCGGGCCCTGACCCTGGTTTCCGATATTCAGCAAGCCGATACGAACGAAAAAGAGACGCCCCCCTTCGGCGTCGTTTCTCTGCAGAAGACCGTCAAAGCCCTTGCGGAATCCCATTCCAAGGCGGTTCGAACCCGTTGGGAAAAGAAGGCCCTGCTGGATCTGGGGGCCCTGGAGCGCCTCTCCTGGAAGGGGCTGAAGGAGGAGGCGCAGGAGATCCTGTCCGTGGAAGACCTCTTGAGCGGCGGACTGGGCCGATTTACCGCCGCACGGCAGGCTTCCCGGCAGGTGCAGGATATGGAGGACGTGGCCGCGTGTCTCTATGCCAGGGCGGATCGGGTGCCGCCCGCTGTGCGCCTGGAATGGGCGCGGCGAATCAGCCAGTTCGACGCCCCTGTGGACCTTCGGAGCCTGAGCGTTCTTCCCCGCTGGAGCGAGCTGTCCCTGG
Source organism: Desulfacinum sp. (assembly GCA_014359885.1). Classification (GTDB taxonomy): domain Bacteria; phylum Desulfobacterota; class Syntrophobacteria; order Syntrophobacterales; family DSM-9756; genus Desulfacinum. The sequence continues at coordinate 24,211 of JACIYN010000025.1, forward strand.
AGCTTCGCAAGGATCTGCAGGGACTCGCCGACTGGCTCTTCGCCCAGGTGGACCCCGACATTCCGGAAGCAGTGGATTTCATGAACGATTTGGTTCGCGTGGCCCTGCTCCTGGCCAGCCACGCCCCGGTGGGACAGATCGTCTCCGGTCACGCCCCCGCGCCGGCCACGGGCCGGACAGGCGACTGGCTGGACCTGGTGATCGACAAGGGGCTGGTCCGCATCGGCATGCAGGTGGCCATAGAAGAGGCCGCCGGAAGCACCGTGCATGCCGTGGTGGAGGACATGAGCGGGAGCGAGGTCCGCGTGAAGGTGACCCGAACGGAAAAGGCCACCTTCCACATCCCCGCAGGGGCCAAAGCGACGTTTCTGGGAAGTTGAAAGAGAACCCCTCAGCTCGTCACGTCCGCCCAGGCGGAAATCCGGAAAGCGGAGAAGAGATCCGGCGCAAGGACGACCATGGATTGTCGGATTGGAAAACTGAGGGTGCGCGCGGCCCGGGACACGCCCGTGGCCCGGGTGGTCCACTGCCTGGAGAACGCTCTTCGCACGGCCTCCTTTCCCGGCCTGGGCTCCGGTGTCCTGGTGGTGGTGCGCTCCGTGGCCCTGCGCATCGGCACGGATCCCACGGGTTTCGTGTCCGCCTCCAGAACCCTGGACCAAGCGATCCGGCGGCTCACCCTGGAAGCGGTGCCGGCCTGGTCTGCGGCCGCAGGATCCGCTCCCGCCGTCTGGTTCCGGGACGCCCTGGATCCGCCCGCCTTGCTGGCCTTGAGGCTGGCCCAGGGCCGCCGGGCCGCGGAGTGGTTCTGGAAGAGCGCCGTCATCGGCTGGCGGGACGGGTTCAGCCGCCGCGCCGGCCTTCGGTACCTGGTCAAGGCGTCGGGCCGTCTGCAACCCGCCCGGCCCGCCGTCACCCGCCTGGTTGCCACCCTCCAGGCCGCCGGCCGGTTGGACTCGCTCCTGGATGCCCTTGATCGGGAAGACGGCATGGAACTGCTTTATCTCTTCGGGCTGGAAAATAAAGATTTCCCCAACCTCGGTCTTGGAGCCCGGCGGTTTCAGCGCCTTCTTGACCGGATGAACGCCGAATGGCGGAGCGTGCTCGCCCGCTGGACCGCCCGTTGGGGGGAGGAAGATCCCCGCACTTTGTGGCTCACGGCGGTGGCTCTCTGGATCCTTAGCCCCGGGGAAATGGAGAGCCGCTGGAGCCTGACCGGCTTTTCGTCCCCGCCGCCGGCATCCCACCCCGGGCGATCCCCGCACACCGTGCAGGAAGAGCAGGATCCGGCCCAGCACCGCCTCCTCGAAAAAACGATCCAGCCGAGCACCCCGCGGCCTGAGAACCGGGAAGGGGAAAGCAAAACCCTTCCCATACAAGGCAGAGCACCGCGGGAAGAAAAGGGGCATCGGGAAGAACCCCCGCCTTGGGAGGACCGTGGAAGGGGGAGGAGTTTTACCCGGGAAGAAGGCGGAAAGCCGCAGGGCATGGAAGGAGCCGCTCCGGACGTCGGCCCGAAGTCCCTTCCTCTTCCTCAATTGGCCGTGCGGGCAACCTTCTTTCCCCCTGTGGGAGATTCCCAGGTTGAAGAGAAAGTCTTGGGGGACGAATCTGGAACGCCCACCGCCGCGGGCCCCGATGAAGGATCTGCCGGAAACGCAAAAAGGCAAGCAACGCCCGACGAATCCGCACGCCGGAATCCGCCGCCATCCATTCCTTCCGAGAGACCCGGGGAAACGGACCCGAAAGACACCGGGCCGATCGGGGACGGGCGCCCGTCCGGCGAACGCCCCTTCTTCCGTGGAACCGAACCGGGGAGGGGATCGTACCCGAAGGAATCCGACGAAAAACCGCCGAGGAACGTGCCGCAACCGGAAGAAGGCGCCCTTTTCCTTGCAGGCGCCCCTCCGGGCCCCGAGCGAGCCAACGCACCTGAGGCACCCCTTCAGGACTTCAAAGGCCGGGAAGGGCCGAGGGCTCCGGGGCGAGGCCCCAGCGGCACGGATGTCCAAACCGATCCCGCCGCAGGGCCCGAATTCTCCTTCTTCCAGCAAGCCCGGTGGAGTTCCTTCGCCGGGTTCCTCTTCCTTTTGGGCCTTTTCCGAGCCCTGTCCCTGGAGGATCTTTTCTGCCGACATCCCTCTTTCGCCGCACAGTCTGCGGGAATCCGCTTCCTGCGATACATGGCCCGCCTGCTGCCGCTTCCGGAAGACGATCCCCAGTTCATCTTGCTGGAACAGCTCGATCGTTCGGCAGAAAAAAGGTTCGGCCTGTCCGGGGACATGCTTCCAAGGACGTTCCCCGCAGGCGGCGGGTTCAGGGACAAGGGGCCCCCCGACGGGGCTCGGCGCGAGGAGACGGGGTTCCCCCCGATCTTTGAACCGCCGGCATCGTGGATGCGGCTTCTGGAAGAACGTCCCCGAATACGTAAACGGCTCGGACTTCAAGAACGGCAGGCGGGGGATGGCCTACGGTTGCTGACGGACCGCACGGGCCGTCTCCTTTTCGGCATCTCGTCCGTCCCCGGAAGGGTCGTGCTCCCCCCCGGCGCCGAATCTTGGGCACCGCCTTTGTATCACGAACAATTCCGGGAATGGGTCCTGGAAGGCGTCTTCAGGGCGGCACGCTTTGCCGCTTCCCTTTTCCTTTGGCGACGGGAAGGGTTAACGTTCCGGAAGATGGCGCAGCGCCCCGGCAGGATCGTCTCCGGCCCCACCCACGTGGACGTCTTCCTTCCGCTTCATGGGATCGACGTGCGGATCCGGCGGCTGGGACTCGACGTGAATCCCGGCTGGGTCCCATGGCTCGCCCGCGTAGTCACCTTCCATTACGGCGACTGAAACAGCACTTCGGCCATTTTCGAGACTTAGCGCTTCAGTCCTGACAGGCCGGAGCACACACAAAGGGAGAAAGCGGTGGGGACGAAGGAAGCCATGTTTCTGGAGCAGGCACCGCACGGAGTCCGAGGAGCCGCGATGCCGTCCTTGGCCGTGGCGGCGATCTGGCCCGCAGCGTTCTTTTATTTCGAGGACGGCGGGCGCCGGCCGCAAAGGCCCGAAGAGGCTTCCCTGTATGCCGTACGCCAAAGGATCGGATCGGTCCATCACTGGCACGAGGCGCTCCGGGAGATGCTCCTGCGCCCTGCGCCCCGGGACGTCCGCCTCATGGGCCTGGCCCGCACCCTTTCCCTCTCCCCCTTGGAAATCCTGGCAGCCGCCCTCTGTCTTGCGGTGGAGGAAGATTCCCACATGGCGGCCATGGTGGCTTTGCTCCAGCCGCACGCGGGATCGCCCCGCCCCACGGTGGGTCTGGTGGCGGACACGCTGGGATCTCTCGTGAAGGACTCCGTGGAAGAGTCACCATCGTATCTTCTGGCCACGGGAACCGCCGCCCGAACGGGCCTTCTCCGCCGGATCAACGAATCCGCCCCCCTGTGCGATCAACAATTGGGGGTTCCCGCTCCGCTCATTTATTCTCTCAGGGGGATTTTTCAGCCTTGGCCCGGAACCCGCCTTGTCCCCCAGGTCGATCCCGAAACGGCGCCGGAAACCCTGACACGGGAGGCCCGGGCCCATGCTTCGGCCCTGCAGGAAACCTCCCGGTGCCATCTCGTCATCCGCTCGCCCTCCCCCAGGGAAGCGGAGCTGGCGGCCTTTCATGTCTGCAGGGCTTTGGGCAGGAGGCCGGTCTTCGCCCGGGAGGCCTCGACCCCCATGGAAGGATTCGGCCTCTACTGCACGCTGGAAAGATTGGTGCCCGTCTTCGTTCTGGAAACGGCCCCCGGAGTGGTCGTCCCCCTGCCGGCCGCAACGGGTTATTCGGGACCCGTCCTGGCGCTGGCGGGCCCCGACGGAGCCGTGCAATCGGACGAAAGCGAGATCTACCAGTGGCGGACCCCCCTTCCCGGCCCAGAGGAAAGGCGCCGGATATGGCTGAAGATGGTGGAAGACCCCGCTCTCGCCCAATCCCTGGCGGCTTCCCATCTCCAGGGGGCCGACCGCATTGGAAGCCTGGGAACCCTGGCGCGCATGAAGGCACGGGTGAGCGGGCGCCTCCAGGTGGAATTCCAGGACGTGCGGCAGGCCGCCTTCCAGGTGGGTGGTCTGGAAACCCTGGCCCAGCCCGTGCCGGAAGAGGTCCCGGAAAAGGCCCTCATTGTCACCCAAACCACCCGGAAAATGCTGGAGATGCTGGAAGCCCGGTGCCGACACCGGGAGGACTTGCCGCACCATCTGGGGGTCACCCTGAAGGCTTCCTACCGCACCGGGGTACGGGCCCTCTTTGTGGGCCCTTCGGGAACGGGCAAAACCCTGGCGGCCTCCTGGCTCGCCACCCGGCTGGGCTTCGCCCTCTATCGCGTGGACCTGGCCGCCGTCATGAGCAAATACGTGGGAGAGACGGAAAAGAATCTGTCCGCCCTGTTGGCCGCCGCCGAAGAAGCCGACGTGATTCTTCTCTTCGACGAAGCCGACTCCCTCTTTGGAAAACGCACGGAAGTGCGGGACGCCAACGACCGTTTCGCCAATGCGCAAACCAACTACCTGCTCCAGCGGCTGGAACACTACCGGGGGATCGTTCTCCTCACGAGCAACAGCCGGGCCCGCATGGACGCCTCCTTTAGCCGCCGCATCGACCTGGTGGTGGAATTTCCCGCACCCGGACCCGAGGAGAGGCGCGCGCTGTGGAGATCCCACCTGGGCGACGACCACGACCTTCAGCCGGCGGAACTGAATCTTCTGGCCGCCCACGCCGATGTTTGCGGCGGGCACATCCGAAACGCCGTGCTGGCGGCGGCCGTCCGGGCCCTCGAACAGGGACGGCGGCTGAAATGGCCGGACGTTCTCGAGGGGCTCAGGCTGGAGTACGCCAAGCTGGGCCGGCAGATGCCGGCCGGACTTTCGGACTCTCCCGGCGGCGGTGCCCGGGAGGCATGACGCGGCGGTTTCCATGCACGCGCCATGGGGGCGCCTCATCATCCGCCCCCACAAACGAAAAAGGCGGAGAGGAGAACTCATGGATCCAGTCATTTTCAGGCCCTTGGAGCGGATCCTGGCCGTCTTGATCGGGGGGATCTCCATCTATCTGGGATACCGCCTTTTTCTGCATCTTCCCGAAAAGACGGACAGCCAGGGTCGGATCGTCCTACCCGGAAACATCTCCGTGTATCTGAGCCGGGTGGGACCCGGCGTCTTCTTCGCCCTGTTCGGAGCGGCCGTCGTGGCCTTGTCCCTCCATCGAGCCGTGCAGTACGAAGCGGCGAGCCCCGCGGCGGAACCGACCGCCCGTGCCTCCAGTGCGCAAGTGCTTTACCACGGCGCCGTGGAGACGGCCGCTCACGGATCCGGCGGGGAAAACCTGGAGATCCGCCGGGCGCACCTGGCGACCCGGCTGGCCCGCCTCAACCGCATCCCCTCCCTGCTCCGCCCGGACATGGATCCCGGTCTTCGAGTGGACACGGTGGACCTGCTCCTGCCCGACGTCAAACTGAGCCTTCTTCAATCCGTCTGGGGGCCGGACTGGGGTGACTTTTTGGAGTTCGAGCAGTGGGTCCGAAACGGTGCGGCGGGAGAACCGCCTCCGGGATGCAGGGAGCCCGCCGGTCTTTTCCGCCGCGGGGCGGGCGACCCGGAAAAGGACGCGAATCCATGAAGTTCAGAAAGCTGGTGGGCACGGCCTTGGCCTTTTTTCTGGGCGCTGCAACCGCGGGTCCGCTCCAGGCCATGAATCTCGACGAGCTCTACTCCCGGCAGGTGCTCCAGTACTGGCAGGGCCGGTACCGCGACAACCTGGAGTGGAACTTCCGGAACGTGGTGCTGGCGAACCTCACCGCCGCCGAAAGGCGGCGGGTGCAGGGAGCTTCCCTGGAGATGCCCATCATCGCTCCGGGACAGAACGTGCCCGTCAATTTCTACGCGTACCGGTCGGGAAGCAGCGGCCGGATCGTCCTGCCCGTCGTCTCCGTCAAGTTTCTGGACGACTTCGCCATCGCCTCCGCCTGGCTGGAATTCAACGGCTTCAGTCAGGAGACGGCCTACAACTACATGTCCATGCTCAAGTACAAGTGCCTGGGCTCCTCGCAGACCCGGTGTCCGCCTCCCCTGGAAGCCCTCCGGATCCCTCCCGACGCCCTGGCCGACCCCAACGTGGACTCCCTTTCCCAGAAGATCCTCAAGAGCGCCGTCGTCTTCATCATGGCCCACGAACTGGGTCACCTCTACCACCGCCACCCGGGATACGACATTCCGGTGAGTCAGGCCCAGGAAAACGAGAGCCAGGCGGACGCCTTCGCCCTGGAGGTCATGAGGCGGATCGGCACGGCGCCCATGGGCATGGTGCACTTCTTCATGGCGGCCCTCTACCTGATGCCCCATCGCGGAGATTTCGGATCGGAAAGGGATTGGGAATCGTACCTTCGGAAAAGAGCCACCCATCCCTTCACGGGGGAACGGCTTCGGCGTTTCGCAGAGGAACTTCGGCGCAAACCCCGCGATTTTGCCGCCTCTGAACCGGATCTGGAGGCGGCCGCAGTCAGGGTGAACACCATGGCCGGCGAGGTGGAAAAGATCGCCTCCATCCTGGAAGACCCCAACATCCAGAAGACACTGGCCCGCATCGGACGAAATACGGACCTGGACACCCTCCGGCCGCGCCCCAAGGGCGGCATCGGTAGGGTCCTGGAAGAGGACAGCCACGATCGGGGAGAGGCCAGGCAGGCTTTTGACGGCCTTTACCGGGGAAGCTTTTCCGCCCATGGCGGTGGGGATGCCGTTCCCATCGACGTCAAGTTCCAACGCACCGGAGAGCGCGTGGCGGGAATCTACTCCTACGGGCTCGGCCAGGGACGCATCCGCGGAAGGATTCGCGACGGCCGCCTCTACTTCCAATGGGAAGAAGGCGCAGAAACGGGAGGCGGCGTGTTCATCCCCCAAAACGATGGGGAGGCTTTCCAAGGAACCTGGGGATACGGAACGTCCCGGGACAACGGAGGCTCGTGGAACGGAAAACGGCCGTGACGGTATCCAACGGGGCAGTGAATGGGGAGAGCGGCCGGAGGGAGGCACACCCATGACGACGGACACGCCGGCAAAGAACGGAAAGGACCGTAGCAGGGAAATCCGCATCGCCTTGGTGCTCTATGGAGGGGTCTCCCTGGCCGTTTATGAAAACGGTGTCACCCGGGCCTTCTTCGACCTGGTGAGGGAGGCCGGACCTTTCGGGCTCCTGCTGGAAATTCTGGATGCCGATGCGGTGGTGGACGTGGTGGCGGGAACGTCCGCCGGCGGCATCAACGGACTTTTTCTCGCCGCAGCGCTGGAGTCCGGCGGCGATTTTTCCAAGACCGCGGACTTGTGGAGAAAGCACGGAGACCTGGGGGCCTTGCTTCGCCCGGTCACCACAGCCGATGAGGCCGTCTCGCTCCTGGACGGCGAAGGCTACTACCAGCAACGGCTGGAAGAGGCCTTTCGCAGCATTCTCACGCCAACTTCCGATCGGGCCCCCAGCCCGGGCGAAATGGACGTCTTCATTACGGGCACCAATCTGGAAGGGATCCTGTCCACCTACTGGGACTCCCTGGGCGCCCGGATCGACGACAAGACCCACCGAACCGTCTTCCGGCTCGAGCACCGGCCCGGGCGCAAAGTGCTGGGGATGGGGCATGCGGACCCCGCGCAAGGAGATACGACATCCCTTCAGGCTTGCATCCTGGCCTCCATCGCGCGCATCACCTCCACCTTTCCCGTGGCCTTTCCTCCCTTTTCGTTGGAGCAGCTTCCTCCGGACCGGAGGGAAGCGGTGAAGGAGGCCCTGGAGAGATCAAGCCGCACCCGGCCGACCCACCACGTGTACGTGGACGGCGGCGTTCTGGACAACAAGCCCTTCGGTCCGGTTCTGGAGGCCATCTTCTACCGCATGCCCCACAAGCTGGTGGACAGAAGGCTCTTTTACGTGGAGCCCGATCCGGCCCATCTCACGCCCCTCAACGACGAGGAATCCAAGCGCCTACAGAATCCCTTCCGGGTGGCCGTGGCCTCTTTGAGCACCATCCCGTCCCACGAAAGCATCGGGGAGGACCTGGAGAAGCTGAAGGCCCACAACGCCAGGATCCGCTGGCTCAACCGCATCAAGGAAAATTACCTGGAGCTGGCGCGGTCCGCTCCTCCAGGGGCCGACCCCGCCGCAAGCCACACCCCCGGCGAAGTGTACCGAAGGGTGCGCATGGACAGCCTCTGCACGCTCATGGTGTCGGATTCGGACGACGTGCCGTCGGCCAAGACGGAAATCAGCCATCCCGAGAGAAAACGCCTCTTCCAATCCCTCCGCGAAACGCTCCTGGAGCTGACGGCGGTCGAAGACGCGGGGCGCCCGGGGGAGGGGCCCGCCGGGTGGCTCCATTCCTACGACGTGGAATGGCACCTTCGCTGCGCCTTCCATGTGCTCTACCATCTCTACGAATCCATGGGCGCCTTGCAGGAAGACGATCATCCGGAACTGCTCCAGGCGGTGAAGGCTGCCGGAAGAATCATCAAGGCGCTCCGCATGATCCGAAACCGCCTCTATCTTCTTCGGGACGCGGTCTTCGAAAAAACGGCCGACGGGCTCCACCTGACCCCTTCCTTCCTGCTGAAGTCCTTCGCCGCCTTCCTGGACCGGGAAAACTCCTTGTGGCATCCGTTCTTGAGCGAATTCCCCTCTGAAGCGACGGACGGGCCCCTGCGGGAGCACCTTCGCCTGCTCGCCGATCGGGAAGAGGGACCGCTCCGTTCCAGGCAGCTCACCCGGGCGGCCTCCCAGGCATGGCAATGGATCCGCGAGATGGACCCGGAAGAGGTGGATCGTCTGTATCTGCCCGAAACGCCGCCCGGAACCATTTTCACGGCGCTCCATGAGGTACTCCATCGGGTGGCCTCTTCCGTTCCGGAAGCCGGGAACCCCATCGAAGACTTCATCATCCTGGACAGAGCCTTTTATCCCGTGGAGTTCGCCGCCCGCATTCATGAGCTGGACGAGATCGAATACGTGCGCATCAGCCCGCGGGACGCCCAGACCGGCCTGAGCGCCGTGGCGCCGGCCGTCAAGGTGACCGGAGACGACATGGCGCACTTCGCCGCCTTCTTCCGCAGGGACTGGAGGGCCAACGACATCCTGTGGGGCCGGATCGACGGCATCTGCCAGATCGTGCGAAGCCTCCTGGATGAAGGGGCCCAAGAAAGGCTTTGGCGGAACCGCCGGCGCCTGCCCGATACCATCACCCTGGAAGTGTTGGACGAGCATTTCCAGGGCTGTCCGCTTTCCCAAAAGAAGGCCCTGCTCCGGTCGTGGCGGGAGATCTTAGACACCCGGCCGCCCGAGACCTGTTCCGAAGGGGAAAAGGCCGGCTGGATCCTGAAGCTTTCGGCCTTCCGGGACCGATTCATCACGGCGGCCCAATACCATGCCGTGTGCCAGGACCTGGGAACCCTCTACGAAGACCTCTACTTCCAGGAAATGGTTTGGGGCACGATCGCCGACGAGACGGGCGTGGGGCCGCAAAGCGGCGAGACGGCCGTGGAAGCCCGCGCCAGGAAAAGAGGGGCCCAGGCCCGGGGCGCCGTCCGGGACTGCGGATCCGATTTGCAGGAAAAGGCCCTGGGATCCCAGACGGTGGTGGGACCCAAAGGGGCCGTGCCCGCGCACATCCTCATGGAATACGCCTGCCACGCTTACCTGCTTGTGTGGGGGCTGCTGCAGGCGGCTCTGCAGGGACGCCAGAGACTTTCCGGTTTCTTCTCGCGGCGAACTCCCCGCTGGGTCCTGAGAACTCCCATCGCCTTTTTCTACCACCTGGTTCGAGCGCAAAGGCGCCAGCCCCGCTCCTTCCCCATCCTGGTCGTGGGGAGCGTGGCGGCGCTGCTGGCGTGCGGGGTCACCGGACTATTCTTCGGAAATCCCTGGTTCGTCCTGCCCATTGTCGCCGCCCTGGCCGCCATGGGCATCACGGTTTGGCTGAAGCCCGAAAAGAAGTGAGCGCCGAACGGCACGGCAAAGGGGGTCTGTCATGTTCGCCGTGACCCACAGGAAGAAAGACACCCGGGAAGTCGCGACAAAAGGGACCTCCTCCCGTCGTAATGAGCGTAAGGCCGGTCGCGGGGCACCGAGCCCGATCCTCCAACGATCGCCCGACAACGGCGCGGAGACCGTTCCCGCCTTCCCCCGGCTCACCCTGGGGACATCGCCCCTCCTTCAACCCCCCGGTCTCGCACCCCGGCTGAGCCTCGGCCTGCCTCCCCTGGAATTGCGCCTGGATCCCGAAATCGAGGGGCAGATTCAACAGATCCTTTCGACCCGCCTGGATCCCTCCCTCCTGCACAGCCAACTTCTGGAAGCGGCAGCCCGGGTGGAAACAACCCCGTGGCTGCCAGCCCGTACGAGAGAGCGCCCTGCTGAAACGGCCCCTGCGCGCGCCCCTGCGCGGGGACCCTCTCACCCCCGCCAAGGATCCTTGGGGGACGTGGCCAGGGCCCTGGCGGCCACGGAACCCGTGGCGGGCATGCTCCGGAATCTCCAGGATCAGGCCCGGGATTTTGCCTTGGGTCTCTGGGGCCGGGCCACCCCCGGAGAACGCGGGCTCATGGTGGGCTCTTTTGCCGTGGTGGGCGGAGGCGCCTTGGCCGGCATCCTGGCCAGCCCGTCGGCCAGGAGTCGCGTGCTCCCGCTCCTCAACGGACGCCCTCTTCCCATCCCCGGGGTGGACTGGCTCCATGTGGAAATCTACACCGACGAAAACAGGGTCATGTTCGGAGCCCATCTGGACGTGGGTGCCCTGCTTCCGCCGGAATGGGGATTCGGCCCGGGGTCGCCCAGGGCCATCGGCGGGCCCCCATCTTCCGAGCCTTTCCCCCCTCTCCAGCGAAAGGAGGAGTCCCCGGGCGCTTCCCAGCAGCCGGTGCCATGGGTTGGGCCGCACCTGGAAAGGGCCAGAAGCTCAGGGAGGCTCCTGGACCCGGATGTCCGGACACGGATGGAACACGAGCTGGGAGCCGATCTTTCGGGCGTGAGAATCCATGAGAACGCCGCATCGGGCGTGCTGTCCCGATCACTGAGGGCCAAGGCCTTCACCTGGGGGACGGACATCTTCTTCCGGCAAGGAGCCTACAATCCCCGCAGCGTCGAGGGCCGGCACCTGATCGCCCACGAGCTGGTTCACACCCTCCAGCAGGAGGAAGCACCCAAAGCACCTCTTGCTATGGGATCCGGAGTTGCAGTGAGTAGCTCGGATGATCCAATGGAAATCCAAGCCGAGCAAATTGCTAACTCTTTGAACCCACTCTTCCGCGCTCCATCTCCCAGGCCTGCATCGGAGGCGAAGGTGTTGCGAACCAATACCTCCTTGAGGCAATTCCAGAGAAAGCTGCTCCAGCGCTCACCAGATGAAGCGCACACACTCGTAAGCCGCCATACCTCATGGTGGGGGAACCTCAATGAAGTGGCGCTGGGTAGAGAAGTGCTGAATCTGGCGCTTGCAGGACAGCTTAACGTGGCGGACGAAGTGTTTAACGCGCTGGGCAGTACCGATCGTGACGACGTAGCCTATGAGTTGGTTCTCGCCGCTACGGAAACGCAACTGGCCCATCTCGCCGAGTCAATGACGAGTCGCCGGTTTCTCCAAAGACTTTTTGACGAGCTAACTTCAGGAAGCGTATCGGCAGAGGAACAGCAGCAGGCCGACCGTATCCTGCAGGCTACTGCCCGCGAGACAGTTTCCGTCAGCGAATTTGAAGCAGCGAGATGGTCGCCCAGAACCAAAATCTTTCCATTCCGATTGCCAGGTTTCACGGTATTGCATGACGCGCCCATCGAGGCCCGGAGAGTGCGGGGAGGGGTCTGGGCCCGCTCTGTCGTACGTGTCCTGGGAACTGATGAGTTCCGCGCCGAGACAGCGACCTTGCCGGTTGAGTACTTTATCGGCGGTATCATACTCCCCGAGACCGAAGTCATCGGCGTTCGCCTTTACGATCAGGGTGGAATAGTTCATTACACGACACCGCTTTTTTTAATTCAACTAGCCAATGCCACCAACCAGCAAGTTCTTGAAAAGATCCTTGAAGCGGCAGGGATAGGCCTCACCTTGGGCACCGGTGCGCTTGCCGGGCTCGGCGTCGAAGCCAGTATGGCCGCCCGCGTGCTCCTATGGGCTGATCGGGCCGCGTTTGCATTGGGAACCGTAACTTCCGTTCTGCGGGAACATCGTGGATGGGTGATTGAACATTTCGGCTCGGAGTTCATGGATGCCGTCGATTGGGTCCACAGTGCCGCAGCCATCTATGGTTTGGCTCGAGTGGTGTTAGAGGCACCACGGCTCATCCAAGGTTTAAGAGACAGCTACCGAACCTTCCGGGAGGCGGCACGCTCCAGATCCACAGGCTTTTCCAGAGCACAACAAGCAACCATCCAGGAAGTCATAGAGAATACTGACACCCTGATGGGGCAAATCGACAATATAGAGGAAGCCCGCCCCCGCTCCACCGCCGCTCAAGCCTCCTCACGCTTCAGTCCGCCAGCTCCGAGGCCTTCCGGCGCAAGCTTGAGAGTTCACGTCGTAGACCGATTGCAGACAGCAGTTGCCCGACAAAACCAAAGATTTGCAGAGGCAATAAGAAGGCAAGACGTTGGCTTTTTGCAAAACCTGGGACTACGGTCAGGCACCATAAGGCAGCTTCTCCAGGGGGAGGGTGGGACATTCGCGGCAGCATACGGTCGAGGGCTGGAAAGGGCCGTCGAACGGGCCATTAGAACAGACCCCCTGTTGAATCAATTTATCGAGCACATTGGGACACGAACCGGCGTAGCCGTCCGACCACCCGGTCGCCCGGATTTCCGAGGAAGACCGGGCACTGAATTCGAGGGCTGGGTAATCGATTTAACGACGGCAGCCGGTCGGCGGGCACACTACGAAAGATATTACGGCGAAAACATGTTGGTTCTCCCCTATGAACGACTGATCTCAAGATAAAAGTAAATTGGTCCCCAGGGCCTCTTCCTACCCTTGCCACGCTCCCCTTGACCGTGCCGGCGGCGGGGCGTCTATAATCCCTCCAGAGAGTTGTTCGGCAGCCTTTCGGGAGGGAGCCATGAGCGAGAAGATTGTTCGAGGTCTCCTGGCCGATGCCGGCATTCAGGTCAACGGCCCCGCCCCCTGGGATATTCAGGTCCACAACCCCAACTTCTACCAACGCGTTCTGGCGGATCGAAACCTCGGCCTCGGGGAGTCCTACATGGAAGGCTGGTGGGACTGCCCGCGCCTGGATCTTTTCTTTCATCGGCTTCTCACCAGCGACGTGGAACGGAAGGTAAAGGCAAACCCGAGGTCTCTTCTGCGCTTGGCGCCGGCCGTTCTCTTCAATCTGCAATCCCGTGCCCGGTGCCGAATCATCGCCGAACGCCACTACGACCTGGGAAACGATCTCTTCTTTTCCTTTTTGGACCCCTACAAGCAGTACAGCTGTGCCTATTTCCACGAAACGGACGACCTGGCCGACGCCCAGGTCAGGAAGCTCGACCTGATTCGCCGAAAGCTCCATCTGGAAGGCCGGGATCATCTCCTGGACATCGGCTGCGGGTGGGGCGGACTGGCCCGATACATGGCGGAACGAGTGGGCTGCACGGTGACCGGAGTCAATGTTTCCTCAGAGCAACTTCAATTCGCCCGCCAATGGTGCCGGGACCTGCCGGTTCACTTTCTCGACCGTGACTACCGGGCCATCAGGGGAGTCTACGACAAGATCGTGTCCGTGGGCATGTTTGAACACGTGGGAGTCAAGAACTACCGCACGTTCATGAAGGTCGTCCACCGCAGCCTGAAGCCCGACGGCATCTTTCTGCTCCACACGATCGGCGGCAACGTTTCCCAATTCACCTGCGATCCCTGGATCCATCGCTACATCTTCCCCAACGGCATGCTGCCGAGCATCGCCCAGATCGCCCGGGCGGCGGAGGGCCTTTTCGTCATCGAAGACTGGCACAACTTCGGACCCCATTACGACAAGACCCTCATGGCCTGGCACACCAATTTCCAGCGGGCCTGGCCGGAACTCCGGAGCAGGTACGGCCAACGCTTCAAGCGCATGTGGGAGTACTACCTGCTGTCGTGTGCCGGGGCCTTTCGCGCCCGCACGATCCAGCTCTGGCAGATCGTCCTGACCAAGGACGGCCGGGGTGTGCCTCAACCCCCGAACCTGAGGGGCTGAACGGCCCGCGGGCGCCATCTTCCCGGCCTTCCCCGATCGGGAAGGCGATCGTCGTCGGCGCCGAGAGCCGGTGGGAACCAAGAACGGGAACGGGATCCAACAAAGGAGGGGTGGGATTTCAGCCAAGGGCGGAAGGGGAAGAGCCAGGGATTCCTCTCACCGGCAAGGGAGGTCAAGACGGAGCGGATCGCTCCAAAGGGAACTGGACCGTAAAGACGGTCCCCCGGCCGGGCTCGCTGTGAAACTCGATCACGCCGCCCAGCTCCAGGACGATCTTCTGGGTAATGGCCAGCCCCAGGCCCGTCCCCCGGGCGCCCTTGGTGGTGAAAAGCGGCCGGAAGATCCGGTCCCGGATTTCGGGAGGGATGCCCCGGCCCGTATCGGCCACTTCCACGCAGATCCACCGCCCGTTTCGGACGTAGCTTCGGATGTCCACCCGCCGCGGGCCGCTGTCCTCGGAAAAGGATTCCATGGCGTTGGTCACCAGGTTGAGCACGCAGGAGTGGAACGCTTCCGGGTCCCCGAAGATATAGGGAAGGCCGCAGGAAAGATCCCGCACCAGCTCCACGTTCTGTTCGGACGCCCGCCGTTCCAGCTCCTGGCACACGTCCTCGATCACCTCGTTGATGGGAACCGCCTCCCGCTTCCGGCTCTTGGTTCGCGCATAATCCAGCATGTCCAGGCTGAGGCGCGCGATCCGGTCCATGTTTTTCTGCACCATGCGCCAGCCCTTTTCCAGACGCTCCCGATCGGATCGGGCCAGGCCCTGCTCCACCATGTAGGCCCCCAGTTTCATGCCGTAGAGGATGTTCTTCACCCCGTGGGCCACTTCCGCCATGGCCTCCCCGATGGCCGCCAGCCGGGTCTTTTCCAGGAGGCGCTGCTGCAGCTCCTTGATCTGCGTCAGGTCCTTGAAATAGCCCACCGTGGCCACCTCTTCGCCCTCTTCGTAGAGGACGGTGGCGGAAAGGAGGATGGGCACCAGGCGGCCGTCCTTGGTCCGGGCGGTGGTCTCGAAGTTGATGAGCCTTCCCGGGCCCCCGTATTCCTCGGAGAAGATCATCTTCTTGACCCGGCGGGCTTCGCCTTCCGGATAGAGCTGGGAGACATGGAGTCCGCAGACCGCCTCCTCCCGCGTGTAGCCGTAGATGCGCGAGGCCCCCTCGTTGAAGATGAGGATGTTTCCCTCCCGGTCGTTGACGATGATCCCGTCCATGGAGGTGTGCACGAGACGCCGCTCGAAGTCGTAGCGCTTCTGGATCTCTTCGGTGGCCTGCTTGAGCATGCACTCCAAGTTGGTGGTGTAGTCCCGGAGCTTTTCGCGCATCCAGATCCGCTGCTCGGCCCGGCGCAGCGCCACGCTCAGGGCCTGGTCGCTGATGGGCTTGTTGATGAAATCGGACGCCTCCAGCTGCAGAGCCTGGATGGCCAGATCCATCTGGCCGTGGCCCGTGATGACGATCACCTCCACCTCCGGGTTCAGGCCCTTCAGGCGCCGCAGCAGCTCGATGCCGTCCATGCCCGGCATTTTGATATCGGTGAGCACGATCTCGGGCTCCTCCTTCCGGTAGATCTCCAACGCCTTGTAGCCGTCCTCGGCGCACACCACCGGATAGCCGTCGCTTTGCAGACTGAGGGACAGCAGCTCCCGGGTGCTTTCCTCGTCATCCACGATCAGTATCTTCCTCATGACCTTCATCCCGCTGCGGCGCATTCAGAAAGGCGCTCCAGGGCCATTCCCCCGTATCCTTGTAGACGGGAAAGGAGAGGCGAAAGGTGGTCCCGCGGCCTTCCTCGCTTTCGATCTCCACGGTGCCTCCGCATTCCTTGATGATCCCGTAACTGATGGAAAGGCCAAGCCCCGTTCCCCGCCCCACCTCTTTCGTGGTGAAGAAGGGCTCGAAGACGCGCTCCCGGATTGCTTCCGGGATCCCCACCCCCGTGTCGCTCACCGTCACCACCACGCGTTGGCCCTCCAGGGAAGACCGTATGCGCAGCACCGCTTCCCAGCCTTCTTCGGCCCCCTTCTCGCGCCTTTCTTCCATGGCGTCCCGGGCGTTCATGACCAGGTTCAAAAAGACCTGCTCCAGCCGGTTGGACACTCCCAGGATGGGCGGAAGATCCGGCTGCAGGTCCAGTTCCACCCGGATTTCCCGCAGCCGAAGCTGTTGGCCCAGCACGGTGAAGACGTCCCGAATGGGCTGATTCACATCGATGGGTTCCATCTCGAAGGCGTCGGACTTCCTTCCGAATTCCCTGAGATGATTGATGATACCCGATGCCCGTTCCACCTGCTCCACCATCTGGGACGCCACGCGCTCCAAAACGTCCGCGGCCACGACCCGGCCCCGCCGGATCTGCTTCATCAGGAATTCGCAGCCGATGCGAATGGCGTTTAAGGGCTGATTCAGTTCGTGGGCCACACCGGCCGACATTTCCCCCAGGGTGGCCATCTTGCCCGCCTGAATGAGTTGGGCCTCCGCCTGGACCCGGTCCGTGATGTCCGCAATGTTGGCAATGATCACGTCCCGGCCCAGATGCAGGCGCGGACACGAGTGGATGTTCACATAGAGCGGCTCGCCGTTCTTCTTGTGGTGCCGGACCCTCGGCAGAAAGATGCACGCCTTCACGGCCAGCTCCTGGATCTTCTTGGCTTCCCGTTCCCCGCCCAGGTCGAGAAAGGACATGTTCAGGAACTCCTCCCGGCTGTAGCCGTAGGTCTCCACGGCTCGGATGTTCACATCCAGGATGCGGAAGGTTTCCAGGTCCAGGACGAAGATGGGATTGGGATCGTTTTCGAAAAGGGACCGATACTTTTCTTCCGACTCCCGAAGCTCCCGTTCCGAAGCCCTGAGCCGGGCCGTCATGAGGTTGAAACTCTCGGCCAGCGTACCGATTTCGTCCCGGGACCGCACCTGAATGGGGGTGGAGAGATCCCCCGCCCCGACCCGTTCGATCCCTTGGAGCAGCTGGTGCAGGGGGCGGTTCAGAAACCGCTGGATCAGGAAGGCGATGATTCCCGAAATGGAAACCACGGCCGTCACGGCCAGGAGGAGCATCTGCGTTCGAATGCGCACCAGCGCCCGGTCCACGGCCTCCAGGCTCACGTCGATGTCCAGCACGCCCAGAACCTTCTGATCCCGGGGGTGGACATGGCAGGCGGCGTTGTAGCAGTCCGGCTCGTTGTAGATGGGATTGATCATGCCCAGGACGCGGTAGCCCGCCTCGGAACGGAAGATCCGGGTTCGTTCCGAGGTGTCCAGGCGCTCGAAGGTCTTTTCCCGGGTGTGGCACGCGTAGCACTGCTCGGCGGACTTGTCCAGATAGGCCCCCATTTCGGCCTTGTCCGACGAATAGATGATCCGCCCCAGGGCGTTGAAGATGCGCACCTTTTCGATGCGCTCATGTCCCCCGATGGTGTCGATGGCCCGGTGGAGCCGCTCGGGCTGGTACTGGAGCATGTCGTAATGGAGGGAGCGGCGAACGATCTCGCTGGCAAGATGCACGCTCCGAATCATCTCCTGCAGGGTCTCGCGGCTCTGCGCCTGCAGGGTGACATAGAAGAAGACGCCCACCACGAGGGCCACCACCGCCCCCACGGACGCCACCAGCTTGAAACCAAGGCTTCGGAACCACATCACATTCTCTCGTTTTTGCGGCATTCCACCCCGCCCGCACACTTCCAGCCGCCGAACGCAGGACCGGAAGGGGGGCGGATCGCTCCCGCGCGGATCCGAAGGAGTTCTCGGCGGTCCACAACCAGGGCAGGACGAATGACAGCAAGGCGAGAGTCGGGAACCGGTTCAACGGGAAGGAGCCATGGAGGCGCGAGCATTGCGGCGGATCAGTCGTGATCTTCCCTCAGGAGCACTCGCACGTTGGTGAGCAGGTCCTCCGGATCCACCGGCTTTTCCATGAAGATGTCCGCGGCGATCCAGTCCAGATCCTCATCCAGGGACCGTCCGTAGCCCTTTTCCGCCGGCGGCCGCCCCGAAACGATCATGATGGGCAGCCCGTAGGCCCCTTCTTTCTTTTTGATCCTGGCGGCAAAATCCAGGCCTTCCTGCATGGTGGCCATCATGATGTCCAGTATCAGCAGATCCGGACGCTGCCGGTTCAGAATCTCCTCTCCCCGAACGGTGTCCGTGGCGGTGAAGACCTGGTAGCCGTTGTCGGACAGGATGGCGTCCATCGCCTGGCAGATCTCGGGATCGTCATCGATGACAAGGATCTTCTTCTTTTCGGCCATGATGCCCCTCCCCCGGAGCGCCCCGCTGCTCCCCGCAATAAAGGAATAACTTAACAGGTAAACGTGGATCTCTGAATTGTGTTCATTGTAACCGTCGAAGGAAAAAAGGAAAACCGGCAGAAGTTTCCCAGGTCCCGAGTCAATCGAAGAGCAGGGGGAGCCGGTCGGCCACGAGCCAGCCCGCCAGGGTGGGGCGAAGGCGCCCCCCAGCGAGCTCCAGCAGCCCGTCGGCCACGGCGGCATCCACGGCCCGCCGCACCCGGTGGGACTCCCCTACCAGGTGGAGGGGGACGCCTTCGCGGGTTCGAAACCCCAGCAGGAGAGCCTCCAGGCGGCGCTCCTCCGGGCCCGGAACCTCCTCTCCGGCCACGGGGGTTCCCCCCGCTTCCAACCTTTCGCAATAGGCCCTCACCGACCGCACATTCCACCAGCGCCGCCGCCCGTCAAAGGAGTGGGCCGATGGCCCCAGACCCAGGTAGGGGACGTGGTGCCAGTATTTTTGGTTGTGGCGGGACCGACGGGTATCGGCCCGGGCGAAGTTGGATATCTCGTAGTGCACGTACCCGCGGGTTTCCAGCAGGCGGGAAGTCGTAACGAAAAACCGGCGGGATTCCTCTTCCGGCGGCAGGGCCAGTTCGCCCCGGAGCGCCCTTTCCTGAAGGGGGGTGCCCCTTTCCAACGTGAGTTCGTAGCAGGAAAGGTGTTCCGGCGAAAAGGCCAGGGCCCATTCCAGGGTGTCTTGCCAGTGGGCGAGGGTTTGTCCCGGAAGTCCCCACATGAGGTCCAAGCCCAGGTTGGAAAAACCGGCCCGCCGGGCGGTTTCCACGGCGGCGGCGGCCTGGGAAACGGTGTGGCGGCGGCCCAGGAGGCGCAGCATGGCCTCGTCCGAGGACTGCACGCCCAGGCTCAGACGGTTGATGCCCAAGGCCCGCCACAGCGCCGCCCTTTCGGGCGCCACGTCGTCGGGGTTGGCTTCCAGGGTGATCTCGGTGTCGGATTCGAAGGAAAACCGCTCCCGGAGCCCTTTCAAGAGCCGCCCCAGATCCTCCCCGCTCAGGAGGCTGGGGGTGCCGCCGCCGAGATAGAGCGTATCGAAGCGGGAAAAGAGATCCCTGTAGAGGTCCGCCTCCCGAAGCACCGCGTCCACCCATCGGGACGCGAGGGCATGGGAAGGCTCCGAATAGAAATCGCAGTAGGCGCACTTGCCGCGGCAAAAAGGCACGTGCACGTAGAGGCCCGGCAGGGCGGACACCGTTCCTATTCCTTGTCCGTCTTCAACACGGCCACGAAGGCGCTTTGCGGTATGGAGACGGACCCCACCATCTTCATGCGCTTCTTGCCCTTCTTTTGCTTTTCCAGGAGCTTTCGCTTTCGGGTGATGTCGCCGCCGTAGCACTTGGCCGTCACGTCTTTTCGGAAGGCGGAGATGGTGGATCGGGCGATGATCTTTCCCCCGATAGCCCCCTGGATGGCGATCTTGAATTGGTGACGGGGGATTTCCTCCTTGAGCCGGTCGCAGACCTGAACGGCCCAGGCCCGCGCCCGATCCCGGTGGACGATGATGGACAGGGCGTCCACCCGCTCCCCGTTCACGAGAAAATCCACCTTGACCAGATCGCTGGGACGGTAGTCGGTGATCTCGTAGTCGAAAGACCCGTAGCCCTGGGTGACCGTCTTCAGTCGGTCGTAGAAGTCGTAGATCACCTCGGCCAGCGGCATGTCGAAGATGATCTCCACCCGGCCCGGAGTGGGCACATTGAACCGGGGGTTTTCGCCGCGCCGTTCCGTGCAGAGCTTCATCACGGCGCCCATGTAGCGTTCCGGACACAGGATGCTGGCGCGGATGAAGGGCTCCTCCGTGGACTTGATGTGCACCGGATCCGGGTAGTACTGGGGGTTTTCCACCGTCACCGTCTCGCCCGTGTCCAGGGTGAACCGGTACTGGACGCTGGGCACCGTCATGATGATGGACTGGTCGAATTCGCGTTCCAACCGCTCCTGGACGATCTCCAGATGGAGCAGTCCCAGGAAGCCGCAACGAAAGCCCTGCCCCAGGGCCGCCGAGGAATCCTTCTGGTAGACCAGGGCCGCATCGTTGAGCTTGTACTTTTCCAGGGCCGCCGCCAGCGAAGGGTAGTCGTCGGAAGAGACCGGGTAGATGGAGGAAAAGACCACCGGTTTGACTTTCCGGAATCCGGGCAGGGGCTTGGCGGTCGGGTTTTCATCCAGGGTGATGGTATCTCCGATGCTCACATCGCTCACCGTCTTGATCCCGGCGATGACGTAGCCCACCTCCCCGGCCTTCAATTCCTTGCGGGGCTCCCGCTTGAGCCGGAAGATGCCCACCTCCTCCACCTTGTGCACGGCGCCGTTGGACAGGAACCGGATCCGGTCCCCGGCTCGGATCACCCCGTCGAAAACCCGGCAGGCGATGATGGCCCCCCGGAAGGAATCGTAATGGGCATCGAAGATGAGCGCCGCCAACGGCGCCTGGGGATTTCCTCTGGGTTCCGGAATCCGCTCCACGATCGCTTCCAGCACATCCCCGATCCCGATCCCTTCCTTGGCTGAACAGAGCACCGCCTGGTCCGAATCCAGGGCCAGCTCGTTTTCGATCTCCTCCTTGACCCGTTCCACGTCGGCCGAGGGCAGATCGATCTTGTTGATCACCGGGATGATGGCGAGGTCGTGTTCCATGGCCACGTAGAGGTTGGCCAGGGTCTGGGCCTCCACGCCCTGGGAGGCGTCCACCAGCAGGAGCACCCCTTCGCAGGACGCCAGGGCCCGGGACACCTCGTAGGAAAAATCCACGTGTCCCGGCGTGTCGATGAGGTTCAGGGCATATTCTTCGCCGTTGGGCCGCACGTAGGGCAGGGTCACCGTGTTGCTCTTGATGGTGATGCCCCGCTCCCGTTCCAGATCCATGGTGTCCAGGATCTGGTCGCGGAACTCCCGCTCATCCACCAGGCCCGCCACCTGGATGAGACGGTCGGCCAGGGTGGATTTGCCGTGGTCTATATGGGCGATGATGCTGAAATTTCGGATCTTCGTCATGGAGATGCGTCCTTCCCGTCCTTCGGTCGGAATTCATGAGAGCGGGAGATTAGCAGGCGCACGACCCGGAAGCAAGAGCGGAAGATGACCGGCGGGAACTCCGCCTCGGCACCTACTTTTTCTTGAGAGGCCGCTGGGAGGCGGCCAGGATCGTCTTCCGAAGCCGGATGGACTTGGGGGTCACCTCCACCATCTCGTCTTCCCGGATGAAGTGGAGCGCCCGCTCCAAGGTCATGGGGGTGACGGGCGTGAGCAGGACGTTGTCGTCCTTTCCGGCGGCCCGCATGTTGCTCAGCTTCTTTTCCTTGCAGGGATTCACGTTCAGGTCGCTGTCCCGGTTGTGTTCGCCGATGATCATGCCTTCGTAGACGGGATCGTTGGGAACGATGAAAAGGCGCCCGCGGGGCTCCAGGTTGTAGAGGGCGTAGGCCACGGCCCGCCCCTGGCGGTCGGAAACCAGGGACCCGGTGAAGCGGGTGGGGAAATCCCCCCGGTAGCCGTCGTATCCGGCGAAGTAGGAATTGAGGATCCCGGTTCCCTTGGTGTCGGTGAGGAATTCGTCCCGGTAGCCGATGAGGCCCCGGGAAGGGATCATGAATTCGATCCGGACTCGACCGGACCCCTTGTTGACCAGATTGGTGAGGGTGCCGCGCCGGATGGAAAGCTTTTCCGTCACCACGCCGATGAAGCTCTCCTCGCAGTCCACGAAAAGATGCTCCATGGGCTCCAGCCGCCGCCCGTTCCGTTCGCGGTAGATCACCTCGGGACGGCCCACGCACAGCTCATAGCCCTCCCGGCGCATGGTCTCGATGAGGATGGCCATCTGGAACTCTCCGCGGCCCTGGACCAGGAAACTCTCCTTGTCCTCGGTCTCTTCCACGCGGATGGCCACGTTGCGGAGTGTTTCCTTGTAAAGCCGTTCCCGGATCTTTCCCGATTGAACGATGGTGCCTTCCTTGCCGGCGAAGGGGGAGTCGTTGATGGTGAACTTCATGGAGACGGTGGGCTCATCCACGCGAATCCGTTTAAGGGCGCCGGGGGCTTCGGCCGTGCAGATGGTGTCCCCGATGAGCACATCGTCGATGCCGGCCAGCACCACGATGTCCCCCGGCCCCGCCCGGTCCGCGTCCTTGAGCTCCATGCCTTCGTACACCTGCAGCTTGGTGGTCTTGAGGGGGCGTTTTTCCCCGTCCCTGTTGATGCGCACCAGGGCATCGCCGGCCCGGATGGTGCCGTGGGCGATCTTTCCGATGGCCAGCCGCCCCAGGTAGTCGCTGTAACTCAAATCGGCCACCAGCATCCGGAAGGGCTCTCCGGGATCGCCTCCCGGCGGCGGAATCTCGTTCAGGATGGCGTCGAAAAGCGGGCCCAGATCCCGCCCCGGTTCCCCGAGGCTCGGGGAGGCCACCCCGGCCCGGCCCACGGCGTAAAGCACGGGAAATTCCAGCTGATCGTCCGTGGCGTCCAGATCGATGAACAGATCATAGATCTCGTCCAGCACCTGGTTCGGACGGGCGTCCTTGCGGTCGATCTTGTTGATGACCACCAGGACCTTGAGGCCGGCCTCCAGGGTCTTTTTAAGAACAAACCGGGTCTGGGGAAGCGGACCTTCCGATGCGTCCACCAGCAGGAGGGCGCCGTCGGCCATGGCCAGGGCCCGCTCCACCTCGCCCCCGAAGTCGGCGTGGCCCGGCGTGTCGATGATGTTGATCTTCACCCCTTTCCAGGTGACGGAACAGTTCTTGGCGGCGATGGTGATGCCCCGTTCCCGCTCCAGGTCCAGGCGGTCCATGAGCCGTTCCGGCACTTCCTTGCCGGCCCGCAGCACGCCGCTTTGCCGGAACATGGCATCCACCAGGGTCGTCTTTCCGTGGTCCACGTGGGCGATGATGGCGATATTTCGAAGGGGCTTTTTGTCCTTGATATTGTTCACGGTCTGGCTTTCCTCTCGATCTCGGAATCTCGTGAAATGACGGGGACACATACACCAAGGCCGTGCCGGCGGCAACCGGTTTTTCCTCCCCGTGGGCTGTGTCGCTTTTTCCGCCCCGCCCGGCAGCCCCTGTGGTATGGAAAATGGGACGGTGATGCGGAAGCGTTCCCAAACGGCCGAACAAAAATCTAATCCGGCGGGAGGAAAAGATTGAACATCTGGATCGATGCGGACGGATGCCCGAGGGATATCAAGGAGATCGTCTTCCGGGCGGCGCGGAGGCTGCGTCTTCCCGTTTTTGTGGTGGGCAACAGGCCCTTGGCCGTCCCCCGTTCGCCGCTCATCACCATGGTGCGGGTGAGCGGGGATTTCGACGCCGCCGACCAAGCCATTGCCCAACGGGTGGCTCCGGGCGATCTGGTCATCACCGCGGACGTTCCCCTGGCGTCCCAGGTGGTGGCCAAGGGAGCCGGCGCCATCGATCCGCGCGGGACGACCTACACGGAAGAAAACGTGGGGGAACGCCTTTCCATCCGGAATTTCCTCCACGACCTGCGAGGCGCCGGCTTGGCCCAGGGCGGCCCGGGCCCGTTAAGCGAGAGCGACCGGCGCCGCTTCGCCTCCGCCCTGGATCGGGCCCTCACCCGAGGCCTCAAGGCCGACAGCCCAAACCCACCTGGAGGATCCCAGCCCTGAGCCTGTAGGGGCGAAAGATCTTTCGCCCCTACAGTTCCCGCACCGTCCGGGGATTATTCCGGTGATTCTTCTCCTGAACAGGGACATCCAAGGACGGTGTCCGTGGGGATCGAGCCCCGCGGCCATGAAAAGAGCACCAACTCGCTGGTACCGAAAACGCAAAGCCCTTGCCGGAGAGGATCCCGAAGATTTGGGGTTCGGGAGATTCGCCCGGTTCAGGCCAGCAGGCCGATGACCGCGCCGGTCATGCAGGTGGCGAGGGTTCCGGCCACGATGGATCGGAGCCCCAGTTCCACGATTTCCGGACGTCGAGCGGGGGCCATGGCTCCCAGTCCGCCGATCATGATCCCAAGGGACCCCATGTTGGCGAATCCGCACAGGGCGTAGGTGAGAATCAAACGAGAACGGGGGCTGAGAGCGTCGGCGGGCAAGGCCGCCATCTGGAGGTAGGCCAGGAATTCGTTGAGGATCGTCTTGACCCCCATGAGACTCCCCGCCGTCTGCGCTTCCGACCAGGGGATGCCCATGAGCCAGGTCACCGGAGCCATGACGAAGCCCAGAAGCCGCTGCACGGTCCAGGGCTCGCCGCCTCGGGAAGGCACCAGCCCCAGGATCATGTTGGCCAGATGCACCAGGGCCACGAACACCACCAACAGGGCGATGATGTTCAGAAGAAGGGAAAGTCCGGCCAGGGTTCCCTGGGTGACGGCGTCCATGGCGCTCCGGGCTTCCCGCTCCAGGGCCAAGGTGCCCTCCACGCCCTCCTCAACGGGCGGCACCATGAGCTTGCTCACGGTTACGGCCGCCGGAGCGCTGATGATGGACGCTACCAGCAGATGTCCCATGACCCCGGGAATGACCGGTTCCAGGATGGAGGCGTACAGCACCATGACCGTACCGGCGATTGTGGCCATGCCGGCCGCCATGATGGTGAAGAGCTCGCTTCGGCTGACCCTTTCCAGATAGGGTCGGACCAGGACGGGGGCTTCCACCATGCCCACGAAGATGTTGGCGGCCGTCCCCAGGGCTTCCACGCCGCTGATCCCCGTGGCGCGCTGGAGCATCCAGGCCAGGGCCCGGACCACCCGGGGGATGATCCCCCAGTGATAGAGGAGGGCGGAGAGGGCGCTCATGACCAGGACCAGGGGAAGCCCCCGGAAAGCCAGGATGTAAGTGGACGCGCCGGGCCGGACCTGGAAGGGCGGATCGCCCCCGCCCAGGTAGCCGAAGACGAACCCGGTTCCCGCCTCGGTGGCCGCCGAAAGGGCCTGAACCGCCTGATTGAGCCAGGTGAAGACGAGGCGCGCTCCGGGCATCTTCAAGAGGAGGAAGGCCAAGGCGATCTGGAGCACGATCCCGCCCGCCACCTCCCTCCACGCCAAACGGCGCCTGTTTTCCGAAAACACCCAGGCCAGAAAAGCGAGCATCAACAACCCCAAAGCGCTCTGCAACCGCAACATCCCCCGCGCCAAGCCTCCGTGCCAACAGACAAGACCAAGGCCCGCTCCCCAGGCCGTTTATGCCAATTCAGGGGCAAGCATCCAGGCCACCTGCCAACCTTCCGCCTCCCGGACGAGACAGAGCACGGCCCCCTGACGGAAACGGATCAAGGACGGTTCGTCCCGGAGCCCCGCCGTGAGGAGGCGGGTGGCCAAGCGCCCCAGGTGCGGCAGGTGCCCCACCACCAGGCACTCACCCGTTGCGGCCTCCAGGTCCGCCAGCACGGACCCCGGGTCCGCCAGCGGGGCCAGGTCCTCCCGTTCCTGCAGCCGCCCCTCGCTCCCCAGTTTTTCCCAGACGATGCGGGCCGTTTCCTTGGCCCTTTCCTTGGGGCTGTGCAGAATGGTCTCCAGGCGTACTCCCGCCGCCGCAAGGCGGTTCCCCACCTTCTCCGCATCCCCAACGCCCTGCCGGGAAAGGGGCTGGCGGGGATCTTCCTCCTTGGGTACGGGCCGGGCGTGTTGCATGAGGTAGATTCTCATGGGTCGCCTCCCCTCCATTTCCTTGCCGCCGCAAACCAGGCTGTGGATCTCCTTTGGATTCAAAAACATTAGCAGCGTCTCCGTTTCTGCGTCAACGCTGCGGCGCCCGCTCGTTCTTGCCTTCCGATTCCCTCCTTGACACCCCCCGTGCTTTCCTCTATAGGCTGCGCCTGAAGCAGGCATCCGAACGCCGTCGAAGAAAGGAGACCCCCGTGGCCGTTCACGTCGTCGACCATCCCCTGGTCCGCCATAAACTCGGCATCATGCGCAAACACAACATCAGCACCAAGGATTTCCGGGAGTTGGCTTCCGAGCTGGCCCGTCTGCTCACCTACGAGGCCACCAAGGACCTGGAAACGGAAAAACGCATCATCCAGGGCTGGAGCGGTCCGGTGGAGGTGGAACGCATCAAGGGCAAGAAGATCACCGTGGTGCCCATCCTGCGCGCCGGCCTGGGCATGATGGACGGTGTCCTGGACCTCATCCCGGGCGCCAAGGTGAGCGTGGTGGGCCTCTACCGGAACGAGGAAACCCTGGAGCCGGTCCGCTACTACGTGAAGCTGGCCAACAAGATGGACGAGCGCATCGCCCTCATCCTGGATCCCATGCTGGCCACCGGCGGCACCCTGGTCCTCACGGTGGACCTTTTGAAGGAAGCCGGTTGCACCAACATCCGAGGAATCTTTCTGGTGGCCGCCCCCGAGGGCATCCGGCGCCTGGAAGAAGCCCATCCGGACGTGGACGTGTATGTGGCGGCCGTGGACGAAAAGCTCAACGACATCGGCTACATCCTGCCCGGCCTGGGGGATGCCGGAGACAAGATCTTCGGCACCAAATAGCTTGATGCGAAAGCACGCAAAGCGTGCTTTTTTTTTGCCTTTCCACCGGAGAGAGCACTCCAAGAACGACGCATGTCAAAAGGAGGAATTTCATGGAAAGAGGCATTCATTCCACCGAGTACCACCTGCGCTTCCAGGACACCCTGGTGGGCGCCCAGATGCTCTTCGTGGCCTTCGGCGCCCTGGTCCTGGTGCCGCTCCTGACGGGCCTGGATCCCAACGTGGCGCTCTTCACGGCAGGCGCCGGCACCCTGCTTTTTCAACTGATCACCCGGGGGAAAGTCCCGGTCTTTCTCGCTTCCTCCTTCGCCTTCATCGCCCCCATCATCTACGGGGTGAAGACCTGGGGCATCCCGGCCACCCTGTGCGGCCTGGCCGCCGCCGGCGTGGTCTACGTAATCTTCAGTCTGATCATCCTGTGGCGGGGAAGCCAGGTGCTGGATCGGATCCTCCCCCCGGTGGTGATCGGGCCCGTGATCATGGTCATCGGCCTCATCCTGGCTCCCGTGGCCGTGAACATGGCCCTGGGAAAGACCGGGGACGGTGCCGCGGTGCTGGTGCCCGAAAAGACCGCCCTGGTGGTCTCCATGATTTCGCTGGCCACCACCATCCTGGTGTCGCTTCTGGGGCGTGGCATGCTTCGGCTCATCCCCATCCTGTGCGGTATCGGGGTGGGCTACGTTCTTTCCATTTCCCTGGGGCTCGTAAATTTTGAGCCGGTCCTGAAGGCCCCCTGGTTTGCCGTGCCCAACTTCGTCTTTCCCGCATGGAACTGGCAGGCGGTGCTGTTCATCGCCCCGGTGGCCATCGCACCGGCCATCGAGCACTTCGGGGACATCCTGGCCATCGGATCGGTGACCGGAAAAGACTACATCAAGGATCCCGGCATCCATCGCACCCTCCTGGGTGACGGTCTGGCCACATCCCTGGCGGCTTTCCTGGGCGGCCCGCCCAACACCACCTACTCGGAAGTGACGGGCGCGGTGGCCCTCATCAAGATCTTCAACCCGGCCATCATGACCATCGCCTCCTGCTGCGCCATCCTCCTGGCCTTCGTGGGCAAGCTGGGCGCCCTGCTCCAGACCATCCCCGTTCCGGTCATGGGCGGCATCCTCATCCTGCTCTTCGGAGCCATCACCGTGGTGGGCCTGAACACGCTGGTGCGGGCCGGCGACGACCTCATGGAACCCCGCAACATGGCCATCGTGGCCCTGGTGGTGGTCTTCGGCATCGGCGGCATGGCCTTTTCCGCGGGCGAATTCACCATCAAGGGAATCGGCCTGGCGGGGATCAGCGGAGTTATTCTCAACCTGGTGCTTCCCAAGCGGAGGGCGTGAACCGGAATCCGCTGTCCGTGAGCCGTGATCCGTTACTCGCAGTGACGGGTAATGGGTGACGAGTGACGAGGGAGGGGTGAGGGGAACTCCCCCCTTTTCCAAAGGGGGGTTGGGGGGATTGCCGAAGATCCGTTTGCCCATAGAAAAGCCCCAGGTCCGGGTCTCGGGCCTGGGGTTTTGCGCTCCCTTTCGGGGGAGTTCAGCGGACGGAAGGCGGCGAACAGGATCCTTGCCGGCGGCCTTCGTCACCGGAGGCCTCGCGTCGCGCTGCATCCTTTTCCTTGAGTTGGTTCAGGAGGTTGCAGACGCTGCAGCGGGTTCCGTAGCAGGGCTGACCGCACTGATCGCAGGTACCGAAGTCGTCCACGGGCTTGGGCGGCTCCTTGGACTCCAGATAGGAAAAGAGAAAGTCCCGCTTTGTTCCGGGCATCTTCTTTTCCAGAAACTGGAGAACCTCCTGGAAGGTGTGGCTGGTGGCTCCGCGGGACAAGGGGCACGCATCGGCCAGGAACTCGATTCCCTCCACCCGGCAGAAAGTCCGGATCTCATCGGCCGAAACCCGATAGAGGGGCTTGATCTTCACCGGCAGCTTGGGGTGGGACGACGGCAGATAGGGATACTGCTTCTCGATATATTCCCGGCGGTTGCGCACCAGATTGCCCAGGAGACGCCCCGCCTCATCGTCCAGATTGTGGCCGGTGGCCACCACCCGGCACTCCTCCCGGAAGGTAAGCCGGTTGAGGATCTGGCGCTTGACCGTCCCGCAGACCGAACAGATTTTCCGGCGGGTGCGCCTTTGGATCTCGGGAATGGTGTACCCGAAGACCTCCTTGAGCGAATACCGCACCCATGGAAGCCCCCTTGGACGGGCGAAGGCGTCGATGGCGGCTGCCGACGCTTCCGAAAATCCTTCGATTCCGAGATCCACGTGGATCCCCTTGGTCTTCCAGCCCAGATCCTGCAAAGCGGCCCAGGCGGCCAGGGAATCCTTGCCGCCGGAAACCGCCACCAGGATCGTCTCGCGGGGATCCACGGGGAACTTCTTCATGGCCCGCTGCACGCTGCGGCGGAAAAAGAAGCGAAAACAGTCCTCACAGAAATTGGCATGGTGGCTCGGAAGCGCAATGGTCGCCTGCTCCCGGCACCTTGTGCATTTGGCTCCCCGGGGGAGCCTCCCCTTTTCATGACTCATGATCTTACCTGGCAAATTCCTGCCTTTTTGTTCCTTTCCTTGAAGCATGACCCTTCCTTGGATCCGGGCCGTAGGGGCCAATAATCACGGGCCCCTACGGTGGGCCACCTCGGCAGGGCACTCTCATGCCTTGCTGCCTCGGGTCGCCCGTGATGGAGCCTAATACTCTTCTTCCGCCATGACGTAAGGCGCGGCGTCCGTGGAGATCTGGCAGGGAGTCTCCAGTATCCGGGTGACATAGCCGGGAAGAGAGGAAGCGCGCGGGTGCATGGCCGGGTGGTAGTAGTAAAGAGGCCCGATGTTCCGTTCCTGAAGCCGTTCCTTCAGCACCTCTTCCGACACATCCAGCACATCTTCCCTGGAACAAATGGAAAAGGCGAAGTCCAGCATGTACCCCACGATGTAGGTGAGATATGGGCGCCGGTAGGGGAAGACGGCATCCAGGGTCTTGGAGATCACGTTGAATGCTTCCGGATAGAAGAACGGGGAGTCGTTGTGGAGCGCCAGGATGCCTCCCGGACGGAGCCGGTCCCGGCAGAGAGTATAGAATTCCTTGGTGTACACGTACTTGGACGGTTCCAAGGGATCCGTGAGATCCAGGATGATCACATCGAAGGTCTCGTCCGTCTCTTCCACGAACTTGCGCCCGTCGCCGATGATGAGACGGGTTCTGGGATCATCGAAAGCCTCGCCGCAAATGGACCGAAGATGGACCTTGGCGATTTCCACCACCTCCGGGTCCAGTTCCACCATGGTGGCGGATTGAACCGACGGATATTTGAGGGCCTCTTCCAGGGTGCCGCCGTCCCCCCCTCCGATGATGAGAACCCGCTCCGGGTTGGGATGGGTCATCATGGCCGGATGCACCAGGGATTCGTGATAGAAGAATTCGTCCTTTTCCGACGTCTGGAAGCGCCGGTCCAGAAAGAGGGTGATCCCGTAGTCGTTGGTTTCCACCACTTCCACCAATTGGAAGGGGGTCTTCTGGGTGTGGATGTTCCGCGCGATGCGAAACCGGCGGCTCATGGTGGAAGAAAAAGGCTCGTTCAGGATGTTGTTCTCGGTCATGGCGGAGGTCCTCCTCGCTTGAAAATTTTGGAACGGGCCAATATATAGGAGCGATTCGGAAATCTCAAACACAGAATGGCCCTTTCCGATCCGGAGAAACCAGAACATGGACGGACTGCATTACGAAGGCATGATCATCCGCCCGCCCAGCGAGGCGGAAAGCATTATCCTACAGGTCACCCGGGGCTGTTCCCACAACAAGTGTACCTTCTGCGGCACCTATAAGGGAGTGCGGTTTCGGATCAAGGATGACGCCATCATCGATCGGGACATCGACTACGCGGCCCGGAATCTTCAATTCCTGCGGCGCGTCTTTCTGGCGGACGGCGATGCGCTCATCCTCCCTCAGGAGCGGCTCGCGGGGATTCTCCAGAAGATCCGCGCCCGCATGCCCTGGATTCAGCGGGTGGGATTGTACGGCAACGCCAAGAGCATCCTGCGAAAGAGCCCCCAGGAGCTGGAGAAGCTCCGGGACCTGGGGCTGGGGATCGTCTATCTGGGGGTTGAAAGCGGAGACCCGCAGACTCTCAAGGACATACGCAAGGGAGTCTCCCGGGAAAAGATGGTGGAGGCCGGAAGGCGGATCCGGGAGGCCGGGATCAAGCTTTCGGTCACCGTTCTATTGGGCATCGCCGGGCGTGGGCGGTCCCTGGAACACGCCCGGGCCACCGGATCCATCTTGAGCGAGATCGACCCCAACTACGTGGGCGCCCTCACCCTGATGGTACTTCCCAACACGGAACTGGGACGCCGGGCACGGGAGGGCACCTTCGAACTCCCGGAACCCCATGAACTCTTGGTCGAGCTGAGGGAGATGCTGGCCCACACCCACATGAGCCGGGGGCTTTTCTTGTCCAACCACGCTTCCAACTACCTGCCCCTCAAGGTGAAAATGCCGTCGGACAAGGAGAAGGCCTTGGCTCTCATCGATGCGGCCCTGGAAGGCCGGGTGCGCCTCAAGCCCGAATGGATGCGCGCCCTCTAGGGCGGCCCCCTTCAGGCCTGACCCCACTTCAGCTTGGTGCGCAGGATTTCGAAGTAGTCGGTACTGGTAGGCTTGATGAGCCGCAGCGGGTAGGGCGACACACGGATGTGGATGCTGTCGTGGGCGGCCAGGTGGCAGCCCACCTGGCCGTCGCAGGTGAGGGCCACGTCCTGGGCCTCATCATCCAGATCCACGCGGATCTCCGCCGTTCCGGGCAGGATGATGGGCCGATTGGTCAGTGTAAAGGGGCAGATGGGCGTGAGGATCACCGCCTGGGCCGTGGGATACACGATGGGTCCGCCCGCCGACAGATTGTAGGCGGTGGATCCGGTGGGGGTGGCCACGATGAGGCCGTCCGCCCGGTAGTGGGTGAGATAATTCCCGTCGATGTGGGTGTAGAGGTCCACGATGCGGGCCAGGGCGCCCTTGTTGATCACGGCATCGTTCAGCACGGTCTGCTGGAAGACCGTTCGGCCTTCGCGCCGGATGGACACCGTGAGGCGCATGCGCTCCTCAATGTCGTAGGCCCCCTGGAGGACCTGCTCCAGATCCTCGAAGCAGCGCTCCCGGCTGATTTCGGTCAGGAACCCCAGGCCGCCCAGATTCACGCCCAGGATGGGAAGCGGGCGGTTTTCCAGCTGGCGGGCCACACTGAGGAAGGTGCCGTCGCCGCCCAGGACCACCACCGCATCCGCCGGCACCTGGGGAAGCGCCGACAGGGGCTTGTCCGAAACGCCCATATCGGCCACATTCTGCTGGGCCGTCACCTGGATTCCCTTGCGGTTCAGCCACAGCACCAGACGCTGGGCCAGCTCCGCAGCGTCCCCCCGCCCCCGCTTGTAGATGAGAATGATGTGGTTCATGCTTTCCCTTCCGAGCGTTTTGCCGGCCCCGATGATAGGGGAAACCCCGCCGAAAGGCCATAGGAAACGAATTGCCAAGAAAAACGAAAGAGGCTATTCTTGCTTCTCTTTCCCAAGGAACTCGCAACTGCCGGTCCGGGTTGAAAGAAATGGAAAAAGAGACCTTAGACATCTACGGCCCCCAGAACATCCTGGTGGTGGACGACGAGCTGAGTGTCCGCGAGCTGGTGGCGGAAAGCCTGGAGCTCATCGGCCACAAGGTGGAGACCGCCGTGGACGGCCTGGACGCGGTGGAAAAACTGGAAAAGAAGACCTTCGACATCGTGGTGACCGACATGGACATGCCCCGCATGGACGGCATCGCCCTCATCCGCCACATCCGCGAACACCACCCGGACGTGGACGCCATCGCCATCACGGGCCATGCGGTTCGCTACAAGTACGTGGACGTGATCCATGCGGGAGCCGCCGACTTCATCACCAAACCGTTCAGCCTGGACAAGCTGGACGCCAAGCTGCGCCGCCTCATGCGGGAAAGATGGCTGAGGCGCGAGCTGGAGCAACTGGCCACCCGCGACCCCCTCACGGGCCTCTACAACCGCCGCCACTTCCGAAAAGTCCTGACCCAGGAGGCGGTGCGCTCCATCCGCTACGGACACCCTCTCTTTCTCCTTTTCATCGATATCGACCGATTCAAGGAGTACAACGATCAGGAGGGCCACCAGGCGGGAGACGCGCTGCTCATCGAATTGGCCGAGATCCTGCGCTCGTCCATCCGCGAACACGTGGACAGCGCCTTTCGCTACGGCGGAGACGAGTTCACCGTGGTGCTGCCCTACCTGGAATCGGAACAGGCCACCAAGGTGGCCCAAAGGATCCAGTCCAAGTATGCGCGCTTGGAAGCCGCCCCCACCAGCCTGTCCATCGGGGCCGCCGCCTTTCGTTCTCTCAACGGACACGTGGACCGAAGCATCGAAGACCTGATCGCCCGGGCCGACAAGGCCCAGTACCGAGCCAAGAAGGACTTGGGCGGCGACCATCTGTGCCTGGATGCCGCCGCCGAGGCGTGCTTCCCCTCCGAGTCGGCTTGACCATCTTGGTCGCCCCTGCATTCCACGTATAGAAACGCCAAGGGCACGGTTCCCATACCCCCGACGCCCGGCCCGTCCCCTTCCCCCTCTGCCCCCTTCGGCGCCTTGGGATTCACGATCAATTTTTCCTTGACACCCCCCCTGCAGGGCTTTATACAAGGCGCGCTTTTTTAAACTTTTGGTTTAATATAGGTAAACCATGGGAGACGAGATCAAGATCGGCGAAAAGCTCCGGCGCCTGCGGATGGAAAACGGCCTGACCCAAGAGGAACTGGCCAACCGGGCCTACCTCACCAAGGGCTTCATCTCCCAGCTGGAGCGGGATCTGACCTCGCCTTCCATTGCAACCCTCAAGAGCATCCTGGATGTGCTCGGGGTGGAGCTGGCCGAATTCTTCCAGGACATGCCCCATCCCGGCGCGGTGGCCAGAAAGAAAGCCCGGGTGCTCAGCTCGGAATCGAGCGACGAGTGCGAGATCTACTTCCTGTTGCCCAGGGCCATGGGACGCCTCATGGACCCGGTCTACGTGAAGCTGCACCGGGGAGCGCGGACCCCCACGGATACGCCCCATGAGGGGGAAGAATTCGGCTTCGTCATCAAAGGCTCCGTGACGCTCTGGCTGGATGGCAAGCAACACAAGCTCAACGCGGGCGACTGTTTCTATTTCAAGAGCTCCACTCCACACTGGGTGGAAAACACGGACCGGGGGGAAGCCGTCCTCCTGTGGGTGGTGAGCCAGTCCCGGTTCTGAAAAAGCGAACCATCCGAGAACGTGGCCCCCCAAGATCTATGGCGGGGGTGATCTTCAGCATAGGACGGGGAGGTGGTTGACATGAATACGAAAAAACCTGAGTTCGGCTTCGGGGTTCATCTCATGCTGGACGGCTACGGCTGTGACCCCGACCTTCTGCAGGACATCAACCTGATCTACGATTTCCTGGACAAGTACCCCACGGAAATGGACATGACCAAGATCATGCCGCCCTACGTCTTCCGCTACAAGGGCGCCGTCCCCGAGGACTGGGGCATTTCGGGATTCGTTCTCATCGCCGAGAGCCACATCAGCATCCACACCTTCCCCGACAAGGCCTATTTGAGCCTGGATATGTTCTCCTGCAAGCCGTTCGACACGGACAAGGCGATCGCCACCATCAAGGAGCGGTTTCGCATTCAGAAGTGCGAGATCAACGTGCTGGATCGCGGCCAGGAATTCCCCAACAACATCGCCGACTCCGCCCAGGTGGTGCGCATGGATCGGATGCTGCGTCAAAGAAGCCGCTAGCCGCCATGACCGAAACGCCTTCTCCCCCGCTGAGGACCGGGATCCAGGAGCATCTCGGTCCTTCCTTGTCTTTTCTGGGCCTTCCCCGGGGCCCGGAGGCGCTGGAAAACGCCGAGGCCGTGATCGTGCCGGCGCCCTACGACGGGACCACCACCTACAAGTCCGGAACCCGGGAAGGACCCCGCGCCATCATTCTGGCCTCCCGGGAACTGGAACTCTACGACGAGGAGACGGAAACGGAGCCTTACCGCCGGGGAATCGCCACCCTGGACGAGGTGGCCGTCACGGTGGCTTCCCCCCGGCACATGGTGGAGCGCATCAGGGCCGTGGGACGCATGCTGTTCGAGGCCGGCAAGCTCCCCGTCCTCCTGGGCGGCGAACACCTGCTGTCGCTGGGGATGATCCAGGCGGCGGCGGAATCCTTCGACTCCCTGACGGTGCTCCATTTCGATGCACACCCCGACCTGCGGCCCGAATACCAGGAATCGTCCTTCAGCAATGCCTGCGTCATGCATCACATCGTGGACCACGTCCCGCTGGTGCAGGTGGGCATCCGGTCCCTCACGCGGGAAGAACACCGGCTGATCCGGGAACGCTCCATTCCCGCCTTTTTCGCCCATGAAATCCACGACAGGGAGGATCTGCCCCAGCGCGTCGTGGAAACCCTGAGCCCCCATGTCTACGTCACCATCGACCTGGACGTGCTGGATCCGTCCATCATGCCGGCGGTGGGCACCCCCGAACCCGGAGGTCTGGGCTGGTATCAGCTCTTGAGAGTCCTGCGGGCCGTGAGCCGGAAGCGGCGGATCGTGGGCTTCGACGTGGTGGAACTGTGTCCCGTCCCGGGCATGCCCGCTCCGGACTTCTTGGCGGCCCGGCTGGTCCACAAACTGCTCGCCTACATTTTTCTAGACAGGAGTTGAATTCTCTTGCTAGAGTTACCGTGTACCTCTGGGGACGACTCCGTAAGACTCTGGAAACATTCGTTATCCTTAACGCAACCTTTCGAGGATAAGCTTTGGACGAAGAGTCAGCCAAGGGTTTGCAGCGGTGGCTGAAAAAGGCCTTCCGCCGCCTGTCGAAGCTCGATAAGCCCAAGGATCTGGAAAAGGAAATCCAGCAGCTCATTGACGAGGGGGAAGAGCGCGGGCTCATCTCCGAAGACGAAGGGGATATGATCCAAGGGATCTTCTCCTTTCGGGACACCGTGGCCCGGGAGATCATGGTTCCGCGCACGGACACCCTGGCCGCCCCCGTGGACACCCCCATCGAGTCCATTATCCGCCTCATTGTGGAGTCGGGGCATTCCCGGATCCCCATCTACCAGGATTCCATCGACAACATCGTCGGGATTCTCCACGCCAAGGACCTGCTCCAGTACTGGGGCAAGGACTCCATCGAGTTGCGCGAGACCCTGCGCCCCCCTTATTTCATCCCCGAGTCCAAAAAGATCAGCGATGTCCTCCGGGACCTCCGCCACCGGAAGTCCCACATGGCCATCGTCATCGACGAATACGGCGGCACGGCCGGCGTCTTGACGCTGGAGGACATCATCGAGGAGATCATCGGCGACATCATGGATGAATACGACTCGGAAGAAAATTGGCTGATGGAGCAGGAAGACGGATCCATCCTCGTGGACGCCCGCTTGGACATCGAGGAGCTGGAGGATTATCTGGACGTGGAGTTCCCCGAAGGGAAGTTCGAGTCCATCGGCGGTTTTGTCATCAGCCGTCTGGGCCGCGTTCCCGGCGTGAACGAGAAGATCCAGTTCCAGGGACTGGAGATGGTGGTGGAAGCGGCGGACAGCCGGAAGATCGAAAGGATCCGCATCCGCCGCCTGCAAAGCCCCGTCGTGGAGTCGCTGCCGGAAGAAGGTTCCGCATCCTGAGGATCCGGGCGTTTGGCCGCTGATACCATCGTGCGAAGACTCTTTCCCAGACGCAACCATCCGCCGTCCCCTGGCCCCCGGACCGCCTCACCCCACCCCGGGGCGCTCGCATTGGCCGCGATCTCAACCGGTCTTTTCCTGAGCGCCTCCTTTCCCAAACTTTCCTGGTATCCCCTGGCCTGGATCGCTTGGGTGCCGCTTCTTTGGACCATCCCGCACGTTTCCCCGGGCGGGGCCTTCCGGCTGGGATTTCTGGCCGGTCTGGTCCATGCCGGAACGGCCCTCTACTGGATCGCCTACGTGGTTCAGCGCTACGGCGGCCTGCCCCTGCCGGTGGCCCTGTCCGTGCTGTTGCTCCTTTGCGCCTATCTGGCCCTCTATCCGGCCGCCTTCGCCTGGATCGCCCGGCGCTGGCTGTCCCGGCCCGCATGGTGGGCCTGGGGCCTTGCCCCCGCCTGGGTCGCCCTGGAATGGGTTCGAGCCCATCTGTTCACGGGCTTTCCCTGGACCCAGCTGGGCTACACCCAGACCCCCCTGCTTCCCCTCATTCAAGTGGCTGATGTAACGGGGGTTTATGGAGTGAGCTGGCTCGTGGTGCAAGCCAACGCGGCCGTCCTGATCGGATGGAGGTTCAAAAACATCCGCCCGGCCCTGGCCGTTTTTCTGTGTGCCGGGGTGGCCCTGGCCTACGGATCCTGGCGCCTGCAGACCGGAAACGACGCCGCTGGGACGGCGGAGGAATTCCGCGTCGGTTTAGTCCAGGGAAACATCGATCAGTCGGTCAAGTGGGATCCCGCCTACCAGGCAAAAACCCTCGACACCTATGAAGAACTCTCCCGAAAGCTCGTGCGCCGGAGCCGGCCCGACCTGGTGGTTTGGCCCGAGACGGCCGCCCCGTTCTTCTACGATCTGGAAGCCGGCCCCACGGCCAGGCTCCACGAGATCCTGGAAGCGCTAAAGACTCATCTACTGGTGGGCATCCCCGGCGTCGTCCGGGTGGAAGGCGCCCCCAAGCTCCAGAACCAGGCCCTGTTGCTGGAACCCTCCCGGGGCGTGACGGGGCGCTACAGCAAGCGGCACCTGGTGCCCTTCGGCGAATATGTGCCGCTCAAGAAGGTTCTCTTTTTCGTGGAAAAGCTCGTGGCGGCCGCCGGGGACTTCCAGCCGGGAAAAGAACCCGCGGCCCTGCCGTTGGGACGCCATGTTCTCGGAGTCTTGATCTGCTACGAGGCCATCTTTCCCGAGCTGGCGCGCGATGAGGTGCGGCGGGGGGCCACGGTGCTGGTGAACCTCACCAACGACGCCTGGTTCGGCGACAGCTCCGCCCCTTACCAGCACAAGGAAATGGCGCGCTGGCGCGCCGTGGAATTCCGGGTGCCCTTCGTCCGCTGCGCTAATACCGGCATCAGCGCCGTCTTTACCCCGTCGGGAAAGACCCTGGCCGACCTCCCCCTGAATACGCGCGGCATCCTGTCCGCCACCCTCCCCCCTCCCGGACCCATCACCTTCTACGCCCGCTTCGGGGATTTCTTCGCCTGGCTTTGCACCTTGACGACGGCCACCCTGGGGGTGTATGGGGCGCTGCGGAACCGGCGGACGCCGTGAACCGAAATTGTCCCCTGCTAAGATCTGCGTCTCGTGTTAGAATAGCCCCGCTTCCAGGAGCAAGCCGGGGAGCAGACGAGCCTTAGGGCTCCCACAATGGAAAGGAGACCATCCATGATCATTCAACCCGCAGAAATCCGAGGGACCCTCAAGGAGCTGGCCCACAAGTTTGAAATCCTCGGAGGGTATCTTTGACATCGCCGGCAAGAAGAAGCGCCTCCAAGAGCTGGACCAGCTCATGGCCAAGCAGGATTTCTGGGACGATCCCGACAAGAGCAAGGACATTCTCAAGGAACGGGCCCACCTGACGGACATCGTCAAGGACTTCGACGAGCTGGGGACCGAGCTGGAAGAAAGCGAACTGCTCCTGGACATGGCCGTGGATGAGGAGGATGCGGACACCATCAAGGAAGTGGCCGCCAAGGCCCGGGCGCTCCAGAAGAAGATCCGAGCCCTGGAAGTGCGGCAGATGCTCAGCGGGGAAAACGACGACAGGAACGCCATCGTGAGCATCAACGCGGGAGCGGGCGGCACCGAAGCCCAGGACTGGGCCCAGATGCTCCTGCGCATGTACCTGAGGTGGTGTGAACGCAAGGGATTCACCACGGAGATGGTGGATCTGCTGGAAGGCGAGGAGGCCGGCATCAAGAGCGCCACCTTCACCGCTTCCGGCCGCTTCGCCTACGGGCTCCTGAAGGCCGAATCGGGCATTCACCGCCTCGTTCGCATCTCTCCCTTCGACGCCAGCGGCAGGCGGCACACGTCCTTTGCGGCCGTCTTCGTCTATCCGGAAATCGACGACACCATCGAGATCGACATCAAGCCGTCGGACCTTCGCATCGACACGTACCGGGCCAGCGGCGCGGGCGGACAGCACGTGAACAAGACCAGCTCCGCCGTGCGCATCACCCATCTTCCCACGGGCATCGTGGTGCAGTGCCAGAACGAAAAGTCCCAGCACCGCAACCGGGACATCGCCATGAAGGTCCTGCGCGCCCGACTGTACGAGCGGGAACGCCAAAAGCAGCAGGAAAAGATGCAGGAACTCCACGACAATCTGGACGACATCGCGTGGGGGAACCAGATCCGCTCCTACGTGCTCCAACCCTACCGACTGGTCAAGGATCACCGCACTCAGGTGGAAAAGGGCAACGTGGACGCCGTTCTGGACGGCGAACTGGACGAGTTCATCGAAGCCTTCCTGCTCCAACAGCTGAACGGACAGGCGGCGAACTAGCCCCCCTCATCAGACGATCTGGACCCGAAAGACCTCGTCCCGGGGCGCCAGGCGCTCGATCTTGATGCGTACCATCTCACCCGGAGAGACCGGATTTTCCTCGGGAAGCGGTGCATTGGCTTCCATGAGGAAATCCGGGATCAACAGGTGGGCGAACCGCGCATTCTTGTCCAGAACCAAGGCGTTCAGGGTCTGGATGTCTTCCTGCTCCAGGTACTTGAGGAGCCAGTAGCGGGTCCACTTTCGTTGGACGAAGGCGACCCTGCCCTGCTGGACCCGGATGCGGGTGATCAGCGCGTCCAGCTCTTCTTCCGAGTAGAAGGGTTCGTCCGTCCGGAGGGCGTGCTTGAGCTGCCTCTGGACCACCAGGTCCATATAGCGACGAATGGGTGAGGTCACCGTGGTGTAGGGATTCATGCCCAGGCTGCAGTGGGGCCCGGGGCGCGTGGCCAGCTCCGCGCGGGCGAACAGCCGCCTCTGCCGGTAGATATGGAAGATGGGATGATCGCTTTGGACCGGGTCCGTCTCCGGCCGGCATTCGTCCTGGATCCGGTAGATGGCGGGGACATCCCTTCGGGCCAGTTCGGACGCGGCAAGACCGTTGGCCGCAATCATCCACTCCGAGACGATGACCTGCCCGGGAGTCTCCTTCTCGTAGCGGGAGACATGGATCATGCCGTGCTCGTTGACGTAGACTTGGATTTCCGGCAACGGCAGGAGCACGGCCCCCCTTTCGATGCGCATCTGCCGAAGCTGCATCGCCAGCCCGTGGAGAACCCGCAGCCCCTCGTCCTCTTCCACGGCTTGATCCACATCCTGGTAGGTGAGGCGCCGCTTGACCCGAATGAGGCTCGGCTCCACGCGGCTCTGGTGGATGGTCCCCCCTTCGTCCACCTCGAAGATGAAACTCACGGCAAGCCGGTCTTCCCCCAGCCGCAGACTGCACACATCCTCGGAAAGCCCCGGCGGAAGCATGGATATTCTGGCGTCCGGAAGGTAGATGGAAGTGATCCGCTCCGCCGCCTCCTTGTCCAAGGGATCGTCCGGCTGGACGTATTCGGCGGCATCGGCT
The DNA here is from genome assembly GCA_014359885.1 of Desulfacinum sp. GTDB lineage: Bacteria > Desulfobacterota > Syntrophobacteria > Syntrophobacterales > DSM-9756 > Desulfacinum. The sequence goes on from JACIYN010000025.1 coordinate 64,812, forward strand.
ATGTGCACAGCCACACGCCAACGGCCGTCGGGAAGTTTTTGGAGGCTGAGGGCGTCGTCGAAATCCCGGGTCTGGGCGCTGTCCACGGTGAAGGCGTCCCAGTCCCTTAGATCCCGCCGTTCCGGACCGCTCAGTTCTTCTGCGGACAAACGCATCTTCTCCCGGGCCGCGGCCAGCGCCCCGTCCGAAAAGTCCCGGGAGATCCCTTGCTGGTGCAGGTAGAGGTTTTCGTCCTTGGACCACACGCCCAGGCGGACGAGCAGGCGAAAGGCCGTGTTTGGCTGCGGGGGAATGCCGGCCCGTTTGAAAAGCTCCTTGACGAGAGCGCCCTCCTCCGCGTCTTGCCCGAAAAGGCAAAAGTCCTTCAGGTAGTCCAGGATTCGGGGATCCGGTGGATCCTTCCGGGCCGGGGATCGGCTGCCGTGGACCTGCTTCAGCCAGGCGGCACCCGCCTCCAGGAGGGCCTCCCGCTGCGCCTCCTGCTCCAGTTCCAGCCGGCGTTGCTCCACCTTTTCGGCCGTTCGGGGCACAAAGAGGCCGTCCTTGTACTGGAAGTAGAGACGGTCCCGGAGAAGCACCCGCTGGAGGGCCGCCACCTGATCGTCACTCACCTCGCCGGAGAAATACAACTCGGCCAGATAACGCGGCTCAAAGCCTTCCTCTTCGCCCTCCAGCACCTCCCACAGCTCTTCCACCCGGACGGTTCCGGCCAGATCCTCCCGCCGTTTTCGAATCCCGAGCAGAAGACGCACCAGATCATCGCGGCTCGCGGAGGGATCCAAGGCTCCGGGCGATGCAAAAAGGACCCTCCTGCGGGACAGGTTCATCTCCCGGTTCGTTTCCGTGAGGATACTCAATCGTTGGTCTTTGACGGCCAGGCAGACACCCAACAGGATATCCTTGGACTCGAAGAACTCGACGACCGTCCCGGCGGGCATCTCCGGAGGCACCAGGGAGCTCATGCGCCTCCCTCCAGGGTAGCCACCTGGTTCATCACTTCCACATAAGCCCGAATGCCCTGGGCGATGCCCCGGGCCACCGTCTTTTGAAACTCCTTGTCGGTCAAAAGCTTCTCCTCTCTAGGGTTCGAAATGAAAGCCGTCTCGATGAGCACCGCCGGCATCTCGGCTCCCAACAGCACATAAAAGGGCGCGTGCTTGATGCCCAGGTCCCGGACGTTCTCGTACTTTCGCACCCTGTCCACCAGCTCCCGATGCACTTCCTGGGCGAGGCGGGTCGATTCGCTGATCTTGGTGTTCTGCATGAGATCCTGGAGAATCGCTTCCAGGTCGCTGATCTGCTTGGCGGAAACCGCGTTTTCCAGGGCCGCCACCCGCGCGGATTCCCGATCCGTGGAAAGATTCAGGATATAGGTCTCCACGCCCCCCAGCGAGCTGTCCTTGTGGGCGTTGGTGTGGATGGAAATGAAAAGATCCGCCTTGTGCGTGTTGGCGATGGCCGTCCTCTCCTCCAGGCTCAGGAACCGGTCCGTGGATCTCGTGAGAACCACTTCAAAGCCGCCTTCCTTTTCCAGGAGACGCTTCAGGGCCTTCGCCACCGAAAGGGTTACGTCCTTTTCGTACACCCCGCTCGGCCCGATGGCCCCCTTGTCCTTCCCGCCATGGCCCGGATCGATCACGATGCGCCGGACGGTCAGCCCCAGCTGTTGGGCCATGCTGGGCAGCTTGGCCGCCTTTCCGGCAGCCGCCGCGTCGGTGGGAATCAGACGGCGAGTGCCCCGCACGTCGATCACCACCCGGAACGGATCGGCCAGGGAAAAGATCCGATGGGACTCCATGGATTCCAGATCCAGCACCACCCGGGCCTTTTCCGGGGTGTACTGGCCGATGCGCACGTCCGTCAGCAGCCCGTCCCGGATGTCGATCTTGTTTTTCAGGGTGGGGCCGAGCGCCGTGTTTTCGAAGTCCAGGTAAATGCGGGCGGGCAACCGGCCGGTCGGATCGGGCGGCAAGGTGTTGGGCACATAGCGCACCGGCCCGCTGAGATACACCACCACCCGCGTGTATTCGGCCGCCGACCAGTATTGGACCTTTTCCAGATAGGCCGGTGATCCCTTGGACGGGCCGCCCCGGACGGTCGTTTCTTCGGCCGGGGGGGACTGTGTGACGGCCACCGGATGGCCCATGGCCCTTCCAGATGCCTTTTTCTCGCCCATCGGCGCCTCGGGATTCAGCTTGGCGGCCAGGCTTTGGGCTCTTTCCCGGGCCCTCGGCGCCATGTCTCCCTCAGGGTAGAGGACGGTGACGCGCACGAATTCCAGGTAGGCCTGGGTCGGATCCCGCCCTTCGTAAAGAATCCCCCTGAGAAACTGCGCATCGTCCGCCAAGGGGCTTTGCGGATATTCATTGGTCAGGCGCTTGTAGGCTTCCAGCGCGGCGTTGAAGTCATCCGTCCTGCCGAGGGCATCGAAGAGATGATGGTGGGACTGGCCGATCATGAAAAGGCAGCGGGCGGCCAGAGGACCTTTGGGATCGGCTTCCAGGATATCTTGAAAGATTTGGATATTGCTACGGAAAAGAGATTCCGTTCCAGGCTCGCGCAGGTCGTCCAGCAGCTTGTGGTACTGGCGCCGGGCGGATTCGTAGCGGTCTTCCGGAGAAGAGGCGGCCCGAGCCCGGTGCGGGCCACTCCCCGGTTGCAGGCCGGTCAGCACCCAACAGAAGAAAAGGCACAAAAAGAAAAGACCTTTTGTCTTTTTCTTGTTCATTCTCCACTCTATATCGGTTTTTCCACCAGGATGACACGATCATCCCGAGACTGCAAGGCGCGGAAGGCGTCCGCCGGTCACTTGGCGGGCGGGCCGGCCTTGATCTGTTCCTTCAGGGCGTAGAGGGTCTGCAGGGCCGCCAGGGGCGTCATCCGGTCCAGATCCAGGGCCACGATCTCGTCCCTCAGCCACTCCAAACTCGGCTGAAACAGGCTCATTTGGAATCCCGCTTTCTCCTTTTTCCTGGAACGCTTGCGGGACCCCGCCGAAGCGGGAGGCTCGGGCGGCCGATGATTTCCCGATTCCAGGCGGGCCAGGATCTCCCGGGCCCGCAGGATCACCTCCTGAGGCAATCCCGCCAGTTGCGCCACATGGATCCCGTAGCTCCGATTGGTTCCTCCCGGAAGCAGGCGATGAAAGAACAGGATGTCGTCTTCGAATTCCTTAACGGCCACGTTGTAATTCTTGGCCCGCGGCAGCTTTTCGGCCAGTTCGGTCAGCTCATGGTAATGGGTGGCGAAGAGGGTCTTCACACCCTGGTCCTGGTAGTCATGCAGGTATTCCGCCACGGCCCAGGCCAGGCTCATGCCGTCGAAGGTGCTGGTCCCCCGGCCGATTTCATCCAGGATGACCAGGCTGCGCGGGGTGGCCTGATGGAGGATATGAGCCGTTTCCTGCATTTCCACCATGAAGGTGGACCGGCCGCGCGTGAGATCGTCCGAGGCGCCCACCCGGGTAAAGATGCGGTCCACAAGGCCGATCCGCGCGCTGGAAGCCGGTACGAATCCCCCCATCTGGGCCATGAGCACAATGAGGGCCACCTGCCGGAGGATGGTGGATTTTCCGGCCATATTGGGACCGGTGATGATGAGAATCTGGTTCTCCTCCTGATCCAGCACCACGTCGTTGGGAACGAAGGCCCCGTCCTTCAGGAACCGTTCGATGACCGGGTGCCGTCCGTCCCGGATTTCGATGGCGCCGCTCTCTTCCAGTTCCGGGCGGCAATAGTCGTGGCTTGCCGCGATTTCGGCCAGGGAAGCCGCGCAATCCAGTTCCGCCACCCGGTCGGCCATGGCGAGGATGCGCGGCGCCGCCTGGGCCACCCATCGGCGCAATTCCGCAAAGATCTGTTCTTCCAACTGGATGCGCTTCTCGTCGGCCTCCAGCACCTGGGTTTCGAAGGTCTTGAGTTCGTCGGTGATGAACCTTTCGGCGTTCACCAGGGTCTGCTTGCGCACGTAGTGGTCGGGCACCAGCGCCAGATTCGCCTTGGAGACCTCGATGAAATATCCGAACACCTTGTTGTAGCGCACCTTGAGACTGGAGATGCCGGTCCTTTCCCGCTCCTGGACCTCATAGTCGGCCATCCAGCCCTTGGCATCCAGGGCCAGGCGCGTGTACCGGTCCAGATCCGGATGCACCCCCCGGCGGATCACCCCGCCGTTGGCAAGACTCAAGGGGGGATCGTCCACCAGGGTCTCCGTGATTTTTCCCGCCGCGTCTTCCAGCGGGTCCCATCGGCTCTTCATCTCCTGAAAGAAGGGGCTTTCCGCCTGGGCCAGCACCTCCCGGATCCGGGGAAGGATTTCCAGGGAGCGGGCCAAGGCCGTCAGATCCCTGGGATTGGCCGTCCCCACGCTCACGCGCCCCATGATCCTTTCCACATCCAGGATCTTTCCCAGGTGCTCGCGGAGCGACGCCCTGAGAAACCCCTTGTCCACCAATTCGGCCACCGCCTCCTGGCGTCGCCGGATGGGCTCCAACCGGACCAGGGGGTAACGGAGCCAGCGCTGCAGGCGCCTCCCGCCCATGGGCGTGAGGGTGGCGTCCAGTACGTGGAGGAGCGATCCTTTGCGCCCCAGGGTGGAGGGGGAAGACAGAAGCTCCAGGTTTCGGACCGTGGCCTCGTCCAGGTGCATGAAATCCCCGGGGGCATAGGGAGTGATTTTGCGCAGATGGGCGCAGTCCCCCAAGTGGTTTTGCCGGATATAGTCCAGGATGGCTCCGGCGGCCTGAACCCCGGGCCCCATGTCCTGCAGGCCGAAGGATTCCAGGGAATGGATTCGAAAATGCTCCACCAGCCGCTCTTCACACCGCTTGCGGTCGAAGGCGCTTTCTTCCAGCCACGTGACCGCCGGATCCCGCTGGACACGGAAGGTTTCCAGCCAGGAGGCTTCCCGCCCCTTGGGTACGAGCAATTCCCTGGGGGCCACCCGATGAAGTTCGTCCAGAAGCGCCTCCTCCCCGGCCACCTCCACCACCTGGAAATCGGCCGTGGAGATATCCAGATAGGCAAGTCCGTAGGTGCCCCGCGCCTCGGCCACGGCGGCCAGGTAATTGGGCTCCTTGGACGAAAGGTTGCGGCTTTCCACCACCAACCCGGGGGTCACGACCCTCGTGACCTCCCGCCGGACCAGCCCCTTGGCCTTCTTGGGATCCTCCACCTGGTCGCAGATGGCCACCTTGTGGCCCGCGGCGATCAGGCGGGCGATGTAGCTGTCCGCGGCATGGTACGGAACCCCGCACATGGGGATGGGATTTTCCGCGTTCTTGTCTCGCGAGGTGAGGGCGATTTCCAGGATCTGGGCGGCGGTAACGGCATCCTCCATGAAGAGCTCGTAGAAATCCCCCATGCGGTAGAGCAGGAGCGCATCGGGATAGCGGGCCTTGATCTCCAGATATTGCTGCATCATGGGGGTGACTTTGCTCATGAACCCTGACATCCTCCTGCAGAAGACTTCTTGGATTGCGGCATCCCTTTCCGAGCGGGACCTTTCCTTCCCGTCTCGTCCGCCGCGGCTTGGAATGTAGCCCAGGCGAAATCCGGGACGCAATCCTTATCCGGGAAACGTCGTGGGCACTGGCGATGGGGAAAACGGGCGGAAGTCAAGGCGGGCGGAAATGGGCGTTCCAGGAGCGTGGCCGCCCCCTGGGTGGAGGAAAAGACGGAGGCGGGATCCCACCGCCTCCCAAATGGATGGACCGGGTCAGGCCGGGCTGGCTTCGGGCTCCTCGGACGGCGGCACAGCCTCCTCGGCAGCGGGCTCCTCCGCAAGGACTTCCCGGCTTTTCACTTCCTCCTCGATCCTTTGCAGAAGCCGTTGATTTTCCTGCCGCTCCTGCTGCAAGGCCTTTCGGGTGTGGAGGAAGGGTTTCAACATGAGAAAGAATCCCACAAGGAATCCCACAAAGCCGGAGATGAGGATCAGTGTGGACACCCGGTGGGTCCATCGAACCTCCTCGCGAATGAACAGATCCAACGAAAATTCCAGGGTCTTGTTGAAGGTGGCAAGGTTCTGCCGGACAAAAAGCACGATGACGGCCAAGAGAAGAAGGGTCGTAAACAGCCTAAACAGCCTCATGGATCTTCTCCTTCTTGAAGTAGGGTAACAGTTTGGCGTAGGTCTGCCTGAGATGTTCCGGAATGCTGCGCACGTCGGCAAAGACGGTCATGAAGTTGGTGTCCCCTTCCCACCGGGGAACCACATGAAAATGCAGATGGCTTTCCACGCCGGCTCCCGCCGCAGCGCCCAGGTTCAGACCCACGTTGAAGCCGTCCGGACGCATCACCTTGCGCAGGATCTGAACGCACTCGCGAACCATGCGCATGATATCGGTCATTTCCTCTTCCGTTAAGTCTTCGATGGAAGCCACATGGCGCCAGGGAGCCACGAGAAGGTGACCGTTGTTGTAGGGGTACTTGTTCATCATGACCATGGTCAAATCGCCTCGATAAAGAATCAGGCGTTCCTCATCGCTCAGTCCATCCCCCTCGGGACAAAAAATACAGTAGGGCTCCCGCTTTCCCAGGATGTATTCCATTCGCCACGGCGCCCACAGATTCCGCATCATCCGCTCCTATAACCTCACGATCTCGCCCTGAAGGGTCCTGCCCACCGTCAGGATGCCCAGGCTGCGGCCCGAACCCCTGCCGGAAAAAACCGATCCCGGATTGAAAAAGAGCTGTCCGCCTTCCCTTTCCACCAACGCCCGATGGGTGTGCCCGAAAAGGATCGCGTCCACGCCGTCGAACTCCCGGCGCAAGGCCTCTTTCAGGTCCCCGTAGAACCCGTACCCGTGGGTCATCCCGATGCGGAATCCCCCCACGCGGATCACCTGGCGCGCCGGAAGCTGCAGGCGCACCGCCATGTCATCCATATTCCCGCTGACACCTTCCAGGGGATATTGCTGGAGAAAGTTCCATACCGACGCGGAAGTCCAATCGCCCAGATGGATCACCCTGTCCGCATCACGGCAATAGTGGTCGCAGATGGATTCAAACTCCTCCGTGACCCGGTGCAGGTGTGTATCCGAAAAGACGACGATTTTCACGGCCATGGGCTCCAGCTGGAAGGACCCCAAAAAATTCTTTTAATCCCAATGGTTAACAGGAACATATAACAGCCTCCCGGGAAAACACAAGGCATTTTTCCCGCAGCAGCCACCCAATGGGTGGATCCGGAAAGGTTGACGGGCGGGCTTAGAGCCCGCCCCCACAAAAAGCATTGTCGTTTGGAGTGGGGGCGAGGTCCAGTCCCGCCCGCCGGGAGTCTGTCCGAGAACCCCTCGAACGGTCCCTCCCACGTATGTGGGAGCCTAACGATTATGGCGAAGCTCGCCCCCGCATGGGTGAAAGAAGGAACCCAAAAGCATCTTTTGCAGGATCTGGCTTGTCGGAGATCCGACGGCCCCGAGGCCGCTCCTGCTGTAGGGGCGAATGATTATTCGCCCCTACAGGCCGCGCGCACGAACAGGGCAAGCTCCCGTTTCATAGAAAGAGGGAACTGGAAAATCTCAGGGCACGGTGAGCTCCACGGCTCCCCAGGCGGCCAGTTTGTCCCCGCAGATCGCCAGAGCCCCCTCCACCCCCGGAATGCCTCGCACCCAATCCATGGCCGGATCCAGATCTTCGGGACGTCGAATCCGGTTTCCCAGGGCCGTGGCGCAGGCATCCGCCAGGGCCGCATCCTTGGCCAGCACCGTGGCGGCATCGGCCCGGCCCAGGCTCAACGAGTGCCCGATGGAAGCGGACGAGGTGCACACGGCCCATGGAAAGGTGTCCGCGGGCAAACGGATGGCGAGGGAATCCCGAAAGGGGGAATGTTCGCCCGGGTAGATGGAAACCACCAGCTCTTCGGAGGCCATGAGGTAGCAGTCGCCGCCGTTTTCCACCAGGACCGACGGGCTCCAACGGCTCAATCGCTCGGCCACGGCCTGGGCGATGGCCCCCGCCACGGCCGCCATGGGCCCCACGCCGGCCGCCCGACCGGCCCGGATCATGGCCTGCACCAGCGGCGGAGCCAGGGGATCCTCCTCCAAGGGCTCCAGGGCGTGCAGGAAGCGGGGGGCGGAAGCGATGTATTTTTCCAGCTGACGCCGAAAGGAAATCACCAGGTCGTGGGCCGGTCGGGTCAGGTCCGCCTGGGCGCGGATCCACAGATCGGTCTGCTCCACCCGCACCTGAAACACGTACCATCCACGGCTTTTGTGATGATAGCGGTAGAAGCGCTCCGCTGACCGGCGGTCCATGCTATTCCCATTCGATGGTGCTGGGCGGCTTGGAAGAAATATCGTAGACGACCCGGTTCACGCCGGCCACCTCGTTGATGATGCGGTTGGAGATGCGGGCCATGAGCTGATAGGGCATCCGAGCCCAGTCGGCCGTCATGGCGTCCACGCTCTCCACGGCCCGCAGCGCCACCACCTGCTCGTAGGTCCGTTCATCGCCCATGACGCCCACGGAACGAACGGGCAGCAGGACGGCAAAGGCCTGCCACACCCGGTCGTACCAATTGGCCGCCTCCAGCTCCTCCAACACGATGGCGTCGGCTTCCCGTAGGATCCTGAGCCGTTCGGGGGTGACCTCGCCGATGATCCGGATGGCCAGCCCGGGTCCGGGGAAGGGATGGCGCATGATGATGCGCTCGGGCAGGCCCAGTTCCCGGCCCACCATGCGCACTTCGTCCTTGAAGAGTTCGCGCAGAGGCTCGATGAGTTCCAATTGCATCCGCTCCGGCAGCCCGCCCACGTTGTGGTGGGTCTTGATGGTGGCCGAAGGCCCCTTGAAGGACACACTTTCGATCACGTCCGGATAGAGGGTTCCCTGGGCCAGGTAGCGGGTGCCTTCCAGTTTGGCGGCCTCTTTTTCGAAGACCTCGATGAAGAGGTTTCCGATGATCTTGCGCTTCTGCTCGGGATCCGTCACCCCCTGCAGACGGCCCAGGAAGAGGTCGGTAGCGTCCACCGTCACCAGATTGATCTCGAAATGATCCCGGAAGACCCGCTCCACCGTCTCCGCCTCGCCCTTGCGAAGCAGCCCGTTGTTGACGAAGATGCACTGGAGCTGATCCCCGATGGCCTTGTGGAGCAGCACCGCCACCACGGAAGAATCCACGCCGCCGCTCAGGGCGCACAACACGCGGTCCCGACCCACCCTGTCCCGCACGGCCTCGATGCTGGATTCCACGAAGCTCTTCATGGTCCACGTGGGCTTGCAGCGGCAGATCTGGAAGAGGAAGTTGTCCAGCAGGGTCCGGCCGCAGGGCGTATGGGCCACTTCCGGGTGGAACTGCACGGCATAGATGGATCGTTCCACGTCCGCCATGGCGGCCACCGGGGAGTTGTCGCTGTGGGCCAGGGTGCGGAACCCCGGGGGCAGGGAGAGGATGCGGTCCCCGTGGCTCATCCACACCCGCACGTCCTCCCTTTCGATGTCCTGAAACAGCACGGTGGGCTCGTCCACCTGCAGAACCGCCGGGCCGTATTCGCGCTGCTCGGCCTTTTCCACGCGCCCCCCCAGCAGGTGGGCCAGCAACTGCATGCCGTAGCAGATCCCCAGGACCGGAACCCCCAATTCAAAGAGCTCCTTATCCACCATCGGGGCATCGGGGTCATGCACGCTGGAAGGCCCCCCGGACAGGACGATGCCCTTGGGGGCAAAGGCCCGCACCGACGACGGATCCATGGTGCAGGGATGAATCTCGCAATACACGTGGCTTTCCCGGATGCGCCGGGCGATCAACTGCGTGTATTGGGATCCGAAGTCGAGGATAAGGATTCTGTCCTTGTGAAGATGGTCCCAGTCCATGGCATCCGCCCTTCCTTAGTTACTTGAGGTCCACCTGATAGTTGGGCGCTTCCTTGGTGATGATCACGTCGTGAACGTGGCTTTCCTTGAGGCCGGCGCTGGTAATGCGGATCATTTCCGCCTTGGTGCGCAGTTCCCGGAGGTTGCGGCATCCCACGTAGCCCATGCCGGCCCGCAGACCTCCGATGAGCTGGTGGACCGTGGCCGCCAGGGGCCCCCTGTAGGGCACCATGCCTTCAATCCCCTCGGGCACCAGCTTGCTCACCTCCTGGACCTGGTCCTGGAAGTAGCGGTCCTTGCTGCCCTCCTTCATGGCCCCGAGGGAGCCCATGCCTCGGTAGACCTTGTAGCTGCGCCCCTGGTAGAGCACGGTTTCGCCGGGACTCTCGTCGGTTCCGGCAAAGAGGCTGCCGATCATGACCGAACTGGCGCCCGCCGCCAACGCCTTGGCCACGTCGCCGCTGTACTTGATGCCGCCGTCGGCCACCACGGGAACGCCGTACTTGTCCGCCACCTTGGCGCATTCCATGATCGCGGTCACCTGGGGAACGCCCACGCCCGCCACCACCCGGGTGGTGCAGATGGAACCGGGCCCCACGCCCACCTTGACGGCGTCGGCCCCCGCCTTGATGAGGCTCTCCGCGCCCGGTCCCGTGGCCACGTTGCCCGCCACCACGGGCAGGTCCGGGAATTCCGACTTGATCCGTTCCACGGTCCGGAGCACGTTGCGGGAATGGCCGTGGGCGCTGTCCACCACGATCACGTCGGCACCGGCCTTGACCAGGGCCCGCACCCGATCCGGGGTGTCCGTACCGGCTCCCACGGCGGCTCCCACTCGGAGTCTTCCCAGGTGATCCTTGCAGGAATTGGGGTATTTCTTGACCTTCATGATGTCCTTGATGGTGATGAGGCCCTTGAGGCGCCCGTCGGCGTCCACCACCAAGAGTTTTTCGATCCTTCGTTTCTGGAGGAGCTTCTTGGACTCTTCCAGGGAAATGCCCACGGGAGCCGTGACCAGATCCTCCTTGGTCATGAGCTCCGAGACCTTGCGGGTCGGATCCGTCTCGAACCGGAGGTCCCGGTTGGTGATGATGCCCACCAGCTGGTCGCCCTTCACCACGGGAACGCCCGAGATGCGGTAGCGGGCCATGAGGTCCATCACGTCTCCGATGGGCTGATCGGGATCCACCGTGATGGGGTCGACGATCATGCCGCTTTCCGACTTCTTCACCCGATCCACTTCCAGGGCCTGCCGTTCGATGCTCATGTTCCGGTGGATGATGCCGATGCCGCCCTCCCGGGCCATGCTGATGGCCGTCTCGGCTTCGGTCACCGTGTCCATGGCGGCGCTCAGGAGCGGAATGCGCATGGGGATCTGGGGCGTCAGGACGGTGCTCACATCCGTTTCCGCCGGCAACACCTCCGAATAGGCGGGCACGAGCAGCACGTCGTCAAAGGTTAATGCCTCCGGGATTCGATCCGTCGTCTTGGTCTCCATCGATTTCACTCCATTCATGAAGGCTGGAAGAAGATTGTGCGATTCGGTGTTGCGGGCCCTTTAATCCCATTTGATTTCCCATGTCAAGGGAACGCCTCCCGTCCCGAACCGGGGGACCTGCCGGGTGATGCCGTCCAGCAGAAGCCCTTCCAACAGGCCGGCGTCGGTGACGATCAATTGCTCGGCTTCGAAGGCCGCCAGGATCTCCTCCACAATGAGGGCTCCCCCCAGGATGATGTCTTCGCGGCCGGCTTCCAGGCCCGGAATGCGGCGCCTCTGCTCCAGGCTCATGGCCGAAAGCCGCTCCACCGTCCGGCATACCCACGAGGCGGAAAGCCTCTGGTTGTTGATGCGATACGGGACATAGTCCCTCATGCCGAGGTGCATGGCCGCAAGCGTGGTCACCGTGCCCGCGGTTCCCACCGGCACCGGCCACCGGCCCGGTCGGTGGCCCATGGCGGACTTCACCGCCCGGCACACCGGGCCCAGAAGGTCCCGGACGTGGCGGCGCGCCTTGCGGAGCGCCTCGGGCGGAGCCGGAGCCCTTTCCAGGAATTGCTGGGTCAGGACGGCCGCCCCCACGAAGAGGCTGGTGGTCCAGCAGGGAGCTTGATCCCCCGGCAGGGTCAGGCTGAACTCGGTGGAGCTCCCCCCCAGGTCGAAGGCCAGGAGGGGACCTTCCGGTCTTTCGAGGACGCCCAGCATCCCGCGAAGAGACAGAAGCGCCTCTTCATCTTCCGTCAGGACCGGCACCTGGAGTCCCGTGACTTCGGCCGCACGGCGAAGGAAGTCCCGCCCGTTGACGGCCTTTCGCACCACGCCCGTGGCGCCGGCCCGGATCGTCCGGGGCCGGAAAGCCTCCACCCGTTCCGCCACCCCCTGAAGGATGGAAAGGGCCCGGGCCATGGCCTCCCGGGAAAGGCCCGACGGTTCCGCGTAATCCTTCGCCAGGCGGGCGATGTGCCGTTCCTGGAGGATCGGCGCCAGCACACCCGGCTCCGGAACCTTCGCCACCAGCACCCTTATGGTGTGGGACCCCACGTCCAGAGCGGCATGGCACGGACTGGAATCGGCCGAGTCGGGGGCATTCCGGAGATTCGCGCCCATTGTTGTCTTTTGACTCCCGTTGTGCTCTCTTAATCCAGAGGGGATCGGCTCCGGCAGCCGAAATCCGTCCCGGCAAGAGGCCTCCAAACACACTTCATCACAGAAGGAGAGGGATGCCTATGATCCTGGAAATCAATCCCCAACACCCGGAACCGCGTAAGATCAAACAGGTTGCGGACATCTTAGCCAAAGGAGGGATCATCGCCTACCCCACGGATACCTATTACGGGATTGGATGCGACCTGTTCAACAAGCAGGCCATCGAAAAGATCTACCAACTGAAGCGCCGGTCCCCTCATCAGCCCTTCAGCTTCATCTGCAGCGACCTCAAGAACATCAGCGAATACGCCCAGGTGACCAACTACGCCTACAAGACCATGAAGCGGCTCCTGCCCGGCCCCTACACCTTCATCCTGGAAGGTTCCCGGCTGGTGCCCCGCATCATGCTCACCAAGAGAAAGGCGGTGGGCATCCGGGTGCCCGACCATCCCATCTGCCTGGCCATCGTCCGGGAGCTGGGCCATCCCGTCATCAGCACCAGCGCCACCGACCCCGAAGACGGCCGCATCCTGGAAACCCCCCGTGAGATCCGGGACGTGCTGGGGCATTCCCTGGATCTGATCGTGGACGGAGGCCCCGTGCCCGGCCGTCCCTCCAGCGTGATTTCCCTCATCGAGGATGCCCCCGAAGTCCTCCGCGAGGGCAGCGGCGACGTGGAAATCTTCCAGACCTGAAAAAGCGGCAAATCGTGGGGGCGAAAAACCTTTCGCCCCCATAACCTTTCCGCCCCTCGCGGTCCGGCAGCATCGTTCGGCATCACGGCCCGTCAGGGCGACAGGATCAGCTGATAACGAAGGGGGCTCAGGGCGGGGTCGAGAGTCTCACGGATTCCTTCAAGTCCGCTCTTTCCCAGAATCCATTCCAAGAGCGAAGGCCGTTTCTTTTCCGCATAGACCACGTGGGGCTCTCCCGGGATGCCTCCCAGTTCCGCCGCCTTGGCCACCGCATCCTGGAAGTTTCCCAGCTCGTCCACCAGCTTCCACGTGAGCGCGGCCTCTCCCGACAGGATCCTCCCGTCCGCGATGCGCCGCACGTGCTCCTCGTCCAGGCCGCGCCCCCGCGCCACGTCCCGAATGAACTGGGCGTGCATGGCATCCATGGTCTCCTGGAGCAAAGCCCGTTCCTCTTCGGTCATTTCCCGTCCGGGATTGCCCACGTCCTTGAATCGGCCGCTCTTGATGGTCACCGTCCGGTATCCCACCTTCTCAAAGAGCGAGGCCAGGTTGGGCAGATGGGCCACCACCCCGATGCTTCCGGTGAGCGTTCCCGGGTTGGCGATGATGTAACGGGCGCCGCACGCCACGTAGTAGCCCCCGGAAGCCGCCACGCCGCCCAAGGAAGCCACCACGGGCTTTTCCTCGTCCGTCCTTCGCACTTCCCGATAGATCTCCTGGCTGGCCCCCACCCCTCCGCCGGGGGATTCGATGCGCACCACGATGGCCCGGACGTTGGGATCCCTGCGAAAGGAGACCAGGGACTCCAGAGTCGGCCGGGCATCCCTGATCATTCCGTCCACCTCCACCACCCCCACCCGGTTGGGCGATGCGGTCAGGTCCCAGTCGGCGGGAGCGAACCACACCAGGAGAGCGGCAAAAGGGAAGAGGAAGATGACCAGGAGTACAATCAGAAACCAGAAGAGCTTCCGCACCTTCATGACGGCCTCCCCTTAAAAAGGAGCACCCGGCTCGAAGGCTCAAGCCGGGTGCATGGTGAAGGGGTCCGAATGGAAAAAAGGCGGTGACGGCGCACCGCCTTCGGGATCAATCGTCGGAGTTTTCGGCGTTCTGCAAGGCGGCCAGCTCGCCCTTGAGCAATTCGCCCAGATTGGACGTGGCGGCCCTGGCGTTGTTCATGTAGTCCCGGTAATCGGACCGGTCCTCCTGCTCCTCGGCCTTCTTGATGGAAAGGCCGATCTTTCGTTCCTTGGGGGAGATGTTGATCACCTTGGCCGTCACCCGATCTCCCACCTTGTATTCGTCGTTGGGGCTCTTCACCTTGTCCTTGCTGATTTCGGACACGTGGACCAGGCCTTCGATCCCTTCCTCCAGCTCCACGAACAGACCGAAGTCCGTCACGTTGGTCACCGGGCCGGTGATCACGCTGCCCACGGGATAGCGCTGAGGCACGCTTTCCCACGGATCGGGCTGGAGCTGCTTGATCCCCAGCGAGAACCGCTCGTTCTCCTTGTCGATATTGAGGACGATGGCCTGGACTTCCTGACCCTTCTTGTAGACTTCCGAAGGATGACGGATGCGCTTGGTCCAGGAGATGTCGGAAATGTGCACCAAGCCGTCGATCCCCTCGTCGATCCCGATGAAGATGCCGAAGTCGGTGATGTTCTTGATCTTGCCGGAAATCACCGTCCCCACGGGGTACTTGTCGGCGATCACATCCCACGGGTTGGGCTCGAGCTGCTTGATGCCCAGGGAGATACGCTTCCGGTCGGGATCGATGCTCAGGATCACCGCTTCCACCTCGTCGCCCACGCTCAGGATCTTGGACGGATGGCGGACCTTGCGGGTCCAGGACATCTCGGAGACATGAATGAGACCTTCGATGCCCTCTTCGATCTCCACGAACGCGCCATAATCAGTGAGGCTGACCACCTTGCCGATCACCTTGGTGCCCACCGGGTATTTTTCGGCCGCGTTGGTCCACGGGTCGGGCTGGAGCTGCTTGAGGCCCAGGGAAACCCTCTCGTTTTCCCGGTCGAAATGGAGCACCTTCACCTGGATGGTGTCCCCGATCTGGCACATCTCGGAAGGATGGCCCACCCGGCCCCAACTCATGTCGGTGATGTGCAGCAGGCCGTCGATGCCCCCCAGGTCCACGAACACCCCGTAGTCGGTGATGTTCTTGACCACGCCTTCCATGACCTTGCCTTCTTCCAGAACGGCCAGGGTCTTGGCCTTCTGCTCCTCGCGCTCCTTTTCCAGGATCACGCGGCGGGACAAAACCACGTTGCGGCGCTTCTTGTTGTACTTGAGGATCTTGAACTCGAAGGTCTTGCCGATCAGAGAATCCAGGTTACGCACGGGGCGAAGGTCCACCTGGGACCCCGGCACGAAGGCCTGGATGCCGATATCCACGGCCAGGCCGCCCTTCACGCGGGAGACCACCCGTCCCTCGATGACGCCGTCCTCGTTGTAAATGCGGCTGATATCGTCCCAGACCTTTATCTTTTCAGCTTTCTCCTTGGAGAGAAAGATCGTTCCTTCGTCGTCGTCGTGGTATTCGAGCAACACGTCCACCTCATCGCCGATGCCGACCATGAGGTTTCCTTCCTCATCCCGGAATTCGGCAATGGGAATTTCACCTTCGGACTTGTAGCCGATGTCCACCATCACATAGTCGTCCGAAATCTGGACGACCCGCCCGCGCACCACCTCGCCCTCCTGGATGTTCCCGAAGCTCTGCTCATACAGGGCCTCGAAGGACATTTCCTCCATGTCCTCGGGATCCATCCCGGCGGCGCGGTCCGCTATCGGGCTTTCCGTTTCATGGTACTGGTTGTCAAAAGTTTCGTTGGTGTCTTTCGTGGTCATGTAGCTCACTACCCCCTTGTCAGGATTCGACCCATGGCTCGGCATGGGTCCTTCTTACTGGCAGGGCAATCTAGCAGACCCCTATGCCGTTGACAATGCAAATTTATGAAGACCCTTCCCGTTTTCCCGCTTTTTTCCTTGCTTCGGATGCCAAACGCGCCAGTTGTTCCACCACCCGGTCGATGGAAAGGTCGGAAGTATCCACAATAATCGCCCCTTCTCCGGGCCTGAGGGGGGCCAAGGACCGTTGGGAGTCGGCGGCGTCCCTTTCCTGGATCTGGCGCAAAATCTCTTCCAAATCCGCCGACAGGCCTTTTTGCCGGTATTCCGCCCAGCGTCTTTCGGCCCGCACCCGGTCGGAAGCGGTGAGAAAGACCTTGAGTTCCGCGTCCGGGAAGACCACGGTGGTCATGTCCCGTCCTTCCACCACCACATCCCGGCCTCGGGCCAGATCGCGCTGCAGGCGGGTGAGAAAGTCCCGGACCGGACGCCGCTGGGAAACGAGGGATGCCGTGCGGGAAACGGACGGGGTACGGATTTCATCCCCCAGGGGTTTTCCCTGCCAGTAGACGGCCAGGCCCTCGCCTTCCATGCGGAATTCCAGGGGGAGTGCAGCCAGTTCCGAGGAGATCCGCTCATCGGGCGCGTCGGCCATCCCGCGCTTGTCCAGGGCCCAGGCCACGGCCCGGTACATGGCGCCGGTGTCCAGGTAAACGGCCCCCAGAGCCTTGGCCAAACGGCGGCAGACCGTGCTCTTTCCCGCCCCGGCGGGACCGTCCACTGCGATCACCATCGATCAGTCGTTTCCTTTCGGAGCGTTCAGATCCTTCAGGACCTTGTTCAGGGTGCGGAGAAAACGCCCGTTTTCCTCCGGCGTGCCCACGTTAATCCGGATACAATCGGGCAGGCCGTAGGCGTTCATGGCCCGAACGATGACCCCTTCACGCAGCATGGCCTGGTAGACCACCTTGGCATCCACGGGCATGCGGATGAGAAAGAAGTTGGCCTGGGTCGGCAGGGCCTCCAGCCCCATTTCCCGCAGCCGCTCGTAGAGCCGTGGAAGCTCTTCCCGCACCAAGGCGCGACTCTTTTCCAGGAAGGCGTCGTCGTCCAGAGCCGCCAACGCCGCGGCCTGAGCCGGGGTGCTCACATTGAACGGCTGGCGCACACGGTGGAGATAATCGGCCACGGCCGGGTCCATGACCCCGTAGCCGACCCGCAGGCCCGCCAGGCCGTAGGCCTTGGAAAAGGTCCTTGCCACCACGATCCAAGGCCCCCGGCGGTCGAGATAGTCCGGGCCCGAGAAGGTCTTTTCAGGGTCTGCGAACTCAATGTAGGCCTCGTCGATCACAAGGAGAACATCCGGCGGCACCCGGTCCAGAAAGGCCTCGAATTCGCTCTTGGGAAGAACCGTGCCCGTGGGATTGTTGGGATTGTTGATGAAGATGAGCCGCGTGCGATCGGTCACGGCCTTCAGGACGCCCTCCAGGTCGATCCTCATGTCCCGAAGCGGCACAGAGACGACGGCACCCTCGACACATTGCACACTGAGCCGATAGACCAGAAAGGACGGATTGGGCACGATCACTTCCAGGCCCGGCCGCACGAAGGTGCGGATCACCAGCTCGATGATCTCATTGGACCCGTTGCCCAGGACCACACCATCCATGGGCACCTTGAACTTTTCAGCGATCCGGCGTCTGAGATAGTAGCCGCTGCCGTCCGGATAACGGTGGAGCGTTCCGAGCTTTTCCCGGAGGGCTTCCAGGGCCTTGGGGGACGGTCCCAGGGGGTTTTCGTTGCTGGCGAGCTTGATGGAACCCACAATACCCAGTTCCCGCTCCAGCTCCTCCAGGGGCTTTCCGGGCGGGTACGGTTCGATGGCCGCGATGTGGGGCGGCACGAGCTTGGAGATCAAGGCGTTCGGCTCCTGCTGTTGGGTGGCTGACGGATCGGAGTGGTACGAAATCTGCCTTATAGAAAAGACGGGCCCAAAACGCAAGCTCTAGTGGTGTTTCGGCGGAATTATGTTAGTATGGCCGGTGCATGAAATCGTAGGGCACAAGAGAAGACGGGGTGCAGAAGATGGCAAAAAGCAAGAAGGCACTCAAGGACGAAGATACCAAGCCTGAAGTGGTGGATGTCCCTTCCGAAGACGATGGGGTGAAGGTCGCACCTCCCGAAAAGGCCTGGCCCCAACCCTATGACACACTTCGGGCCTATCTGGAAGAAATCAAGCGTTATCCCCTGCTGACCCGGGAAGAGGAGACCCAGCTCGCCATTCGCTACCGGGAAAAAGGCGACCTGGACGCCGCCTACAAGCTGGTGACCTCCAATCTCCGCCTGGTGGTCAAGATCGCCATGGACTTCCAGCGCCACTGGATGCAGAACCTGATGGACCTCATCCAGGAGGGGAACATCGGCCTCATGCAGGCCGTCAAGAAGTTCGACCCCTACCGGGGCTACAAGTTTTCCTACTACGCCTCCTTCTGGATCAAGGCCTACATCATCAAGTTCATCATGGACAACTGGAAGCTGGTCAAGATCGGGACCACCCAGGCCCAGAGAAAGCTTTTCTTCAACCTTCGGAAGGAAAAGGAGCGGCTGGAGGCCCAGGGGATCGAAGCGACCCCCAAGCTGCTGAGCCAGCGGCTGGATGTGAAGGAATCGGAAGTCACCGAGATGGACATCCGACTGACGGGAGGCGAGATCTCCCTGGACGCCCCCCTCGACCACGATTCCACCGACACCCACAAGGCCTTTCTGCCCGCCCAGGTCACCCCCGTGGACGAGCAACTGGCGGATCAGGAGGCCAAGGCCATCCTCCACGAGAAGCTGATGCGCTTCCGCGAAGGCCTCAAGGACAAGGAGGCCGTCATCTTCGACAAGCGCCTCCTGGCCGAAGACCCCTTGACGCTTCAGGAAATCGGCGACCAGTTCGGGATCAGCCGGGAACGGATCCGCCAGATCGAAAGCCGGCTCAAGAAGAAGCTCAAGGCCTACCTGGAAGAAGAGGTGGACGATCTGGAGCTGCTCCAGGAGAGCCTCATCGACACCTGAAGACGGACTCCACGGAGTTCCGGGTTCGCCTCGGTCTGTTCCTTGGTTCGTTGCAAGCCGCCATAAGAGACAGTCCCCGAACCCGCCACCTGTAGGGGCGAATGATAGGGGTAGGAAGGACTCGTTGCCGAGTCCCTCCCCCCTCCGAACCGTACGTGCGGATCTCCCGCATACGGCTCTCCGGTTGGTGGTTTTACCCCTCTGAGGACTGGAGCATTGCGCGATGGGCTGCCACGAGGCTGTACAACCCATGGCGCTCAAAGAAAACATTCGGCCATCTGTTGTGATCGCGGCCTCGGCTGATCCCCTTGCGTCCGCTGCGCTTACGCAGAATACTGCGCAGTCGCCGACGAACCCATGAGTCGAGACGGGGAAACGTCCACCTTGGGGAGTGTTTGAAGTATTCCATCCATCCACGAAGGCTGCGGTTCACATCCGTAATAATCCTTTGGAGGCTCGCGCCGTTCGTGCGTCGTGTCTTCTGGCGGATCGCATCCTTGAGCTTTTTCAGGCTTTTCTTTCGTGGCCAATGTTTGGTCCGCGTAAAGTGGTAGCCCAGAAAATCAAATCCAGCTCCAGCTTCCTCCAGATCCACAACGTGGGTCTTTTCCGGATGAAGGCTCAACCCTCGTTGGTCCACTTGGTGCCCAACAAGCTCAAGTGCTTGCTCGGCTTCCTTTCGGCTTCGACACAGCACCACAAAGTCATCCGCGTAGCGGATCATTAGATACCCTGCCTTGGCCATCGCGTGGTCCAACCCATTCAGGTAGAGGTTGGCCAGTAGGGGGCTGATCACTGCTCCTTGAGGAGTCCCTGATTCCGGCGTCCAGGCCTTCATTGCCTCCAGAACATCCTGCTTGAGAAACGCCTCAATCAATGCCAGCACCCGTCCGTCTGCGATCGATTCCCTCACATCGGCCATCAGTCTCTCATGGTCAATGTTGTCAAAGTAGGCGCGAATGTCCGCATCCACCACATAGCGGTAACCCTCCTTGATGGCCTGGTCCACCCGCCTCAGGGCATCTTTGCATCCCCTCCGTGGTCGAAATCCGTAACTGTTTTCCGCAAACCTCGCTTCGAAGATCGGTTCGATCACAAGCCTTAGAGCGCTTTGTACCACTCGGTCCCTCACACAAGGGATTCCAAGGGGGCGCTTCTCTCGGCTGCCCGGTTTGTCAATGTAGACCCGTCGGATCGGCCTCGGTTTATACCTTCCTTGGCTTAACTCCTCTTCCAGCCTCCCCAGTTCTTCATCCTTTCGGACTTCAAACTCCCCAATCCCTTGGTGGTCCGTCCCGGCACTCCCCTTGTTGGCCCTCACTTGCTTCCAAGCGGCCTCAAGCGTCGTACGCCGACTGACCTTGTCGATCAAACTAAACCATTTGCCTCCTTTGACCCCCCTTTCAAGGGCCTCCAGCATGCGTTCGGTCCAGACAGTCCGTTCCACCCAGGCCCAGCGGCTCGCGGCTTCTCCTGCTTGTTTAGCTCCCGGCACTCCCGCAGGTTTCCTTTCGTCCATCCTAGACCTCTCGCATCCACCTTCCTGCACCCCTTCGCTCCACAGCCATTACGCCGCTTCCTCGCTACTATGGGTGCTCTGACTCCTGCCCGGGCGGCTCTTCGTGCCCTTACTAGGTGCAATGAACACCGTCCTCGTCCCGGACAGGTCTCCCTGGTTCACATGACGTGACCTTCCTCACATTCCGCCGCCAACCACCCTACGCCCCCTGCCATCGCTTCTCGCTGCCCGCCCAGCGTGGCAGACTCCCGTGGCTACGTCGGCCGGCTCCAGGTCGAAGTTTGTGTTCTCCGTTTCTCGCCCTTTCGTCTGCGAGTGCCACAGTATCTCGACCATACCTTGCCGCTTTGACACGGTCTGGACTTCGTCCTTCCCTAGGAGACTCGTCGAGTCGTAAGGCCGAATCGCGTTCGTCATCCTGCGGACTATGTGTTCGTCTCCGGTTGCTTCCCACCCCGCCTCACGGCGACGCAGTTACCTTCGACTACCGGGAGCGGGCATCTCCCGGAAGAGGACTTTCACCTCTCTGATCACGCCTGCTCCCAGGCGCACTAGGGGCGAATAATCATTCGCCCCTACTGAGAACCCTCCCAACCGTCACTCCCGCGCAACCGGGAGTACATAAGTTGCCGGAATTCCTGGATCCGAGCCCCGTTCAAGCCGGGACAAGCCTCGGGGGGATGACGAAAGGGCGTTGAACGGCGCAAATCTCTCTTTCTCGGACAGCCTCCGAGGAGCCTGTTCGAAAACGGCCAACTCGCATTCTACAACGCATGTCGCTCATCACTGGGAAGGCATTGTTTCGCTTGCACGGAAGAAGGGGAGCTTTACGGGAAGGGAGACCTCCACGTAGGGGCGGTTCGCGAACCGCCCCTACGCGATGAAGGCACCCGCGATGATTCCGGTGAATGGCTTTCCCTGCCGGTATGGGTGGCCGTTCACACGGCCGGCAAACCGAAGATCCGGGCGGCGTTGTCCCCCAGGATCGCCGCCCGCTCCCGCTCATCCAGGCCCGCATCCGCCATCTCGCGTTCATACCGGGCCACGGAAAGAAGAGGGTAATCGGTTCCCAGCAGGACGCGGTTCGCTCCCGCCGTTCGAACGGCCTCCCGATAGATTTCCGGATGGTACAGGAAGGGGGACGCGGCGGTGTCGTAGAACACGTGGGAAAGCACGTCCCGGGTCTCCCTTTTGAGCCTTTCGAAGAAGAAGAGCCCCCCGCCCCAATGGGCCAGGATCAGGGGCACCCCCTGGGTTCGGCGCGCCAGCTCGTAGTAGAATTTGAGGCCCATGGGCGCCTTGCCCGGATAGATGTGGCCCACGGGCTCGTTGGCATGCACCAGCAGCACCGCCGTTTTCTCACGGCACAAGGCGGCCAGCTCTTCGTATCGATGCAGCACCTCTTCTTCCGCACACGCCTCGTAGACGGCCAACTCGCCGAGCCCCACGGCACCGGCCTCCAGCCCGCGCCGAGCTTCCGGAAGGGCGTAGGGACAGGTGGGATCGAAGCAGACCATGGGGAGGATCCGGCCGGGAAAACGAGCCGCCGCCTCCAGAACATAGTCGTTGTGCCGCCGGGCCAAGTGCTCCTGGCGCCAGGGGAAACCGAAGACCACCGTGACATCGATCCCGCCCTCGTCCATGGCCTCCACCAGGGTTTCGGCACCGACGAGCCGGGACTTGGCCGACCGGTAGAGGGCCTCGAAGGCCGGCTCCCGGTGGAAGAACTTCTCCCTTTCGGCAATCACTTCGGGCGGAAAGATATGGGCATGCACGTCGATCTTCATGTAAGCTTCCTCCCGGCGAACAAGCGGTTTTCCCAACGGGCCCGCGGCGGCTCGCCTGAGCGGGCCTTGGCGGTGCCGGAGTACGCCCATGATGTCCCGATCCCCCCCTCTTGTCAACGCAGGGAGGATCCGGGTGTCGAACGGAGTTCGATCCGGGCCTGGCACCCCCACACAAGGAACCGAGCCACGGTGGTGCTAGAGGATTGCAAGGAGGCGTTGGTGAACAAGAACAACAACACGGCAGACCCTTTCCCCCTGAACCAAGAGGAAAAAGAGTCGATCCTCAGGGTGGGCCGGCTGACGGCCCTGGAAGCGGGCGCCCTCATCAGAAGACGGATGGACGGCAAGGGTCCCGGCACCGTCCGCAACAAGGCCGCCTTCGATTACGTCACCGAAGTGGACCGCCTTTGCGAGGACCTCATCGTGCGCCGACTGAAGAGCGCCTTTCCGCACCATGAAGTGGTTTCCGAGGAGATGGAAGAGCCTCCGGCGGCGGCGTCCCTGCAGTGGCTCGTGGACCCCCTGGACGGCACCACCAACTTCATCCACGGTTTCCCCATGGTCGCCGTCTCCATGGCCTTTCTGGTGGAAGGAGTCCCCGTGCTGGGCTGGGTCCTGGACCCGGTTCGCCGGGAGCTTTTCGAGGCGGTCCGGGGCGAAGGGGCCACACTCAATGGACTTGCAATCGGCATCCGTCACCAGGCCTCCGTGGCGGAAGCTTTGGTGGCCACCGGTTTTCCCTTCCGCCGCAAGGACCTGCTCACCCCCTACCTGCGTGTCTTCCAGGAGGTCTTCATGGAAGTGAGCGGCATCCGCCGCGCAGGGTCCGCCGCCTTGGATCTGGCCTACACGGCCGCGGGCCGGCTGGACGGCTTTTGGGAGATGGGCCTCAAGCCCTGGGACGTGGCGGCCGGTTCTCTCCTTGTGACCGAAGCCGGCGGCGTCGTGTCCGACTTCTGGGGCGGAACGACCCATGTGGAAACGGGCCACATCGTCGCCGGGTCCCCCCGCGTCCACCCCTTTCTCCTGGACGCGGTGCGCAACGGCCTGGCTCCCCTCCTGCACTGCGATGCCCCCCCAGACCGCCTGGGAATGTGAAAGGGACCGCCTGGATCCCAGCGCACCCCTTCGGGAATGGGACAGGAGCACCCGGCGTTCAACACAAAAAAAGAGCCTCCCGCTTCGGGAGGCTCTCCGCGCTTCCTTCACAACCCGCATAACCCGGCCGGCTTACTCCTTGGCCGGGGGCTGCACGTTCATGGCCATGAGCTTCCTGGACGCCTCGTAGACCACTTCCATCTTCTTCGGGGTGATCACCTTGCTCACCACCCCCAAGCCGAACTTGGGATGGAAGATCAGGTCCCCTTCCTTGTAGGTGTCTTCCATGCGGTACTCGGGAACACCGTCGGAGCTGGCTTCCAGGAGGAGCTGGCGCCAGTCGTCTTCCGTCTTGGGTTTGCTGATGCCCTTGTACAGGACGGAAGGAATGAGATCCTCATCCTCGTCATCGAGGATCAGATCCTCCTCTTCATCGTCGAAGCTCAGCTCAGAGTCGTCGTCCAGCTCCAGGCTGTCGTCCTCGAAATCGTCCATCAATTCGTCTTTGTTCACATCTTTTGCCATTGAATTCACTCCGCATTCCAAAATTGCTTTATTTCTGAGATCCTGGAGTCTATTAAAACCCGGGTGAGGAAAGGTCAAGCCTTTTCGCGGCTCCCTGCTCTTCCCGATCCGTCACCGGAGGATGCCCGTGGTTACCGTCTTCGTCAACAACATCCTGCCCGTCTTTTCCATCATCCTTTTGGGGTATCTGCTCACCCGCCGCGCCTTCATCGGACCGTCCTTCATCCAGGCAGCCAACCGCCTGGTCTTCTACGTGGCCGTTCCAGCCATGCTTTTCCATAAAGTGGCCCGGTCCTCCTTTTCGGAAAACTTCGAACCCCACGCAGTGACGAGCATTCTCCTGGCCCTGGCGACCCTGTTCGCCTGCTCCCTGCTCGCGGTGCGTCTCTTCGGGCTTGCCCCGCCGTCCCGTAAGACCTTTATACACAGCGCCTTCCACGGCAATCTCGGCTACATGGCCTATGCCATCGCCTATTACGCCCTGGGGGAAAGGGCCTTCGCTCAGACGGCGCTGCTCAGCAGCTTTCTCATTGTTGCCCAGAACGTTCTGGCCATCGGCGTTTTCGCGTTCCCACCCCAGGATCGACGCGAAAAAGCAGGTTCCACGAAGCCCCATTCACGAGCCATGCTGCGTCAAGTGGCGACCAACCCCATCATTTTGTCCGTGCTGGCCGGCGTTCTTTGCTCCTTCCTGAAGATCCCGCTCCACACCGCCCTGTCCCGATCCCTGGATATCCTGTCCGGCATGGCTCTGCCCATGGCTCTGCTGCTCATCGGCACTTCCTTTTCCTTTGGTGCGGCCCGAAAATGGATGACCTCGATTCTGGGCATCGGCCTTTTGAAGCTCACGGGCCTGCCCCTCATCGGCTGGGTCTTCATGGGCTGGCTGAGCGTTCCCGCCGATTTCCGCCTGCCCGCCCTGATCCTCCTGGCCGCCCCGCCCGCCACCGTCACCTACATCATGGCCTCCGAAGCGGGAGGAGACCAGGAACTGGCCGCCACGTCCATTTCCGTACTCACACTTCTGTCGGGACTCACCTACGCCTGCTTTCTCGCCTTGGATTGGTAGGTGGGGAGGTCTTCGAGGATTATTCCGAATCTTCGGCCGCAGACAGGCCGTATTTGACGAGACGGTAGCGAAAGGAACGGAAACTGAGGCCCAGAAGCTCCGCGGCCTTCTGCTTCACCCCGCCGCTCCGGTCCAGGGCCTGGACAAGCAGGCTCTTTTCCATGTCGGCCAGGTACTGGTCCAGATCCATGCCGTCGGGCGGCAGAACCGGGCCGTCCGAGTCCACCCGGCCCCGCTGCGCCCTCTTGTGGGCGGCCAGGGTCAGGCTCTCCGGCAGGATGATGCTGGACGACTCCAGAGCCACGCCGCGCTCAATGATGTTCTCCAGCTCCCTCACGTTGCCGGGAAAGTCGTAACTTTTGAGGATGTCCATGGCATAGGAGGAAATCTTCCGGATGTCCTTGCCGAACTCCCGGCAGAACTTGGCCAGGAAATGGTCCGCAAGGAGCGGGATATCCTCCCGGCGTTCCCGAAGGGGCGGCAGCCGAAGCTGGATCACGTTCAACCGGTAGTAGAGGTCCTCCCGGAACCGGCCGTCGATGACCATTTGTTCCAGGTCCCGGTTGGTGGCGGAGATGATGCGCACATCCACCGGGATATCGGTGGTGTCCCCGATCATGCGGATGGTCTTCTCCTGGACCACGCGCAGGAGCTTCACCTGGAGGGCGGGCGACAGCTCCCCGATTTCGTCCAGAAAAAGGGTGCCGCCCTCGGCGGCCTCCACCAGGCCCTTGCGGTCCGCTCCGGCCCCGGTGAAGGCGCCCCGGCGATAACCGAAAAGCTCGCTTTCGATGAGCGATTCCGGCACGCCCGCACAGTTGACGGCGACGAACGGCTTCTTCGCCCGGGCGCTCTGCCCGTGGATGGCCTTGGCCACCAGCTCCTTTCCCGTGCCGCTCTCTCCCGTAATGAGCACGTTGCTGCTGGTGGCGGACACCTTCTCGATCAGCTCGTAAACCTTCTTCATCGGGGAACTCTCCCCGATGAGGCACCCGAAGTAGAGGGGCCCCTCGCGGGGCCGCGCCGGGGCGTCCTGACCGCGGCTCAGGAGCGCGCTTCGGATGACGTTGCGCATCTCGTCGATCTTGAAGGGTTTGGGAAGGTAGTCGTAGGCGCCCTCTTTCATGGCCGCCACGGCCGTTTCCGTGCTGGCATAGGCGGATATGATGATCACCACGGTGGAAGGAGACAGGCTCTTGGTCTGTTTGAGAACCTCCAAGCCGTCCACGGGCTTCATGCGGATGTCGGTAATGACGAGATCGAACTTCCGCTCTTTCAGACATTCCATGGCCTCCAGGCCATCGGCGGCGCAGTGGACCTCATAGCCGTCCTTCTGGAGCATGATCTCCAGAAACTCGCGCATGCTCCTCTCGTCATCCACCACCAGAATACGTGCCCCGGCCGGATCCGCCATGCCTTCCCCGCTACAGTGAATAGCGCACCACTCCGTCCACGATGGTCAGGAGCACCCGCCCCTTCACACGCCATCCGGCGAAGGGGCAATTGCGCGCCTTGGAGCGGAACTTGTCCACATCGATCACGGTTTCTTCTTCGGGATCGATCAGGGTCAGATGGGCCGGAGTGCCGGCCCGCAGGCTCCCCATGGGGATGCCCAGAATCCGGGCCGGGTTGCAGGTGACCTTGGCGAGGATCTCCAACGGCCCCCCGATCCCGTCTCGAATCAGCTGGAGCAGCAACGGCAGGGCCGATTCCAGCCCGATCATCCCGTTGGCCGCGTACTCGAATTCCGTATCCTTTTCCAACGCGCTGTGCGGCGCATGATCCGTGGCCACCGCATCGATGGTCCCGTCGGCCAGCCCCTCCCGGACCGCCTCCAGGTCGCGCCGGGACCGCAGCGGCGGGTTCACCTTGAAGACGGTGTCGAATCCTTCCAGGGACGCATCAGTCAGGGTGAAGTAATGGGGCGCCGTCTCACAGGTGACCCGGACCCCTCGGCTCTTGGCTTCCCGAATCAACCGCACCGACGCTTCCGTGCTCACGTGGGCGATGTGCAGGGCTCCCCCGGTGAGTTCGGCCAGCAAAAGATCCCGGGCGACCATGACGGCCTCCGCCGCCGCCGGGATTCCCCGCAGTCCCAGCCGGGTGGAAACGGCCCCTTCGTTCATGAGGCCCCCTCGGGCCAGCTGGAGGTCTTCCGCATGGCTGATCACCACCAGATCGAACGCCTGGGCATACTCCAGGGCCCGGCGCATCAACAGGGAATCCATCACCGGGCGCCCGTCGTCGCTGACGGCCACGGCTCCCGCTTCGCGCAGCTCCCCGAACTCCGCCAGTTCCTTTCCTTCCAGCCCCTTGCTGATGGCCCCCACGGGATAAACGCGGCAGTGGCCTTGCTCCCGGGCCCGGCGCCGGATGAATTCCGTCACCGCCGCCGAATCGTTGACGGGACGGGTGTTGGGCATGCAGGCCAAAGCGCCGTAGCCTCCGGCCACGGCCGCCGCCGTTCCCGTCTCGATGGTCTCCTTGTACTCCTCGCCCGGCTCGCGAAGATGCACATGCATGTCCACCAGGGCCGGCACCACCCACTTGCCGCCGGCGTCGATGACCTCCAGGCCCTCCGCCTCCTCGGGAGAAAGGCCCGAAGAGCCCACCGTCTCCAGGGTGCCGTCCCGGATCACCACGTCGCCCACCGTATCGAGCCCCCGCTCCGGGTCCAGAATGCGCGCCGAGCGCAGGATCATGTGTGCCCTTTTCACTTGTTCATCCTCACGTTCCGATTTCCCGGCCTTTCAGCCCTCCACCGAGGGCACCTCCCTGTGAACCAGCAGATAGAGCAGCGCCATGCGCACCGCCACCCCGTTGGCCACCTGGTCCAGGATGACCGAATGGGGCCCGTCCGCCACCTCGGGACTGATCTCCACCCCTCGGTTCATGGGGCCCGGGTGCATGATGAGCACGTCGTCCTTGGCTCTTTCCAGCTTCTTTGCATCCACGCCGTAGTAGACGGCATACTCGCGAAGCGACGGCAAGAGCCCCTGGCCCTGTCTCTCCTTCTGGAGCCGCAACACCATGATCACGTCCGCCGCTCCGATCACCGCGTCCAAGTGATGGGAAACCTTGACCGGCAGGGAATCCACCTCGGCGGGCAACAAGGTGGGAGGCGCACAAAGCACCACGTGGGCACCCATCTTGGTGAGACCCCAGATGTTGGACCGGGCCACGCGGCTGTGAGCGATATCCCCCACGATGAGCACGTTGAGCCCTTCCAGGCGCCCCTTTTTCTGGCGGATGGTCAGCATGTCCAAGAGCGCCTGGGACGGATGTTCATGCATGCCGTCGCCCGCGTTGATCACCGAGGCCGACGTGCGCCCAGCGATCCGGTGGGGAGTGCCCGACGCCGAATGGCGGATCACGAACACATCCGGCCCCATGGCTTCCAGGTTCTTGATGGTGTCGAGGAAGGTCTCTCCCTTCACCATGGAACTGGTGGACGTGGAGATGCTGTAGGTATCCGCGCTCAGCCTCTTGGCCGCGATGTCGAAGGATGTGCGGGTCCGCGTGCTGGGTTCATAGAAGAGGTGCACCACCGTCTTGCCCCGCAGGGTCGGCACCTTCTTGATGGCCCGCTGGTTGATCTCACGGAGGGATTCGGCCGTATCCAGGATCGTCTGGATCTCGTCCGGTCTCAGGTCGCGAATACCCAGCAAATCTTTTCTCTCGAACGCCATCATGCTCCTCGATTCGGTGGAAAAAGAAGGATATGGCTCAATCTTTGTATATGTACCACGATTCCCGCCGGACCGGGAGCGAAAAACCAATTCATCTTGACACCCCCTCCCAATGCTTATAAACCTTGGCACACTTTGAAGACCCGGGAGGCGGATCATGCAAAGAGTTCCCATTACACGGGAAGGTTACGAGCGGCTGCGGCAGGAACTGCAGCGGCTTCAGAAGGAAGAGCGGCCCAAGGTCATCCGAGCCATCGAGGAAGCGCGGGGGCACGGCGATTTGTCCGAAAACGCCGAATACGAAGCAGCCAAGGAAAAGCAAGCCCTCATCGAGGGGCGGATCGCCGATCTTCAGACCAAGTTGTCCCAGTGCGAAATCGTCGAGCCGGGCATGAACGGCGGGAAGGCCATGTTCGGGCTCACCGTGGTCCTGGAAGATCTGGACACGGGCGAAGAGCTGGCCTACAGGCTTGTGGGTCCCTACGAAGCGGACATTCAGGCCGGCACCCTTTCGGTGACCTCCCCCTTGGGCAAGGCGCTCATCGGAAAGGAAGAGGGCGACGAGGTGAAGGTGCAGACCCCCAAGGGGGTTCGCAACTTCCAGGTGGTGGAGATTCGCCCGTAACGGAAGGGTGATCTTCGGCCGCTGCCGCGGCTCGGACGAGAACAGCGCTTGACATCCGCGACGGCAACCGCTAAAAAACCCTGTTCCCTGCGCCAAGATCGTGAACGGAACACGGACACTGGCCATAGAAAGACGGTGAGCAGCTTAAGGAGGTAGGGGTTTTGGCTAACCACAAATCGGCACTCAAACGCGCGAAACAGAGCGAGATCCGGCGGGTGCGGAACCGCTCCCGCAAGACCCGCATGAAGACGGCCATCAAGGCCCTGGAAGAGGCCCTGAAGGCCCAGAGTCTGGAACTGGCCGAACAGCGGTTTCGGGAGGCGAGCTCCATCATCGCCAAGACGGCTTCCAAGGGCACGATCCACAAGAACACCGCTTCCAGAAAGATTTCCCGGCTGGCCCGCAAGGTGAACGCTTTGAAGGCGGCTCAAAGCGCCTGAGCTCCGCGATTCCCGCGGGCTCCGCACCACCGGGCACGGATAGGAGGCGGACGACGCCGAAAGGGGTCGTCCGTTTTTCTTTTGCAAGGCGGTCTCAATCGGCTTTTCCCCGGACGGGAGGCGGAACCGGGCTACCTGCAGAGGCGGTAGATGAGGCTTTCCAGGGCCTTTTCCGGATCCAGCCCCGTGGTCTTCAGCCGCAAGTCCGTCTGGAGGATGGCGCCGTGCAGGGAGCTGAGGGCGTCGTGGGAAAACCGGCGCGCCTGCCGGGCATGCCGTTCCACCACAAAGGGAGGCAGGCGCAAGGCTTTGGCCAACTGGGCAGGGGACTGCCCGCGTTCCAAGCCGTCCTTGACCTGCCAGACCAACCGGACCTGCCGGGCCAACAGGGCCAGGATGCTCAAGGGGGCGTCGCCGGAAAGAAGCAGCCCCCGCAGGCAGAGAAAGGCTTCCGCGGCCCGTTTTTCTCCCACGTAATCCATGAGCTTGAAGATATTGTCCGAGTGCTGGTGGGCCACCACCGCTTCCACATCCTCATCGAGGATTTCCGGGCGATCGTCCACATAGAGGCCCAGCTTTTCCAGCTCTTTTTCCAGATTTTGTAGGTCCGCGCCCACCTTTGCCATGAGGAGCCCGGCCGTTTGGAGCGAGATCCGCTTTCCCCGGGCCGCCGCCCGGTCCCGGATCCAACCGGGAATCTGCCTTTCGTGGAGTCCCTTGAACTCCACCACGGCACCGTGCTCCCCTGCCAACCGTTCCAGTTCCTTCCACGCCTTCTTGGAAGCCACGCACGCCACGAAACAGGATCGGGGATTGGGCTTGCGAAGATAGTCGTGCAGGATCTCCCGCTGCTCCCCCGGCCATGCGTCCGCATCCCGTACGAGCACCGCTCTTAGGGGAGCGAAGAGCGACAGCGTGCGTAGTCGAGCCACCACCTCCGCAGCGGACACCTCGCGGGCGGAAAAACGCTCCCCCCGGATGGAGCCGCCCTTGGAAGAACGGCCCAGGGCGGAGAGAAGCGCCTGCCACGCCTGGTCCATCAGGAACGGCTCCTCTCCTTTGAAGAGGTACACCGGGCGGGGGTTGTCCCGGAGGCTTGCGATGAAGGCCCGACTGTCCATGGAAGCTCAGAAGCGGCTCAGGAAACGGTCATGGATCCGCACGGCCAGATCCCTGGCCGCGGTCTCCAGGGCCTCCCGGCGGTTTTGGAAGGACACCAGGGGATCCGAATCCTGGATGTAGTCCTGATAGTAGGTGAGGGAACGATCCTGCCAGAGCACCTTTTGGGTTCGATTGTCCACGCAGCGCACATCCAGGGTGACGGAAAGGCGCGTCAGGATCGTATCTTGCGATTTTCGATGGGCCACCGAAGACGTGGACAGGCGGGTGATGCGGCCCAGGAAAACGGCCTCGGCCTCCCGGCGGGGAACCAGCCTGATCCGGCTCCGAAGAAGAAATTCGCGGCGAAGGGCGCCCGTGAAAATCGGTTCCAGGCCCGGCTCGGCCGTCAGATTCTCGAAGACGGGAATCGCCAGCGTGGAGATCCCGGGTTCCGGGCCCTGTCCTTCTCCGGCAAAATGGTAGCCGCACCCTGCGCAAAGGAGGAAAAGCACCACACAGAGAATGAGCCGGCGGTACGTTCCCACAGCTTTCCTCCCCATCGAGCCACACGAAGGCCTGCCGCCTGCCCGGCGGCATTGCCGCCCGTTCGGGTTCCTTGGCCCCATTCGATCACCAGAACCGGACGATTTTTCCATCGGGTTTCTTGATCACCCCGCCATGAGCGGGCGGGGATAAACCCCGCCCCTGCCCGAAAGGTCCAAGGGTTTTGTCGGGGACGGGCTTCAGGCTCGCCCTTTGGGACCCCGCCATGACAAAGAATCGTCCCCGTAGGGCTTCACACTAACGGTCATGGTCTCCCTTGCGCCACCCCGCATGGATGAAAGAGCGGGCCGGAGCAAGGGCATTTGTCGGAACGCCGCAATATGCCATTCTGGATGAGTCACAGCGCGCCCATTGTATTGCAGAGCTCCCTCATTGCGGCCTTCGCAGTCCCTACAACTAAAAAGATTTGCGTCTATTCGCGTTCATTCGCGGTTCTCTTTCATATTAAACCACGATGTTGACGAGCTTTTTGGGGACCACGATCACCTTCCGGATCGGCTTGCCTTCGAGAAAGCTCTGTACCTTGGCGTCCGCCAGGGCGGCCCTCTCCAGTTCCTCGTTGCTGATGTCGGCAGGAACCGTCAAACGGCCTCGCAGCTTACCGTTCACCTGGACAACCACCAGGATCTCTTCCGCCTGGAGAGCCTCTTCGCGCCAGGCGGGCCAGGGAACCTTGGCAACGCTGGGCGTTTTGCCCAGCCGTTCCCAGAGTTCTTCGGCGATGTGCGGTGCCATGGGCGAAAGCAGAAGCACCACGGCCTCCACCGCCTCGCGCATCACCGGCCAAAAGGCGGCTTCCCGGGAGGCCTTGTCCTGCACGGCGTAGATTTGGTTCACCAGTTCCATGACGGCCGCAATGGCCGTGTTGAAGTGGAAGCGCTGCTCGATGTCCTCCGTTACCTTCTTGATGGTCTGGTGGGTCTTTCGATGAAGGGCCTGCAACCGGGGGCTCAGCGGGGCTCGGCCATCGTAGGGATCGGCCCCTTTCAGGCCTTCCAGATTGTCGTGCACCAGCCGCCAGACGCGCCCGAGGAATCGGGAAGCCCCTTCCACGCCCTGATCACTCCATTCCAGTTCCTTTTCGGGAGGCGCCGCAAAGAGGCAGAAGAGGCGGACGGTGTCGGCACCGTAGGCCTGGATCATGTCGTCCGGGTCCACCACGTTGCCCTTGGATTTGCTCATCTTGGCCCCGTCCTTGATCACCATGCCCTGGGTGAGCAGGTTGGTGAACGGCTCGTCCACCTGCAGGTACCCCATGTCCCGAAGGACCTTGGTGAAAAACCGCGAGTAGAGCAGGTGCAGGACGGCGTGTTCGATCCCCCCGATGTACTGGTCCACGGGCATCCAATAGCCCACCCGCTCGGGGTCCAGGGGACCCTTGTCGTAGTCGGAACAGGAAAACCGGGCGAAATACCAGGACGATTCCACGAAGGTGTCCATGGTGTCCGTCTCCCGCCGGGCCGGACCTCCGCATTGGGGGCACGTGGTGCGGACGAACTCCTCGCTCATGGGCAGCGGAGATGCGCCGTTTTCGGGCATTTCCAGATCCAGGGGCAGCACCACCGGAAGATCCTCTTCGGGCACGGGAACCGTGCCGCAGGCGTCGCAGTAGATGATCGGGATGGGAGCCCCCCAATAGCGCTGGCGGGAGATGCCCCAGTCCCGAAGCCGGTATTGGACCGTGAGCCCTCCCTGTCCCTTGGCTTCCAGGGCCTTGGTGATGGCTTCCCGGGCCTGCGGGGACGTCATGCCCGTGAAGTCGCCGGAATCCACCAGGACCCCGTCTTCTTCGAAGGCATGATCCATGGTGGAGGGATCCGGTGCCGGGGCTTCCGCGCTTTCCTTGATCACCGCCTTGATGGGAAGATCGTATTTGCGGGCGAATTCAAAATCCCTTTGATCATGGGCCGGAACGGCCATCACGGCGCCCGTACCGTATTCCATGACCACGAAGTTGGCCACGAAGATGGGCATCTTGGCGCCGGTCATGGGATTGATGCAATAAGCCCCCGTGAAGACACCTTCCTTCTCCAGCAGGTCGGCGGCCCTTTCGCCGCGCTTGGCCTGCTTTGCCCGCTCCACAAAGGCGCGCACGGCCTCTTCCTGCCCCGTACCCCGACACAACTCGTCCACCAGGGGATGTTCCGGAGCCAGGCTCATGAAGGTGGCTCCGAAGAGGGTGTCGGCCCGGGTGGTGAAGACCTCGATGCTGCCGGTTCCCGATTCCAGGGGAAAGAGGATGGTGCTGCCGTGGCTCTTGCCGATCCAGTTGCGCTGCATGGTCAGTACCCGCTCCGGCCAGCCGGGCAGCTTGTCCAGACAGTCCAGCAGCTCTTCCACGTAATCGGTGATCTTGAAGAACCACTGTTCCATCTCTTTCTGAACGACAGGCTGGTCGCAGCGCCAGCAGGCTCCGTCCTCCACCTGCTCATTGGCCAGAACGGTCTGGCAGGTCCCGCACCAGTTCACGTAGGATTTTTTCTTGTAGGCCAGCCCCCGCTTGTACATCTGCACGAAGAAGAGCTGCTCCCAGCGGTAGTAGGACGGGTCGCAGGTGGCGAACTCCCGGGACCAGTCATAGGAAAAGCCCAGCTTCTTGAGCTGGCGGCGCATGTAGTCGATGTTCTCGTAGGTCCACTTGGCCGGGTGGGTCTTGGCCTTGATGGCGGCGTTTTCGGCGGGCATCCCGAAGGCATCCCAGCCCATGGGATGGAGAACGTTGTAGCCGCGCATGGAGAGGAACCGGGCCACCACGTCCCCGATGGTGTAGTTGCGCACATGGCCCATGTGGATCCTGCCGGACGGATAGGGAAACATCTCCAGCAGGTAGAACTTCTTCTTATGGGGATCTTCCCCAACCGAGAAGAGGTTCCTGCTCTCCCAGAAGCCCTGCCACTTTTCTTCCACTTCCTTCGGGTTGTACCGCATCTCCATGATCTGCCACCCCTGTTCTTCCATCGATCTGCAGCCGGTCGCCCGGCCTTGGTTTTTCAGCCTCCGAAAGGGTGGCAGACTTGTAGCACATGCCCCGGCCTTTCGCAACATGGCCCACGGAGGATTCCACTCGATAAATTCCTTAAAGGGAAGATCGCGAACATCCGAACCTTATAAGTGGAAGCCATGACTTGCGTGGTGACACCACATGAGCGCCCCGGCAGCCTCCACGGCGGATTCCTCGGAGGAAACGCTCACGGCAAATCAGGAAACAATCCAAACAAGCGGAGGGCACATCCATGGGAAGTAAGGGCGTGGAATCCATCCTGTCCGAACTTGAGGAATTCGAAGAGATTCTGACCCTGAAGGGCCTTTCGCCGGAAGAAAACGTCGTAAGGAAATCCTTCCGGGTGCCGGTGGACGAAGACACCCCGGTACGCGTCACCATCGAAGGCTCCGCCCTGTCTGTGGCCAATGTCAGCGAAGGCGGCATCGGTCTGACCGATGAACGGGCCGATCGATTCTCCCCTGGAGACAAGCTCACCGACGTGCAGGTCCACTACGGTGAACGGTCCATACAGGCCGGGGCCGTCATCCGCCATGCAACCCCGTTGGAAGAAGGGGGTGTTCTCTACGGGTTGGCGCTGGAATTCCAGTCGGAAGAAGACCGGCTGTTCGTAGAGGATTTCGTTCAGAAAGCCCGGGAGCGCTTCTTTGCCAAGCAGTAGGCGACCGACAATGACTCCCGCTGACGACCCGGATCGGAGCGGTCCTTCGGATCGGGTCGAGGGGAAGACGGCCATGGGTCTGGAATTGATTTCTTTGGAACATGGAAGCGGGCATCAGAGTGGAGGGAACTTGGTGTCGGAACCGAAAGATCACAGACCGGACATCATGACCGAGCTCCTGCTGGGAAAAGCGCCCCAAGTCACAACTCAGGAAAACGACCTCATCGAACGACTCGCTTTCTACCTGAAACGCCTGGAGCAGCGCGCCGGAAGCCCCGAGCCGTCCCCGGAGCCCCAGCCCGCTCGACGCATGCGGGCACCGCGCACCAAGAAAAAGGCTACCTACTACCTGACCAAGGCCCTGATCCGGAGACTGGATGCAGCACAGCAAACGTTGGTGGATCTCACCGAGGGGACGGGCGCCCCGAAGATCTCCAAGTCCCTCATCGTGGAATTGGCTCTCAAGACGATGCTCAAAGACTTGGAGGTTTCCGGCCGCTCCAGCCGGTTGCTCAAGCTCATCACGGGGATTCCCAAAAAGAACGCCCGGAAACATGAAAACGCCGAGAAAACCAAGCACGGCGAGGGTGAACAATGATTATCATCTGCCCCAGTTGCAAGAGACAGCACAAGATCGACGAAACCCGCCTGTCCGACAAGGTCAAGGCCGCCAAATGCATCTATTGCGGGCACAAGTTTCCCATCCCCCGACAGCAGGACGGCCCGGCACAGGTCCAAGACATCGAAGCCAAGACGGACAAGAAGACCCGACGCATCGCCGTCTCCCTCAGCAAGGGCGGTGTCGGCAAGACCACCACGGCCGTCAATCTGGCCGCTGGCCTGGCCCTGGCCGGCTACAAGGTGCTGCTGGTGGACACGGACACCCAGGGCCAGGCTGCCTACATGCTGGGAGTGAAGCCCAAGGCGGGACTCACCGAACTCATGACCGGGGAGGTCATCCCCCAGGACTGCATGGTGGAGGCCCGAGAGCGGCTCTCTCTTCTCGCTGGAGGAAAATCGCTGGCGGGAGTGAAACGGCTCATCGCCAGGAAGGATTTCCGGAGCGAAATGATGCTCACCGAGGCCCTCAGCCCCTTCGACAGCCACTTCGACTTCGTCATCCTGGACACCTCCCCGGGCTGGGACGTGCTCACCATCAACGTGCTTTTTTATGTCAAGGAAGTCTTGATTCCCGTCAGTCTCGAGGTCATGGCCATCCAGGGCCTGTTGGAATTCTGCCGCAGCCTGGCCTCCGTCCAAACCTACCACAAGGACCTGAGCCTCAGATACGTGGTGCCCACCTTCATGGACAAGCGGGTCAAGCAATCCGAAGAGATCCTCGCCCAGCTGGAATCCCATTTCAACAGCCGGCTCTGCCCGCCGGTTCGCTACAACGTGCGACTCAGCGAAGCTCCCGGCCACGGCCAGACCATCTACGAATACGCCCCCGGCTCCCCGGGCGCCAAAGATTATCGGGAATTGGTGCGAAAGGTGTGCGGAAACGACAAACTATGGCGTTGATGCCCCGCCGGATTCCCCAACAGCCGACTGCACGAGGGCAAAACCCACCCGCCCGGGTGGGTTTTCCATTTTGGGGCGGCTGGGCAAGCGCGCCGGCGTCGGTTGAAATGGGCCGGGGAAGTGTTTATAGTACGAGGGCGCTTTTGCGATAATTGCTTGAAATTTAAAATGTTAGGTGAGCCATGAGCGACAAGTTCCAAAAACTTCCCGATCAGGAAGAGCTGGAAAGAGAGCTGAGCGAGTACCTTTCCAAGAAATACGGACGACCGGTCAGGGTCATCTCCCCCATGATGATGCCCTCCGCCAAGGAATCCAAGACCAAGGAATCGGGTCCCCGTGGATTGGAAAAGATCCAATTCGATCTGAAGCCCGAGGAACTGGAGGCCTACCTGGACCAGTACGTGGTCAAACAGGACCAGGCCAAGGCGATTCTGGCCACCAAGATCTGCACCCATTACAACCGGATCAAGCGGCAGATGGAACACGGGCGCCGGGCTCCCGACAGCGCCGTGGGCCGCATCAAGAACAACATCATTCTCATGGGCCCCACCGGAGTGGGCAAGACCTATCTCATCAAGCTCATCGCCCAGAAGCTGGGGGTTCCCTTCGTCAAGGGCGATGCCACCAAGTTCAGCGAAACCGGATACGTGGGCGGCGACGTGGAGGACCTGGTGCGGGATCTGGTCCGGGCTGCGGACGACGATCTGGAGCTGGCCCAGTACGGCATCATCTATATCGATGAGATCGACAAGATCGCATCCGCCTCCAACCTCATCGGCCCCGATGTGTCCCGGACGGGAGTCCAGCGGGCGCTCTTGAAACCCATGGAGGAGACGGAGGTGGATCTTCGGGTTCCCCACGACCCCATCTCCCAGCTGCAGGCCATCGAGCAGTACCGCAAATCGGGCAAACGGGAAAAGCAGACCATCAACACCAAGAACATCCTCTTCATTGTGAGCGGCGCCTTCAACGGCCTGGCCGAAAAGGTCAAGAAAAGGCTCCATCAGCAGGGCCTGGGGTTCAAGGCCTCGGTCCAGAGCCGCTCGGACGATTTCAAGTACCTCCAGCACGTCAAGGCGGAGGATCTCATCGCCTACGGGTTCGAAAGTGAATTCGTGGGGCGCCTTCCCGTGATCGCCGTCCTGGAACCCCTGGAGGTGGAGGATCTCTACCAGATCCTGAAAAACCCCAACAACCCCATCATCCAGGGAAAGAAGGAGGACTTCCGCTGCTACGGCATCGATCTCAAATTCGAAGACGAGGCCCTTCGGGTGCTGGCGGAAAAGGCCTACCAGGAAAAGACGGGGGCCCGGGGTCTGGTGAGTGTCATCGAGCGGGCCTTGCTGGGCTTCGAAAAAAAGCTGCCGTCCACCTCCATCCGCTACCTGGTGGTGACCCGGGAAATGGTCCTGGAACCGGAGGCGGAGCTGGAAAAAATTCTCAAGGACCCGGATTCTCCCGAACGCCGGCGCATCTACGAAAGGATCCTCCGGGAGGAAAAGGAGGCCGTCCGGGAACAGGTGCTCAGGAAAAAGAAGCACTATGTCCAAAATTACCCTTTCGTTTTCACCCAAAGCCGTTTAGATCTGCTGGTCGAGCAGCACCTGAGGACCGGGGAGCCCTTGGAGGATCTCTTCGACGAGATGATCACCCTGTACAACCAGGTGAAGGTCTTCGAGGACGAATTCCACGAGCGCCACGGCTATCGCATCCATTTCGACGACCAGGCCGTCACGGCCATCGTGACCCGGGCTCTCAGGGAAAACAAGCCGGCCGGGTCCGTCTGCCGGGAGATCTCCCGCGATTACGATTACGGGTTCAAGCTGGTGGCGGAGCGCAGCGGTCAGACCCAGTTCATCCTGCCCCGGGAGGCGGTGGAGGAACCCGGCTCGTACCTGGACAACCTGATCCGAGAGACGTATCGCAAGTATCCCTTGCAGGAAAGGGATGAAGACTAGAAAGGACACCCGCTCATGATCGGCATCTCCAAACTCTACTGCGGCACGGTGGAGCCTTCCGACGCGCTCCGCTACGGCCGCAGGAGCCGCGATCTGCCCTCCCACCTCCTCCAGTTTTCCGAAGACAAGAAGCCCGTGGTGGTCTGGAACATGACCCGCCGCTGCAACCTCAAGTGCGTCCACTGCTACGCCCACGCCAAGGACCGGGCCTTCCCGGACGAGCTCACCACGGCCGAGGGCAAGGCGCTCCTGGACGATCTGGCCGCTTTCGGATGCCCGGTGGTGCTCTTTTCCGGCGGGGAGCCCCTGATGCGGCCGGACCTGGTGGAACTGGCCGACTACGCCGTCCGGAAAGGCATGCGGGCGGTGATCTCTACCAACGGAACCCTCATCACCCCGCGGGTGGCCCAGGAACTCAAGAAGGTGGGGCTTTCCTACGTGGGCATCAGCCTGGACGGCATGGAGGAGGTCAATGACCGCTTCCGGGGGGTGAAGGGCGCCTTCCGCATGGCCCTGGACGGCATCGCCGCCTGCCGGGAGGCGGGCATCAAGGTGGGGCTTCGGTTCACCATGAACCGGCGTAACGCCTCCGAGATCCCCGCCATCTTCGATCTGCTGGAAGAGCGGGACATTCCCAGGGTCTGCTTCTATCACCTGGTCTATTCCGGCCGCGGTTCGGCCCTCATGGAAGAAGATCTCTCCCACGAAGAGACCCGCCGGGCGGTGGATCTCATCATCGACCGGACGGCGGATCTGCACCGGCGCGGAAAGCCCAAGGAAGTGCTCACCGTGGACAACCATGCCGACGGCCCTTACGTGTACCTCCGTCTTCTCCGGGAGGGCTCCCCCCGGGCCGAAGACGTGTTGAAGCTCCTGCAGATGAACGAAGGAAACAGCTCCGGCCGGGGCATCGGTTGCGTGAGCTGGGACGGCCGGGTGCATGCGGACCAATTCTGGCGCCATGTGAGCTTCGGCAACGTGCGGGAAAGGCCCTTCAGCGAGATCTGGTCGGACCTGTCCAACCCGCTCCTGGCCAAGCTGAAGAACAAGAAGCCCCACGTGAAGGGGCGGTGCGCCCGGTGCCGCTGGCTCGACATCTGCGCGGGAAACTTCCGCGTACGGGCGGAGGCCGCCACCGGCGACCTGTGGGCGCCGGACCCGGCCTGCTATCTGACGGACACGGAAATCGGCATCGCATGATGCAAATGAGCGGCGGCCCATGGACCGCCAGGATCGTTGGCGAGGGAGGAACGCCCCATGTGGTTTCCTGACTACCGGCCCCGTCGGCTCCGCCGAACGGAAAATCTTCGGAGAATGATCCGGGAAACGCGCCTGTCACCGGACCGATTCATCTACCCCCTCTTCGTCAGGAAGGGAAAAGACATCCGAAACCCCATCGCCTCCATGCCCGGCGTCTTTCATCTTTCGCCGGACACGGCCGTCCGGGAGGCGGAAGAGCTCCAACGGCTGAACATCCCCGCCGTGATCTTGTTCGGCCTTCCCGAGGCCAAGGACGAAAAGGGATCGGAGGCCTACGACCCTGACGCGGCGGTGCAAACCACCGTCAAGGCCCTCAAGGACCGCTTTCCCGAGCTGGTGGTGATCACCGACGTGTGCCTGTGCGAATACACCAGCCACGGCCACTGCGGCATCCTGGACGGCCAGGAGGTCCACAACGACGCCACCCTGGAAGTGCTGGCCCGGACGGCTCTTTCCCACGCCGAAGCGGGGGCCGACATGGTGGCCCCGTCGGACATGATGGACGGACGCGTGGGAGCCATCCGCCACGCCCTGGACGAAAACGGCTTCGACCGGGTGGCCGTCATGGCCTATTCGGCCAAGTACTGTTCGTCCTTCTACGGCCCGTTTCGCGACGCAGCCGACTCGGCCCCCCAGTTCGGCGACCGTCGCGCCTATCAGATGGACCCGGCCAACGCCCTGGAGGCCCTCCGGGAGGTGAACCTGGATATCGAAGAAGGGGCGGACATCGTGATGGTCAAGCCCGCCCTGGCCTACCTGGACATCATCCGCCGGGTAAAGGAGGAATACGATTATCCGGTGGCCGCCTACAACGTGAGCGGGGAATATTCCATGATCAAGGCGGCGGCCATGCAGGGCTGGCTGGACGAGGAGCGCGTCATGATGGAAACCCTCACAGCCATCCACCGGGCCGGAGCCGACTGCATCATCACTTACTTCGCCAAGGATGCCGCCCGCATCCTTTCGGCTTCCTGAGGCGGCGCCATGAACCCGCAAGGACCCCGCCCCCCGGCCCAGACCCACGGTTCTTCCCAGGGCGCCCCGCCCCCGGGAGGCGCCACCGCCCTTCGGCTTGTGGCCTGGGAGGTGACCCGCACATGCAATCTGTCGTGCATCCACTGCCGGGCGGCGGCCGTGGATAAACCCTACGAGAACGAGCTGAGCACGGAAGAATGCCGGCAGGTCCTGGACGAGATCGCCTCCTTCGCCAAGCCCATCATCATCCTGACGGGCGGAGAGCCGTTGCTCCGGCCCGATATTTTCGAGCTGGCCTCCTACGGAAACTCGTTGGGCCTTCGCATGACCATGGCCCCCAACGGAACCCTGGTCACCCGAGAGGCGGCGCGGAAGATGGTGAAGGTCGGCATCCAGAGGATCAGCATCAGCATCGACGGGGCCACGGCCCAAAGCCACGATGCCTTCCGTCGCGTTCCGGGGGCCTTCGAGGGGGCCATGCGCGGTATTCGAAACGCTCGGGAAGCCGGCCTGCCCTTCCAGATCAATACGACCATTACGGCCCAGAACCTCCACGAGCTGGAGTCCATCCAGAAACTGGCGGTGGATCTGGGCGCCGCGGCCCACCACATCTTTCTGCTGGTACCCACCGGCCGGGGCAAGAATTTGGAGGAACAGGCCATCAACGCCCAGCAGTACGAGAAGACGCTCCATTGGTTCTACGAACAAAGAGACCAAGTCCCCCTGCAACTCAAGGCCACCTGCGCCCCCCATTATTATCGGATCCTGAGACAGAGGGCCCGCCGGGACGGCAGGAAGGTGGATATGGCCACCTTCGGCCTGGACGCCATGACCCGAGGGTGTCTGGGGGGCACGGGCTTTTGCTTTGTGTCCCACGTGGGGCAGGTGCAGCCCTGCGGATATTTGGAAGTGGATTGCGGAAACGTGAGGGAGCAATCCTTCCGGGAAATCTGGGAAGCATCTCCGGTCTTCCTGAAGCTGAGGGACTATAAGGCCCTGGAAGGCAAATGCGGTCGGTGCGAATATGTGCGGGTCTGCGGGGGATGTCGGGCACGCGCCTTTGAAGCCACCGGGAACTACATGGCCGAAGAGCCCCTGTGCCTCTACCAACCCCGGGGAGAATCCCCCGGCGGACCGTAACATTGGGGCTCAATCCGCTGGGTGACGAATCCCCACTAACGATCATGGCGCGGCACGCCACCCCGCACGGATGAAAGAACCGGCCGGGCAGGGAGTCTTTGTGGGAGCGCCGCAAGGCGCGATGAGCTGGCGGCTGCAACGCCACTCAACGGCCGGCCATCCCTTTCGCGGCTTTCGCCGCTCCCACATCTCGCTCATTGCCATTGGCGTCTATTCGCGTTCATTCGCGGTTTTCTTTCCTATAAATGGCCATGACCCTTTTCGGACGGACCTCTAGCGGTTCACCACGAAGACGTTCACCACGTGCCGCTCGCCGGCTTCCACGTCCGTTTCGATGGTCAAGGTCGTATGGCGCTGGGTCCCCTGGGCAACGGACGCCAGGCGTGGTCGCAGTTCGAGGCTGTAGCCGGGACGATCGGGGAGCGGATTCCGGATTACTTCCAAAAGGGCCTGGTCATAGTCCAGCCGGGTGATGGCGAAGGGGCTGTTCAGGTTGCTCACCACCAGGAGGCGCCCCGGGCGGACCGGGAGCCCGGCCTTGAGCCTCCCCACCACCACGCTGGTGGGGCGAACCCCCACCACCCCTTCGATCATGCCCCTCACGTGAACGCGGATCTCGGGCTTCTTGGGATGGTCCGTTCGGCAAGTGATCACACCGGAGTAATTCCCCTTTTCCACCAGATTGGTGATCACCAGCCGGTAGCGATGCCCTTCTTCCACAGGCTCCACCGCCACGTCCACCTTTCCCGAAAGCCCGTTCTCCAGCCCGGTGATCGTCCACCGCTCATTGCGAGATTCCAGCTCCACCACGCCGGGCTTCAGGGCCCTGGCTGGCCCCCGGAAAAAGACGCTGTCGGAAGGACGAACCGCCACGTGAGGCACCACCCTGGCACTAAGGCTCAGGCGAAGCCTGGGGTTTTCCGGGTCGTCGCAATAAACGGTGGCCCCCTTGGAAACCTTTCCCTGGTAGCCGGCCACGTTCACCCTGAG
Source organism: Desulfacinum sp. (assembly GCA_014359885.1). GTDB lineage: Bacteria > Desulfobacterota > Syntrophobacteria > Syntrophobacterales > DSM-9756 > Desulfacinum. Next base: position 107,820 of record JACIYN010000025.1, read on the forward strand.
CGTGATCTTTCCCTCACCGCCGGGAGGGATTTCCCGGTCGAACCGGGCCACGCTGCAGCCTCAGCCGGGGCGCACGTCTTGGATGTGCAGGGGGACATCCCCCTCGTTCCTTACGAGAAAGTCATGGAGCAGCGCCCCGTCTTCGCTCACCTCGCCCAAGTCCACATGGAGCTTGTCCACCCGGATGGCCGGCCGAGGACTTGGGCTGCCGGTCTTTTCCTTCGCCCCGGCGGGAACCGTCCCGGTTTCCGAACAGGGGGCGGCGGGCCCGTTTCCCACGAGCATGACCAGACAAAGCAAAAGGAATGCGGCTTTCCGCATCCAGTTCCACATCGCCGAGCCCCTCCCGTCAGCAAAGTCCGGATTTCATGGAAAACTTAGAGCCTGTCTGAGAACGCCGCGGACAACCTCTCTTCTCGTAGCGCAGCCCTTTAGGGCTGCGGAGGAATCCCCGGCCTTCGGATAGGCCATCGCTTATTTCCTGTCACTTCATGGAGTTACGATGGCCCTTTCCGCGGGGCTGAAGCCCCGCGGCTACAAGGAGAAGGGGGCTCCCGGCCTTCCTAGCCGGAAAAACATTTTTGGACAAGCTCCTGGGCCGTTGTACCTTCCACAGATGCGGATCCTCGTCACCGCCTCGCCCCTGGCGGGCGGACACGCGCTCGCCGTCCCCTCCGCAAGACTTCAGCCCGCACCCATAGGAGCGGGATTCATGCCCAAGCTGGGTGGACATTCCCTGCTCACCCCCCGTTCACCAGCCTGCCCAGGGGAACCACTTCGATGCCCTCTTTTTCAAAGGACAGGGCCTCTTCCTGGAGCACTTTCAGCGTGACCGGGTAGGGATGGCCGATGGCCACGGCCCTGCCCTGGATCCTGGCCCTGCGGATGAGCTCCCGTATCTGCTTTCTCACGAAGGTTTCGGTGGGCACATGATCCAGAAAGATGTCCCGCTTGATCGTGGCAACACCCATCTGCTTCGCCAGATGCACTCCCACGCTGTTGGGGCTGGTGTAGCTGTCCAGAAAGTAGAGCCCCTGTTTCTTGAGTCGGCTCAGCACCCGTTCCATCTGTTCTTTGGAAGCCGTGAACCGGGAGCCCATGTGGTTGTTGATTCCCTTGGCGTAGGGGTTTTCCCGAAAGGCGTCGTCCAGGCTCTCCTCGATCTGGCGACGGGACATGGAAACCAGCAGGGCCCCGGGGCCCGGATTCTTCTCCGGGTACCCTTCCGGCTCCATGGGCATGTGAATCATCACCTCGTGCCCGTGAACGGTGGCAAGTTCGGCAATTTCCCGCGAGTGCTTGAGTCCGGGAAGAATGGAGAAGGTGATGGAGATCGGGATGTTGAGAAACCGCTTGGCCATGGAGAGATCCTGGCCGAAATCATCGATGACGATGGCCACCTGGGCCAGGGGTGGTCCGGCCGGGGGCGCTTCCTCACGGGGAAAGGGGGCCGGGGATCCCCCCCCCACGGCCGCAGCGTGCGGCCGGCTTTCCGCGGAATCACCCCGTGCTTGGGTGGAGTTGGATGTGTGCTCTGGGCCGGCTGGAGGCCTGGGTTCCGTGCGGGGCGTCGGTACCGCAGCCGGCGCCCCCCTCTCGACTGTCCTTTCCGCAGGGACTCCGGCCGGCCGGCCGCTCTTCCACAGACCCCGGTAGGGCCCGCGGCCCCAATAGAGCAGGCTGGCCAATACCACCAGGGCGATGAACCAGACGGTGAGCAGCGGGAGGAAAAGGCTGTTGCGGGCCGCCTTCTTCCCCGCTCCGGTCCCGGCCTTCCGTCCTGACCTCGATCCGCTTCGATCGGACTTCCGCCCTCCCGCTGAAGTCCCTGCTTTCCGGGGTCTTTTACCCCTTGTTTGCGCCATTTTCCACCGCCCCGAACGGCTCAGGGCCCAGGAGCCTGTTCGAGAATGGTTCTCAGGCTCAAGAGGCCGGCAATTTCCAATCACTTCGTAGCCGCGGGGCTCCAGCCCCGCGGAAAAGGAACCACACTAACCCAATGAACTGACAGGCAATACCCGATGGGCCATCCGACGGCCGGGGATTCCTCCGCAGCCCTGAAGGGCTGCGCTACGAGAAAAGAGATCATCCGCGACGTTTTCGGACAGCCTCCTGGGAGGCTGTCCGAGAACTGCTCAAACCGTCACTCCCGCGCAAGCGGGAGTCCATAACTTGCCGGAAATCCTGGATCCCCGCTCCCCGTTCAAGCCGGAGACAAGCTTCGCGGGGATGACGGATGGAGACAAAACGAGGCAAAGAACCCATTGTCGGACAGCCTCCTAGAAGGTCATCTGGGCCATGATCTTGTAGCTCTTCAAGAGTTCCAGGGCGCGGCGCACCTGGTTGTCCTGCTCCAGCCACTGCTCCGTCTCTTGGGTCACGGAGTCGGATTCTTGGGCATCTTTCGTCTCATTTTCCGGCGTCTCCATGTGGCGGGGGAGGTCCTTTTCCCGGATGCGGCGCATGAGTTCTTCGTCGTCGCCGTTTTCATTGGCCGCCTTCACTTCCCTCTTGACCACAATGTCCGGATGGATGCCTTTGGCCTGGATGGACCGGCCGCTGGGCGTGTAGTAGAGGGAAGTGGTCAGGCGCACCGCGGAGCCGTCCTTCAAGGGGATGACGGTTTGGACCGAGCCCTTGCCGAAGGTGGGTTCCCCAATGATCACGGCCCGTTTGTGGTCCTGCAAGGCTCCCGCTACGATTTCCGATGCGCTGGCGCTGCCGCCGTTGACCAGCACCACAATGGGATACGGATGACGCGCCGAACCCTTGTGGGCTTCGAATTTCATTTGCTGGCTTTCGCGACGGCCGCCGGTGTAGACGATGAGGCCCTCGTCAAGGAATTCATCCGCCACGGCCACGGCCTGGTCCAGCAGCCCGCCGGGGTTGTTCCGCAGATCCAGGATGAGCCCCTGGAGCGGGCCTTCTTCCTTTTCGAGCTTTTCCAACGTCTTTCGCAGATCCCGTCCCGTCCCGCTCTGGAAGCTGGAGATGCGCACATAGCCGAAGCCTTTCTCCAAAGGCCGCGTACGCACGCTCCGGATGGAGATGATGTCCCGGACCAGCTCAAACTCCAGAGGCTTCCGGGCCCCTTCCCTCAGGATGGTGAGCCGGACCTTGGTCCCCTTGGGCCCGCGCATCTTCTGAACAGCCTCCATCAGGCTCATCTCCTGGGTGGGCGCCCCGTCGATCTTGATGATCTGGTCATTGGCCTGGATGCCCGCCCGATCGGCCGGCGTGTCTTCCAGAGGCGCCACCACCGTCAGCACGCCGTTTCGGATGGTGATCTCGATGCCGATCCCGCCGAACTTGCCCTTGGTTTCGATCTCCAGTTCCTTGTAGTCTTCCGGGCGCAGGAAACTGGAGTGGGGATCGAGCTCATGGAGCATGCCGCTGATGGCTCCGTAGATCAGCGTCTGGGAATCCACCTCCTCCACGTAGTGTTCCTGGACCAGGTTCATGACGTCGCTGAACAGCTTGAGTTGTTCGTAGATGCTTTTCTCGGCCCCGGTGGCCACCGACTTCAGAGAGACCCAGCCGGTCAACACAAAGACGATGCCCAAGGTGAAGACGATGATTTTCCTGTTGCTTTTTCGCATTGGCCTTTCCTTTAACTCTCCATGGATTTTCCAGCCGCCAGCCAATCCTCGACCCGCACCGGTCGGCCTTTATGCCGCAATTCAAAATACAGCATTCCCTTGGCGCTGTCAGCCTCTTGCATCAGGGTCGCCACGGGTTCGCCGGCCCGCACCCGATCCCCCGTGCGCTTGAGAAACGTTCCCAGGTGGGCCAGGAGGCTGAAGTAGTGGTCTCCGTGGTCGATGATCATCAGGCGTCCATAACCACGGAAGTTATCCGCAAAAACCACCACCCCGTCGTGCACCGCCCGCACCGGCTCTCGGGGATCCGTTTCGATGAGCACACCGTCATTATAAAGGATGGAGGAGCCAGGCGAGCGTTTTTTTGTCTTCTCCCTTTTGACTTGGCCCGAAACGGGCAGAGGCAGACGCCCCTTGAGGCTCTCGAAGGGGCGGGTCCGGACCGGAACCCGGGCGATTCTCTTGCGCTTTGCCGATTCATCAGGGTTTTCCCTAGGCGGCGCGGGGTTTCTCTCCTCCTGGAGCCGGATGAGCGCCAGGATCTTTCGCTCCTTGATCTCGTCGAGGCGTTCCCGTTCTTCGGCCAGTTCCCGGAGAACCCGCTCCATCTCCTTGCGGCGTTCCGACAGCTGCGCCTGGGCCGCCTTCAGAGATTCGCGTTGGGAAGCAAGTTGCCTCAGGAGCCCGCCGTCCATCCGGAGAAGCTCCCGGAGGGCATAGGCCCCGTGAAAAAGCGCAAAGTCCTCGTCCCCACGCAAACCGCCCATGGCAATCAGACGCAGCCAGTCCACCTTGGCAAGGGCGTTCAGGCGCCGGAGCGCCCGTTGTTTCGTGCGGGCATGGGCAGTCTTCCGATCTGCAAGGCTTTGCTCCAGCCGGGCCGTCTCCTGCGCCAGCCGATCCCTTTCGCGAGCCAGGCTCTCCATTCGGTCGACCACCTCCTCCAGGCGTTTCTCCAAGGCATCGATTTCCTGAAGAAGGCTCTTGGGATCCTGCGAGCTATCCGCCGCCCACGCCCTCCGCGCCCCCTCCGGAAGGAGGGTTCCCCGGTTTCCATCGAGGCCTGCGAAAGAGATACCCGCCAAGGCAGCCGTCACCAGAAAGAAGCAGACAATGGTTCGCCGAAAGCCCTGCATCGGACACCCTCGGGATCCGGCCCGCATCAGTAGGACACCACACGGCGAAGCGCCAGCCTCGCCCCCAGCCAGCTCAATCCCGCCCCGGTCAAAATCAAGACACCCAGAAGGACTCCGGCGTCCCCAAGGTCCAAAGTGCCCGCCCACAGGCCCGGAGGCAGCACCTCCGCAGCCAGCCGCACCACGCCCCACAGGGGAAGGGCGGCGCAGACGGCTCCCAGAACACCTTGCAAGATCCCTTCCAGATAGAACGGCATCTTGATAAAAGACGGCCGCGCCCCAACCACCAGGAGCACTTCCCATTCGTCCCTGCGCCCGTAAAAGGCCAGCCGCACCGTATTGGCAACAATCAGGATGGAACTTACAAGCAGGGCCCCCGCCAGAAAGATCCCCGCCCCCATGAGGGTCCGCATCAGGCGGCGGGTTTCCGCGGACCAGGCCTGGGCCGTGAGCACATCTTGGACCCCGCCCAGCGATCGCGCCTTCTCTTCAAACGAACGAAGCGCCGCCTCCACGTCGTCCGAAACCCGTAAGCGCACCTCCAGGGCGGGCGGCAGGGGGTTTTCGTCGAGCCCTTGGAACACATCGTCCCATCCTGCATAGCGTCTTCGCAGTTCCTCCAGCACCTCTTCAGGGCTCTTGTAGCGGCATTCTTCCACAAAAGACCAGCCGGCAACGGTTTTTTTCACCCGTTCCGTTTCCTGGACCGAAAGGCCCTTTTCCAGGTAGACGACCGCCTTGGATGGGGAAAACAGGTGAGGCACCACCCGGTAAATCCCCCAAAGACCAAGGCAGAAAAGCCCGGTCAGGAAAAGGCTCAATGCCACGACCAGCACACTCACGCTCGCCGGCAGCGGGTTTCTCCTGAATCCGCCCACCGCCCGCGCCAGATAGTATCCCCAACGGCTCAATCCCATCCGGGGCCTCCCGGCGCGGATGCACAGACGGTTGAGGAAGCTTCCGCCTCCTCGTAAAAGACGCCCTCGTGGATGTGCACCCGGCGAGCCTCGGGAAGGTGCTCCAACAGGGACGGGTCATGCGTGGCCACCACCACCGTGGTCCCACGGCCGTGCACGGCCTTCATGAGCTCCATGACCACGGCGGTTGCACACGGATCCAGGTTTCCCGTGGGCTCGTCCGCCAGCAGGATCCAGGGATCGTTGGCCACCGCCCTCGCCAGGGCCACTCGCTGCTGCTCGCCTCCCGACAGCCGGCAGCACGGGGTGCCCGCCTTCTTTTCCAGCCCCACGAATTGCAGGAGGGCCTTCACCTTGCTGCGGACCAGGCCGGGCGGGCGCCCAGCGGCCACAAGGGGCAGGGCCACGTTGTAGGCCACGGAGTCCCGGGGCAGCAACTTGAAGTCCTGAAAAACCATGCCCACCGTTCGCCGGTAGGCGGGAATGTCCTTGCGGGACAAGCGGTGGATGTTTCTTCCGTCCACCAGGATATGGCCCCGGGTGGGGGCTTCGAGGCCCAGGAGCATCTTGAGGAAGGTACTCTTGCCCGCCCCGCTGGGTCCCATGAGGAACAGGAATTCCCCTTTGAGAATCTGGAGGTTGGCGTCCCGAAGGATGTCCTCCCCGGCCACATAACTCTTGGCCACGTGGAAGCACTGGATGAGAGGGAGTGAGGCCATCTGCGAATGTTATCCTCATGAAATATCTAGAATAAGTTTTCTTTCTTAGGGGATTGCCCCTCTTCTGTCAAGGAGATATATTCAGGACCCTGGGAGCCTTCAAGACCAGCCAACCGACCGGCAGGAGAGGAAACCTATGGCGGAAATCAAGAGCACCATCGATCTCGTCATGGAAAGAACCAGGCATATGATCATGAGCGAAGAAGAGCGCCGGGCCGCCGAGCGGGCCGAACATCTGGAAAAGGCCCCGGGATATGTCCACAAGGTCGTGGAAGGACTCTGGCAGCCGGAGCACCTCCAGGAGGCCCTGGCCCAGGTGCCCGATTCCTTCCGCGAGGCCGTCCGCATGGAGGTGATCCGGGGGCTTATGGATCGCCTGGAATCCTCCGAGTCGGCGGGAGCGGCCGTGGCGGCACTGAAAGCCCTGGCCCGGGAAGGAGAACGGAGGTTGGTGGAGGAGCTGGGCCGCCTGCTGGAAGCGTTTGACTCCCAAACGGAAGAGGCGGAAAGCGAGCAGAAGAAGGCCCTCCTTTCGGAGCTGGAAAAGATGGGCATCCGGGGAGACGCCATCCAGGTGGGATCGCCGGGGAAGTCCCCCCGCGAAGATGCCCGGCGGGACCGGTTGGTCCGGAGGATCGAGGAGATCAAGGGGGCATGGCTTTCCGGCGCCAAGTCGTGACGGCGGCGGCCCGCCCGAAGGTCGGGGAAGCGAGCCCCCGGTTCTCAGCGGCCCGCCCCGAAGATGTACTGGCGGATGATGTAGAAGTTCTCCTTCACCGCGCCCCGCCCTTCGATCCACGGCCCGTGCCCGGGACAGAGCAGCTCCACGTCCAGCTCCATGAGCCTTTCCAGGCTCTCGATCAGCCGGGCCGCGTCGCCGCCCGGCAGGTCCACCCGGCCCACGCTTTGGGCGAAAACCACGTCGCCGGAAAAGAGCACCCCTTGCCCTTCCCAGAGCAGGCACACGGACCCCGGCGCATGACCGGGTGTTTCCAGCACCCGGAGCCTTTCCGTACCCAGCTCCAGGGTGCCCTCCTTGAGGTAGAAGTCCATCTGGAATTCGGGCATCTCCTGACCGGTCATCTGCCGCCACTGGTCACTGAAGCTGCGGATGAAGGAGTCCGCGTCCACGTGCATGGCCGTCTTGACCCCCAGGTCCCGGAGTGCCAAAAGCCCCTCGCAGTGATCCGGATGGGGATGGGTGGCCAGGGCCAGGTGCACGTCTTCGAAGGTGAAGCCGTCCTGGGCCATTTTGGCCTCCAGGTGATGCAAGGCGTGGGCGTGCCCCGGATCGATCAGGGTGCGGACGGGGCCGTCGATCAGGTAAGCGTTGCAATTGTTTTCGGTCATGCTTTCCCAGGGATAGGCGTAGAGTCGATCTCTGAGTTTCATCGGATCCCTTCTCTCCTGTCTGGTCTGTATTCACCACCCGTCGCCAGATCTGCTTTCGCCGGCCGCCGCCGGAAGGCGGCATCGAAACGAATCCCTCAGGCACGTGCGAAGATTGCTGTAGATGCCCTTCCGGCTGTTGATAAGATACACGGCATGGCCGATATGGAAGATTTCCCTGACCAAACGCTCGACGGGACGGCCCTCTTTCGGCTGTTCCTCGAACCCGAGGGCTTTCCCGAAGAGTGGAACGATCTTATCCCGCATGCGAAGTTCCGTGTCCACCAGAAAGACGGCCACATGGGGCTGCAGGTCATCCAGCCGGTTCAGGAAAGCCCGAACCGCCGGCATTTCCACTCCCCGCGGCGGCGACGACTTGACCTCCACGTAGACGAGACGGCCGTTGAGCAGCGCGATCACATCATAGTCCCCGCCGTGCCGGGTTCGGTTGAGCCGCACGTCGAAGAGGGCCGGGGCGAGGAATTCCCTTTGGAAGAGCTGCCACACGTACCACTCCAGCGTGGGGCCGAAGCTCGTCACCCGGGGGCTCAGCAGTTCGTAACCACCGCTCCGCCGGATACGCACCAGGTTCAGGTCCGAAAGGATCTTGAGGTAACGGCGGACGGTGCGCGGAGCGCAATAGCGGCTGAGATGGTCCGTTCCGGCCGCCTTGGGGGTATGGATCAGGTCGCGCAGAAAGAGGCGAAAGGAATAGCGGCGCATCAGTGCATAGAAGATCTCCACGTGGTCTTCCGGCGCGTTGGCGGGCAAGAGCACCTGCGAGTGATCCCCATGGCCGATGATGGGAAGGCCGCGCTGCCAAAGGGCGCTCTCCACGGGGTGGACCCACCGCCTCTGGGACGCCTTTAAAAGATCCACCTCCTTTTGAAGCCTTTCAACGCAAGCCCTCAGCGCTCTCAGCTGCTCCGCCAGGTCCGCACCGGGTCCCCCCCTTCGGGATCCCGACGCCTCATCCATTTCCATCACTCAGGCCTTTCCGTCAGACAGGCATCGGCCGTTCGATCGAAGTGCACCCGAATTTCGTAAAGGCCTTCCATGAAGGAGCTCTCCATGAAATAGCCCAGCTTCTGAAACACACCGAAAACGCGCTCGTTCCCGGCGCTGATGTAGGCCCGGAACTGGCGCACCCCGCTCTTCCTGGCGATCTCGGAAAGATACTGGATCATGAAGGAGGCAATGCCCTTGCGCCCGTAGTCGGGATGGACGGCGAAGTCCACCTCGGCGATGAGGGTCTCCTCGTCCACCACGTAGCGGCCCACCGCCACCACCCGCTCCGCCTCCATGTCCCCCACCAGCCCCACCAGGGTCATCTCCTTCTCGTAGTCGATGTTGATCAGCTTGTTCACATCCACCTGGGGATAGACCTTCATGGTGGAGAGGAAGCGGATGTAGGATTCGTCCTTGGGCAGCGAATAGAAGAATTCTCGAATGAGGCGCTCGTCCGTGGGTTTGGCGGGCCGGAAGAAGACGCGGGTCTCTTCGTCGAAGACCTGGGAGACCTCCAGATTCTCCGGATAGATGGCCCGGGCCGAGCTGATGGCGAACAGCTCCCGGCGCAACACCTTCATCCGGTAGGCGTGCCGGGTGAGGTCCTCCCTGAAGTCGGGATGGGCGATGCCGATCAGCGCCAGGGCCCTCTCCCGAAGGCTGCGGCCTTGGAGCTGGGCGATGCCGTATTCGGTCACCACGTATTGCACCCCGCCGCGGGTGGTGACCACCCCGCCGCCCTCCGTCAATTCGGGTACGATGCGGGACTGACCGTCCAGGGTGGTGGACGGGAGCACCACGATGGCCTTACCGCCCCGGGAATTTCTGGCCCCGCGCAGAAAGTCCACCGATCCGCCCACGCCGCTGTAGATCTGGTAGCCCACGGAATCGGAGCACACCTGTCCGGTCAGATCCACTTCCAGGGCCGAGTTGAGCGTGACCATCTTTTCGTTCTGGGAGATGACCAGGTAGTTGTTGGTGTACTCCACGGGATGAAAGGCCACCATGGGGTTGTTGTGGACAAAATCGTAGAGCTTCTTGGTTCCGAGGCAGAAGCTGGCGATGATCTTGCCCGGGTGCAGGGTCTTTCGGGCGTTGGTAATAACCCCCTTCTCCACCAGGTCCACGTAGGGATCGGTGAGCATGTCCGTGTGAACCCCCAGGTCCTTCTTGTCTTCCAGGGCGTAGAGCACGGCGCTGGGCACGGATCCCACGCCCACGCGCAGGGTGGAACCGTCCTCGATGAGCTTGGCCACCTGGGCCCCGATGGCTTTGGCCACGTCGTTGATGGGCGGAGGAGGCATCTCCAGGAGAGGCTCGTCCCACGGGATGAGGGCGTCCAGATCGCTCACATGGATGAAGGAGTCACCCAGGGTCCGGGGCATGCGCCCATTGATCTGGGCGATCACGAATCGGGCGCTTTCCGCCGCCGCCTTCACGATATCCACGGAGATGCCCAGGGAGCAAAAACCGTGCTGGTCCGGCTCGGACACCTGGATGAGGGCCACGTCGATGGGCAGCACGCCGCTTCGAAACAGCTTGGGCACATCCACCAGATTCACCGGGGTGTAGTCGGCACGCCCTTCGGCCACGGCCTCCCGGGACGCCGCGGCCACGAAGAAGGACTTCAGACGGCACTTGTCGTGGTAACTCTCTTCCAGGAAGGAGTGCTTGCCCAGACTGAGAATATGGAGGATCTCCAGGTCCGCCAGCTTGGGCAGCTGCTCTTCCAGGGCGCGCACCAGGTACTGGGGCTCTCCACAGCCCGACCCGATGAAGATGCGCTGGCCGCGCCTCAGTTCTCGGAAGGCCCTCCGGGTATCCGTCACCTTTTCCCGAAACAGATCCTGCCAGGCAGCGGACGCCCCGCTTTCCACACCGCTCACCCCACCTTCCATCATGTCTCACTCCACCCCATACCTTCGGGTTCCGTAGGCGTACAGGCCTGCGGCAATCGCCATCATCCCCAGGCACAACAACTGGCCCATGGTCAGGGTTGCCAGCACAAAGCCCAGCTGCGGGTCCGGCTCCCGGAAGTACTCCAGGATGAACCGGAAGAGCCCGTAAAAGAAAAGAAAGGCGGCAACCAGAAAACCGTCCCACCGGTCCTTTCGGGACAAGACCCAAAGTATCACGAAAAGGACCAGTCCCTCAAAAAGAGCTTCATAGAGCTGGGAGGGATGCCGGGGGACAGCCCCCCCTTCGGGAAACACCATGGCCCAGGGAACCTGCGTGGGCCGGCCGAAGAGTTCCCCGTTGATGAAGTTTCCGATCCGGCCCAAGCCCAGCCCGACGGGAGCCGTCACGACGACGCAATCCGCCACGGCCCAAAACGGCAGGCCCCTTCGCCGGCAAAAGATCCAGCCGGCCAGAACCGCCCCCACAAGACCGCCGTGGAAGGACATCCCCCCGTGCCAGGTGGCGATGATCTCCAGCGGATGCTCCAGGTAAAAGGCCCAGTTGTGCGCCTGATAGAAGAGAAGGTAGCCGAGGCGTGCTCCCGCCACCAGTCCCACGGCAAGGAAGAAGATCAGGTCCGGGACGACCTCCCGGGACAAGCCGATCCGACGGGCCTTGGGCTGCCGGGGTATGAGCCCGTACGCCGCCAGGAATCCCAGCACGTACATGAGCCCGTACCAGCGGATGCGAAGGGGGCCGACGGCCACGATCTCCGGGTCGATCTGGGGATAGGGTATCACCGCTCTTTTCTCCTCCCGCCCGAGCATATAATCACAGGCCCGTTGGGCCGTCAACGACGGCCCGGCCCCTTCATTGACAGCCCATGGGCCCTGTGCCATAGTTTTGCGTCTTGCTTTCGGAGTCGGACAGGGGAAGGGACATTGAACAAGCTGGAAACAGGTATTCTTGATGTGGGCTGCCGTCTCGGCGGCCGTGAAGTTCGCACCGGGCAATGGACTCCGGTGCTCGACCCCGCCACCGGCCAGGTCATCGCCCGGGTGCCCTTGTGCAACGACCAGGTGGTGGACGAAGCGGTTGCCGGAGCGCTCCGGGCCCAGCCGTCCTGGGCGGACGCCCCGGTGGAGCACCGAACCTCCCTGCTCCTGGAATGGGCCCGAGCCGTCTCCAGCCGGCTGGACCAGTTGTCCCTGCTGAACTGCCGCGAAACGGGAAAACCCTTGCACGCCGCGCGGGCGGAGGTGGAAAACGCCGTCCAACTCATCCATTACTTCGCCGAGGAAGCCCGCCGACTGACGGGGCATCTGCCCCTCACCGGACAGCCGGGCAGCCAGACCCTTGTCTTTCGGGAACCCGTCGGGGTGGTGGCGGCCATCACCCCCTTCAACTACCCCATCAGCACCCTGGTGACCAAAGCGACCCCGGCCCTGGCCGTCGGGTGCGCCGTGGTGGCCAAGCCCGATGAGCACACACCCCTGGCCACCCTGGAACTGGCGCGCCTGGCCGAGGAGGCGGGCCTTCCGCCGGGAGTCTTCCAGGTGGTCACGGGACCGGGCCCCGAGACGGGCAGGGCTCTGGCGGCCCACCCCAAGGTGGCCCTGGTCACCTTCACGGGAAGCACCGAGGTGGGGAAATTCATTCAGAAACTGGCGGCCGATGGAGTGAAACGGCTGATCCTTGAGCTGGGCGGCCATTGCCCGGCCATCCTGTGCCGGGACGCGGACTGGGAGCGGCTCCTGCCGTCCATCCTCTCCCAGGCCTTCAAGAACTCGGGCCAATACTGCTATCGCATCACACGGCTCTACGTGGCCCGGGAAATTCGGGATGCCGTCCTTGAGAAACTCACCTCCGCCGCAGCCGCGCTCAAGGTGGGAGATCCCCGGGACCCGGAAACCGATCTGGGTCCCCTCAACAACCCGCAGATCTTCCATCGCGTCCGAAAACAGGTGCAGAAGGCCCTTTCCCAGGGCGCCGCTCTCGCCCTCGGCGGGCCGCCCCCGGGGAAGGACTCCGGGCTCTATTTCCCACCCACCGTTCTGACCGATCTGCGCCCCGGAATGGACATTCTGCGGGAAGAGATCTTCGGACCCGTCCTGTTGGTGCTTCCCTTCTCCGATGAGCAGGAGGCCGTGGACGGGGCCAACGACACCCCCTTCGGGCTGGCGGCCTATGTCTTTTGCGGCGACCTGTCCCGGGCGTTACGCATGGCTCACCGGATCCAGGCCGGAAGCGTCTGGATAAACGACATCCACCAGGCGCGGCCGGAAGCCCCTTTTGGAGGCATGAAGCAGAGCGGTCTCGGGCGGGAAAAATCCCGCTTCGGAGTGGAAGCCTTTACGGAACTGAAAACCATCTACGTTTCCTATTGAAGCCGGTGCTCGAAAAGTGCCGGGGTATCCACAGGAGGTCTTCCATGGTCCCCATTGTCTGTTTCGTGGGAAAGTCCAACGTGGGCAAAACCACCTTTCTGGAAAAACTCATCCCCGAGCTGACCCGCCGGGGCTACCGGGTGGGCACCGTCAAGCACGACGTCCACGGGTTCACCATGGACCGGGAAGGCAAGGACACCTGGCGCCATGCCCAAGCGGGAGCCGGCACCATCGCCATCGCCTCCCCCGCCCGCGTGGCCTCCATCCGCACCATCGACCGGGAATGGCCGCTGGAAGAGGTGGTATCCCGGTACTTCTGGGACGAGGACATTGTGATCGCCGAGGGATACAAGCGATCCCACTTTCCCAAGATCGAGGTCTTTCGCTCGGAACTGGCCGATGTGCCGCTGTGCGACGAAAAGGACAACCTGATCGCCCTGGTCACCGACGATGCCCCGGATGTTCGGGTTCCCCGTTTCGGCTTCCATCAGGTGAGCCATGTGGCGTCGTTTCTGGAAGAGCGCTATCTCAAGGACAGAAAGCGACCCCAGGTGCTGGTCCAACTGGACGGCAAGAAACTGCCCATGAAAGACTTCGTCCAGGACTTCGTGGCGGGCGGCGTTGTGGGAATGCTCTCCCAGCTTCGGGGATGGAAGAAGGCCCGCCAGGTGCGTGTCACCATCACCATGGGGGATGAGGCGTGATCACGGGAGCGGTTCTGGCCGGCGGCGAAAGCAGCCGTTTCGGCCGGGACAAGGCGCTGGAGGTTTTTCGCGGCAGCCGGATGGTGGATCGCTGCGTTCAGGGCCTGCGCGCCCTTTGCGACCCGGTCCTGGTGGTGGCCAACGACCTGAGCCCCCTGCTGGATGTGGACGCCGCCCTGGTCCGCGATATCATCCCGCGGTGCGGTCCCCTGGGAGGCATCTACACCGCGCTTTTTTTCTCCCCCCATCCGTGGGTTCTGGTCAAGGCGACGGACATGCCCTACCTGGAACCGGCCTTGGCCGAAAGGCTGGTGCAGGAGGCCCTCCAGGACAAGGCGGACGTGATCGTCCCCCGCACCGGCCCCTATTACGAGCCGCTTCTGGCGGCCTACCACGTGCGGTGCCTGCCCCATGTGGCCCGGTGCATTGGAGACGACAAACGCCAAATCATCAGCTTCTACGGCAAGGTGCGCGTTCGAACGCTCGAAGAAACCCAATGGCGCCCCCTGGACCCCCGGGGAAGAAGCTTCTGGAACGTGAACACACCGGAAGATCTTCGGCGTATCCTGCAGGAAGAGGGAACCTGAACCATGGCGGATGTTTCCTTGCACGAAGCAGCTCAAAGAGTGTGCGACCTCATGCCCCGGGGGCCCCTGGAGTGGCTTCCCACCGAAACCTGTCTCGGGCGCATCTTGGCCCGGAACGTGACGGCCCCCTTCTCCATCCCCCGATGCGCCCAATCCCTCATGGACGGCTACGCCGTTTTCAGCCGGGAAACGGCCGGGGCGTCGCCCGAGCGGCCCGTTTCCCTGCCGGTGAGGGGCCGCCCTTCGGCAGCCGGGCATCCGGCCGGAGACCCGGTGGTTCCCGGAACCTGCCGACGGATCCTCACGGGAGCGCCTCTTCCCGAAGGGGCCGATGCCGTGGTTCCGCAGGAAGACGTGCGCCTCCAAGGGGACCGGATCCTCCTGAACCGCCCGGCCCGGCAAGGACAGTGGATCACCGTCCCCGGAGAAGAGATCAAGGCGGGCGAGGTGATCCTGCACGCCGGCGACCGACTCACGCCCTCCCGACTCTCACTGGCCCTGGCGGCGGGTTTTTTCACCCTCCCGGTGGTGCGCAAGTGCCGTGTAGCCGTTCTGGGAACCGGCGATGAGCTCCGCGAGCCGGGCTCGCCCCTGGATCCCGCATCCCGCTACGGCGACAGCCGCCACTTGATCGCCGCCTTGGCCCGGCAGGCCGGCGCGGAACCGATCCATCTCGGGTCCGCGCCGGACGATGCGGCCTGCATTGCAGCGGCCCTGAAAGGAGCCGAGGCCGACCTGGTGATCACCACGGGCGGGGCCGGTCGAGGCGACAGGGACTTCCTGCTGCAGGCGTGGGCCCGTCTGGGGCTGCGCCCCCTTTTTTCGGAAATCGGTATCCGCCCGGGTCACGGTACGGCCTGTGCCGCCACGTCCTCCACACTCTATTTCGCCCTTCCCGGAGGCCCCCTGGCGGCGGAAATCATCTTCCATGAGCTGGTGCTTCCCGCCCTCCAGACGTGGCATCAGTCCTCGGAAGGTTACCCGGAACGGGTTTTCGCGCGGCTGAACACGCCCGTCCGGAACGATGGGCCCGCCTTGAGGGCCGTGACCGGAACCGCATCGTTTCGAGAGACCGTTCTGTGGTTTCAGCCCTTCGGCAAGGACCGACCCACCCGCCACTTTTCCCGAAGAAGACTCAAGAACGCCTATGCCCTGATTCCCCCTCTAAGCGGAACACTGGACGAGGGACAAACGGTCCCCATCCGATTCTTCCTGGGCCACTGGCCCGTTGTGCACAGGGCCCCGTGAACTTCAGAGGTTGTTCAACGGTAACGCTAAGGTGTATAGTGGCGCTTCACATCCGAGGAGAGGGGACAATCTGATGCTCAAAGGAACGATCATCGAGACGGAATATTACCGCTTGCTGGAAAGATATCTGGTCCCGGTCCTGGTGAAACTGAGGCTCCGTCCCAACCACGTGTCGCTCCTGGGACTGCTCCTCAGCCTCGTGGCGGGAATCTCTTTTGCCTTTCGCCCCTTCTGGGGAGGCGTTTTCACGCTTCTGGCCGGCCTCGTGGATACCCTGGACGGGAGCCTGGCCCGCTCCACGGGTCAGGCGAGGAAGTACGGAGCCTTTCTGGATTCCGTGCTGGACCGCTATGCCGAACTGCTCATCTACCTGGGCATCTATTTTTACTTCTATCGACAGGGGAACTTGGGACCCGCCTTGACCCTGCTCTTCCTGCTCATCCTGTTCGGATCCCTCATGGTCAGCTACACCCGGGCCCGGGCCGAAGGACTGGGGCAAAAATGCCTCGTGGGGCTGCTGCAACGCGGCGAACGGGTGATCCTGCTGGGCATCGGGGGCATGGCCAATCCCCTCTTCAACCGGCTCACGGAACTGCCTTTCAGCCGGTCCACCCAGGACGCGGTCCTCATGGTGGTTCTGGTGGTCCTGGCCGTTGGAACGAACCTCACCGCTTTGTGGCGGTTCTGGCACGTTCTCAACAACCTGAAACAAGAAGGAACCAAGGGGTGAGAAGGGGGGGCGAAGTCCCGCTACGACCCTCTCCCGGCTTAAGGGCTTGGCTCATCCAACTTCTTCAAGATGATGCGATCGTCTTCCCGGTAGATTTCGAAGGAATCCCCCACCGAAAAGCCCAGCTGATCGATCAGGAGAGCCTTGTTCAGCGTAATGCTCCCGCTCTGGCCGATGGTCCGATGATTGGGGGTCTTGATGAGAATCGTGGGGGCCTGAGAGGGCGCGGAGACCTTGTTTCTGCGGCGCACGACAGGCTTCGGTCGCGCAGGCTGCTTGTATTCCACCTCCGGCTCAACCTGCCGGGCCCGGGAGGGGGTGACAGTGCGTCGAACGCGGGTCGGAGCCGGTTCCTTTTCGATGACACCGGGTTCCCGCTTGGCGGAGAAACCCACTTGGGGAATCTCCCCCAGTTCCATCAGGCCCTTGAGGTACAAGTCCTGAACTTCGCTTTTGAAACGGAGGCCGAAGAGCTTCTGGACCGCCTCCAGCGAACGACCATTGCGGATCTCATTCACGATCAATTTGGGGTCTATATTCTTGTATTCCACATCCATCTCCCTTTCCTTTCCTCACACAAAAACCTTCCGGCCACCTACCCCGCACCACATCCTGCGCCACCACGGCGTATGCTCTTCCGGGAAAGATCACAGCCTCTTGTTGGTTCAACACACAATTCGGCCCGTCTTTCTCTCACGGGGGTCGAAAGGGGGGTGCGTCTCGTGGACGCGCCGGCCTTTTGAGACCTCGCTACCCTTGGGCTGAAGAGGCTATGGATTGCAACTATTGGGATATTGGGATGCACCCGAAAGCGATGTGCTTGCAACTAGGGCACCGTTAAATTAACAAAACCCCGTCGTCCGATCAACAGCCTCTTTTGTAAAAAAAGGCCAACTCGACCCAACCCCTCCATTGGGAGCCTCGGGGCCATCCCCACCCGCTCGTCTCGCCTGGAGGCACACTCGGGGTTGCGAAACCCGGCGGGCCCTTATAGGGAACCCGTCCCGGTTCTGTCAAGCACTTTACCGGCCCGCATCCCCGGGTCTTCAAGCCCTCCGCCAGATGCCGACTGAGCAAGAACTCGCCGGGATTCCGAGCACATGATGTTGAGGCGCACAGGTCTGTCGGGGGCAGGTCAACATCATTCGTCCCTAAAGTTTTCCTCGACATGGCGGGACATCGAGATGGCGGTGGGTGCGAGGCAAGATCCGGTCTCAAGCTGGCTGATGTCCCGTGGGCAACGGTAATCCGGCACTCCTTGGCAGATGGGATTTCATGCTCCCGGCAAGGTCCTGAAGGGCGGGCATAAAGCCAGCCCCGACAAGATCCCATTGATCTCTTGGAAGGAGCGGGGTTTATCCCCGCCCGCTAATCGCGCGTTATGAGAAAACCCCGATGGGAAAGCGCACCATGGAGGCTACAAATCTTCGAACACGCTCTTTCGCAGCCGGTCGGACAGGGCCCGGGTCAGGAACGCCACCCGTTCCGCCTGAGGCTCGCTCAAGGTTCCGCACCCGCAGCTTGGGGTAATGAGACTCCGGGCAAGGATCGCCGCCCTGTCCAGATCCACATCACATAGGCTCTGAACCTGCTCCGCCCACCGCGCGGCCAGACTCTCGGCGGTCTCCTCCTCGATGGCCGAAGGATCCAGAGTGGGAACCATGCCCCAGGCCACGCTGCCTCCCCGCTGGAGAAACTGCTTGAACTCGCGGCGATAAAGGGCGAAACGGTCGAAATATTGGTAGGCGTCGAAGTTGATGATGTCCACCCCGGCCCGATACACCAGGCCCCAGTCGGTGTTGGCGCACACGTGGATGCCCACCAGGGCTCCCGCAGCCCGGACGGGCTCCACCACCTGGCGCAAGATCTCTTCCACATCTTCGGCTGAAACCGTGATGAACGCGGACGTCCCAAAGCCCGCCAAAGCCGGTTCATCCAGGAAAAGGATCACCGGCTTTCCCAGTGTCTGAAGCTGGGCCAGCTGCCAGCGGGCCTTCATGGCCAGATGCTTCAACACCACGTCCTTCATGCGCTCGTCGTAGAGGAGCGCCTTACGGTCCTGATCCGTCAGGCCCGTCAAAAGGGTAAAGGGTCCGACGATCTGTCCTTTGACGGCGACACAGTCCGCCGCACGGGAAGCGACCCGTTCCAGAAAGGCCCGGAAGGTCCTTCCGGTGTCCTCTCCCATGGCGAAACGGGACTCGCCGAGAAGGGACGGATCGGCTTCCACGGCCAGATATTCTTCGTAAAAACCCAGAACCTCCGAATCCAGGTCGGCGGCGTCGGTCTGAATCCAGACGCGCCCCTCGTGCCTTTGCACTCCCGGCAGGCCCTCCAGGTACTGCACCATCATCTGTTCGGCCGGATAGGCCGACAGTTGGGGCCACACGGGGATCTCCGGCACCTGCTCCAGGATCACATCCATGGCTTTCCGCCTGTCTTTATGAGGCATACTGCCCACGAGAGTGGCCCGCCCTTGAGGATTCCAAACTTTCATTGCAAACACGCTCCCAAAAGGATATTGTTTTATCTACTGTATATTTCTACGAGAATCGAAAAGGTGAAAATCGTCCCTCGCCGGAGGGTTGGATCTGAGTATCACACGCGGCGCTGCGCCGTCAAACGAGAGCGGACGCCTTTTCGTCTCCAGCGGCTTTTCTCGAACTCGCGGCGGATCGCAAGCCCAGGGCGGTGCAGCTCCAACACGCCAGTTCGCCTCTCAAGGCAAGGGACACGAACCCGTCGTCCGGAAGAGCCGCCGCCCCTTCGCGCGGGGATGGTGCCCGATAGGAAATTCATCGCGAAGCACCCCCCGAAAAAGATCCTAAGTGAGACAGGACTTGGGAGGACTTCCATGCGACATGGACCGGAGAATCGTCCAGACCGCGTTCACAACAGGCGGAAACTCCTGTGGATCGCCTTGTTGCTCCTCCTTCTTCTGGCCGGCCTCGGCTACTATTGGTATTGGATGCGCCCCGGGTCTTCCGGAATCCCCATCTCCACGCCCAAGGAGGCTCCCTCCCAAACCGCCGCAGCCCCGGAAGAAGGACAAGCCGACAGGGCAGCATCGGAACCGTCGGAGTCGCCCCCTTCCGCCGCCATCTCCGCCGGACAAGAACCGGCGTCAGCCGTTGCCGACTCCTCCCGAACCTCCACTGCCTCGACTCCCCCCACCGGTTCCTACCCCCATGTTTCCGCCAGCCTGGGGCAAGAAGAGCGCAAGGAAGCCTTCGGGCTTCATGAGAGCGTGGACCACGTGGTGCAGGCCCGGGAACCCTTCCAGGTCCAGGGCGAACAATGGACCATCGACAAGATACGGCAGCGTCTCGGACCCAACGCCCCTGAAGAGATCCGCCAAGGGGGATCGGAGCCCATTCTCCACCCCGTGGAGGAGCGTCCCGTCGGTCGTTTCGTCAAGCGATCCATCGGAACCTCGCTTCCCGCCGGGTCCGAGGCCGCTCCCAGCTATTACGGCGTTCGGCTGGTACGCCCCGGGGAGAATCTTTGGAACATCCATTATCAGATCCTGCGGGAATATTTCGCGAGACGAGGCGTCCACCTTTCGCCGTGGGCCGATGAACCCGCCGCCGACGGCCGCAGCACCGGTATCGGCAAGATCCTGAAATTTCTAGAGCATATCGTCTACGTTTATGACGTTCGGCACAACACCCTGGTAGAGGACATCAACCGGCTCTATCCCAACGACCTGGTGGTCTTCTTCAAGATAAGCGATGTATTTGCCGCCCTGGATCAGGTCTCTCCCCAGGACCTGGAGGTCCTGCGCTTTGTGGGCCGGACCCTGCGATTGGAACGGGACAGCGAAGCTCGGGTCCTTCTGGACACCCGGCAGTTCGAGCAGGAACCTCCTCCCATGCCGCCGCCGATGGCGGGGGATTGAGACCCGCCGCCCAAGAAAATGACCGAGGCGCAGAGCCGAAACCCCGCGCCTCAGATCATCAATGATTTTGCCCAGAACCTGCGACTGGTTTTTACCGGCACCGTACCGGGTCACATGCCCATCTGCAGCTCTTTCCAGGCCGCTTCCTGGGCCTCTCTTGTCCATCGGGTTTCCCATTTGCCGTCCCTCAGCACGTGCAGCTTCTCCGCCGTGATGGAATTGTATTTTTCATGCAGATTCCCTTCCACACGGACCATCTCATTCACGTACCTGGAAAGAACGGCTCGATCCAGGTTCGACACAAAGAAATAGGATCCCCCGTCCGCAAGGACCACGAAGACCCGCTCCACGGCGATCACGGGATCCTCCTTGCCCACCGGGCAGGTCTTGCCTTGGGTTACGCACTGGAATCCCTGAATGGTGCCTTCGATGGTCGCGGCGGAACCGACCAGGGGCACGAGCAGCACCGCCAACAGTCCAATGATTGCAAACAGCCTGAATTTCATGATGTCTCTCTCTTTCCTGGGGGCGAAAGTTCGTGGCAATCGCCTGCAAAGGTGCTCTCTTGTAGGCTCGGTTATTTTCAAATAACCTAAGGGCCCCAAAAGGACCTGTCAAACCGGAGAAGCCCGGAGGTTGCGGGTGCCCGCATGCGGCGACGATGGAACGTGCGGCGCCCTTTTTCCCGAAAAGCGACCTCATTTCGCCCCTGCGACGAGGAGGAACACCATGGCCGATGACTTGAAAAAGATGTACCGCACCGTCATGGACGACCACTTCCCGGAAGACCTCTCGATCCGTTTCGGCGACCAGGAATTGGTGTACAGGAAACGGACGTGGAAGATCCCCGACGACAAGACGGGGGAAGTCATCGAGAAGGGACTTCGCTACGGGGAAAATCCGGGACAGGAAGCGGCCCTCTACGAGCTGGTGGGGGGGCACCTGCAACTGGGCGACTGCCGCTTCATCGACCCCGGAAACGGCCTGGTGAGCGCCGTCACGGAAGAGGACATGCTCCAGGCCGGCAAACACCCCGGCAAGACCAACCTCACCGACCTGGACAACGGCCTCAACATCATCAAGTATCTCATGAAGAAACCCGCCGCGGTCATCCTCAAGCACAACAACCCCTGCGGGGCGGCCCACGGGGAATCCCTCGCCCGGGCCTATGACCGGGCCAACCGGGCCGATCGAATCGCCGCCTTCGGCGGGTGCCTGGTGGTGAACCGCCCCATGGACAAGGAGACGGCGGAACTGGTGGCACGAAACTACCTGGAAGTGGTGGCCGCGCCCGACTTCGAAGAGGGGGCCCTGGAAATCCTCAAAAAGCGATCCAACCTCCGCATCATCCAGATCCGCCGCATCGACCGCCTGGAAGAGTATCGGGATCTCAGGTTCGTGGATTTCAAGTCGCTCATGGACGGGGGCCTCATTGTGCAACAGTCCGCCGTGTGCAGGGTCAAGGGCCCGGAGGACCTCAAACTGGCGGAAGCCGTCCACGACGGCAAGACCTACCGCATTCAAAGGGAGCCCACGAAAAAGGAGATGGAGGACCTTCTCTTCGGCTGGTACGTGGAACAGGGCGTGACGTCCAACTCCGTTCTCTACGTGAAGGACCAGTGCACCGTGGCCATCGGCACGGGCGAACAGGACCGCGTGGGCGTGGCGGAACTGGCCGTCTACAAGGCCTATCGCAATTACGGAGACGCCCTCTGTTTTGACAAATACGGCATTTCCTACAAGGATCTGGAGTTGGCCGTGGAGCGGGGCGAGCGGCCTCGGGAGGACCGGGAGGTGATCGACGCCGCCACCCGGGAGGCCAAAGCAGGTCTCAAGGGATCCACCATGGTTTCCGACGCCTTCTTCCCGTTCCGGGACGGGGTGGACGTGGGCATCCGCCAGGGGATCACCGCGGTGGTCCAGCCCGGAGGGTCCCTGCGCGACTGGGAAGTGATCGAGGCCTGCAACGAGGCCGGGGTCACCATGGTCTTCACCGGCCAGCGGGCCTTCAAACACTGAAGTGGAATTCTTCCGAGTTTGGACCCACAAGGAGGAGAAGCGATGCAGGAAGTCTACGAATTTCTCAAGAAGTGCGGCACCTACTACCTGGCCACCGTCGACGGAGATCAACCGCGAGTGCGCCCTTTCGGAACAATCCATCTTTTCGAGGGCAAACTCTACATCCAGACGGGAAAAAAGAAAGACGTCTCCAAGCAGATGGCGAAGAACCCGAAGATCGAGATATGCGCTTGGGACGGCGAGCGATGGATTCGTGTGGAGGCGACCGTGGTCGAGGATGAGCGCGTGGAGGCCAAGCAGAGCATGCTGGATGCCTATCCACAGCTGAAGTCCATGTATTCCGCAACAGATGACAACACCCAGGTGCTCTATCTGAAAGACGCAACGGCTCGGATCTACTCGTTTACCTCGGAGCCCAAGATCATCCGTTTCTGAGGCCCGAAAAGACGCCCTTAACCCCTTCAAGAGGCGCTCCCCGGCAAAAACATCTGCTTTCACGCGCCTCAGGCTGTACGCTCCGCTCTCGGGAGCGGCTCATGGCGATCACGGGGCCGCTCCCGCCTCCACAAGGTCTTCATACCGACAGGCCGGAGGGAAAATCCCCGGCAAATCACCGGAAAAACCACCAGCCCGGCGACCCGATGAAAATGCGGGATCCTGCGGTTGCTTCTTGACCTGCCCTGCGCCCCGTGTTTTCATAATGCATTATATGGAACTTCCGCTTTTCAATCGCCGTTGTGGACGGAGTCCCCGGGGAAACGACCCGTTCCGAAGCGAAAACGCCCCAGTGACGCATGCTCATCCTTTCTTCCGTGGTGCGCCGGCCCCCTCGGCGTCTACTCGGTGATTGTCCCAAGAAGCAGGTGCACTTTCTTTGGCAGTTTCCATGGACGCCCATTCTTTTCCGGAATGCCCCGGCGCACCCTGTTTGCCGGGGAACGGATGGGTCAAACAGCAAACGAAGGAAGAAAGGAGAATGGTCATGAGAGATCAATGGATTACGCCCCTATGGAGCCTGCTGGCCGCTCTGGCTCTCCTCTTGACCCCCGTCGGCGAGGCCAACGCCGCCGATGACGGTCCCACGACGAGCAGCTATTCACCGGTGGTGATAATGGAACCTTTGCCAAAAATCATGATGCGAATGAGCAAGGCCAAAGAAGAGATCATGAAGCGTCAGAAGGCCTTGCTGGAAGAACGCTACGACCTGACCAACCGGCCCGCGGAGGGTGTGATGATGTCCGGCGGGCGAAAACCGGTCCAAGAAGGCGTTCGCGTGAAGCTCCCTAAAGGGATAACCTGGGAGGCGCTTGCGGGCATGAGTCCGGGGGAAATCAAGGAAAAGGGACTATGGCCGAAAGGCTTCTACCCGCTGCCCCATCCGAATCACAAGGAAGGGGGCATGCTTTTCCCCAAGTTCCACATAGATGAGATCCTGAAGCAGGAAGGGCGGGATCTGACCCGGTTCGATCTGGACTATGATCTGCCCGATCATTTTCTGCCCGAGTACCCACCCCCCATCTACCTGACCACCCGACCCGACCTGGGGGATGTCTCCAAGGGCAAGGTGGTCACGATCATGAACTATTACGAGCTTTTCAACGGAATCCTCAATCCTAAACAACTGGAAGGGCTCAGGCTCCTCGTCACACCGTTTCCGCAGCAGCAGTTCAACCAGACCGAGGACCGAAGGTCCGAAAAGCCGAGCCGGGGTGTCACGTGCTTTGACTGCCATGTCAACGGGCATTCAAACGGAGCCACCCACCTGGTGGGTGACATCCGTCCCCAGGAATTCCGGCACCGTCTCGACACGCCATCCCTGAGAGGAGTGAATGTTCAGAGGTTGTTCGGGTCCCAGAGAGCGCTGAAAAGCGTCGAAGATTTCACCGAATTCGAACAGAGGGCGGCTTACTTCGACGGAGACCCGGTCATCGCCACCAAGAAGGGCGTCAACATCCTTGAACGCGGCAGTCAAGTGCACTTCATGGCCGAGTTTCAATCGATCCTGGATTTTCCTCCTGCCCCCAAACTGGACATCTACGGCAAGCTGGATCCGTCGAAGGCCACCCCCTCCGAAATGCGCGGCCAGGAGATCTTCTTCGGGAAGGCGAAATGCGCCGTCTGCCATGTTCCCCCCTACTACACTGATAACCTGATGCACAACCTGAAGGCGGAGCGTTTTTACAAGCCCACCCTGATCAACGGCCGCATGGCCAGTGCCGACGGCCCGATCAAGACGTTCCCCCTGAGAGGCATCAAGGACTCGCCTCCCTACCTCCATGACGGGAGGCTGCTGACGCTGGAGGACACGGTTGAGTTCTTCAACCTGATACAAGGACTGAAATTGACGGAACAGGAAAAGAAGGACTTGGTGGCTTTTATGAGGGCGCTTTAGGTAGGTGCGGATCAAACACCGCCGGTCCTCTCCGTGTGCGTGACCGGATCAGCACCCGCAGGGGTGCCGACGATTTCTCTCTCCGCACGGGAGTCATTCCAGGCCTTGCCAGCGGGCGCCCAGATGGTGCTCCACCCCCAGGTGATCCAGGATGCGGGCCACCACGAAATCCACCAGGTCCTGGACGGTTTCCGGGTGGTGGTAAAAGCCGGGCATGGGCGGCAGGATAAGCGCTCCGGCTTCACACAGGGCCAGCATGTTTTTGAGGTGCACGGCGTTGAGGGGGGTCTCCCGCGGCACCACGATGAGGGGGCGCCGTTCCTTGAGGCACACATCGGCGGCCCGATGGATCAGGTTGTTGCCCATGCCCCGGGCCACGGCCGCCAGGGTGGCCATGGTGCACGGAACAATCACCATGCCCCGGGACGGAAAAGACCCGCTGGCCATGGGGGCGGTGAACTGGTCCTCGGCAAAGAGGCGCACACCGGAAGGAAGGTCCTCCTCCAGAGGCCGGCCCGTTTCCAGCCGATAAACCAGCCGCCCGGCGGCCGATGCCACCAGGTGCACGGGAATGCCCGCGCCCGCCAGCACATGGATCAGCCGCCGGGCGTAGGGAGCGCCGCTGGCTCCCGTCACACCGATGAGGATGGGTTTCGACGCCATGGCTTCGCCGCCTCCTGAGCGGACAGCCCCTCGTGGACCAGGCCCACGATGGCCTTGAGAAATGCTTCCGGATCCCTGTGCTGAAAGACGTTTCGCCCGACGGCCACTCCGGCCAGCCCGGCGCGGAGCCCCGTCTGGATCCGCTCCAAGAACGCCGCCTCATCGGCTTCCTTGGCCCCGCCGGCCATGACCACGGGGACCGGAACGCACCGGGCGATGCGCTCCATGGCTTCCGGATCCCTGGGGGCGGGGATCTTGATCAGGTCCGCCCCCAGTTCCCCCGCCACCCGCGCCGCATGGGCGACGGCCTCGTCGGTGACGGGCTTGGGGGCATGGGCACCCCGCACATAGATCATCACCAGCAAAGGCACGCCCCACCGGAAACAGGCTTCCCCCACAGTCCCCAGGTCCCGCAGCATCTGCGGTTCGGCGTCATCTCCCAGATTCACGTGGACCGAAACCCCGTCCGCCCCACGTCCCAGGGCTTCCTCCACCGACCCCACCAAAACCTTGCCGTGAAAGGCCGGGCCCAGTTGGGTGCTGGCGGAAAGGTGCATGAAGATCCCGGGCAAGGGACCGGACACTTTCTCCAGGCAGGTCATCATTCCCTTGTGCAGGACCACCCCGTCGGCGCCCGCACGCACGCCGTAGGACAGCACCCGGTGCAGCTCTTCCAGCCCGGCAACGGGACCGCAGCTCACGCCATGATCCAGGGGAAAGAGGACCAGACGACCGTCCCCGCGAGAAAAAAACCGGCGTAACCTCAGGCGTTTTCCACCCATCTTCGGCCTCCTTCCTCGGTTTTCTCCCGCATGGCCGTCCCCTTGCCCTCCTCTGCCCCCACGAAATCCAGGGGAGGCATCCGCGGGATGTCGCCGATCTTGACCATGTAGCGAAAGAAGAGCTCCAAGCCCGCCAGGGTCTGGCTGTCGAGATCGAAGGTGAAGGTGCGGTAGTAGCGCTCCAGCCCTGCACGGTCCAGGATCCCGGCCTGGGCCGCCTCGCGGCAGATCACGTGAAGATCTTCCAGGCCCCGACTTCTGGCGGCCCACAGGGTGCGCACCGCCCGCTCCACCTCCCCACGTCCCGCCGGGAGCAGGTCCCGTCGAGCCACCCACAGGGCGAACACGAAGGGATGCCCCGTCCAGCGCTTCCACACCTCGGCCAAATCCCACACGTGGGGATAGTCCGGATGATTGCGGTACATGAGCGCTTCATCGCCGATGGCCAGAAACGCCGTGGGAGGCGCCCCGTCGGCGAGACACTCTCCCAGGACGCCCCGCCGATAGCGCACCCGGCGAAACTTAAGCAGTTCCTGCATGAGCACCTTCAGAAGCACCACCGACGTGTCCGACTGGGTGGTGAGCAGGATCTCCCGACCGTCCAGGTCCTCCACGGGCCGGCGGCTGAGGAGCAGAACGCTCTGGACCGGGCCGTCGCAGGCGATGGCAAGGTCCGGCAGAAGCTGCATCCGGTCGGGATGGCGCGCATAGGCCACCGAGGAGACGGCGCTCAGGTCCAGCTCCCCCCGGCGCATGAGTTCGTTCAGTTCCGCGGGGCTTCGGGCCACGATCTCAAACTCGTGGGGAATCCATCCCTTTTCCAGCGGAAAGTAAATGGGCCACACATTGAGAAAAGCAATCTTTCCCAGCTTCAGACTCGCCATTCGCGCTCCACCCATTGAACGTGTCCTTCGGCCCCCCTGCACACGATCCCTTCCGCCAGATCCCGCGCCCGGGACACCGCCCCCCCCAGATCCACGCGAAGGAAAGGAACGGCCGCTCCCGGGCCCAGTCGGCCCCAGGCACCGTCCACACCCAATGCCTTGGCGCCGTTCACGGTGATCATGGAAAGAATCCGCTCCGGGCCCACCCCGCCCCAGAGGCTCAGGGCATAGGCTGCTTCCTTGAACAGATTCAGATCCTCGTTGCTGGCCCTGCTGTCCGTTCCCAGGCAGACTCGAATCCCCCGTGCCAGGGCGTCTTTCACCTTCGGCCGCCCGCCGGTGATGAAACGGTTGCTTCTCGGACAGAAACAGACCGTCGCCCCCGCGCGGGACACCCGATCCCAATCGTCATCGTCCATGTAGACCCCATGGACCAGAATGGTGGAACGGTCCAGAACGCCCAAAGCTTCCAGCGCCGCCACGGGGCTCCCGCCGAAGGGCCGCCACCGCGGGTTCCAGCGCCCCAGGGACTCCAGCAGGGTGCGGCAAAAACCGGTTCCCCGCTGCACGAATTCCAGCTCTTCCGGATGTTCGGCCACATGGATGGAAAAGGGAAGACCCCGGCGGCGGGTCCACTCCTTGGCTTCCCGGATGAGTTCGGGGGACGCGGCGTAAAGGGAATGGGCCGCCAAGGTCTCCACCCGGAAAGGACGGAAGGCCGCCTCCTCGGACCGGCTCGGCGCGTCCGCGACGGCCCCGGAAACGCCCGCCTCCGCCAAGTCGGCCAGATGAAAGCCCAGCACTTCCACGAAGCGGACTTCCACCGGAACGCCCCCCGGGGGCGGTGCCTCGGCCCCTTCCTGTGGGGGATTGAGCACATCGGCCGCCACCGCCGTGCCGGAAGCCTGCAGCTCTTCCCTTCCTTGAGACCGCGCCCGCCGACGGCTCTCCGGGTCGAGCGCCTCCCTTTGAGCGAACAGACCCCGCACCCAGGCCGGAAATCCCGGAGGTTCGTCGGGGATCCGACCCTGCAAGAGGCTCCAGTCCAGGTGCGTGTGGGCGTTCACGAGCCCCGGCAGAAGCGCCGCCCTCCCATGATCCACCTCCCTACAGCCCCCGGAAGGCCTCCGGCCCATCACCTCCCGCCACGGACCCACGGCTGCCATGCGGTCTCCCACCACCGCCACGGCCCCGTCCTGGACCGGCGGCGCCGTCATGGGAAGGACCCAGTCGGCCCGGTGGATGGTCACGGTTTCGGATGGACTCATGCGCCGGTGCCTTCCACGTATTCGTAGGCCATGGTCCGCTGGCGAGGCTCAAAGCCCGCCCCGAGGATCAACCGGTGGATCTCCTCCACGGACAGCCGAAAACGCACCCCGGCCGCCGCCACCACGTTTTCTTCGATCATGGTGGACCCGAAGTCGTTGGCCCCGAAAAAGAGGGCGGTCTGGGCCACCTTGGGCCCCATGGTCACCCAGGAGGCCTGGATGTTGTCGAAGTTGTCCAGCACCAGCCGGGAAAGGGCCAGGAGCCGGAGGTAGCTCACCGCCGTTTCCGGATCCCTTCGAATGGCCGTGTTCCGCGGTTGGAACGCCCAGGGGATGAACGCCGTGAATCCGCCGGTGCGGTCCTGGAGATCACGCAGGGCCAGAAGGTGGTGGAGGCGGTCCGCGGGTTTTTCCTCGTGTCCGAACATCATGGTGGCCGTGGTGCGAAGCCCCTGCCGGTGGGCCTCCTCCATCACCGCCAGCCATTGGGAGGCCGAACACTTGTTGGGTGACACCTTGCGACGCACCGCATCCACCAGGATCTCCGCGCCGCCTCCCGGAATGGAATCCAGGCCCGCAGCCCGCAGGCGACGGATCACGGTGGCGATGTCCGTTCCTTCCAGCCGGGCGAAGTAGACGATCTCCGGGGGGGAAAAGGCGTGCACGTGGATGGGGTAGCGCTCCTTGATGAAGCGGAGCATCTCTTCGTAAAAGCTGAGCGGGAGATCCGGGTGGTGGCCCCCCTGCATGAGAATCTGCGTGCCGCCGAGAGCCAGGGTCTCTTCGATCTTTTGAGCCAGTTCCTCGCGGCTCAGCACGTAGCCCTCCGGGTGCCCCGGCGGCCGGTAAAAGGCGCAAAACCGGCACCCGCAGGCACAGACGTTGGAATAGTTGATGTTGCGGTCCACCACGTAGGTGACCACATCCTCCGGATGTTTCCGGCGCCGCATCCGGTCGGCCGCATGGCCCAGCCAGTGAAGATCCGCCTGTTCGTAGAGGAGCCGAGCCTCTTCGAAAGTGAGTCTTTCGCCTTCCTCGACCCGTCTTTTCAGCACATCCAGATTCATGGAAGGATCCCCGAAAAGCAGTGAGTTTGGCGGGCGGGGATCAACCCCGCCCCTACCTGGGAGGCCCATCGGTTTCTACAGGGGCACATCCGGATCCGTCGCCACGACGCCTCTTGTTCCTTTCCCCTTCCCCCTTTCACCTTGTACCTTTCCCCTTTGGCCTTTAGCCTTGTACCTTTCGCCTTTCCCCTTGTACCTTTCCCCTTTGGCCTTTAGCCTTGTACCTTTCGCCTTTCCCCTTGCACCTTTTCAAAAAAACAATCGCGCTCCACCGGCTCAAAGCCGGCCTCCCGGATGAGTCGTTCCAGTTCCGTGCGGGAAAGGGCCTGTTCCGATTCGGCGCCGGCCATGTGCCCGATCTTTTCCTCCACCACGGTGCCATCCAGATCGTCCGCTCCGAAGTGCAGGGCCACCTGGGCCAGCTTGACCGTGAGCATGACCCAGTAGGCCTTGATGTGGGGGATGTTGTCGAGCATGAGGCGGCTCACGGCGATGGTCCTGAGCTCCTCCACACCCGTGGTGCCCCGGGCGTCCTCCACCTTCGTGTTGTGGGGCTGGAAGGGAAGCGGGATGAAGCAGACGAAACCGCCCGTCTCGTCCTGGAGCCGTCGGAGAGCGTCCAGATGCTCCAGCCGCTCTTCCAAGGTTTCCTTGTGGCCGAAGAGCATGGTGGCGTTGGTCTTGATCCCCAGCTCATGGGCCTCCCGAACCACCCGAAGCCACCCGTCGCCGCTCAGCTTGTCCGGACAGAGCAGGCGTCGGATGCGCGGGCTGAAGACCTCCGCCCCCCCGCCGGGCAGCATGTCCAGCCCCGCCGCTTTAAGCCGCTCCAGGACCGCCCGTGTGGAGATCCCTTCCAACCTGGCGAAGTGGTCGATCTCCACGGCCGTGAAGGCCTTGAGCCGCACGCCGGGCCGGATCCTCCGGATTTCCTTCAGGAGCCGTTCAAAGGTGTCCAGGCGAAGGTCCGGATGACACCCGCCCACGATGTGGATTTCCGTGATGGGATCGTGAAGCCGCTCGCGCACCTTTTGGAGGATCTCCTCCACCGACAGTTCGAAGGCGCCCGGCCGCCCTCTTTCCCGGGCGAAGGCACAGAAGCGGCAGCCGTTGACGCAGATGTTGGAGTAGTTGATGTGCTGGTTCACCACGTAATAGGTGGTGGGACCGTGAAGCCGTGTCCGTACCTGGTGCGCCAAGGCCCCCACCGCCAAGAGATCGGGACATTCCAAGAGGCGGAGCCCCTCTTCCAGGTTCAACCGCTCCCCGGCCAGGACCTTTTCCCGCACCCGGGCCAGACCGAGTCTTTCATAAACGGACGGAGGAAGCATGGAATCACTCTCCTTTTCCATCATCGGCGCCCGGAGGGTTCTCGGCACCCAGACCGCGGCGCAGGAAATCCACCAGGTCCCCCACCTGCTTTTCCACCCGCTCCGGCGGCGCCTGGAACAGGCCGGCGTTGCCGTCCAGGAAGGGCACACAATGGGCTTGCAGGAACCGATCCATCACGGCGTCCAGGGTGAAGACCACCAGATGGACATCCAGGTCCGGCCGAAGATCCCCGTCCGCCATCCCCTTTTCCACCAGGGGGGTGAGGTACTCGGCGGAAAAGAGCCGGATCTTTTGCAGGAACTCGTCCCGGAAGGGAAAATCCTCCTGGAAGAGCATCTTGAGGTAGATCTGGTAGATGTGGGGATGCTTCCGGATGAAGGAGATGCCCGCGAGAAGGCTGGAGCGGATCCGCTCGAAGAAGTCCTGATCCGCCGTTTCCGCCTTGACCCGTCGCAGGTTTCGGCGGACGAGTTCCACGGCGTGGTCGAAGATGAAACGGAAGAGGCCTTCTTTGGTGCCGAAGTATTGAAAGAGGGACCCCTTGGCGATGCCGGTGAGCCGGGCCATGCGGTTTACGCTGGCCTGGCGGAATCCGTAGCGGGCGAACTCGTCGATGGCCGTGGCGACGATCTTCTCTTTTTTTTCGGGCTTGAGCCGCTGGAATCTTTCGGTGGCCGTCATGGGCGGACGCCTCGGGTTCATGGGGTATTCACAAAATGACCAAGTGGTCACCTTATAGAAGAACCCGGCTTCCCTGTCAACGGCCTCCTCGCCCCCTTCCAGGGGCCTCGGCACGGGGACCCTTGCACCCTCCGACAGCTCACTTCGCGCCCCTTTTCACGCAATGCGGCCTCCGCACAACCCTTGGAAAACACTTGACCTTAGGATCACCCCCTCTCTATAATCGCCGCGACTTTGCGCCGCGTGCGCCGGCCTGGGGACCGGCGCAAAGGTTCCGGGGGCGCCGGCCCAGGAGCGGCGGCGCTTGACACGGTTTTTTCATCCGTCTATAGTGAGATAGTTCACAAGATGAGTGCCGGTGCGCCGTCCCGGACGCCGACGGGAAGAAAGGGCACCGGACCCAGCGGCCTCTGGCGCGGAAGAACCCAACATGAGCCTCACCGATTACCTCCGACAAAACCAAAAGGCCATCCTCAAGGACTGGTTTCACGCCGTGGTGGATTCCTACCCGGCGGAGACGGCCGCCTTTCTCAAGAAGGAAAAGGATCCCTTCGCCAACCCCGTGGGAAGCTCCATCCTGGAGGGCCTGCAGGGAGTCTTCGCCCAGGTGGTGGAAGGAGCGGAACAGGAAAAAATTACCCCCTTCCTGGACCGGATCATCCGCGTGCGCGCCGTCCAGGACTTCACGCCGGCCCAAGCGGTCTCCTTTGTTTTTTCCTTCAAGGAAGTGGTGCGCACCCGTCTGGAAGGAGACGGGAGGCTGCAGGAGCTGGCCGGGGACCTTCGTACCCTGGAGGCCGCCGTGGACCAGGTGGCCCTCATGGCCTTCAACATCTACATGGAATGCCGGGAAAAGCTCTATGAGCTGCGCGTGGAGGAGGTGAAAAACCGCACGGCGCGGCTTCTGGAGCGGGCCAATGCCATTTGGGAGAGCCAGCGCAAGGGCGAGGGCTCCCGGGAGGAATCATAAACCATATTATCAACCAACAGTGAGGTAGGGTGGTATGAATGCGTCTCGTTCCATCATTTTCTCCCTCGTCGCCGTCGGGATCCTCGTATGCCTCCCACTGATCGGAGTGGCGGCCGGGATGACCTCCTTTTTCGGGGTGATCGTCCCGTATCTGGCCGTGGCGCTCTTCTTCATCGGTGTGGTGGCGCGGGTCGTCCGGTGGGCCCGGTCTCCGGTGCCCTTCCGCATCCCGACCACCTGTGGCCAGCAAAAGAGCTTCAACTGGATCAAGGCGGACAAGCTGGAAAACCCCTGGGACACCAAGGGCGTGGTGCTCCGGATGATCCTGGAAGTGCTTTTGTTCCGGTCCCTTTTCCGCAACACCCGCATGGAGTTCTACGAAGGGCCCAAGATCCGCTACGCCTCCGCCAAGTGGCTCTGGCTGGGGGCCATCGTCTTTCATTACTCCTTTCTGGTGGTGTTGCTGCGCCATCTGCGCTTCTTCTCCGAGCCCGTCAATTCCCTGGTCCATCTGTTGGAAGGCGTGGACGGCTTTCTCGAAGTGGGGGCCCCCAGGCTTTACATCTCCGGGCTGGCGCTCCTGGCGGGAGTGGCCTTCCTTTTCCTTCGCCGGGTGACCATCCCGCAGCTCAAATACATCTCGCTTCCGTCCGACTACTTCCCGCTTTTCCTCATCTTCGCCATTGCGGCAACAGGCGTCCTCATGCGCTACATCTACAAGGTGGACATTGTGAGCGTCAAAGAGCTCACCATGGGGCTGGCCACGTTCCACCCGGTGGTCCCCGAGGGCATCGGCAGCCTTTTCTACATCCATCTCTTCTTGGTCAGTGTGCTCTTTGCCTATTTCCCGTTCAGCAAGCTGGTGCACATGGCCGGTGTCTTCCTCAGCCCCACGCGGAACCTGCCCAACAACAGCCGCATGGTCCGCCACATCAACCCGTGGAACTACCCTGTCAAGGTTCACACATACGAAGAGTATGAGGACGAATTCAGGGAAAAGATGATTGAAGCTGGTCTCCCAGTGGAGAAGAAGGAGTAGTAGACATGGCTCAGGTCCCCAAAGCAGACGAACTGGCCAAGGTCAGCCACAGGCCGCCGGAGACGCCGTGGACGGAAACCCCGGTGGAGTTTCGTCCGGGCACCTTCTGTTACGGCGCCAAGCCCAAGAACCTGGAGGTGGTGGGCCTTCCCAACCCCCGGGAATGGAATCCGGCCGACGAGGACTGGAAGCTTCCCGACAATTGGAAGGACATCACCCTCAACGGTATGAAGGACCGCCTGGACAAGTTCCGATCCTTCAAGCTGTTCATGGACATCTGCGTCCGGTGCGGCGCCTGCGCCGACAAGTGCCACTATTTCATCGGCTCGGGCGACCCCAAGAACATGCCGGTCTTGCGTGCGGAGCTCATCCGTTCCGTCTACCGCAAGTACTTCACCGGAAGCGGCAAGATCTTCAGCAAGTACGCCGGCGCCCGGGCCCTCACGGAGCGGGTTCTCAAGGAGTGGTTCTACTACTACTACCAGTGCACCGAATGCCGCCGCTGTTCCGTCTTCTGCCCCTACGGCATCGACACGGCGGAAGTGACCATGATGGCCCGCGAGCTTCTGAACGAGCTGGGCTGCGGCATCGACTGGATCGCCGGCCCCGTGGCCAACTGCTACATGAACGGCAACCACCTGGGCATCCAGCCCCACGCCTTCAAGGACATGATCGAGTTCTTCGTGGACGAGATCGAGGAGGTGACGGGGGTTCGCGTGGAGCCCACCTTCAACCGCAAGGGCGCGGAAGTTCTCTTTATTACGCCCTCCGGTGACGTCTTCGCCGACCCGGGCACCTACACCCTCATGGGCTACATGATGCTCTTCCATGAGATCGGCCTGGACTACACCTGGAGCACCTACGCTTCGGAAGGCGGCAACTTCGGCCTCTTCACGTCCCACGAGATGATGAAGCGCCTGAACGCCAAGATGTACGCCGAGGCCAAGCGCCTGGGCGTCAAGTGGATCCTGGGCGGGGAGTGCGGCCACATGTGGCGCGTCATCAACCAGTACATGGACACCATGAACGGCCCGGCCGACTTCCTGGAGGTGCCCAAGTCGCCCATCACGGGCACGGTCTTCGAAAACGCCAAGAGCACCAAGATGGTGCACATCGCCGAGTTCACCGCGGACCTCATCCGGCATGGCAAGATCAAGCTGGACCCCAGCCGAAACGACAACAAGATCGTGACCTTCCACGATTCGTGCAACACCTCGCGGGCCATGGGGATCTTCGAGGAGCCGCGCTACATCCTGAAGCACGTGTGCAACCACTTCTACGACATGCCCGAAGGCACCATCCGCGAGAAGACCTTCTGCTGCGGTTCCGGTTCGGGTCTCAACACCGACGAGTACATGGAGATGCGCATGCGGGGCGGCCTCCCGCGGGCCAACGCCGTGCGCTACGTCCACGAAAAACACGGGGTCAACATGCTGGCCTGCATCTGCGCCATCGACCGTGCCGTGCTCCCGCCGCTCATGAACTACTGGGTCCCTGGCGTGGATGTCACGGGCCTGCACGAATTGGTGGGCAACGCGCTGGTCATGACGGGTGAGAAGAAGCGGACCACGGATCTCCGCTATGAGCCGCTGCCGGGCATGGAGGATGAGGAGGACGACGATGTATGACTCTGGGAAGATCATTCCAGGAATCATCCTGTTTGTAGGCTTATTCACCTTCCCCCTGTGGTCCAACATGGGGAAGGCGGCACCGGCTCCCAAGCCCGAGCTGCCGAAGACGGAAAAGGTGTGTGTCATGGACACCGCCTTCATGAAGACCGAGCACATGGTGCTCCTGAACGATTGGCGGGACAAGGTGGTGCGTGAAGCCAACCGGGTCTGGGTGGGCCCCGACGGCAAGGAGTACCAGATGAGCCTGCAGAACAGCTGCATGCAGTGCCATGCCAGCAAGGCCAAGTTCTGCGACCAGTGCCACAACTACGCCGGAGTCAAGCCCTACTGCTGGGAGTGCCACCTCGAGCCCAAGGAGAATATGTGATGGAAAAGGATCGTCGCGAATTCCTGAAGATAGGCGGGATATCCGTCTTGGGCCTGAGCGCTCTGCCTGTCTTCGAGGCGCTCGCCCAGGGACAGGGCCCCAAGGCCATGCCGGACCCCCGGGCCCTCCAGGCCGGCCAGTGGGCCATGGTGGTCGATATGAAGAAGTGCTGGGAGGAACAGGAAAAGCGCCAGTGCAAGGACTGCATGGACGCCTGCCACAAGATCCACAACGTCCCGACCATTCCCGACCCCAAGCGGGAGATCAAGTGGATCTGGCTGGAAGAGTACAAGCACGCCTTCCCCGACCAGGCCAATGAATTCGCCCCGGAGCATGTGAAGGAGAACTCCTTCATGCTCCTTTGCAACCACTGCACCAACCCGCCCTGCGTGCAGGTGTGCCCCACCAAGGCCACCTTCAAGCGGCCGGAGGACGGTGTGGTCATGATGGACTTCCATCGCTGCATCGGCTGCCGCTACTGCATGGCGGGTTGTCCCTACGGCGCCCGGAGCTTCAACTGGGGCGATCCCCGAGAATATCTGGATCCGCAGCAGATCAACCAGGCCTTTCCCACCCGCCGCAAGGGCGTCGTGGAAAAGTGCAACTTCTGCGCCGAGCGCCTGGCCGAGGGGCTTCCGCCCGCGTGCGTGGAGGCGTGCAAGGCCAAGGCCTTGGTCTACGGCGACGTGACCGATCCGGAATCCGAGGTCCGCAAGATCCTGGCCGAACAATACACCCTGCGCCGCAAGATCGCGCTCGGGACCGGACCCAACGTCTACTACATCATCTGATGAGGGGTTGACATGCTGGAAAAGGCATTGAAGGGAAGTCAGAAGTACTGGAGCCTGCTGGCCGCCTTGGCCGTCCTTTCGGGGATCGGGTTCGCCTGCTTCATGCTCCAGTTGAGTCAAGGGTTGAAGATCACCGGCATGAGCCGGGATGTGTCCTGGGGCTTCTACATCGCCCAGTTCACCTTCCTGGTCGGGGTGGCCGCCTCGGCCGTCATGGTGGTCCTCCCCTACTACCTGCACCACGTGAAGGACTTTGGCCGCATCACCATCATGGGTGAGTTCCTGGCGGTGAGCGCGGTGACCATGTGCCTTTTGTTCATCGTGGTGGACTTGGGCCAGCCCATGCGGCTCCTGAACGTGCTGCTCCACCCCACGCCCAACTCCATCCTCTTCTGGGACATGATCGTCCTGAACGGCTACCTCTTTCTGAACATCGTCATCGGCTGGACGGTGCTGAGCGCCGAGCGCAAGGAAGTGCCGCCGCCCAAGTGGGTGAAGCCGCTCATCTACATCTCCATCCCCTGGGCGGTTTCCATTCACACCGTGACGGCCTTCCTCTACGCGGGTCTTCCCGGCCGCCATTTCTGGCTCACCGCCATCATGGCCGCCCGCTTTCTCGCTTCGGCCTTCGCCTCCGGTCCCTCGCTTCTCATCCTGCTCTGCTACCTGTTGAAGAAGCGCACCAATTTCGATCCCGGCGACGGGGCCATCAAAAAGCTCTCCCAGATCGTCACCTACGCCATGATCACCAGCGTCTTCTTCCTCCTGTTGGAAGTCTTCACGGCCTTCTACAGCCAGATTCCCGGCCACATGCACGGGTTCATCTACCAGTTCGTGGGCTATGAAGGCCACGGCGAGCTGGTGCCCTTCATGTGGCTGTCGGTCCTTCTTTCCGCCACCGCCCTGGTCCTGCTCGTTCCGCCCAAGTTCCGCAACAACGAAAAGCTCCTGAAGGTGGCCTGCGTGGCCGTCTTCTTCGGTCTGTGGCTGGAAAAGGGCGTGGGCCTGGTGGTCACCGGCTTCATTCCCAACGTGTTCGACAAGGTGACCCCCTACGTGCCCACGGTGCCCGAGCTGGGAATCACCATCGGCGTGTGGGCCACCGGATTTCTGATCCTCACGATCCTCTACAAGGTGGCCGTGGGCGTCAAAGAGGAAATCGGCGCCTAGAGAGGTTATTCTTCCCGTTTTGTGTAGGGGCGGTTCGCGAACCGCCCCTACAGGCAACCACCGCTGGCATAAACCCCACGCCTCTGGGAATTACCGTTTAAGGATGCCAACCGGGGCGGCTTCGGCCGCCCTTTTTTGGTTCCCTCCCCCCATTCTTTCCGCCTCAGCCTTGACCCGTCCGGATCTTCGGGTTCTTCTACACTATCGTCTTCCGGTCCCTTTCTTTTACCTTCGGTCCGAGCCCCGGAGCTTTCCATGAAGACAGGAACCCTGATCGGTACCCTCCTCCTTTGTTTGCCGATGTTCTTTTCTCCCCGGACCCGTGCAGGGGAACTGCGCCCTTACCAGCTCCCCAGTCAGCAATACCAGGGACCCTACCGTCAGTCGCCCGTGCAGAGTCTGCCGACTCCGTCCACGGCCCCGTCGCCCCGTGAACCCCAGGTGGATCCGCAAGTCTACGAAGACTTCCGGAACCACGCCCTGCGCCTTACCCCCGAGCAACGGGAAGATCTTCGCCGCGCCCTGGCCACCAAACTGGAACAGGCCAAACGGCGGGGAACTCCCGCAGAGGTCCGTCACTATGAAACCCTCCTCGGCATTCTCCAGACCACCTCACCTTAGGAGAGGCTTCCTCATCCTCGGGCTTTGCTTCGCTGCATGGATCGCCCCAGGGGTATTCGCGGCAGGTCTCGTGGTTGCTCGGGCGCAAGAAGTCGAGCCGTCCGGATCGGATCCAACGGACGCCATCCTCCGTTCTTTTGATTTCTCCAACGTGCCCAAGATCCAGGAGCCTCGAACGGCGGAATCGCAGGAAGCCCTGAGGACCCGGCTCATGGCGTCCCCGGAAGGCCAGGCCCTGTTGGAGAGGGCCGATGAGCTCACCCATGAATACCGGATGCGCCAGGAAGAGTACAAATTCTACGAGGCCTTGCTTGTCAGCGTCTTCGCCATGGTGGGGCTTCTCCTGGTCCTCGTTTTCATGTGCCGGCGCCCCGCCTGCTCGGCGGCCCAGATGGTCACGGCCAGCGGGCTTGTCTTCGTCATCTTCGGCACCATCCTGCTGGTCATTCTGGCGGACGTGGAAGAACAGCTCACCGCTTCCATAGGGGTGCTCGGCGCCATCGCCGGCTACCTCTTCGGAAAGACCCAGGCCCTGGACGCCCCCGGCGGCTCCGGGCGGAAGGAGGATGCACGCTCTTGAACCAGCCGAATCCATGGCGAATGCTTCCGAAGCCCATGACACCCGCAGCGGACGTTCGCAACATGGCCAAGAAGGCCGAACCCATCCCGAAGAAATGGAAAGAAAGGAGCCATCCCATGGAGCCCTCCCGAAGAAGACGCCTTCTTATCCTGCTCCTGCCGCTGTTTCTGGGGGCCTGCGCCTCCGCCATCGCCCCCTACGATCATTATGCCTACGTGCAGGCCACCTCCCTCAAGGTGGAGGCCCTGGAGCTGCTGGATCTCGCGACGGAACACTATGGAGATCATCTGGCCCGCATCGACCAGTTTCGGAGTCGCATGAAAAAGGCCTACGAATACGTGCGCTCCCTGCCCCGAAACGAGCTGACCACCCGGCAGTACGAAATCCTCATGGACCCCGAGGGGCACTCCATCTTCGGGGCTCTTCGACGCTGGGAGCAGGCCGGGCGCCTGTCCCCCGTCTTCGTCCGGGAGCTGCGCCAAGAGATCGCCAGGCATTTCGACCAGGTGATCGCCCTGGAGGCCGCCAAGATCAAACGGATTCCCTGACGGAAAGGATGAGCCCATGTCGGATTTCGACCGCTACCTCGAGACCTTGAAGGACGGGTTGGCCCGGATGGTCCGCGAACATTGGGCGGATCTGGGCGAGCAGGCCCTGAAGAGCGGGGACCGCTTCCTACAAGACGTGGAAGACGAC
This sequence comes from Desulfacinum sp., assembly GCA_014359885.1. Classification (GTDB taxonomy): domain Bacteria; phylum Desulfobacterota; class Syntrophobacteria; order Syntrophobacterales; family DSM-9756; genus Desulfacinum. Next base: position 146,994 of record JACIYN010000025.1, read on the forward strand.
CTTCGCAGATGGACGGCGCTCCTCGTGGAGGGCCGGCTGACGAAGGAAGAGTTCCGGTTTCTCGTGGAAAGCAAGAAGGATCTTCTGGAGCTGGCGGCTTTGAAGGAAGCGGGCCTGAGCGCCATCCGGCTCGAACAATTCAGAAACGGGGTGGTTAACTTGGCCGTGTCCACCGCCGTGGATGTCCTGCTGTAGCGATACCCCCCGGCGCGCGGGTCGAGGATGCCGGAAGACGCTTTTCCTTGCCAACGAGCTGTAGGGGCGAATCATGATTCGCCCCTACAGCCAACCTCTACCATCGCTGAATGGTCCAGCGGCACTTATCGCCGCCGGCCTCCATCACTTGGAGACCGGCTCGGCCACGGCGGCCGCCTTCACATCCCGGGCATCCTTCGCCTCGTAGCGGCGAACCACCTCGAAGATCACCGGACTCAGGGCCAGCAGCGCGATCAGGTTGGGAATGGCCATGAGGCCGTTGAAGGCGTCGGAAAGGTTCCAGACGAACTTGAGGGACGTGGTGGCTCCCACGAAGACCAGGACCACCCACATCCACTTGTAGATCTCCACCGCCTTCACCCCGGCGATATACTCGAAGCACTTGGACCCGTAGTAGTACCAACCCAGGATGGTGGAGAAGGCGAAGAAGACCAGCCCGAAGGACACGATGAAGGAACCGATGCCGGGAAGACTCTGACCGTAGGCCGCGCTGGAAAGGGCCGCTCCGGAAAGACCTCCTTGGATGGCCATGAGACCTTCCGGGGTGAACTGGACCAGGCCCGAGACCAGGATCACCAGGGCCGTCATGGAGCAGATGATGAGCGTGTCGATGAAGGAACCCAGCGAGGCGATAAGACCCTGGACGGCCGGATCGTTGATCTTGGAGGCCGCATGGGCGATGGGCGCGGAACCCAGGCCCGCCTCGTTGGAAAAGACGCCGCGGGCCACGCCGAAGCGGATCACGGTGCCCAGGAGGCCTCCGCCCACGGCCTTACCCGTAAAGGCATTGGAAAAGATGAGACCGAAGGCTTCGGGAATGAGCGAGGCCTTGGTGACGAGCACGATGATCGATCCCAGCACGTAGACCACGGCCATGAGGGGAACGATCTTGGAAGTCACCCGGGCGATGCTCTTGATGCCGCCGATGATCACCAGGGCCGTGGCCACGGCCAGCACGATCCCCGTGATGTAGGTGGGAACGCCCAGGGTGGAACGGATGGCGTCGGCCACGGAATTGGACTGGACCATGTTGCCGATGCCGAAGGAGGCGATAAAGCCGAAAAGGGCGAAGGCCCATCCGAGCCAAGCCCAGTTGCCGCCGTAACGTTCCTGCATGCCGTTCTTGATGTAGTACATGGGGCCGCCGGACTTTTCCCCCTTTTCGTTGGTGACCCGGTACTTCACGGCCAGAACGGCTTCGCCCAGCTTGCTGGCGCCGCCCACCGAAGCGGTCACCCACATCCAGAAGACGGCGCCGGGGCCGCCCGCCGCGATGGCCGTCGCCACACCGGCGATGTTGCCCGTGCCGATGGTGGCGGAAAGCGAGGTCATGAGAGCCTGGAACGGCGTGATGTCACCGTCTTTCGCTTGATGTTTGGAAAAGAGCAGCTTGAAAGCGAGACCAAGACGTCGGAACTGGACGAAACGGGTTCCCAGAGACAGCACGAGACCCGTTCCCACCAAGAAGACGATCATCACCGGCCCCCAGGCGAAGGAGCCCAGCTTTCCTACGAGCGTTTCAATCGAGTGTGCCAAGCCTTCCATGAAAAGATCCTCCACAAGATTTCGGTTTTTCTGCTTCCGCGGGAGCATCCGTACGCCCGCCGCAGCGCCTCCCGGCAGCGTGTCGGAGAATGTCCAGCGGCATCCTTGGTCCCGGGGCGGAGCACCGCGAGCAGCCGCAAAGCGCTCTCGGCCCGTTTTCGGACCGCCTGCCAAGAGCCTGTCCGAGAATGGTTTTCCGCATAAGGATGTCGGGAAACGTCCGTTTACTTCGTCGCCCCGGGGCTCCAGCCCTGCGGAAAAGGGTCATCGTAGCCCTGTGAAGTGACGGAACATACCGCTGGTCCATCCGGTGCCCGGGGATCTTCCGCAGCCCTGAAGGGCTGCGCTCCGAAAAACCCGGTCATCGGCAATGCCTTTTCGGACAAGCTCTTCAACCGTGCAAGGGGCGGTCCGCTGCCTTGAAGGCCGCTTCCGCCATCACCTCCGCCAAGGTGGGATGGGCATGGATGGTTCGTGCCAGGTCCTCGGCCGTCATGCCGTGGCGCACGGCCAGGGTCGCCTCGGCGATGAGCTCCGTGGCGTGCGCCCCCACCAGATGGGCCCCCAGGAGGCGCCCCGAGCCTTTCTCGGTCACCAGCTTGGCCACGCCGGCCAGCTCTCCCAGCACCTGGGCCTTGCCCATGGTCCTGAGCAGCACGGTTTCCGAACGCACCTCCAGGCCGCGTTCCACGGCCTGGGCCTCCGTGAGCCCCACCGTGGCCACTTCCGGTCGGCAGAAGATGGCCCCGGGGACCGCGTCGTAGTCCATGCGCTCCCGGCCGCCCAAGGCACAGGACGCCGCCACCTGCCCTTCCGCCGATGCCACGTGGGCCAGCATCACCCGGGCCGGGCCCAGGACGTCACCGATGGCGTAGACTCCTTCCACATTGGTCCTCATCGATTCGTCGGCTCTGATCCACCCCCTTTCGTCCAAGGCGACCCCCAGAGCGTCCAGACCGAGACCGTCCGTATTGGGCCGGCGCCCCACACAGACAAGCATCCTGTCGCAATGGACGGTGACGGGTTCCGCCTTCTTGCCTTTGGGCGGCTCCACCCAGGGGGACGGTCCCAGCACCACGCGCAGGCCGTCCCCATCCCGAGCCCAGTCCTGAACCGTGCGGCCCAGATGCAAAGCCACCTTCCGTTTTTTCATCTCCCGCTCCAGGACCTTGGAGCAGTCCGCATCCACCGACGGCAGAGGCAACAGCCGGTCCAGGGCCTCCACCAGGGTCACCTGCGCCCCCAGGGCGCTCAAGATCGTGGCGAATTCACAGCCGATCACCCCGCCGCCCACGATAACGATGGACCGGGGAACCGACGTCATGGAAAGGGCGTGGTCGCTGGACCAGATCCTCTCCCCGTCCGGCTCCAGGCCCGGAAGCCCCATGGGACGCGTTCCGGGAGCCAGGATGAGCCGATCCCAGGCGAGTTCCTCCACCGTCCCGTCGGGCAAATCCACCACGGCCCGGCCAGGCCCGCTCAGGCGGGCTCGCCCCGCCACCAGCCGGATGTTATGGTGCTGGAAAAGCGCCCGGATGCCCTTTCGCTGATCGTCCACGACCTTCTCTTTTCGGGCCATGAGCCGGGCCAGGTCCATTGCGGGCGGCTCGGAAAAACGGAGACCGAAATCCGCCCCGTGGCGGGCCTTTTCCAGGATTTCCGTGGCATGCAGGAGGACCTTGGACGGGATGCAGCCCCAGTTGAGGCAGGTGCCGCCCACATGGTCCTTTTCCACCACCGTGACCCGGGCGCCGGCCTGGGCGGCGCGCACCGCCGCCACATAGCCCCCCGGGCCCGCTCCGATAATGAGGATGTGTTGTTCCATGGGCTTTCCTTCATCAGGAATGGAGATGGGGAACGAACTCCCCTTCCTCCCGGTTGACCTATCGGAAAAAGGGGGCGAAAGCCTCTGTTGTGCAACGCCTCTTTCCCAGGCAGGGCCTGCTTACTCCAGGCCCCGCCCAGGGTCAAGGAATGTTTGGCTTCGTCAACATGCGTTTTTCTTCACAACACGCCCCCATTCCTGTGCAATCTTTCCATTTCGCACCTTTTTGCAATTTGACACGGATTCGATTTGTGATAATGAAAATTTTGATTGCCTTTTTTGCGTACTTCATAAAAACTTGGAGCGCGTTCGAAACGATCCCCAAAGGACGGACCCCAACGGAAACGCATCCCCATGAAGATCGACGAAACCAACCTGGCCATCATCAAGCACCTGCGAAAGGGGCGGAAATCGTTCCGCAAGATCGCCGAGGATCTGGGCCTGACGGAAAACACCGTCCGCAACCGGGTCCAGAAGCTCATGGAGGAAAAGGTCCTGAGCATCACGGGCGTGGTGGATCCGGGAGCCCTACCGGGGCATCGGCTGGTGATCGTAGGCGTCAAACTTCAGGACATGGACATGGTGGGGGCCGCCCAAGCCTTCCAGGCGCTCCGGGGTGTGGTGGCGGTGACCATCGTCACGGGGCGCTACGACCTGATGGTGCTGGTGCTTCTGAACGAAGAATTCGACCTTTTACAGTTCTACACGGAGGAGGTTTCCAAGATCGCCAACGTGCAGTCGGTGGAAACCTTCGTGGTCTACAAGACCTTCAACATCAAGGTACCCTACGTTCTCTGAGAGGAGTTTCCCATGTCGTCGCTCAAGACCACCCCCTTGCACGGCCGGCACACGGCCCTAGGCGCCCACATGGCCGATTTCGGCGGCTACCACATGCCCGTCTGGTACCCCACGGGCGCCAAGGCGGAACACCTGGCGGTGGTGCAGTCCGCCGGTCTTTTCGACACCAGCCACATGGCGGCCGTCTCCGTCCGGGGCCGGGACGCCTTCGCGCTTCTCCAGTGGACCTTCACCAAGGATCTGGAACGGTGCGTGGGCGCCTCCAAACGCCCCCTTTCCAGGGGCCGCTGCGTGTACGGGGCCTTCCTGAACCAGCGGGGGGAGGCTCTGGACGATTCCATCGTCTATCGCCTGTCCGACGAGGAGTTTCTGGTGGTGGTGAACGCCGGCATGGGGGCTCCGGTGGCGGCTCACCTTCAAGAGCAGGCGGGATCCCGTTCCGTGGAGATCGTCGATCTCACGGACCGGCTGGGCAAGATGGATATCCAGGGACCTCTGGCCGGAAAGATCCTGGCACGCATCCTCGCCGATCCCGAAGCGGCCTTTTCGGGCATGGCTTATTTCTCCTTCAAGGGGCACTTCGATCCCTCGCATCCGGACGCCCATACGGTCACCCTCCGGGACGGAACGCCCATCCTTCTTTCCCGCACGGGATACACGGGCGAGTTCGGCTTTGAGATCTTCCTGGCACCGAACCGCGTTGAGGCCCTCTGGGACGCCCTTCTGGAAGCGGGCCAGGAAGACGGGCTCCTTCCCTGCGGACTGGCCGCCAGGGATTCCCTACGGGCCGGGGCCGTCCTTCCCCTGTCCCACCAGGACATCGGCCCCTGGCCCTTCTTTAACCACCCCTGGGACTTCGCCCTGCCCTTTAACGAAGACAAGACCGGTTTCACCAAAGACTTCCTGGGCGCCCGGGCCCTGCTGGACCTGGACGCCCCCGCCTACACCAAGCCCTTTGTGGGCTTCGACCTGAGGAAACTCACCGACCCCCATGAGGCCCAGGTGCTGGACGGGGAGGGAAACGTCCTGGGCACGGTGCTCACCTGCGTCACCGACATGGCCATCGGCCGGGTTGGAGACCGCATCTATTCGGTCACCAGCCCCGACAAGCCGGAGGACTTCCAGCCCCGCGGCCTCAGCTGCGGATTCGTGAAGATCTCCCGGGATCTCCCGGCCGGCACACCCCTGGTGCTCCAGGACCGGCGCCGTTCCATCCGCGTGGAGCTCGCCGACGACATCCGCCCGAACCGCACGGCGCGTCGTCCCATTCAACAGATGCTTGCCTAAACAACAGAAAAGGAGGCTCCCCATGAAGGAAATCCATGAATTGATCCTGGCCGAAGACGTTCGTTACACGGAAGACCACGAATGGGCCCGCCTGGAAGGCGACCAGGTGGTGGTGGGCATCTCCGACTTCGCCCAGGACCAGCTGGGGGAAATCGTTTACGTGGAGCTGCCCCAGGTGGGCGATTCCTTCGACAAGGGCGAGGAATTCGGTTCCGTGGAATCGGTCAAGGCCGTGAGCGAACTCTACATGCCGGTGGCCGGAGAGGTGGTGGCGGTGAACGAAGAACTGGAAGGCTCGCCCGACCTGGTCAACAAGGATCCCTACGGCGCCGGCTGGATGATCCGCGTCAAGCCGGAAGACCCGGCCCAGATGGAGGAACTTCTCGACAAGAACGCCTACCTGGAACACCTCAAGGGGATGGAATCATGAGGTACCTGCCGCACACACCCGACGATGTGGCTTCCATGCTTAAAGCCGTGGGAGCCGAGAGCCTGGAGGAGCTCTTTGCGGGCGTCCCCGAGGCTTGCCGGAGAAAGGACGCCTGGAACCTTCCGGAGCCTCTTACCGAGTGGGAACTGAACGCCCACATGGACCGCCTGGCGGCCCGCATGGCTTCGGCCTCTTCCTGGAAGGTCTATCTGGGCGCCGGAAGCTACGAGCACCATATTCCCTCCGCGGTCTCCTATCTTTTGGGCCGTTCCGAATTCAGCACCGCCTACACCCCGTACCAGCCGGAGATCAGCCAGGGCACCCTCCAGGGCATCTACGAATACCAAACCCTCACCGCCCGGCTGCTGGGCATGGACGTGGCCAACGCGTCCATGTACGACGGCGGAAGCGCCCTGGCCGAAGCGCTCCTCATGGCCTTCCGCATCACCCGCAAAAAGAAGCGCGTGGCCGTCTCCCGGGCCGTGAACCCCTTCTACCGGCGCGTGGTGGCCACCTATTTTAGGCCCACCGGCTATGAAGTGGTGGAACTGCCGATTCTTTCCGACGGCACCACGGATCTTTCCGGCATCGGCGAAATCGAGGATCTGGCCGCCGTGGCGGTGCAGTCGCCCAACTTTTTCGGGTGCCTGGAGGACCTGGAAGCGGCGGGCCGGGCCATCCACGACGCCGGGGCCGTCTTCGTGGCCTGTTTCAGTGAACCGCTGGCTTTTGGAATCGTGAAGAGCCCCGGATCCCAGGGAGCGGACATCGTCTGCGGGGAGGGCCAGAGCTTCGGCAATCCCCAGTCCTTCGGAGGGCCGGGCCTGGGCATGTTCGCCACGCGCCAGGAGCACGTGCGCAAGATGCCCGGCCGCCTGGTGGGCCGGACCACCGATCTGGAAGGGCGCCCGGGATTCGTGCTCACCCTCTCCACCCGCGAACAGCACATCCGCCGGGAAAAGGCCACGTCCAACATCTGCTCCAACCAGGGCCTGTGCGCCATGACGGCGGCCATGTTCATGGCGAGCCTGGGCGGGACGGGCATCCGCGAGCTGGCCCAGCTCAACCACGACAAGGCCGAGTACCTGAAGGAAGGACTCCTGGCCGCGGGCTTTTCGGCGCCGTTCGCCGCGCCCACCTTCCACGAATTCGTCCTGAAGGCTCCGGCGGGCTTCGCGGACACCTGGAAGCGGCTCCAGCATCAGAAGATCGTCGCCGGCCTCCCCCTGGGCCCCCTCTACCCCGAGCTGGACGGCCACTACCTTTTCTGCGCCACCGAAACCAAGAGCCGCGACGATCTGGACGCGCTCATCAGGGAGGTTTCGTCATGACAACACCCCAGGGAACCACCGGTCTCATCTTGAACGAGCCCCTGCTGTGGGAACGCGGAAAACCGGGCCGCAGCGCCTATTCCCTGCCGCGGCGCGACGTGGAACGAAAGGCCTTGGACGAGCGCTACGCCGGTCCCGGCCCCGACTTTCCGGACCTGAGCGAGGTGGAGGTGATCCGCCACTACACGCGCCTTTCCCAGTGGAACTTCGGCGTGGACACGGGCTTCTACCCGCTGGGCTCCTGCACCATGAAGTACAACCCCAAGACCAATGAACGGCAGGCGTCGCTTCCCGGTTTCGCCGGCGCCCATCCGCTCCTTCCCGACGAGCTGTGCCAGGGCGCGCTGGAACTCATGGCCCACCTGCAGGAGCTTCTGGCGGAGGTGACGGGAATGGACGCGGTGAGCCTGCAGCCGGCCGCCGGCGCCCACGGCGAACTGACGGGCATGCTCCTCTTCGCCGCCCATTTTCGCAACAAGGGGGAAAAGCGCACCAAGATCCTCATCCCCGACACCGCCCACGGCACCAATCCGGCCAGCTGCGCCCTGTGCGGCTTCCAGGCCGTGCCCCTCAAGTCCAACGACCGGGGCGTCATGGACCCGGAAGCGGTGGCGGAACTTATGGACGAGGAGACCGCCGGGATCATGGTCACCAACCCCAACACCCTGGGGCTGTTCGAGGAAAACATCAAGGAGATCGCCGAGATCGTCCACCGAAACGGCGGCCTGGTCTACTGCGACGGGGCCAACATGAACGCCGTCATGGGCATCGTGAACATGAAGGACATCGGCGTGGACGTGCTGCACCTCAATCTGCACAAAACCTTTTCCACGCCCCACGGCGGCGGCGGTCCCGGAGCGGGACCCGTGTGCGTGACCAGGGAGCTGGAGCCCTTCCTTCCGGTCCCCCGCGTGGTGAAGGAAGGCGGCTCGTACCGTCTTTCCGACGAATTTCCCCTGAGCATCGGCAAGGTGCACACGTTCCACGGCAACTTCGGCGTGCTCCTCAAGGCCTACAGCTACATCCTGACCATGGGCCCGGAACTGAAGAAGGTGAGTCAGCTGGCCGTGCTCAACGCCAACTACATCAAGGAACGGCTGAAGGACGTCTATCACCTTCCCTTCGACCGGCCCTGCATGCACGAATGCGTCTTCACGGACAAGAAGCAGCAGGCCCACAAGGTGACCACGCTGGACATCGCCAAGCGGCTCATGGACTACGGCTTCCATCCGCCCACCATCTACTTCCCGCTGGTGGTCCACGGGGCCATCATGATCGAACCCACGGAAACGGAAACGAAAGAGGACCTGGACCGGTTCATCGAGGCCATGCGGGCCATCGCCCGGGAAGCGGAAGAGGATCCGGAGCGGGTGCGCCGGGCGCCCACCAAGCCCAAGCTGCGCCGGCTCAACGAGGCGGAGGCGGCCCGCCGTCCCTGCCTGGCGGGTTAAGGTGGAAGAAAATGGCGCCTTCACAGCTTGGCGCGAGGGTAAAAAAGGTCTCGCGCAAAGACGCAAAGGCGCAAAGAAAACATCATGATGCGGAAACGAGGAAGCGGGAAACTTTATATGAAACGCGACCGTGCTCCACTCGTGCGCGCGGCCTGTAGGGGCGAATAATCATTCGCCCCTACAGGGGCCGGCTTCCCCAAGGTGCGTTTCATCCTTCGTTGTCACGGGCCGTCCGTGATGGGGGTTAATGTGATAAAAAAACCTTGGCTAGGGTCCCTTGTAGGAGCGGCGAAAGGCGCGACGAGCGTGGGCGGCAATACAACAACCACGCGACCAAGCAAAGAAAACCACGAATGATTTTTTTCAATGGTAGGGGCGGGGTTCATCCCCGCCCGCCGGGCACCCGGGGCGAAGCCTCAGCTCCGGCGGCGCCGAGCCGTACCGAAGGAGACACGTCACCGGCCATGGGAGTCGCGGAAACCATGAACACACCGGCCCGGACGAAACGACGCCCCGGCCTCCTGATGGACATCCCGCTTTTGGACTACCGGGAGGCCCTGGAGCTCCAACATTCCCTGGTGGACGCCCGCCACGGCGGGCGCCTGGACCGGGACGTCTTCCTCCTGCTGGAACATCCCCCGGTCTTCACCCTGGGGCGGCGGGGCGGCCTGGAAAACCTCACGGTTCCCGAAGAGATGCTGCGCCGTCGGGGCATCCCCGTGGTTCCCATCGAACGGGGAGGAAACATCACCTACCACGGGCCGGGCCAGGTGGTGGGCTATCCCATCGTGCACCTGCCTTCCGCCGGATGGAAGGTGACGGCCTTCGTGGAGGCCCTGGAAGAGATCATGATCCAAACGGCGGCGGATTTCGGGGTCTCCGCCCGCCGGGACGGCCGAAACCGGGGCGTGTGGGTGAACGGCAAGAAGCTGGGAAGCATCGGGATCGCCGTCCGCCACGGAGTGAGCTTCCACGGCTTCGCCCTGAACGCCGTGGTGGATCTGGAGCCCTTCCGCTGGGTGAACCCCTGCGGGCTGGCGGGCGTGGAGATGACCTCCCTGGCCCGGGAAACGGGAAAGACCCTGGACATGCAGGCCGTTCGCCGAAGCGTTCTCGCCCACACGGCCCGCGTCCTGGGATTGGACCTTCAGCCCGTGATCCGTGATCCGTGATCCGTGATCCGTAATTCGTGATCCGTAATTCGTGATCCGTAATTCGTGATCCGTGATCCGTAGTTCGTGATCGGTGAAGCGTGCCAAAGGAAACCGGCCATGACGGCACCCAAGCAGGACCAACCCATTCGAACGCGCAAGCCTTCCTGGCTGCGGCGGCGCCTGCCGTCGGATCCCGCCTACCAGCAGGTGAGCCGCCTGCTCCGGGAGGGTGTGCTCCACACCGTCTGCCAGGAAGCCCGCTGCCCCAACCAGTTTGAGTGCTTTTCACACAAGACGGCCACCTTCCTCATCCTGGGTGACCGGTGCACCCGGCGGTGCCGCTTCTGTGCGGTGGAACACGGCCCGTCCGGGCCGCCGGACCCCGGGGAGCCCCAGCGGGTGGCCGGCGCCGCGGCCCGCCTGGGTCTTCGCTACGTGGTGATCACCTCCGTCACCCGGGACGATCTGCCGGACGGCGGGGCGGAAGCCTTCGCGAACACCATCCGGGCCGTGAAGGAGCGCATTCCGGAAGCACGCGTGGAGGTGCTCATCCCCGACTTCCAGGGAAGCCGGGACGCTCTGTACCGGGTGCTGGACGCCGGCCCCGATGTCTTGAACCACAATCTGGAGACGGTCCCGCGCCTCTACGAGACGGTGCGCCCCGGAGCCCGCTACGACCGCTCCCTGGAGCTCCTGGACCGCTCCCGCCGGCATGCCCCGCACATCCCCACCAAGTCGGGCCTCATGCTGGGCCTGGGGGAGACGGACGACGAAATCGGGCAGACCCTCCGGGACCTTCTGGATGTGGGCTGCCGCATGCTCACCCTGGGCCAATACCTGCAGCCGTCGCGCGAACATCTTCCGGTGGACCGCTTCGTCACCCCCGAGGAATTCGCCCAATGGAAGCAAAGGGCCCTGCAAATGGGCTTTCAGGAAACGGCCAGCGGTCCGCTGGTTCGAAGCTCCTACCATGCCAAGGAGCTCTATTCTTCCTGTTGCCAGGACGTGGAATGAAGCAAGCAAAAAGGAGAGGAAAATGATTGTCGGCGTGCTCAAGGAAATCAAGGCGGAAGAAAATCGCGTGGCCATGACCCCGGCGGGTGTGGAAGTGATGCGCCAGAACGGCCACACGGTGCTGGTGGAAAAGGGGGCCGGCGTGGGAAGCGGGTTCACCGATGAGGCCTACACGGCAGCCGGAGCCGAGATCGTGGCCACCCCCAAGGAGATCTACGACCGGGCGGACATGGTCATGCACGTAAAGGAACCCCTGCCCCCGGAATACGACCTCATCCGGGAAGGCCAGATCGTCTTCACGTACCTCCATCTGGCGGCCGACGAGGAGCTCACCCAGGCCCTCATCCGGCGCCGGTCGGTGAACATCGCCTATGAAACCATCCAGAAGGCCGACGGGTCGCTACCGCTGCTCACGCCCATGAGCGAAGTGGCGGGGCGCATGGCCATCCAGGAAGCGGCCAAGTACCTGGAGATGACCCACGGGGGCCAAGGGATCCTGCTGGGCGGCGTTCCCGGCGTGGAACCGGCCACGGTGGTGGTGATCGGCGGCGGCGTGGTGGGCACCAACGCGGCCAAGATGGCCTGCGGCCTGGGCGCCAAGGTCTATCTTCTGGACATGAATCTGCAACGGCTGCGGTACCTGAGCGACGTCATGCCCGCCAACTGCTTCCTGCTCATGTCGTCTCCGGCCGCCATCCGGGAACTGGTGAAGAAGGCCGACGTGGTCATCGGCGCCGTGCTCATCCCCGGCGCCAAGGCCCCCAAGCTCATCACCCGCGACATGCTGCCCACCATGAAGGAAGGGGCCGTGATCGTGGATGTGGCCATCGACCAGGGCGGCTGCTTCGAAACGTCCAAGCCCACCACCCACAAGGATCCCATCTACGTGGTGGACGGGGTGGTCCACTACTGCGTGGCCAACATGCCGGGCGCCGTGGCCAAGACCTCCACCTTGGCCCTCACCAACGCCACCCTGCCCTATGCGGTGGAAATCGCCAACAAGGGCTGGAAGCGGGCCATGCAGGAAAACCAGGAGATCAAGCTGGGTGCCAACGTGGTGGACGGCAAGGTCACCTACAAGGGCGTGGCCGACGCCTTCGGCCTGGAATACGTGCCCATCGACACCCTTCTCTAACCCCTCCCTTCTCACCCCTCCCCGGCGGGGCGCATCTTCGGGTGCGCCCCGCTCCCCGTCAGCGACGGCTCAAGAAGTAGAGAATGGGCACGGCCATGCGCGAGAGCAGAAGCGATGCCACCTCTCCGGCCATGAGGGCGAGGGCCAGGCCCTGAAAGATGGGATCCAGCAGCATGGGCGCCGCTCCCACCACCAGGGAAACGGCCGTGAGCACCATGGGCCGGAACCGCACCGCCCCGGCGTCCACCACGGCATCCTCCAAAGGCATGCCCTCCCTGAGGCGCAGCTCCACGAAGTCCACCAGGATGATGGAATTTCGCACCACGATGCCCGCCCCGGCGATGAACCCGATCATGGACGTGGCCGTGAAGAAGATGCCGAAAAGGCCGTGGGCCGGCAGAATCCCCACCAGGGAGAAGGGAATGGCCGCCATGATGGTGAGCGGCGTTACAAAGGACTGGAACCAGCCCACCACCAGGATGTAGATGAGCACCAGCACGGCGGCGAAGGCCAGCCCCAGGTCCCGGAAGACCTCGTAGGTGATGTGCCATTCGCCGTCCCACTTCATGGAATAGCGTTCCGTGGAAAGCGGCAGGGCCGCCACGTGCCGCTCCAGGCGGTAACCTTCGGGAAGGACCAGCCGATCCAGTTTTTCGTTCATCTTGAGGATCGCATAGACGGGGCTTTCTTCCTGGCCGGCCACGTCCCCCGTGACATACACCACGGGAAGCAGGTTCTTGTGGTAGATGCTCTTGTCTTGGAAGGTCTCCCGCACCTTCACCAGTTCGCTCAAGGGGATCAGCTTTCCGGCCGGGTTCATGACCCGAAGGGAGAGGATCTGCGGCACCCGCGCCCGCTCTTCCAGCGGCAGCCGAAGGACGATGGGAACGTCCTCCTTTTCCTGCGGGATGTGGGCCAGCCCCACGGGTGATCCGGCCACGGCCGCCGAAAGCACCCGGCTCACCTGCTCCACGCTCACGCCGTGGAGGGCGGCCTTCTCCCGATCCACGGAGAAGATCACCTTGGGCTGGTCATCCTCCACGTACCAGTCCACGTCCACCACGCCGTCGGTCTTTTCAAAGATCTCCTTCACCCGCCGGCCGATTTGAATCTGCCGCTGGTAGTCGGGGCCGTAGATTTCCGCCACCAGGGTCTGGAGGACCGGAGGGCCGGGCGGGATTTCGGCGATCTTCACGTTGGCTCCGTAAAGGGCGGCGATTCTTTGGATCTCGGGTCGCAGCCGCCGGGCGATGTCGTGGCTCTGGGCCTTGCGGTCCCCCTTGGGGACGAAGTTCACCTGGATGTCCGCCACGTTCCCGCCCCGGCGCAGGAAATAGTGGCGCACCAGGCCGTTGAAGTTGTGAGGCGAGGCCGTCCCCACATAGATCTGGTATTGGGTCACCTCGGGGGTTGCCGCCACCACCTGGGCCATGTGGCGGGCCGCCGCGGCCGTCTCCTCCAGGCTGCTCCCTTCCGGCATGTCGATGATCACCTGCAGTTCGCTCTTGTTGTCGAAGGGAAGCATCTTGACGCGCACGGCCTTGAAGAGCACCAGGCTGCAGGCCGCCAGCAGCAGGACCACCACGAAGGCCAGAAATCCATAGCGCCCCAGGGGCCGGTGAAGGAGCGGGCGCATCACCCGCCGGTAGACCCGCGTGGTCCATCCCTCGACTTCCCCGGCGGCCTCCTTGTCCCGGTTGAGGATCCTCACGCTGGCCCACGGCGTGATGACGAAGGCCACCAGCAGGGAAAAGAGCATGGCCGCGGTGGCTCCCACGGGAATGGGCCGCATGTAGGGCCCCATGAGCCCCCGCACGAAGGCCATGGGAAGGATGGCCGCGATCACGGCGAAGGTGGCCAGGATGGTGGGGTTTCCCACCTCCGCCACCGCCTCCACGGCCACTTCCGACACCGGACGGCCGCGGTTTTCCGGCATGCGGTAGTGGCGTACGATGTTTTCCACCACCACGATGGCATCGTCCACCAGGATGCCGATGGAGAAGATGAGCGCAAAGAGGGTCACCCGGTTCAGGGTGTAGCCGCCCAGGTAGAAGACGGCCAAGGTCAGGGAGAGCGTCACGGGGATGGCGATGGCCACCACGCCCGATTCCCTCACGCCCAGCGTGAAAAGGATCAGGAGGCTCACCGAGATGACCGCGATGGTCATGTGGCTCAGGAGCTCATCCGATTTTTCCTTGGCCGTCTCCCCGTAGTTTCGGGTGACGGTGACCCGCACGTCCCGGGGGATGAGGGATCCCTTGAGGCCCTCCACCTTGTGCAGGATGGTTTCCGCCAGGTCGATGGCGTTGGTTCCCTTGCGCTTGGCCACGGAAAGGGTCACGGCGGGGTGAAGTCCCCGGACCGGATCGCCCTGGTAGCGGGGCCCCGTGCCGAACAGGACGTAGTCGGCCGGCTCCTCCGGCCCGTCCTCGATCCTGGCCACGTCCCGAAGATAGACGGGTCGTCCGCCGTGAATCCCCACCACCACCGATCCCACGTCTTCCGCGGAGCGCAGAAACTCGCCGGATTCCACCACGATTTCACGGTTTCCCGAAACCATCCGGCCCGACGGGTCGACCCGGTTGGCTTGCCGGAGCGACTCCAGGAGGCCGTCAGCCGACACCCGGCGGGAAGCCAGCCGGGCGGGATCCAGGAACACGCGGATCTGGCGTCGCTGCCCGCCGATGATGTTCACTTCTGAGACGTTGGGAACCTGCTTGATCTGGTCGTGGAGCTGGGCCGCCACTCTTCTCAGATCGTAAGGGCCCAGGCGCTCGCTCCACAAGGTGAGGGCCAGGATGGGCACGTCGTCGATGGACCGGGGCTTGATGAGCGGAGGGGTGGCCCCCGGCGGGATGAGATCGAAGTTGGCGAACATCTTCTGGTTCAGCCGGACGATGCTCTCTTCTTCGTCCTCCCCCACTTTGAAGCGCACCACCACGAAGGATCTTCCCGGGGACGACGTGGAGTAGATGTATTCCACCCCGGGAATCTCCCACAGGAGCTTTTCCATGGGCTTGGTGACCCGCTCCTCCACCTCCTTGGCCGACGCCCCCGGCATGCCCACGAAGATGTCGATCATGGGAACGATGATCTGGGGCTCCTCTTCCCGCGGGAGCAGCGCCACGGATCCCAGCCCCAGCAGCAGGGAGGCGGCGATGACAAGCGGGGTGAGCTTGGAATCCACGAAGGCCTTGGCCAGTCTTCCGGCTATTCCCAGATGTACGTTCATGGATGGCTCTCAGTTCCGGACCAGACGGGCGCCGTCCACAAGACCGGGCACGATGCGGGAGGCGATGCGTTCGCCGGGCTTCAGGCCGGAAAGGACCTCCACTTTCCCGTCCAGGCTCTTTCCCAGACGCACCAGCCGGGCGCGGACCGTCCCGTCGGCTTCCACGACGAAGACGCCGGTGAGCTGGCCGCGTTCATAGACCGCCTCGCGGGGAACGAGCACGGCCGTGCGCTCTCCCACGCGAAACCGGGCCCGGGCGAAGGCACCGGAGCGTAGAAGGGTGGAAGGCGAAAGGGCAAAGGGTAAAGGAGAAAGGGCCGATTCCTCGGCCTGCCTGCCTTCCGGTTGCGTTCCCGTAATCTGCGCCTGGGCGCTCCCGTCCGGGCCCCGGCTCCCGTCCGACTTCTCCCCTTTTTCCACCCCTTCTCCTCCTTCCCTCTCCTTTTCTCCTTTTACCTTTAGCCTTTCACCTTTGACCTTCCCCCTTTCCCCTTTCCCCTTTTCCCTCCCACCCAGCTCGATCTTCATCAGGGCCGTGCGGGAGGCGGGATCCAGGGCCGGGACGATCTCCGAAACCCGTCCCGTGATCGGCTCCGCGGCTTCAGGGAAGAAGACCGGCACCGGGTCGCCCAGGCGGATGAACCCCAGGGAGCTTTCGGGAACGGCCACTTCCAGGCGGTACCGGCTCGTGTCCTCCACGGTCACCAGCGGCACGCCGGGAGCGGCCATCTGGCTCACCTCAACGTGTTTTGCCGTCACCACGCCGTCCACGGGGGACGCGATCCGAACGTAGTCCAGGAGGGACCGGGCGTCTTCCAGGGCCGCCTGGGCCGCCTGCTCCAGGGCCAGGGCCTGGGCCTTTCGGGCTTGGGCCGCCTGAACGGCGCGCCGGGCCTTTTCCACCTGGGCGGAAGCCGCCTTGTATCGGGCCGCCACCTGGTCGTATTCCTGGGCACTCACGGATTCCCGGGCGAAAAGATTCTTGAACCGTTCAAAGGTCACCCGGGCCAGCTCCCGCTCGGCCTGAGTGGCCTGAAGATCCGCCTTGGCCACGCACACCGCCTCCTCGGCTTCCCGGACCGCAAAGCGGGCTTGCTCCAGGCCCGCCTCCGCCTGCCGCAGTCCCGCCGTCACCTGCCGGGCGTCCACCTCCACCAGCACCTGGCCTTTGTGGACCGGATCCCCTTCCCGCACATGAACCGCCGTGATCCGCCCCAGGACCTTGGATGAAAGAACGGACGCGACGGCCGCCTTCACCGTGCCGGGAAATTCCACCGTTTCCGGAACCGACGTCTCCCGGACGGCGAGGACCGGTACCCCCGAAACCCGGGGCGCCTCCGGCGGCGCGGGAGCCTTTTCCCCGGAGCAGCCCCACAGGAGCAGCCAGGCGGCCGCGGCCGCCCCCCACAGGAATCTTCTCAGACGGCCGGCACGGACCGCCGGGCCTGCGCTTGATCCCATTTGTGGACCCACCCGTTCCTCCTCGATCTGTTCCGAGATTTTCACGAAGTCACCCATCGCATCCCGACCCCCCGGGCAGCCTCAGAGGACAGGAAGCGTAGGGGCGAATAATGATTCGCCCCTACACCTCCCCGGTTTCCCCAAGAGGCTCTCTGAGAACGCACCTCCTTCATGCCCCCCCAAGGAATCCGTCTTTTCCGTAGCCGCGGGGCTTCAGCCCCGCGGAAAGAGATCATCGCAGCCCCTTGAAGTGACAGGCACTATGCCCGATAACCTATCCGCCGTCCTGGGAGGCTGTCCGAGAACGGCAGATTTGCGGCGTTCAACGCCCCTTCGTCATCCCCGCGGAAGCGGGGATCCAGGATTTCCGGTGACTTATGGACTCCCGCTTGCGCGGGGGTGACGGTTGTGAGAGTTCTCGGACAGGCTCCAAGGGCTCTTACGCAGCCCTGAAGGACTGCGCTACTAGAAACGCGGTCATCCTTGGCGTTTTCGAACAGACGCCTGGATAGACTCGTGCACCGCCGTGAACGCCGGCGGGACTCACGGGCGGGCGAACGCGCTCAGATCGTCCAGGCGGCCTTGGGCCAACAGCAGGGCCGCATAGCCCGTCACATGGGCGTAGCGGGCTTCCAGGGCCTGCAGCCGGGCCTGCAGGTGGGCCGTTTCCGCCCGCAGCAGCTCCGTGATGGTGGTGAGTCCCTCCCCGTAGCGATCCCGCACGATCCGGAGAGCCTCCCTCGCCTGCCGCACGGCCTTTTCGGCCACGTCCAGGCGCTTTTCGGCCGATTGAAGAGCCTCCCACGACTCCGTCACCTGGAACCGCACCCGGTCTTCCGCCTCCCGGAGGGCCGCCCGGGCCATCTCCAGCCCGGCACGGGCCCGTTCCACGGCGGGAGACCGCTCCGGGCGGAAAAGATCCCAACTGAGCGCCAGGCCCACGGTGTAGTCGGAACTTCCCCGGGAAAGGTCTTCGCCGCTCAACCCGTAGGTGGAAAAGGCGTCCAGGCGGGGCAGGTAGAGGCCCCGGGAACCCTGGAGGCGGGCGGCCGCGGCGTCCACCTCCCGGCGCAGGGCTTCCAGATCGGGGCGGACCCGGATCGCCTCCTGGACCGCTTCCTCCAAGGGCCCGCGGGGAAAGGGCCCGCGTGGAATTTCTCCCTCCACGTGCACCCCCGGGCCGGAATCGGGCCTGCCCAGGGCGGTGAGAAAGGCCGCCCGGGCCGTTCTCGCGTCCCCTTCCGCCTGGATGAGCCGCTGCCGAAAGTCGGCCCACTGCACCTCAGCGGCCAGAAGATCGGATCGAACCACCTGGCCGTTTTCGAAAAGATCCCGGATCCGGCGCACCTGAGCCTCGGCGCTTCGCACCGCTTCCCGGGCCACCCGGACGCGGGCGTCCGCCACCAGGACGCCGTAGAAGGTGCGGATTACCGCGTCGAGAACCTGCTGGCGGGCCCAACGGTCCAGCAGGGAAGCCCGCCCCTTCCCGGCCTCGGCCTCGGAAACCCGCGCCGGGGTCTACCACTGGTCGAAAAGGGTCCATCGCACGGACGCTTCCGAGCGAACATTGGTGAGGGGATCGGGGTCATTGAGAAATCCGGGGTCGAAGTGGGACGGTCCGAAGCGTCCCTGTTCCAAAAGGGAGCCGAAGACGAAGACGGGATGGTTGCTGCGGACCACCTTCTGGGAAAGGCCGACACCGGGAAGGTAGCCGGAGCGGGCTTCGCGAAGCCCGGCCTCGGCGGCCTTCCTTGCCGCAGCCGTGGCCTGCAGCCGGGGGTGGTTTTCCAGGGCCGCGGTGGCCGCCCGGTCCAGGGTCCACACGGAGGATCCGGCCTCCGGGGAAGCCCCCCCGGCCGGAACGGGCGGATTCTCGGCGGCGAAAACAGGCTGGGTAAGAACCAGCAGGACAAGAAGGCGGCCGAACCACGGGAACCTGGGCATCATGAGCTCCCTTGCAATCAGGCGGTGAAAAAGCGGGCGATCCCGGCGGGTGACTGCCACCTGCGCAACAGACAAGGCACAATTGAGTGTGAAATTACCTGAAAGCGAGGAAGAAAGCAAACAGGGCGATCGGGCGATACGCGGCGCCCAGATCTCAGAGCATTTAACATGAAAGAAAACCGCGAATGAACGCGAATAGACGCCAATGGCAATGAGCGAGATGTGGGAACGGCGCCCACAGGGTGGGCAGTGCCCCGGTGCCGGTTCTTTCACCCGCGCGGGGTGGCACAAGGGAGAGCATGATCGTTTGTGTGAAAGTGCTACACGGGCCCCTATCCGCGGGGCTGAAGCCCCGCGGCTGAAAGAACGGAAATTCCATGCCATCTCGAGGCGGAGAACCGTTTTCGGACGAGCTCCTGTAGGGGCGGTTCGCGAACCGCCCCTACGGACCCAGCGCACACACCGTCTCTGCCATGGGTGAACGGAATACGTGGGACAGTCTTTCGGGCAAACGGGTTGCCCTCACGCCCATCGATCCCAGGCCGGCGCCCGGGTTCCTTCAGTCCACCAGCTCGTTGAGCACGTTGTGGCGCTGTTTCAGATGGTGAATGAGGCGGTCGTAGTGGTGGATCCGGGTGATGGAGCGGATGACCAGGTACGCGCCCAGCAGGGCCAGGAGGACGCAAAGGACCAGTAGGGGCGCCAGGAGAGGCCAGACGTCCTGCATCACGTAATAGCGCGATGTGGTGATGAGCAGGCTCAAGACGGAAAGGGGAAGGACGAAGATGGCGATTCCCGTCCGAAGGACGGAAAGGGACGTGCGCTTTTCGGCCAGGATGAGCTGCACTTCGTTGAAGACCACGGCGCTCCCGCCGGGGTCTTCCCGGGTTTGGTCCGTCCGTGTCATCGGTCGGCCCGCCACAGGGAAGGTGCAAACCTAACGATCATGGTAAGGCCCGCCACCCCGCATGGATAAAAGAGTGAACCGAGAAGCATCTTCTGTGGGAGCCAGCTTGCCGACGATCCGAATCGGGGCCAAGGCCGCTCCTCCCATTGAAAAGACTTATTCACGTCTATTCGCGTTCATTCGCGGTTCTCTTTCCCATGAAACCGGACGATCGTTCCCAATCGCGAGGTTCCGGCGGGCGGGGATAAACCCCGCCCCTACAAAAAAGATTCTGCCGGCCAGGGGCGGGGCTTATCCCCGCCCGCTAACGAACATGGCCCGCCTTGCGCCACCCCGCATGGTTGAACGCGCACGGTGATCGAAAAACCCGACGGCGCCCTTTGGTTGCGCGGTCCCTTCTCAGCGGGCCGCCGGGGGTGTGCCGTTTTCGTCCCAGCCCCGCTCCCGGTAGTATTCTTGCAACATGATCTCCATCTGCTCCTCGGTGAGGACCTTCCCGGTTTCGGGAAGCGGCTCCGTGTGGAAGCGCACCGGCAGCCGGTCGTCTTCGGCCGTGAGGCCCTCTCGGATGTTGAACCTTCGGATCTGGTCCTTGATCCGGCACGCTATCCGCCGCATGCCTTCCGTGTCCAGGTCCAGGCCGGCGGTTCCCCGGATGATCTCGGCCAGGGAATCCCACTGGTAGAGATCCCGGTAGAAGCGACACAGGATCAGGGTGTCGAAGACGGTGAGGCGATCCTCCCACTCGCAGAAGATCCTGGCCTTGCCCCGGATCATTTCCGGATCCACCATGCCGCTCAGTTCCGGCTTGTAGAAGGTGGCCCGAAGGTGGCACGCGCCACGGTCCGAGGTGCCGTAGGCCAGGCCCATTCCCTTGAGCACGCGCGGGTCGTAGCCCGCCGGTTCCATGCCCTTCACGTGGATGGCCAGGTCCTCCAGGCCCCACTGGGCCGCCGCATGGCGGATGCCCCGGGCCAGCACGTCCCCGATCCCGCGCCGGTAGGCCATGTCTTGCAGGAGGGCGGCCATGCGGTCCACCTGCCCGTAGTCGATGTCGTAGTCCACCGCACCGCGCCGCACCGCCTCGATGGTGAAGCCCACCAGGTTTCCGGCCGTGATGGTGTCCAGGCCCAGGCGGTCGCACAGGTCGTTGAGGTACGCGATCTCTTCGATGTCCGCCACCTCGCACAGGCCGCCGAAGGCATAGATGGTCTCGAATTCGGGGCCTTCCACGACCAGCCCCTGGTGGCGGCCGGACTTCACCGTGCTCAGGCGCCCGCAGGCCATGAAGCACTTGAGGCACGCGTGGGGCTTCACGTCGCAGCGCTCGTGGAGCGCCGAGGCGTTGATGCCTTCCCGATGATCCGCCCGCCCCTTGTGCCAGTAGCGGGTGGGAAATCCCCCCGCTTCGTTCAGGATGTCCACCAGCATGGACGTACCCATGGACTTGTAGGCCTTGACCCCGGGGTTTTCCTTTCCCTCCCGGGCCACGTCCCTGGCGAAGCGCTTGATAAGCTCCGGGTCGGCGAATTCCTTGGCCCGCTTTCCCCAGAAGGCCACCGCCTTCACCTTCTTGGCCCCCAGGACGGCGCCCGTTCCCGTGCGGCCGGCGCTGCGCCAATAGTCGTTTTCCACCACGGCGAAGGCCACGCCGTTTTCCGCCGCGGGCCCGATGGTGAGCACCCCCGGCTTGCCGGCGTCCGGCCGGTTCTTCTGGATCCATTCCTTCACCCGGTCTTCCGTCTCGAAGGTGTCCCGGCCCCAGAGATCCGAGGCATCGTGGAGGAAGCATCCCGCCTCGCCGATCTCGATCCAGACCGGCTTTTCCGCCCCTCCCCGGATGAGCACGGCGTCCACCCCGGCTCCGGCCATGCGCTCGGCCACCGTGCCCCCCGAATAGGATTCGGCGAAAAGCCCCGTCTGGGGACTCTTGGCATAGATCCCGTGGCGGCAGGAGCCCCATACCGGGCTTCCCGTGGCCGCCCCCCCGGCGATCACCACGCAGTTGTCCGGCCCCAGGGGATCGGCCCCCGGCGGAACGTGGCGCAGGAGAAGCTCCACCGCCAGGCCCTTGCCGCCCAGGGTCTCCCGCAGCAGGTCGTGGGGAAGATCTTCCCGCTCAACGGCCGCCTTGGATAGGTCCACATGGATGAGGGTTCCGTAAAAGCCGTGCATGTCGTCCACCTCCCCGGGGAGCCCGCGTCCCCTTCGTTACCGTCCCACCGGGACGGGCTCAGCCGCCCACGACGTCCCATTCCTTGGATTCGTCCGTGTAGTCGTAGCGCCGCTTGATGTAGCGCTTCATGACGAAGGCCGTCTGGGTGCGCACGACCCCGTCGATCTTGTTGACCTTGTCGAAAAGAAAGGTGTGCAGGTGGTCCAGGGACGGCACCACGAACTCCACGTCCAGGTCGGTGCCGCCGGTGGTGAGGGCGATGTACCAGATCTCGTCCAGCTTCTTGAGTTCCTCCACCACGTAGTCCAACTTCTTGAGATCAATGGTGGCCTTCAGGTTGCCGGTGATGCTCAGGCCCATCTTGGCGGGGTTCACCACCGGCAGGATCCTCAGGATGTCTTCCTGGATGAGACGGTTCAGGCGGTTGCGGACGGTGGCCTCGGAGACGTTGATCCTCTTGGCGATCTCCGTGTTGGACATCCGCCCGTTTTCGTGCAGCAGGTCGATGATCTTTTCGTCGATGGCGTCCACGGATCGTTTCATGGGCTCCCCCGAAGGAAAGGACACAGCAAGACGACCGTAGTTCCGGATACCGCATTAGGTTCCTTATAGCATTGCAACGGGATGAGGTGAAAGGCCGTGGGGGCGAAAAATCTTCCGCCCCCACGGCCTCGGGGGTGATTCCCGGCTCGGCGGGGGAACCCCGGCGGGTCCCCCACGGACGCCGCGTTCATCAAGCCTTGCCGAAGATTCCCATCCAGTTTCGCACGGGCATGGGCTCGCCGTCGATGTCCACCAGCGGCATGGGAGGATCCATGGAGCGGGTGAGCAGCGACACCGCCACCAGGGCCACCACGGAGGCGATGAGGCCCCAGACGGAACTGATGTAGAGCGCATCCCACATGGCCCAGTCGAAATAGACCTGCCCCACGCCCTCCACCGTGGTGGCCACGGACGCGAAGGTCTCGGGCGGCAGGCAGTCGGGGCTCACCTTGTTGGCTTCCAGGGTCATGGGAAGGTAGGCGTAGTAGCCCACGATCCAGGCCACAAAACCCGCCACGTAGGACGCCAGGGCACCCAGGCGGTTGGCCCCTTTCCAGAAGTAGGCCGCCACGTACGGGGCGAAGAGCGAAACCAGCAGCACGGACCAGGAGATCACCATGAGGTTGTAGATGGCTTCGAAGTAGAGGGCCAGGATGAGAGAGATTCCCGTGACGATGGGCACGGCGATCCGGGTGGCCTTGAGGGTCTGCTCCGTGGTCACCTCGGGCTTCAGGATCTTGTAGGCGTTGTAGCCCACCATGGACGACGCCGCCAGGATGGCGCTGTCCGAAGAGGACATGAGGGCCGCCACCAGGGCCGAAACGAAGACCACGGCGAAGAAGGGACTCAGGTGGTCCGTGGCCATGAAAAGGAGGATCTTGTTGAGGGCGTCTTCGGGGCCCAGGTTAGGATTGAGCTTGAAGTAGATGAGGCCGATGACGACGGGCATCATGCCCACGGTCACGTAGAGAAGGCCCGCCAGGTAGGAGGAATAAGAGGCCACCTTTTCGTCACCGGCCGAGAGCATGCGCTGCATGAGGTCCTGGGCGGGGATGGACCCCAGCCCGATGGCCATCCACGCGGCCAGCCAGTAGAACCAGCCCACATAACCCGTGTAGTAGAGAAACCCCGCGTCCCCCTTTTCCGGCAGGAAGGACCAGGTGGGAAGCTCCATCATGTTGGAGGTGTGGGAGGAGAAGATCTCGCCCCAGCCGCCGGCCAGGGGCACGGCCACCACCAGCATGACGATCATGCCCACCGTGAGGATGATCATCTGGAAGACGTCCGTGAGGGTCACCGACCACATGCCGCCCAGGTAGGTGTAGACCACCAGGATGAGGGTGGAGATGGCGATCCCCCAGCCCAAGGGAAGACCGCTGAAAAAGTGGATGATGGTCCCGAAGCCCACCAGTTGGGCCCCCACCCAGCCCATCTCCGCCACGGTGAGCGAAATGGCCGAAAGCATCCCCATGCCGTTTCCGTAGCGCAGTTGAAAAAGGTCCACCAGGGTCAGGTAGCGGCCGCGGCGCATGAGGCGCGCAAAGAAAAACCCCGCCAGGAAGAGACACAGGGCCGCCCCCCAGGGATCGAAGATCACCCCCTGGTTGCCGAAGATGTAGGCGTTTCCGGCACCGCCCATGCACGTTCCCGAACCGAACCAGGTGGCGAAGAGCGTCCCGGTGCACAGAAAGAGGCCCAGGCGCCGGCCCGCCACCAGGTAATCCTCGGTGCCCTGCACCTTCTTGGACGCATACCATCCCACGAGCAGCATGAGCACCATGTAGATGCCCAGGCCCACCAGAACCCATCCGCCGTACTGATAGGAACCTTCCATGCCCTGTCCTCCTTACACGTTGATGGCTTGCCGCTGGAAAAAGAACCAAGGGTGGTGCCGAACCCTTTGGGAGCGCCTTCGCAAGGCCCCGCGGGCGGCACCGGGGGCCGCTCCGCAGGGGGGATGCCGCTTCTTTGCGCACGCCGGCCGGGGAGGGGAAGAGTCGCTCGGGACAATTGCGAATAACGAACGTCTATAGGGTTTATGGCTGCGCAATTCGATCCCCTATACGATTTATTGGGACATGTCAAACAGAATTTTGCCTCTTTGTTTCGTCTTTCGTCATTTCTTTAAGTGACACTAAACCGCCTCCCCGTTCCCCGGGAAAGCAAATTTTATATCGTCGTTGGATGCCAATTTTGCTGTTGACATTCGTTGCGTTCCTATGGAAAGTCTTCGAATACGGAATGCAGGTGCCGAATCCCCAGGAGCTTCTCGAAAAGACCCCGGGCCCGCCGGGCCCCAGCATCAAACCGTAAAGGAGCGGAACCATGGCACGAGACGTGGCTTTGGGCCTCAAGGAAGCCCAACGGATGGTGGATATCATCGCGCGGCCGGAAGACCAGGTGGGCGAGGAGGAGCGCAAGCGCATCGCCTTGGAGACGGTGGAAAACTTCGCCCAACACATCAACAAGGGCTTTTTGGAATATCGAAAATCGGTGACGGAAGCCGGGGAGTTCGCCGTGACCGAATGGGTGGGCCAGGGATCCATCCTTCGGGACGCCCTGGGCCGCGAATACATCGACGCCCTGGGCGGATTCGGCCTCTACAGCCTGGGCATCCGCCATCCCAAGGTGGTGGCGGCCGTGAAGGCCCAGCTGGACCGCAGCCCCCAGTACAGCCAGGAGATGCTCGATCCCCTGCGGGCCCATCTGGGCAAGGTGATCGCCGCCATCACCCCCGGCGACATCCAGTACGGCTTTTTTGCCAATTCGGGGACCGAAGCGGTGGAAGGGGCCATGAAGCTCGCCAAGTTCTACACCGGAAAGCCCGGCTTCATCGCCATGCTCCGCGGCTTCCACGGAAAGACCCTGGGGTCTTTGTCGCTCATGGGAAAATCCGTCTTCCGCCAGCCGCTCCTTCCTCTCCTGGAAGGCGTGCGCCACGTGCCCTTCGGGGATGCGGACGCGGTGGAAAAGGCCCTGGCGGCGGCCAAGGCGGTGGGCGACGGCATCGCGGCGGTGGTGGCCGAGCCCATCCAGGGGGAGGCCGGCGCCATCGTACCGCCCGACGACTTCTGGCCCAGGCTCCGGGAACTGTGCGATCACTACGGGGTGCTCCTCATCGCTGACGAGGTCCAGACGGGCTTCGGGCGCACGGGCACCCTCTTCGGCGTGGACCACTGGGACGTGGCTCCGGACATCATGTGCTTCGGCAAGGCCCTGGGCGGCGGCGTGGTGCCCATGTCCGCCTTCTTCTCCACGCCCAAGATCTGGAAGGTCATGGAACCCAATCCGTTCATGCACACCACCACCACGGGCGGAAACCCCCTGGCCTGCGCCGCGGCCCTGGCCCAGATCACGGTCACTCTGGGCGAAGACCTTCCGCGGCAGGCGGCGGAAAAGGGCGACTACGTGCTGGGAAAGCTCCGGGAGTTCCAGGCCCGGTTCCCGCAGATCCTCCAGGATGTGCGCGGCAAGGGGCTTCTCATCGGCATGGAGTTCCCGACCGACGAGGTGGGCTTCAAGGTGGCGGCGGGGCTCTTCAGCCGCGGGGTCCTCACCGCCGGAACCCTCACCAACGCCCAGACCATCCGGATCGAGCCGGCCTTGAACATCTCCTACGAGCTGCTGGACGAGCTCTTGAACCGGCTGGAAGACACGCTCAAGAGCCTGGCCTGAGAGCGGGCGGGCTTGGTTTGAAAAGGAATCCCATGACGGCCTGCGAAACACCCCCTGTTCCGGAAGGTCCCGACGGCGCCCCTCCCTTCGGCCCGCCGTTTCCCACCTTCGGAGGTGTGCGGCCCTGGCATCCCGGATCCGGGGCGGCCCTGGTGGTCATGGGGGTCCCCTACGATGCGGGAACCACCAACCGCCCCGGCACCCGGTTCGGACCCCGGGCGGTGCGGGAGGCGTCCTGGACCGGCCCCCTGGCCCGCCGGCCGGACTTCATCGACCGCGAGACGGGAAGGCCCCTTGCCCTGGCGGACGCCCTGGCCGATGCGGGTGACGTGTGGCTGGAACACGGAAGCCTGGAGCGGGACTGGATCCAGGTCACCCGGGCGGTACGCCTCATCCGGCAGGCGGGCGCCGTCCCCGTCACCCTGGGCGGCGACCACTCCATCACCTATCCCGTCCTTCGCGCCTTCGGGGAAGAGCCCGTCCACTACGTCCACCTGGACACCCACGTGGATTGCGACACCATCTTTCCCACCGGCTGGACCCACGGAAGCCCCGTGGCTCGCATCCACCAGGACGGCCTGGCCAGGTCCCTCACCTTGCTGGGCATCCGGGGCCTCACCAATTCCGGCCACGACGTGGCCTGGATCCGGGAGGCGGGCGCCACGGTCATCCCGGCCCGGGAGCTTCGCCGCCTGGACGAAGTCCGGCTGGCGGAGCGGCTCCCCCGGGGGCCCTTTTACGTGAGCGTGGACGTGGACTTTTTCGATCCCGCCGTGGCTCCGGGAACCGGCACCCCGGAACCGGGCGGACTCTTCTTTCCCCACTTCCAGGCCGTCGTGTCGGCCCTGCTGCGCCGCGGGCCCATCGTGGGCTTCGACGTGGTGGAGGTGAGCCCCATCCTGGAAGGCCCCCACGGAAAGACGGCCCGGCTGGCGGCCTGCTGCGTGCTGGAACTGGCCGCCGCCGTCCTTTCCCGTTCCAAAGACGCACCCAACCACATTGGAGGGACCCATGAACCTGTACGCCGGTAAGATCCTCAAGGTGGACCTGACCCATGGAACCGTGACCGCCGAAGCCCTTCCCCGGGAGTGGATCCGCCGTTACTGGGGATGCTGGGGCCTGGCGGTCCGCCTCTACACGGAACTGGCCGACCCGGCCGTGGATCCCATGGCCCCGGAAAATCCCCTGGTGATCATGACGGGGCCCTTCTGCGGCACGGCCGTGCCCCTGGCCTCCCGCTTCTGCATGGTGTCCAAGTCCCCCTACACGGGAACGATCTTCGAGACCAACTGCGGCGGGGCCTTCGGCCCGGAACTCAAGTACGCCGGCTACGACGGCCTGGTGATCACGGGCGCCTCCCAGCATCTCGTGACCCTCACCATCGCCGACGGCGACGTGCGCCTGGAAGACGCCTCGACCCTGGCCGGAAAGGGGATCTTTGAGACGGAGGCGGCCCTCAAGGCCCGGCCGGGCCTGGCCGAGGCCAAGGTGCTGGCCATCGGCCCCGCCGGGGAAAACCGGGTGGGATACGCCTGCATCGGCAGCGAAGCCTACCGGCAGATGGGCCGGGCGGGCGGCGGCGCCCTCTTCGGCGCCAAGAACCTGAAGGCCGTGGTCTGCCGGGGCACGGGCGGCGTGGCCGTGGCCGACATGCCGGCCTTTCTCGCCAAGGTGGACCACTACAAGAAGACCGATCTCTTGACGGAAGACAACCTGTGGGCCAAGACCGACGGCACGCCCATCCTGGTGGACGTGACCAACGAGCTGGGGATTCACCCCACCCGGAACTTCACCCACGGGGTGAACGAGGGAAAGGACGCCATCAATTCCGACGCCATCAAGAAGAGCAAGGTGGCGGACCGGGCCTGCGCCTCCTGCCCCCTGGGCTGCGGCAACTACACCCGGATCAAGGACGCCGCCGTGGAGGGCCCGGAATACGAAACCCTGTGCCTGGCCGGATCCAACTGCGGCATGAACGACCTGGAAGCGGTGATCCGCTTCAACCGCCTGTGCGACGACCTGGGCCTGGACACCATCTCGGCCGGAAACACCATCGCCCTGGCCATGGACCTCACCGAAAGCGGGATCCACGACTACAACCTCCGTTTCGGGGAACCGGACCAGTACCTGCAGGTGCTCTCGGAGATCGCCCACCTTTCCACGGACCGAGGCCGGCAGCTGGCCCGGGGGGCGTGGGAGACGGCCGCGGCCCACGAGGCCCTGGACCGGGTGGCGGCGGCCAAGAAGCTGGAGTTTCCCGCCTATGAACCGCGGGGCAACTACGGCATGGGCGTGGCCTACGCCACCAGCGAACGGGGCGCCTGCCACCTTCGGGCCTTCACCATCTTCTCCGAGACCCCCTTCGACGTGGAGGCCATGGTGCGCCATGTGATCGCGGACCAGAACAAGAACGCCGTCAAGTGGTCCATGTGTTTTTGCGACTTCTGGGGAACCGTCTCGCCCGAGATCATGGCCGATCTGCTGACCGCGGGGCTGGGTGAGCCGGTCACGGCCGAGGAACTCACCACGGCCGGGGAGCGCATCTGGAACCTCATCCGGCTCTTCAACGTGAAGGCGGGGTTCGGAGCCGAACAGGACACGCTGCCGCCCAAGATCTTCCGGGAGCCGCTCAAGGGGGGTCCCCACGCGGGCCGGGTCTTTTCCCAGGAGGATTTCGCCGAGGCCCGGGCGCTCTACTACCGGCTGCGCGGCTGGGACGAAAACGGCGTGCCCACCGATGAGAAGCTGGCCCAACTGGAACTGACCAGGCTTTAGGAGGAGAGGAAACCATGACAGCCCAACTGCTTGCCGTTCCAGAACGCTGCACCGGGTGCGTGCGCTGCGCCACGGTCTGTTCGGCCCTGAAGGAAGGCCTGTTCCGTCCGTCCCGGGCCCGCCTGCACGTTGTCAACTTTCCCCTGGAGGGCTTTTCGGCGCCGAGTATCTGCTTTCACTGCCCCAAGGCCGACTGTGAAAAGGCCTGCCCGGAAAAGGCCATCTCCAGGGACGAACACGGCGCCGTGGTGGTGGACCGAAGCCTCTGCAACGGCTGCGGGGATTGCGTGGCCGCCTGCCCCTACGGCATGATCGTGCTGGACGATGAGGCCAAGGCCTTCAAGTGCGACCTATGCGGCGGGGACCCGGCGTGCGTGAAGGAGTGCGAATTCGGAGCGCTCCTCTACGAGAAACCGGAAGGGGACCTGCTCAAGGCCCGCGGCCTCCAGATGAAGCAGCGCATGCCCCGGGAGATGTCCCCGGAGGAAAAGCGGCGGAACCTGGCCGCCAACCTGCTGAAGGCCCTCAGAGACAACGCCTGAAACGGGGAACTTACCATGCCGACCGTACCCTCTTCACCCTATTCCGCTCCCCGGGGGAGCCTCCCCTCGGTGGGGATCACCACCTTCGCGGGGTACCCCTTCTACCGGGCCGACCTGACGCCGGACCTGGTGGTGGTGGGGATCCCCTACGACGAAGGGGCCACGGGAAAGCCCGGCGCCCGGTTCGGGCCGCGGGCGGTCCGCGAGGCGTCCATGCTCTACACCTACGAGGGCATGGAGGACCGCTTCTACGACGCGGACCGGGACCGGTGGATCCTCCAGGGAAAGCGGATCGTGGACGCGGGGGACGTGGACATCCAGCCCCTGAGCCGCGTGGACAACTGGCGGGCCATCCAGTCGGTGACGGAGGACGTGCTGGCTCGCGGGGCCGTCCCGGCGCTCATCGGCGGGGACCGCAGCGTCACCCACGCGGCGCTCAGGGCCTTCCGGGACCGGAAGGTGCACTACGTGCAACTGGCGAGCCACGTGGACTGCGACTTTCCCGACCGGGACGACCACACCCACGGAAACACGGTGGCCCACATCCTCAAGGAAGGCCTGGCCCGTTCCGTCACGGTGGTGGGGGTGCGGGGCCTGAGCCAGAACGGGCGGGGGGTGGCCTGGGCCCGGGAGCGGGGCGTCCGGATCGTGACGGCATCGGCCATGCGCCGCGACGGGCCCGACGCCTGGGTGGATCAGCTCCCAGACGGGCCGGTCTACGTGGGCCTGGACATCCACTTCTTCGATCCGGCTGCGGCTCCGGGGGCGGGAACGCCAGAGCCCGGAGGCTTTTTCTTCCATGAGTTTTCCGACATCGTGGAGGCCCTGGCGGCCCGGCACGCCATCGTGGGCTTCGACGTGGTGGAGGTGAATCCTTTCCTGGACGACCGGGGAGCGGTCACGTCCCAGCTGGCCGCCCGGTGCCTGCTGGAACTGGCCCACGGGGCCCTGCGGGACACGGCCGCCGCCGGCCCATCCGGAAGTTGAAAAAAAGATTCATCGGCGTCCATTGACGTTCATTGGCGGTTTTCTTTCACCTGGACAAGATCTCCAACAGCGGAGGTGACCTGCCTTGGAAACGAAACGCACCGATCAACTGGCGGCGCTGCGGGCCGCGGTGGTCCCGCAGGGACCGTTCCACGTGACCCCCTTCTTCGCCGAACGGGCCGAGGGGGCCCGGATCTACGACGTGGACGGCCGGGAGTTCATCGACTTTGCGGGCGGCATCGCCGTCATGAACGTGGGCCATTCCCACCCCAAGGTGGTGGCGGCCATCCGGGACCAGGCGGAAAAATTCACCCACACCTGCTTCCACGTGGTCATGTACGAACCCTACGTGCGCCTGGCGGAAAGGCTCTGCCGGCTCACCCCGGGGGATTTTCCCAAGATGGCGCTTCTGGCCAACAGCGGGGCGGAAGGCGTGGAAAACGCGGTAAAGATCGCCCGCTACGCCACCAAGCGCCCGGCCGTCATCGTCTTCGAAGGGGGCTTCCACGGCCGCACCCTGCTGGCCATGACCATGACCAGCAAGGTGAAGCCCTACAAGTTCGGCTTCGGGCCCTTCGCCCCGGAAGTCTACCGCATGCCCTACCCCTACTGCTACCGGTGCGCCTTCGGCCTCACCTACCCCGGCTGCGGCGTGGCCTGCGCGGACCACCTGAAGGACTTCTTCCTGGAGCACGTGGCGGCGGAACAGACGGCTGCCGTGGTGGTGGAACCCGTGCTGGGGGAAGGGGGCTTCGTGGTGCCGCCGCCCGAATACTTCGCGAAGCTCGCCGCCATCTGCCGCGAAAACGGCATCCTCTTCGTCTGCGACGAGGTCCAGACGGGCATCGGCCGCACGGGCCGGATGTTCGCCATCGAGCACTGGGGCGAGGTGCCCGATCTGCTCATCACCGCCAAGAGTCTGGCGGCGGGCATGCCCCTGAGCGCCGTGGTGGGCCGGGCGGAGATCATGAACGCGCCCCACGTGGGCGGCCTGGGCGGCACCTACGGCGGAAACCCCGTGGCGTGCCGGGCGGCCCTGGCCGTGCTGCAGATCTTCGAAGAAGAAAACCTGCTGGAAAGGGCGCAGGCCCTGGGCGTCAAGGCCCGCGGCCTCCTGGACGAGATGGCCCGGGAGGTGGAGCTGGTGGGCGAGGTGCGCGGCCTGGGACCCATGCTGGCCATGGAACTGGTGACGGACCGGGAGCGCAAGACCCCCGCCACCGACCAGGCCAAGGCGGTGGTGCGCACCTGCTACGAAAAGGGCCTGATCGTCATGAACTGCGGGGCCTACGGGAACGTGCTCCGCCTGCTCATGCCTCTCGTGACCACCGACGAGGAGCTTCAGCGCGGCATGTCCATCCTGCGCGACGCCCTGAAAAGCGCGGGCTAGGACTGTGCCCGGCAACGGGCCCGAAACGTAAGGGGCGCTCTCGGAAAGCCTCCCAGCCGGCCATCCCATCGGCGCTGCTCCCGTAGGGGCGGTTCGCGAACCGCCCCTACGGCATCCCCGCCTGGCCGTAGGGTTGCGCCCCGCGCCCCTGGGAAAACCGCGTTTTCGGTAAAGGCCGGAAACCACCGCTTTTCCCGTAGCGCAGCCCTTCAGGGCTGCGGAGGCCCCCCGGCATTGGCTAGTCCATGGGGTATATCTTGTCACTTCAGGTGGTTACGACGTCCCTTTCCCGCAGCTCCGACCGATTCCCCTTGCCTTTTTCGTCCGCCTGGTCCTCATTGGTAGCGGTCCGCTTCGCGCTCGGGCCCCCCGGACTGCGGGCCCGCTCGAAAAATGGAAAAGACCCGGAAAGGAGACACTCCACCCGTGACCCCCATTCCCGTCCTCCTGCAGGATGAACACCTTCTGGCGGTCCACAAGCCGGCCGGGGTCCCGTTCCACGGAACCCCGGGCGAGGAGGGACTCGTCGGCCTTGTGCGCCGCCGGACGGGGTTGGAAACCCTCTATGCCGTCCACCGGCTCGACCGGATCACCTCCGGGGTGCTCCTTTTGGCCCGAACCCGGGAAGCCGCCCGGGAGCTGGGCCGGGCCTTCCGGGAACGGAGGGTCTCCAAGTGGTACCTGGCCGTCTCCGACCGAAAGCCCCAAAAGAAACAGGGGACGGTCTCGGGCGACATGGCCCGGTCCCGGCGGGGCGCCTGGAAGCTTCTGCGCACCCGCACCGATCCGGCCGTCACGCGCTTTACCAGCGTCTCCTTGGCGCCCGGCCTCCGTCTCTTTTGCCTCAAGCCGGAAACGGGCCGCACCCACCAGGTGCGGGTGGCCCTGAAGGCCCTGGGTTCCCCCGTGCTGGGCGACCCGCTCTACTGGAGCCCCCGGCCCGGCTCTACGGAGCCGGACCGGGCCTATCTCCACGCCTACGGCATCGCCTTCGACCTCTTCGGCACGCCCTGCCGGATCTTCTCCCCGCCCGCGGAAGGCCGCCTCTTTACGTGCGCCGCCTTCCTGAACGCGCTTTCCGGGATCCGTTGCCCGTATTCCGTGATCCGTGATGGGTGACGAGTGACGAGTGACGGGTGATGGGTGATGGGCGATGGGTGGAGCGTTCCTCCCCCCTTTTCCAAAGGGGGGCCTGGGGGGATTCCCCCTACCCCCTACCCCTCTACCCTTCCCTCTAATCCTTTAATCCTTAATCCTTTAATCCTCTAATCCTTCCCTCTCCAGCAGGCGCTTCTTCCGTTCCAGGCCCCACCGGTATCCGGCCAGAGTTCCGTCGGAGCGCACCACACGGTGGCAGGGGATGACAAGCGCCGCGGGGTTGGACGCGCAGGCCCGGGCCACGGCGCGCACGGCGGAAGGACTTCCGATACGGCGGGCGATTTCCGAATAGGTGGCCGTCTCGCCCGGCGGGATCTGCCGGAGCGCCTCCCAGACGCGCTGCTGGAAGGCCGTACCCCGCACGTCCAGGGGAAGGTCCGGGGCGGTTCGGCGCGGCGCCTCCAGGTGGGCCAGCACTTTTTCGAGGTGGGCTCCCCGGTCGGGATCCTCCGGCAGGATGCGGGCCCGAGGAAAGCGCTCCCGGAGCTCCCGTTCCAGGGCTACCGGGGAATCGCCCAGGAACACGGCGCAGACGCCCCGGTCCGTGGCCGCCACCAGCACCCAGCCCAGGGAACAGGGCGCGGAGGCGAACCGGATTTCCAGATCTTTTCCACCTCTTGCGTACTGTTTCGGGGACATGCCCAGCTCCTTTCCGTCCCGCTCGTAAAACCGGCTGCCGGATCCGTAGCCCGCTTCGTGGATGGCTTCCGTGACGGACCTCCCCCGGCCCAGGTGGGCCTGGACCTTTTGGCGCCGCCGTTGGGCGGCATACCGGCTGGGGGTGATTCCCAGGATCTTCTTGAAGACTCTTTGCAGGTGGGACGGGCTGCATCCGGCTTCGGCAGCCAGGTCCTTCAGTTTCGGAGGGCTTTCGGCCTGGGCGATCCGGCGGCAGGCCCACCGCACCAGCTCGGCTCGGGGGTCGGGCCCCTGCCGGTCCGGCCGGCACTTGGCGCAGGGTCGAAACCCGGCCTTTTCCGCGTCCTTCCAGGTATCGAAAAACCGGACGTTTTCCCGCCGGGGCCTTCTGGACGGACACGACGGGCGGCAGTACACCCCGGTGGTCACCACGGCGTAGACAAAAATTCCGTCGGCCGCCCCGTCCCGGCCGAGCACCGCCCGCCACCTGGCCTCCTGGGACATAGATCCGTTCATCTTTCCATCTCCTTTTCAGCTCCCCCTCACAGGCTCCGATGTAGCGCATCTTCCGCCGGGATTCACTCCGATTCACGACCCGCAATTCCCTTTTTCCCTGCGGGCCCGAATCCCGCAAAGTCCCCCCACGGAAACGGCCGAAACCCGCTTTCCCCTTCGGAAATTAAAAGCGCGACCCGGCGTCACGAGAGCCGTCCGGCCATTTGGCACATAAGCACTTGGGGGTCGATCATTGATGTCAATGGCCAACTATTTTGACCCTTTTTTGGACAATAATTTTGACCCACTTGGGATGAAAAAATCAGCCTTGTCGTTTCTGTCTCAGTCGATAGCTTTCCCCTCCCATGATGAAGATGTGTGAATGGTGAATGAGGCGATCCACGATGGGCACAACGACGCTGTCATCCTGGAAGAACTCGCCCCAGGCGGTAAACTCCTTGTTGGTGGTGATGATCACGGATCGGTATTCGTAAAGGGCGTTGACCAGCTGAAAGAGGTTGTAGCGCGCCTGCCGGCTCATGGGCAGATATCCCAGTTCGTCAATGATCAACAGGTCGAACTTTTGCAGGGCTGTGATTTGGTGTTTGAGTTCGCCCTTGATCTCGGCCAGTTCCAGTTTCTCGACCAGCGCCAGGGCGGAGGTGAAAAGAACCTTGTAGCCGGCGTCAATGGCTTCCTGACCGATGCCGATGGCCAGGTGGGTCTTTCCCACTCCCGGCGGGCCGATAAAGATCAGGTTGGCGCGCTCGTCGATGAAGCGGAAGTCCAGGAGCTGGGTGATCTGCCGTTTGGTAATGGTTGTTTGGTGACGGTAGTCCAACATCGGCCATGCCCTGGTGGCCAATGAATTCCTCTCCGTGTTGAGGGAGGAATACGGGTGGAACGCCCCGCTCTTGACAGAAGCCATGCTGAATCGGATCGCGGCCGACGATCCATTTGTGGATCTGGACGGAGACGGAAGGGTCCGGGGTCGGCCCCTGGCCGGAGCCCTGGAAACCCTCGGCCCGATTCTGGGCATCTCCGGGGATGTGGAGGAAGGATCGGCGGAAGGGGGACTGGAGGCCCTTTCCGAGGAGGACCGCCAGAAGGCCCTGAGCCTCCTGGACGGCCTGCGGGATGCCTGGCGGCGGGGAAAGGCCCCATGGACGCAGGAGGAACTCCAAAGGGTCTTTCGGAAAATGTTCCGTCCGTAGGGGCTTGCCCTATCCCGGGCGGGAAGTCCTTCCATGCGGTCCCGGGCGAATTCCGGATGTCCCAGACCTACCGGTCTGGGGGCCGGAAGAAGGCATCGTAGCGGGGAGGGGTGCGGCCCAGGGTGGAGCGGGCGGCCGGGAACCAGGTGAGGCCCGCTCCGGCGGACCAGCGCGTGTAGCCGGAGGACTTGTCCAGGTCCACGTGCACGCCCACGGCCCAGTGGGGTGTGAGGAGCTTCACGGCCCGAAGGGACCCCGAATAGCCCAGCCCGGAAAAA
Source organism: Desulfacinum sp. (assembly GCA_014359885.1). GTDB lineage: Bacteria > Desulfobacterota > Syntrophobacteria > Syntrophobacterales > DSM-9756 > Desulfacinum. The sequence continues at coordinate 182,596 of JACIYN010000025.1, forward strand.
CGGTCGCCGGCGTAGCGCTCCGGCCGGTCTCGACGCGGATAGACGGGGCTCGATTCCGTTTCGTAGTAGAGGTAGCCCGCCGAGGCCTCCGCATCCAGCCACCAGGTCCTGTCGGGTTCCGTTTGGAAACGCAGCGTCGGGCCGGTCATCACGAAGACCGACGGGCTGAAATAGCCCCCGTGGCCCAGGGTGTAGAAATCCGAGTTGCGGTCGTAGTGGGCCGCGGAAAGGAAGGCCCCCGCGGACACCGTCCCGGCCTTCCAGGGAAAGCTCCGCCCGAAGGCCGCATCGCCCGACAGGGAAAAGTTTCGCCACACCCCCTCGCCCCAGTAGTGGTCGGCTCCGACCCGCAGACTCGCCCAGGTTCCGTTCCCCCACGAAAGGCTCCAGCCCGCCGACCCGCCGGTACGAAGCACCCGTCCCCAGGCGTCGTCCGAGTACGGGTCCCGCCGGCCGATCCAGGAAAGGAACGAATCCTCCACCGATTCCTGGTGCACTTCCAGCCGCCACCGGGGATTGGAAAGCTCCAGGGAAAAGGTGGGCACCGGATCCACGGGGCCTCCCAGGGGGGTGAGCCCCACGCGGGCCCGAAGGTCCCAGGCCCCCTCCCGCACCAGCGCCACGGACGGGGCCGCCGTCCACCGGGAGCTTTCCCACCGGGAAGCGTCGTAGGTCCCGGATCCCGCAAGCCCCGCGGACCCCACGAAGGGATCGGAACCGGGATCGTCGGAGTCCAGCCGGATTCCCTCCACCTCCAGGGTCCACAGGGATGCCTCCCCCGCGGGAAGGTAGAGCCGCCAGGGGATGCGCAGCGTCTTCAGGCGGGACGTGCCGTCGTCTCCGGATCGGCTTTCGTAGGACGCCTGCACCGTGGACCAGGGCCCGGCGTCGTCCGTCCCTTCCGGTGCGGTCGAAGCGGCCCGGAGCGCCTTGCCCGATCTCCGGAAATGGTCCGCCGCCGCCCGCCCAAGGGAAGGATCATCGGTCCGGGCCAGGTTTTCGGCCCTGCGGTGCGCTTCGGCGAACCGGCCCGCCCTTTCCAGGGAAAGAAGCGACCCCTGGGCCCCTTCGGCGTCCGGTTCCAGGGAGAAGGCTTGATGGAAAACCTCGGCCGCTTCAGATGCCCGCCCCTGTTCCAGGAGCACCCAGCCGAGGGAGCGCAGGGGAGCGCCATGGTCCGGATTCAGTTCCGCCGCCCGCCGGTAGGCCGCTTCCGCCTTCGCCAGGTCTCTTTTCTTCCACCAATAGGATCCTTCCTCCAGGTGAAGGCGCAGCAGGGCGCTCCGATACCCTTCCGGATACGGGGACTCCAGGGCCTGCAGGGCCTCGCGGGCTTCCCCGAACTTCTTCTGGGAAATGAGCGCATGGGCGAGACCCAGGGAGGCCTCGGGCCGGTCGGGTCGGGCGCTTCGAAGCCGGGAAAAGAGCGCCTCCGCTTCCGAAAGCCGCCCCGCGTGGTAACGGTGCCAGCCCAGCTTCAAGAGCGCATCGGGATCGTCGGGGTTCCTTTCCAGGATCCTTCGGGCCACGGCCTCCGTTTCCGGGTCCTTTTCGGAAAGGGCCGCAAGCCGCCGCCGCAGGGCCTCCGTTTCCAAGGCATCCAAGCCCTTTCGGTAGGACGCGGGCACGCCGGCACGGTCCTTTTCCTCACCCAGCCGGGCCAGCATCTCCACCGGGTCCGCCAGGTCCAGGAGTTCCGCATAGATCCCCAGGCGAAGATCGTAGCGGTCCGCCGTGCACTCCAGGAGCCTTTCCTGGAGGCTTCGGGCCTCCGCCGTCCGGCCCTTCCTTCGGAGCGCCCGGGCCGCCTCGAAGAAGGCTTCGGGGGCGATGCAGCGGCGAAGGGCCCTGTCATTTCTTCGCGCGAAACGGGAAAGGGCATCGGGGTCGGCCGCCGCCGCAGCGGCCGCCGCTTCCTGCCGGATCCGGCTTTCTTGGAGGCTCCTTCGAACGATGGCGCGGCCCCGCCGGTAGTCGGAAAGCCACCTTTCCAGTTCCCGGGTGCGAACCCCCTGGCGGTGGAGATCCTCCATGAGCGCCGCCGCCTCGTCCTTCCTTTTCAGGCGGTCCAGGCAGAGCGCCTTGCCCCATTGGGCTTCCTGCCGAAGGGAAACGGGACCGGTCCCGCGCATCACCTGGTCGAAAAGGGCCAGGGCCCTCTGGAATCGCCCTTCCCGGTAGTGCCACCAGGCGATCTCCAGGGAGGCCCGGGCCCGCACGGAGCCGGCCTCCCGCCCCGCTTCAGCGGCGGGTGCCGGCCAGTCTGCGCCTTCGGAAGGCGGAGCCCCGGCCGTCGCGCCCCCGGGGCCGAACATCGCCAGCAAGAAAACGACCATCAAAAGGATCCGCTTCATCTGAAAATCCCTAACGGTCATGACCGGTTCCGCTCCGCTCCCACCATGACCCAAGGATCATTGGCGTCCATCTGCGTTCATCGGCGGTTTTCTTGCCTCTGACTCGCGGTCTTACGGCAGGAGGGACAGATACTTTTCCGCATCTTCGTACCGCTTGAGGACCAGCAGGGTTTCCACCAGCGCGGGCGCCGACTCCTGCAGCCGGATTCTCCGGTTCACCAGGTCCTCCAGGATTTCCGCCGCTTCCGAAAGACGGTTCAACCGGATCAGGCAGTAGGAAAGCCCCAGCCGGGCTTCTTCCGCCGCGCCGGAAGCCTCGCCGTCCCGCACCAGGGCTTCGAACGATTGAGCGGCCTTTTCGTAGCGGCCCTGGTTGTAGTAGCCCCAGGCGATGGCCAGGCGGGTGCGGGGCACGTCCAGGGGGGAGGCGGCCGCCCCCATGGTTCCAAGCGGGAGGGCCGATGCGCCCCTTGCGGCCGCTCGGGGCGGCTCCGAAGACTCCTCCGCCGCTTCGGGGGGAGCCTCCAAGGGCTTGGGAGACAGCAGGTGTTCCTGCGGTCCCTTTTCCACACGGAGGAGCGCCTCCTGACGGCCTTCCTGGGCGCCGACTCCCGGCACCGCCAGGAACAGCAGAACCAGCAGCGCGCCCAGCAGGCGCCCCGCCTCCGAAAACCGCCGATGGAC
>JACIYN010000026.1 GCA_014359885.1 Desulfacinum sp.
TCCGGCGTGGACCTGGAAAACATCGCCCTGGTGGGCACCACCATCGCCAAGCTGCTCCAGAAGGAATGCTCCCCCACGGACCTCAAGTCCATGCTTCAGGTGAAGCGGGAGCGGACCAAGATGGGGCTCATCATCACCCACACGGGCCACATCCTGGAATACCTCACGGCCGACAAGGGCCAGGTGCTCTATAACGGCGTTCTGAGCTGTGCCGACAACCCGAGGGACATCCTCCAGTGCATCAGTGAAATGGGATACGAGGAGTGCGTGCGATGTACACTCGCGAGCAACTGAAAGAGAAAGCTCTCCAAGCCAAGGACAAGCCGGCGGCCATCGGGCCCGATTTGGATCTGAGCCAGTATGACAAGGCACCGGTGGAGCACCGATATATCGACCACGACGAACTGCTTTCCCTGCCGCCCCTGGAAAAGGAGCGGCTGGTCATGGCCGGGATCGACATCACCGAGAAGGAACGCGGCGGCACCTACATCCAGAAAGACACCGCCGTGGTCCATTGCGATGTGAAGCAGGAAGGCATCGAGGTCATTCCCATCAAGGTGGCCCTGGAAAAGTACGACTGGATCTGGGACTACTACTGGAAGCTGGTGGCCGTGGATGCGGACAAGTACACGGCGGCGGCGGAGCTGGATCTGCACGATGGCTACGTGATCCGGGCCCTTCCGGGCGCCAAGTCCGTCTACCCGATCCAGGCCTGCCTCTACATGGACAAGCACAACCTCCAGCAGAACGTGCACAACATCATCATCGCCGAGGAGGATTCGGAGCTTCACATCATCACGGGCTGCTCCACCTCGCCGCACATGAAGCGGGGCGCCCACCTGGGGGTTTCCGAGTTTTTCGTCAAGAAAAACGCCAAGCTGAGCTTCACCATGATCCACAACTGGGCCGAGGACATGGACATCCGTCCGCGATCGGTGGCCCAGGTGGAAGAGGGCGGGCTGTTTCTCAACAACTACATCTGCATGAAGCCGGTGCGGAGCCTGCAGATGTACCCCACCACGCACCTGGTGGGGGAAAACGCCGTGGCCCGATTCTACAGCATCATCGTGGGTAGCCCGGGATCGGAATACGACGTGGGCGGCCGGATCTATCTCAAGAAGCCGGGAACCCGGGCGGAGATCGTGGCCCGGACCATCTCCAACGGCGGCAAGATCGTGGCCCGCGGGCATCTCATCGGTGAAGTGCCGGACATCAAGGCCCACCTGGAATGCAAGGGCCTCATCCTGAACGGCGGGATCATCCACGCCATCCCGGAACTGGAAGGCCACACGGACGGGGTGGAAATGAGCCACGAAGCCGCCGTGGGCAAGATCGCCCAGGAAGAGATCGCCTACCTCATGTCCCGGGGGTTGAGCGAGGACGATGCGGTGGCCACCATCGTGCGCGGCTTCCTGAGCGTGGACATCCCGGGACTTCCGCCGCAGCTCCAGGCGGAAATCGACCGGGCCGTGGAAGAAAGCGACAAGGACGTGATGTAGGAAAAACCGGCGCGGAGGGCTCACGGCCCTCCGGCCCATCGTGGATCCATGGAAGGGGAGGCAGACCATGAAACGGCTGGTATCCGTTCTGCTCGTCACCGCCTTGATTTGTGGAGTTTTTTCGGTTCAAACGGGCCGGGCCGAAGAGGACATGCTGTCTTCCACGTGGCCCCAGGAAGAACAAACACCACGCGGTGAATGGATCCTGGCCGACCTCCTGGTCGCCCGTCCCCTGGGGATCGCCGCGTGCGCCGTGGGCTTTGCGGGAAGCATCCTGTCCATCCCCTTCGCGGCCATGTCCAACTCCGACCAGGACGTGAGCCGACGCCTAATCGCCGAGCCCTTTGCCTACACGTTCACCCGCCCGCTGGGTCGCTTCGATGCGCCCTGAGGGCGACCGGGCGATTTACGGAAGTCTTACCGGGATTTAGACCTGGAAAACCGAACGGGGGGCAAAAGCCCCCCGCCTGTGATCCCCCGAACATTCATCCTCTCCACGGCTTTCGCCGCTCCCACAATCCACCGGAACATGCTTTCCTGAGCCTTTCCGCGGGGCTGAAGCCCCGCGGCTACGAAAAGAAGGGCCATAGTCCGGGCTCTTAACTCGGAGAGCCATTGTCGGACAGCCTCCTAGCACACGTCCGCCAGGCGCGCCTTTTCCCGGACCAGAGAAGCCCATTCGTGCTCGCCGCAACCGGGCAGCAATTCCTTCCACTCCGCATGAACGGCCTCGATGCTTTGGGGAAAGGGCGTGCCGTCGGCGGCCATGATGCGACTCAAAGCCTCCCAGTCGGGCAGGCACTCCCCGGCAGCGCCCAGGGCCCGGGATAGTCCGAGGAAACGCCCTTCCTGGTTCACCAATGTCCCTTCCTGTTCCCCGAAGGCCGCCAGGGGCAGCACCACGTCGGCCCGATCCAGGGCCGGGCCCGCCACGTTTTCCTGCACCACCAGGAACTCCACGTTCCGGAGCCCTTCCGACCCCGCCTTCCCCAAGGCGCCCAGATGGCGGCTTTCCTGGACGAATAACCCCTTGAGGCGCCCCGATTCCAGGGCCTCCAAGGTATCCGCAGACGGCTTGGAAGGAAGCGCCTCGGCCTCCCAAACCTCCGTCACCTTCTTTACCGCCTCGGCGTCATCCAGGGGCCTCCATCCGGGAAGCATTCCCGGCGCCATGCCCACCAGAAGCGCCCCCAGGGAGTTGGATCCCCAAAAGGCGGGATAGATCCCGGCCCCTTCCACTTGGCCGTTCCCCTTCGCCGCCGTGGCCAGGACCGCCAGGGCCTGGAAGGCGGCGGCGCGGCCCTTGGGACTCAACCCGTTCAGGGCGGTGCCGTCCACCACGAAGGCCCCTCCCGGACCGGCTGCCAGCTCTTCGCCGAGGGCCTGCATCGGGCCTTCCAGGGAAGACGGAACCGACCAGGCATCCGCCGTTCGGATCACTTCTTCCGCCAGCTTTTGGATGGGGTCCGTTGCGGACCCGAGGCCTTGCCTTTGGATCAACCGGGCAGCCAGGGCGCAGAGAAAGGCGGGCCACTGGGCGGGTTCCACATCCAGCCGTTGGGTTCGGCCTTCGGGGAACGAACCGTTTTCCCCGCCCACCCGGACGATCCGGGCTCCGTGGTTTCGGGCGGCCCGGCGCATGAGCGTTCCCAAAAGCGGCGAGGTTCCATGGGGCGCTCCGATGCAGAAGATCCGCCGGGCCTTGGCCAGGGAAGAAAGCGGCGGGACAAGGCCGAAGCCCGCCCCGGAAAGGGCGAGCGACCGAACCAGGGCTTCCGCCGCCCCCCGTTCGGGAAAGTCCACATAAGGCGTCTTCAGCCCCAGGCGCATCCATTTTTGCAGGAGATACAGCCCTTCACAAGTTCCATGGAAGGAGGCCAGGGCCCCCACGCTTTCCGGGCCGTACTTTTCCGAAACGGCCCGAAGCCCCTGGACCGCGCGATCCACCGCCTTTCCCCAACTGGCCTCCCGCAGCTCCCCGTTTTCCCGAACCAGGGGCTTGAGCACCCTCTTTTCCTTCCACTGGTCGTCGTAGGCGCGGAACCGACCCCGGGAACAGGTGGAAGCGTGGTTGGGGGGAACGTCCCGTCCGTCGGCGATCCAAACCAGGCGGCCTCCCTTGACCTTCAGGTCCACTTCGCACCCGCACCCGCACTGGATGCAGTGGGTGGGAACCGAGCGCCAATGGATACGCTCCACCGCCCTTCCCTGCCGTTTTTCCATCAGGGCCCCCGTGGGACACAGATCCACGCAGAGGCCGCAGGAGACGCATTTTTCGTTGAATCGGGGCCAGTCTTTGAAATCGATGGCGTCGCTGCACTGGAAGACCCGGCAGGCCACCACGCAGCGTTCGCACCGGATGCACTTGTTGGGGTCCAGGGCGATGGCCGGATGGGTGTCGATGGCCGCCACCCGCTGGAAGTGGATCTTCTTGGACGGCTGATCCCTCCAATCCACCTGGAACTCGTTCATGAGCTCCCGAAGGCGGCAGTCGAAGGCGGCGCTGCAGCCGCACACCAGGCACCGCTCGGCCTCCCGGTGGGCCTGGGCCTCGTCGAACCCCAACTCCACCTCCGTAAAGTTCGTCACCCGCTTGGCCACTTCCAGTTCCGGCATCCGTTCCCGCGGAATCACCTTGTAAACCTCGAAAGGCTCCCGATCGATGGATTCCAGGTCTCCCTTGCTGATGTTGAAATGGAGCGGCTCCGGTTGCACCTCCCCCACCTGGAAGAAGCGGTTGAGGGAATAGGCCGCCTTGCGTCCGTCGGCCAGTGCGGCCACCACGGTCATGGGCCCCCGGAAGAGGTCGCCGCCCACGAAGATCATCTCCTGGCCCGTGTGCATGCTCCTCGGATCCCCGCCGATGGTGCTCCAGCGGGTGATGGGAATGCGCTCCATGCCCGGATCCTGTTCCTTGGTAAGAACCATGGGGTATTGGCCGATGGCGCTGATCACCTGGTCCACGTCCATGAGGGTTTCCGAACCCTCGATGGGCACGGGGCGCCTCCGACCACTGGCGTCCGGTTCCCCCAGTTCCATGCGGATGAATTCCAATTGGGCGGCCCGCCCTCCTTCCCCCAGGATCCGGGTGGGCGCCGCCAGGAGATGGATCTCCACCCCTTCCGCTTCGGCCGCCTCGATCTCCTCGTGGCTTGCGGGCATCTCCTTTCGGGACCGCCGGTAGAGGATGGTGACCTTCTCCGCCCCCAGGCGAAGAGCGGACCGGGCGGCATCGATGGCCACGTTGCCGCCTCCGATGACAGCCACCCGCCGCCCCACCCGCACGGGCTTTCCGGCGGCGATGTTTTCCAAGAAGTCCACGCCGCTTTCCACCCCTTCCAGGTCTTCTCCCACGATGCCCAGTTTCCGGCTGGCCCAGGCGCCGATGGCGAGAAAGATGGCCCCGAAACCCTCCTTTTTGAGATCATCCAGCGTGAAATCCCGGCCCCACGTCACGCCCGTTCGAACCCGCACGCCCAGGCTCAGGATGCCTTCGATCTCCCAGTCCAGGATCTTCTTGGGGAGCCGGTATTCGGGGATGCCGTAGCGGAGCATACCCCCCAGTTTGTCCCGGGCTTCGAAGATGGTCACCCCGTGGCCCAGAGCCCGGAGATAATAGGCGGCGCTCAGCCCCGCCGGGCCGCCTCCCACGACGGCCACGTGATGTCCCGTGTCTTCCGGCACTTCAGGGAGCACCCGCCGGCCCGTCTTCATTTCGAAGTCGGCCACGAACCGTTTGCAGTGGTTGATATTCACGGGTTCATCCACCAGATGGCGACGGCAGGCGCTTTCGCACGGGTGCGGACACACCCGGCCGATGGTGGCCGGCATGGGGATCTTTTCCTTGATGAGCTTGACCGCTTCCAGGTATTCGCCGTGGCGGATCAAGGCCAGGTATCCCTGGATGTCCACGTTGGCCGGGCAGGTGACCGAACAGGGAGCCACGCAGTCGCCGTAATGGGTATCCAGGAGCAGTTCCAGGAGAAGCTTGCGGGTCTGATCCAGTTCGGGGCCCGTCGTGCGGATCACCATGCCGTCCGCCACGGGGGTACTGCAGGCGGCCTTGTATTGCTTTTCCCCTTCCACCGCCACCACGCACAGCCGGCAGTTTTCCAGCGGGGGCAGCAGATGGGTGTAGCACAGGGTGGGCACATGGATTCCTTCTCGTCGCGCCGCGTCCAGGATGGTGCTCCCTTGGGGAGCCTGTATCGTCCGCCCATCGATTGTGACCGTCACCGTCTTCGACATAGCCGTCCTCCGCACCGTGTTTATGGGGATTCGCGAACCGCAACCGGTAGATGCCCTCTGCGGTGGTTCACGTATGGACTCATGGGGCGGTCTGTACCGCCGTTGGGCTCTGGTCCCATGGGTATGGTGAAAAGGCGGGAGAATGGGGCCGGGTGAACAGCGGGTGCGTGGAGCGGGAAGTTCAGCGGGACCCAATCAGGAACTACACGTTATTCCCTGCGTTTCAGAAGCAGCTCGATGTTGTGGCGAAGGGCCTGGGGATCCACCGGCTTTTCCATGAAGATGTCCGCCGCAATCCAGTCCAGATCGTCCTCCACGCTCCTTCCGTAGCCCTTTTCCGTTTCGGGCTGCGCCGAGACGATGATGATGGGAAGCTTCTGGAAGTCCTCCTTCTGGCGCAGCTGCACGGCGAACTGGAGCCCTTCGTCCACCGTGGCCATCATGATGTCGAGCACCAGCAGGTCGGGGCGGCCTTCCTCAAGGAGCTTCAAGCCGTCCTGCGTGTTGCCGGCCGCCAGGACCTCATAGCCGAACCGCTTCAGGATCGCTCCGGTGATTTCCAGGAAACTGGGATCGTCGTCGATGATCAGAATCCGTTTTCCACTCATGCCTTGTCCTCCCCGTTCCGCGGCGCATCCGGGTCACTGGCAGGCCCGGGAGGCACCTCCACGATGAAATTCACTCCTTCGCCCTGCGAGCTTTCGACCCAAATCCTTCCCCCGTGGCGTTCCACGATGTTCTTCGCGATAAAGAGTCCCAGGCCCGTACCCCGCGTGGCGGAACGCCTTGCGGACGGCAGCCGCCGAAACTTTCGAAAGAGTTGGCTCTGCTCCTCGGGACTCAAGCCCGGGCCGCTGTTCCACACTTCCAGGCGAAGGCGGTCTTCCGCCGTCGCGAAAGCCGAAACACGGATCCTGCCTTCATTTTCGCCGTATTTGACGGCGTTGCTCAACAGGTTGGTGAGAACCCCCCGGAAGAGTTCCGGATCCAGCGTCCAGGAAAGATCCCCGGCGATCTTCTTTTCCAGGTGCATGGCCTTTTCGCGGAGGGCGGGCTCCAGCCCCGACAGCACCGGCTCGATCACCTCTTCCGCCACCTTCACAGGCCGCGGATGCACGGCGAATTCGTCCTTTTCGATGCGGGACAGATCCAAATAGTGGCGGATCATTTCCATGGACTGGTCCAGGTTGGCGCAGATGGCGTCCACCATGGCCCGCTGTTCGGGCAGCAACGGCCCGAAGATTTCCTGGCGCAGGGCGTTGGCACTCATGAACCCGTTGGCGATGGGGGATTTGAGCTCGTGGGTGACGAAGCTGAGCATCTCCAGGTAATACCGGTTCAGCCGTTCCAGTTCCCGGTTGGCTGCAACCAGCGCGTCCACGTGCGCCTTGATCTCGGTCAAGTCATGGAAATAACCCACGATGCTGAACGTTCCGTCGTCCTCTTCCAGCCGGGTGGCGGAAAGGCGAATGGGGATCGTCCGGCCGTCCCGGGTGATCACCTCCGTGTTGTAGTCCACCAGGATCCCCGGGCCGCCGTACCCGTCGCCCAGGAGCGCCTCCTTGATGCGCCGGGCTCCGTCTTCCGGATAGATGTCCCTGGCGTTGAGCACGTAGAGGGCTTCCGAGGCCGGATATCCCAGCAGGCGTTCGGCCCCCTTGTTGTAGAGGATGATCCGGCCCTGGGGATCGCTTGCCATGATCCCGTCCGGGCACGCCTCCAGGAGCCTTTCCTCGAATTCATAGCGCCTTCGAAGCCTTTCCTGGTACGCGCGCAGTTCCGCGGCCATGAACTGGAAGCTCAGGATCAGGCGCTTGAGTTCGTTGGCTCCCGCCTTTTCACGGACGGGGCAGTCGCGGCAGATCTCGTCGGCGCCGGATTCCGCCTCTTTCCTTCCCCATAGCGGCGGCAGAGCCAATCCCTCCCACGGCCGGCGCCCGAGGCCCGTGCCGCCCCCCTCCTCCATGAGATAGGGGCACGTTCCGGTCGTTGGAACCGATCGGGCCCACGTGGAGGTCTCTTCCGTCCTCTTGCAGGCGGGCAGGGTCCCCGCCCGGAGAATCACCTCCTGAAGTCGTCCGCGCGCCACCAGGTCCGTCATGGCCAGGAGGTCCCGGACCGGCCTTGTGATCCGGTCCGTGAACCAGCGGCTCACGAAATACCCCACCACCAGAATGAGAACCGTTACAAAAGCGAGGGTCTGAAGGAGCCTCTTCCGGAGGGGGCTGAGAAGCTCGGCATCGACACCCACCCGGAGCACCATGGGGCCGCCCGGCCCGGCCCAGGATTGGGGGCTCACCACCACTTCAAAAAGGTCGCGATCGCAACCCGTACAGCGAAAAAGGCCCACCGCCCCCCGCTGGGCCACCGGCTGCCAGGTGGTGTCGTTTCGTTCCTGGACGTTTCCGGATTCCAGTATCCGGCCCCCCGTCCGGGCTTCCACCAGAACGTACCGGTAGCCCGGGTAGAGGCTCAGGCGGCTTTCCAACTCCCGGCCCGACCCGACGGACCACCAGCGGCCCTTCTTGGCCGCCCAGTCCGCCAGGCGGTCCCCCAGGCTCATCAGGTTCTCTTCCACCAACGCTTCCACGGCGGGGAGGATCGTCGTTCGGATTCCCAACCAGGCGGCCGCCACCACGAGGAAGATCAGAGACAGCGAAACCACGCTGATGGACGTCTTGAACCTGAGTCGCTCCAGAAACTCCATGGCCCCCCCATCGTCAGGGGTTTGGCGGCATTTGGGAAGTCTGCGGGTGACGGGTCTGTGATTAAAGAAAATTTATCACAAATCCGTCAGTCGAACAACAGCCGCGGAATCCACAGGGTCAAAGGAGACCAGAAGGTGATGAGCACCAGATCCACCAGGAGGATCAAGAGGAAGGGAATGATCTTGTGTACCACCGATTCCAGCCGACAGCCCGCGATGCTGCAGGACACGATGAGGCAGATCCCCAGGGGCGGCGTGAGCATGCCGATGGCCAGGTTGACCACCACGATGGCTCCCAACTGGATGAGGTCGATTCCCAGACTGGGAAGCAGGGGCAGAAGCACCGGCACCAGGAGGATGAGGGCCGCGGTGGTTTCCACGAAGGTGCCCGCCGCCAGGAGCACCACGTTGATGAGAATGAGCAGAGCCGTGGGATGGGTGGTGATGGAGAGCAGCGATTGGGCCAGCTGGGCGGGGATGTCCTCGATGGCCATGAACCAGCTGAAGATGGAGGCCGCTGCAATGATGAAGAGAATGAGGCTGGAGGTGAGGGTGGCCTGGATGAAGAGGGCGGGAAGATCCCGCCAGTGCAGCTGGCGATGGACGAAGAGGCCCACGAACAGGGCGTAGAGGGTGGCCACGGCGGCCGATTCCGTGGCGGTGAAGATCCCTCCGAGGATGCCTCCCAGGATGAGTACCGGAGCGCCCAAGGCCCATTTGGCGTCCCAGAGGCGCCGCACGAGGCGCGACGGGGAAAACCCTTCCACCGTTCCGTAACGGTGCCGGATGGACAGGAACGTGGACACCGCAATGAGGCTCGCTCCCATGAGAAGCCCCGGCAGGAGCCCTGCGGCGAAGAGCTTTCCGATGCTCGCTCCCGTGAGAAAACCGAAAATGATCATGGGAATGCTGGGTGGAATGATGACCCCGATGGATCCGCCGGCCGCCTGCACCGCACCGGCAAACCCCCTGTCGTAACCGCGCCGGATCATGGACGGGATGAGGATGGTTCCCACCGCCGCCGTGTCGGCCGCGGCCGACCCGCTGATCCCTGCGAAAAACATGGCCGACACCACGGAAACGGCCGCCAGGCCCCCCGGGAGCCACCCCACCAGCGCCTCCGCCAGGGAAACCACCCGACGCGAGATGCCCCCGGCTTCCATCAGAGCGCCCGCGATCATGAAAAGCGGCACGGCCATGAGCGGAAAGGAGTCCACGCCCGCGTAAAGGCGCTGGATGACCATCATGAGCGGGAAGCCCCCGTGGATCCACAAAGCGGCCAGGGATCCCAGGCCGATGGCCAGGGCGATGGGCGTGTTCAGCGCAAAAAGAAGCGCCATGATGCCGAAAAGAAGGGCTGCCGTCATGGTCCGGTAAGGCTCACTTTCTTACCATCTCCAGGATCCGACTGGCGGCATGCAGGAGGAAGATGAGGCCGCTCAGGGGAATGACCGCATAGGGGATTCCCATGGGAATCCCCAGGGCCGCCGTCTTTTGGCCGGCGATGAAACGGATGAAATGGACGCCGTAGAGCACCAGCACAGCGAAAAAGAGGAGGGAAAGCCCCAACACCGTCAACTCCACCGCCTTTCTCGGGGCGGGCGGGAAGCGGCGAACCACCAGGTCGATCCCCACGTGGGCCTTCCTCTTGTAGGCGGCCGTGGCCCCCAGGAAGGTGATCCACACCAGCAGCATGCGCCCCGCTTCTTCCGACCAGAAAAGCGAGTGGTTCAGAACGTAGCGGCAGAAAACCTGCACGCCGGTGACGAGGGCCATGGAAAATCCGAAGAGGAAGAGGGATCGCTCCACCAGGCCGTTGATGCGGTCACTCAACACAAGGAGCCAGTGCATTTCTCTGCCCTCGATCGAGCGTTTTGTCAGTGGGGCTTTCCATTGCCGCGCGCTTAGCTGGCGGGGATAAACCCCGCCCCTACCCGGGTAGTCAAGCTGTTCCTGTAGGGGCGGGCTTTATGCGCGCCCGTCACAGCCGCACAACGAGAAGGAATCGTCCAACCAGGTTTGCAGCCGCTTACTGCCCTCGGATTTGGCGCACCGCATCCAGGAAGGCCTCAAGCATGGCCTGAACTTCCGAGCCGGCGTAGATGTCCAGATTCCGAATGTCGGACACCCTGGCTCGAAAGGTGGCCAGGTCCGGATGCTCGTTCACCTGCATGCCGGCCGCCTTGAGCTTGCTCAGAAAGTCCGCCTCGTTGTCCCGGTTCCATTGGCGCTGGTAGAGGGCGGCTTCCTGCATGCAGCGTTGAATGAGTTCCTGATCCGCGGCCGCAAGACCGTTGAACCAGTCCAGGTTGGCCACGTCGATATGAGCGGAATAGACATGGCCGGTGAGGGACAGATACTTCTGCACTTCGTAGAGCTTGTACGTCCAGATGACCCACAGGGGGTTTTCCTGGGCGTCGATGGTCCCCTGCTGCAATTCCGTGTAGATGGGCCAGCCCATGGGCGTGGGGTTGGCGCCCAACAGCCGCCACAGCTCCTTGTGCAGCACCGACTCCATCACCCGGATCTTGATCCCCTTCACATCGTCCACGGTGTGGACCGGCCGCACATTGTTGGTGAGATGCCGGAAGCCGTTCTCGGAAAAGGCCAGGCCCTTGAACCGGGCCTTTTCCAGGGCCTTGAGGAGCTTTTGGCCGGCGGGCCCGTCCAACACCTGATCCACCTCGCGGGCGTCGGCGAAAAGGAAGGGGTAGTTGATGACGCGGACTTCGGGGATGAACACGTCGAACGGCCCGGCGGTGATCACGCCCATCTGCACCGTGTTCATCTGGATCTGCTGCAGGATCTGGGTTTCCGTTCCCAGGGACGCGCTGTGGTAGATCTTCACCTCGTAGTCGGACCGGGCCTCCAGGAGCTCCTTGAACTTTTCCGCGCAGACGTTCTGGGCCGATCCCGGTTTGGTCACCACGCCCAGTTTGATGGTCGCCCCCGCCCAGGCGGACGCACCGCCCAAAAGCATCAGTCCCATGCAGAACAGCGCCAGCCGCTTCGCCCAGATCTTCATGGCCCTCTCCTTTTTCCGTGAAAAAGAACCGCCCCCGGGGCTCCGGCCCTAAAGACTACTCCTTCCAGAACCCCCGATCCTTCAGGTACGCGGCGGCCGCTTCCACCACCTCCCCGGCGTCCCGCTCCACCGAGGAAAGATGCACGGTGACGGCGCCCGCGTAGCCCGACTCCCTGACGCACTGGAGGAAGGAAGGAATATCCAATCCCCCTTCCCCCAAAGCTACGTGCCTGTGCTTCCGGTCTTTCGGAATATCGGAAAGGTGGATGTGGACCACGTGGTCTCGAAGCCTCTCGAAGGCCTCGCAGGGGTCCTCCCCCAGGCACCACACGTGCCCCGCATCGAAATCCACCCCTAGCGCCTTCAAGTCGCCCAGTTCGTCCACCATGGCCTTCAGTTGCGTGCTGGAACGCAGAAGGCCTTCCGGCTCGCATTGGATGAGCAGGCGCACTCCCAGCCTGGCGGCCAAGGGCAGAACGCGGTGCATGTTGGCCACGAAAAGCCGCCACGCCTCCTTTTCGTTCATGGACTCCGGAATGGGGCCGCCCCCGTCGGTGCTGACGCTGGGGATTCCCAGGGCGGCCGCAAGCCGAAGGCTGTCCAGGGTGTAGCGGATCCGGAGCTCCCTCTGCTTCCAGTCCTCTTCGATCCAGGAGGGGCGCACGCCTTCGCCCAGGGCGGTCACCGAACTGCTGTTGAGGTTCACCACCTTCATCCTGCGGTCCTTGAGGCAACGGGCCAGTTCATCGATCTGGGAGGCCTGGAAGTCTTCGGGAAAGAGATGGGGCCGATCCGCCAGCAACTCCACGGCCCGAAACCCTCCCTTGGCGATGGCGTCCACCGCTTCCTTGAGGCTTCGAAGGCGAAACGTGGCGGCACTGAAGGCAAACTCCATGGATCGCTCCTTATTTCCTGTTGTCGAGGGTGGCCCGCCAATCCAGAGCCACCCATCCCTTTTCGTAGACGCGAACGGGATTGAGATCCAGCTCCATGACTTCCGTAAGGTCATGGAGCAGCCAGGAGAGCCGAACCACGCCGTCCACCAGGGCGTCCTCGTCCAGCTTGGGCCGTCCCCGCACTCCCCGCAACAGGGCCGTTCCACGGCATTCCTCCAGCATGGCCCGCGCCTGCCGGGGGCTCAAGGGTCCCACGCGGAGGGCCGTCTCCCGGAAAACCTCCACGTAGATGCCGCCGAGTCCCGCAATCACCACGGGACCGAACGTATGGTCCCGGCGACCACCCACGAGCCATTCCAGGCCCGGTTCCGCCATCCTTTGCACGAGCACACGAGGGCCCAGTTCCTCGAGGCGGCCGTAGGCCTTCCTTACCTCCTCCTCGGTGGTCAGATCCAGGAACACTCCGCCCGCGTCGGTCTTGTGGATCACGTGAGGATTGGCCGTCTTGAGCGCCACGGGAAGGCCCAGCTTCGAGGCCGCCAGCACGGCTTCTTCCTCGCTTTCCGCCACTTCCCAAGCGACCACGGGGATGCCGTAGCAGTCAAGCAGTTGCGCCAGCAGGTCCGGGGCCGCCGGGCCCGATTCCGCCCCTTCCAGAAGGCGCCGGGCCTCTTCCCGGCGGATCCCCCCCGGCGGCTCCGTTCCGAACACTTCCACCGGGCCCCCTCGGAAGTCCCGATTCCAGGCCAGGGCCTGCAGCGCATCCCGGGGATCCGTGAAGAGGGGATAACCGGCCGCCCTTTTGTTCACTTCCAGCTCCCCGTGCATGGTGAACACGCACACGGCGATGGGCTTTCCGGCCACCTTCATGATCCTTCCCAGCTCCACGATCAGCCGCCGGCACGGATCGGCATCGAAGATCCCCTGGTAGTTGAGGATGAAGAGGACGCCGTCCACATCGTCCCGCCGGATGCTTTCCGCTGCCAGCACCTTGTAAAGATCCAGGTCGAACACATCCCCCAGGTCCATGGGGTTGTGAAATTGGATCACACCGGCACGGGCATGTCGTTCCGCCTCCTCGATGAGCTCCTCGGGAAAGGGCGGCAGCTGGAAGCCGAACTCATCGGCCGCATCCGCCGCCATTACGGCATGGCCGCCGGAGCGGGAAATGACCGCCAGGCGGGGCCCTTTCATGGGCGGCAGATGGAAGCCCTTGATGGCCCGCAGGGCCTCGTTTTGGTCCGACACCCGCAGGATGCCGCTCTGGCGGAAGGCGGCATCCACCACCCGATCGTCGGCGGAAAGGGAAGCGGAATGGGACCGGGCGATGACGGATCCGGAACCGCCCCGGTTGGACTTGTGCACCAGGATGGGTTTGGGGGAGGAGGCGGCGACCTGCATGAGGCGGCGCCCGTCGGCGATGCCCTCCAGATAGGCGAAGATCACGCGGGTCTGGTCGTCGCCCACCAGGTATTCCAGGATGTCGTTCTCGTCCACATCCAGCTTGTTTCCGATGCTCGCGAATTTGGAAAAACCTATGTTTTCCGCGGCGTAGTTGTTGATCGCCATGGCCCCCACGCCGCCGCTTTGCGAGATGATTCCCACACGGCCGGGATCGGCTTCCGGCTTCATGGGCATGAAGGGAACGGCCAGCCCCGTGTGCCTGTTGATCACCCCAATGCAGTTGGGTCCGATCATCCGCATATTGTACTTGGCCAGGGCCTCCTGGATTTCCCGCTCCAGGCCGCGGCGATCGTCCCCCAGCTCGCGAAAGCCCGCCGATTCCACCACCACCCTTTTAACGCCCTTCTCGCCGCATTGGCGGATCACTTCCGGTACCGCCCGAGCCGGCACCAGCACGGCCGCCAGGTCCACGGGATCGGGCACATCCAGGATGGTCGGATAGATCTTATGGCCCAGGAACACCCCCCCCTTGGGTCCCACCAGATGGATCAGCCCCTGATACTGAAACTGCATGAGATTGAACACGATGGCGCGTCCCAGATTCGTCGGCGAACTGGAAACACCAATGACAGCAACACTCGACGCATTGAAAAAAAGGTCCATTCATCCCCTCCGATTTTTCGGGCCGCAATTGAGGAGCGGGCCATTCCCCTCCCGGCGCCGAAGCGCGGGGCCCGCTCACAAGGCTTTCCAGAACTTGCCACAACTTCCGGTCAGCGTGAAGCCCATATTTGCGGAAGGGATTCCGGGCGCCCCTTTGCCGGGCCGAGGAGGTCTTCGCTTTTCTTGACAAAGACGACCGGCCTTTATAAAAGCGGCGCAAACTTGGATTTCGGACACTTCTATCAAGAGAGGACACCGGCACCATGAAAAAGTGGGTTTTTCTCTTTCCCGGCCAGGGCTCCCAGTACGTGGGCATGGGCAAGGACTTCTACGACCAGTACGCCGAAGTGCGGGAGCTTTTTGAAAAGGCGGGAGACCTTCTTCACATGGACATGAAGAAGCTCTGCTTCGAAGGTCCCGAAGAGGTTCTCGTGCAGACCCAAAACGTGCAGCCGGCCATCACCCTGGTCAATATCGCGTGCCTCACCGTGCTGCGGCTCCATGAGATCCACCCCGCCGCGGCCGCAGGCCACAGCCTGGGCGAATACAGCGCTCTTTACGCCGCAGGCGTTCTCGATCTGGAAGACACCCTCACCCTGGTGCTCCACCGGGGACGCTACATGCACGAAGCCTCCCTGGAACGCCCCGGCGCCATGGCGGCCGTCATGGACCTGGACACGGAAAACCTGGAAAACGTCTGCCGGCTCTGTGATGTGGAGGTGGCCAACATCAACTGCGCCGACCAGATCATCATCACGGGGCCGGTGGAGGCCGTGGATCGCGCCCTGGAAGCCAGTGCCGAAGCGGGGGCCAAGAAGTGCATCAAGCTCAACGTGAGCGGCCCCTGGCACAGCCGCTGCATGGAATCGGCCCGGGATCGATTCGAGCCGCACGTGCGCAGTGCCCGCTTTTCGGAACCCCGCATTCCCGTGGTGAACAACGTGGACGCCAAGCCCCTGGCCGACGCGGCCGAGGCCCCCGGCAAGCTGGTGGGCCAGATCTGCGGGTCCGTCTTGTGGAAGCAGTCCATGGAGTGGTTCCTGGAAAACGGCTACGACCACTTTGTGGAGGTGGGGCCCAAGAAGGTGCTTCGCGGCCTGATGCGGCGGATCGACAGAAAGGCGGTGGTCCACAACGTGGAGGATTCCGCCACCCTGACCGCCTTCCTCCAGGCCAATGGGGCGGCCTGACGAGCCCGCAGCCGAACCATGCGCCGCAACGGAGAAAAATCTTTCGACCCTGCGGCGGTGAGGGAGTCTTGCGTGGGAGCGCCGATAGGCGCCAAAAGCCGAGGGGCGCCACAAAGAGTGGCCGCGGGGTTTCAGCCCCGCGGGGAAGAGACCCTCGAGCTCCGCAAAAGGAGAGGATCCGAACGGGTTATCCTTCGTCGGAATCCTTCTTTTCGCAGCCCTGAAGGGCTGCGTTACATGGGGCAAAGGGCGGGGCTAGATGGAGCAAAGGGCTGCGCCACGATGCCAAGCCCCGGCAGCCCACGTCAGGCCCCCTCCCCGGCCCGGATCACTTCCAGAGCTTCCAGCACCGCCCGGTCGGGAACCGACCGAAAACGGTCCACCCGGCCGATCTTCCTGGGGATCACCCAGACCAGCCCCTCTCCCCCCTTTTTCTTGTCGTGACGCATGGCGGCGAGAACCCGTTCGGGATCGGCCGCCAGGGGGCTTCGGAGAGGGAGCCCGAAGGCTTTCAGAAGATCCTCGGCTGTCTTTTCCAGGGCCGGATCCGTCTCCCCCAGAAGCACCCCGATGCGCAGGGCCACCCGGATCCCCAGTCCCACCGCGTGCCCGTGCGCCAGGGCATATCCGCTGACCGCTTCCAGGGCGTGCCCCGTGGTGTGGCCCAGGTTGAGAAGCTGGCGAAGCCCGAAATCCTTTTCGTCCGCCGCCACGTAGCGGCGCTTGATCCGCAGGCTTTCCGTTACGATCTCTTCCGTTTCCTCGGCCGGCAGCGGATAGGGGTCCCCCCGTCTGCGGGCAAGGGACGTGAGAACCTCCAGGAGCCGCCCTCCTTCCAGGAAGGCGTACTTGATGACTTCCGCCATGCCGTTTTGCCATTCCCGCTCCGGCAGAGTGGTCAGAAAGTCGGGATCCACCAGCACCGCTTCCGGATGATGAAAGCTCCCCAGCAGGTTCTTCCCCTCGTCCAGATCCACCCCCGTCTTGCCTCCCAGGCAGCTGTCCACCTGGGCCAACAGGGTGGTGGGCACCTGGACCACGGGAACACCCCGCATGTAGATGGACGCCAGGAACCCGATGACATCCCCGGTCACACCTCCGCCGACGGCCACAAAGACGCTGGTTCGGTCCGCCCCTGCCTCCAGGGCCCTCCGGGCGAGTTTTTCCACCTGGGAAAGCCGCTTGTGGGCTTCTCGAGCTTCCCACTCCACCCACAGGACCTCGGCCCCCGGTGGAAGGATCTTTTCCCGCCACAGGTCGGCCACCCGCCGATCCACAAAGATGACGGGGCGCCTTCCCGGGAATTTGTCCCGGAGCCAGGCACCCAGGGATCGGGCGGAGCGTCTTCCGATGGTCACGCCCGGGACGGGTTCCGTCGACCGGGACTCCCGCTCTTGGGCTTTGTGAGGCGATCCCGACCCCGTTTGATCCACCCCGTTGTTGTTCTGGTGCCAGGTGAGAAGCCGGTTCGTTTCCTGCAAGGCCTGGGCGCAGAAGCCGCCCAGATAGTCCCTGGTTCGGTGGAAGTCTTGGATGAAATCATCCCAGCGCCCTTTGCGAACCAAATCCAGGCTCCTTTGAAAGGCTCCCTGAAAGGCCTCTAGGGCCTCGTCCTTGAAGGGGTTTTTCATGCCGATGGCCGCATAGAGGTGGGGATCCTGGGCAAAAAGCCGCCCGATGAGATCCAGCTCCAACCGGTAAATGGGACTGGTGAAGCGCAGGCTTTCCTCAACGGACACGTTCAAGGAGCGCAGGCAGTGGCCCAGAACCACGGTGGCCATGTGGGGAATGAGCTGAATGACGGTCATCATCCGGTCGTGCTGTTCGGCCGGACACTCGTGGACCTTCAGGCCCGCCTCCCGGAGCAGGTTCATGAGCCAATTCCAGGGGGCATCCGGCACCCGCCCCCGACAGACGATCATGGTTTGACCGGAAAAACTGGTCACATACGGCCCGTACATGGGGTGCAGTCCCACGAACCAGGCCGCCGACGCCTCCAACACCCTCATGGGTTCCACCTTGAGGGAGCAGATATCGAGCACGAGCTGCCCGGGCCGAAAGTGCGGGCGGAGCGCTTCGAGGATCTCCACGGCCCGGTGCAGCGGAACACTGACCAGGACCACGTCGCTTTGAGCGATGAGGTCCTGGTTGTTCAGTGGAGTGGATAGGTCCGAGACGATGACGGGATAGCCGCGGGAAGAGAAAAACCGCTGAAAGAGTCTCCCCATGGCGCCCAGGCCGCCGATGATGCCGACCGTGGGCTTTTCCATCCAGCCGCTAAAGTCGGAGCAGGTGTCCTGCATATGTCCTCCGTCCATTTCCCCAACCGGTTCCCGAGTCCTTTAGCTGCGGGATTCATCTTTCAATCGCTGTCCCCCACGGCCTTGGAATGATGCCGTTGCGAACCGCCGTTGGTGCGAAGGATCCGGCGCCCCACGGCCCGCGCCACAGGCTCCAGCCTTTCCAGGAGTTCCTCCAAGGCCTGGGGCGTGAGAGACTGGGCGCCGTCGCTCAGGGCTTCCTGGGGCCGCACGTGCACTTCCAGCATGAGCCCGTCGGCACCGGCGGCCACCGCCGCACAAGCCATGGCCGGGATCAGATCGGTACGGCCCAGGGCATGGCTGGGATCCACCACCACGGGAAGATGGGTGAGTTTCTTCAGAAGCGGCACGGCACTGAGATCCAGCGTGTTGCGGGTTTCCGATTCGAAGGTGCGGATGCCCCGCTCGCACAGGATCACCTTGTCGTTGCCGTGGCTGACGATGTATTCGGCGGACATGAGGAATTCCTTGATGGTGGCGGACATGCCCCGCTTGAGGATGACCGGCTTGTCCACCTGGCCCACTTCCGTAAGGAGGCGGAAGTTTTGCATGTTGCGGGTGCCGATCTGCAGAACGTCCGCGTACTTGTAAACCAGCAGAAGGTCCCGGGGATCCATGACTTCCGTCACGATGGGCATGCCGGTCCTCTCCCGCGCATCGCTCATGTACTTGAGGGCCAGCTCCCCCAGGCCCTGGAAGCTGTAGGGCGATGTTCTGGGCTTGAAGGCTCCGCCGCGCAGCATGGGAATCCCCATGGCGTGGAGCGCGTCGGCGATCTCATCCAACACCTGGCGTCCTTCCACGGCACAGGGGCCCGCGATGATGGGTAGCGCCTCCCCTCCCAGTTCCACATGCCTGCCGATGCGGATGCGCGTGTCTTCTTCTTTGAACTCCCGGCTCACCAGCTTGTAGGGCTGCAGGATGGGATGGGCGGCCTCCACACCCGGAAAGCTCGTAAACGGTATCTCCTGGATCAGCTCCCGTTCGCCGATGACGCCGATGATGGTGCGCCGCTCCCCCTTGGACAGGTGGGTGCGCAGTCCCATCTTTTCGATGCGGCCCAGGAGATCTCGAAGCTCCTCTTGCGTGTGGTCCGGTTTCATGACGACGATCATCTCCACTCCTCCTTCCCGAACGGGGGACCCATGGCTGTTTGAGTTTGTCCTGACGGCGCTTCCCGGGCGCCGCGCGCCAACAAAAAAGGCCGTGAGCTCCTGCCCACGGCCATCGAGTCCCCCAAAAACGAAGGCCGTGGGCTCTCGGGGTTAGCCCACGGCCTTTGTGCTGGTGAAATCCGTACCGGCTCAGCACGGTGGTCGGCTAACCCCTGAGGGGCCGCAATACCAACCGTAATAAAAGTAAAAGCCGGTAAAAAATCGCTGCATGCCGCTTTCCTCGCTTGATTCTTCGCTGTTTAGTGTTTTATAGGAGACAGGCATCCGGGAGGTCAAGGACAAATTTTACAACACAATCCCCTTTCCCCCTCCCGTCTTCCGCGGGAACTTTTCCTTGACAACACGTGGGGGATCTCCTATAGGACTGTGCTTCGAGTTTGAGACCAGACGGAGCGGAATGGAGATATTCTATCATGAAGACGACCAGTGCCAAGTTTGATGCCGATGGAAGGAAATGGATCGTAGTGGATGCTGAGGGCCAGGTGCTGGGCCGACTGGCCAGCCAGATTGCCATGAGGCTCCGCGGGAAGCATCTGCCCACCTTCACGCCCCATGTGGACACGGGGGACTTCGTGGTGGTCATCAACGCCGAGAAGGTCCGCCTGACCGGGCGCAAGTGGGACCAGAAGGTCTACTATCGCCACTCGGGCTACATGGGCGGGCTGAAGGCCACCACGGCCAAGAAGCTCAACCAGGATCACCCGGAACGGCTCATCCAGTTTGCCGTGAGGGGCATGCTTCCCAAGAACCGCCTCGGGCGCAAACTGCTGAAGAAGCTCAAGGTCTACAGCGGTGCCGAACATCCCCACGAAGCCCAGCAGCCCGAGAAGGTGGTTCTTTAGAAGACGTAAGCTCGAAGGAGTTGGAACATGGCGGAACAACGTTTCTATGCAACCGGAAAGCGCAAATCGGCCGTGGCCCGTGTGTGGATCCAGCCCGGTACGGGACGCGTTCTCATCAATAAGAAGCCCATCGACGAATACATGGACCGGGAGACCAGCAAAATGGTGGTCCACCAGCCCCTGATGCTCACCGGCACCTACGGCAAGGTGGACATCTTCGTGAACGTCCACGGCGGCGGCATTTCCGGGCAGGCGGGAGCCATCAAGCACGGCATCTCCAAGGCCCTGATCGAGTTCAATCCCGAATTTCGGGAAGTCCTAAAGCGCGCCGGTTTCATCACCCGCGACTCCCGCGTCAAGGAACGCAAGAAGTACGGCCAGCGCGGAGCGCGTGCCCGGTTCCAGTACTCCAAGCGCTAGGCTGTTTTTCAATCCCGTTATTTCCCATCTCTTCCTTTGTCCGGAACTACCCACAGGGGCCCGCGCCCACGGCGCAGGCCCCTGTTTTCTATGGATATCGGTCCATCACGGCTCCGTCCGTGAGGTGAAAGGGGGAAAACCATGGTGCGAGTGGCCATCGCGGGGGCTTCGGGATACACGGGTTTCGAACTTCTTCGCATCCTTTGCCGTCATCCGCGCGCAATCGTGACAACAATCACATCCAGAGCCAACGCCGGGGAAGCCCTGGCGGACGTCTATCCTTCGCTGCGCGGTCACTGCGACCTGATCTTTCAGGACACCACTCCGGAGATTCTCACGGCCGACGCCGATCTGGTCTTCACCGCCCTGCCCCACCAGGCGGCCATGGAGATCATTCCGGAGCTCCTGAACCGCGGAGTCAAGGTGGTGGACTTGAGCGCGGACTTCCGGTTCCGGGACCCGGCCGTCTACCAGGCCTGGTACCAGGAACACACGGCCCCGGATCTCCTGGCCGAGTCCGTTTACGGCCTTCCGGAACTGTACCGGGAAGCCATCGCCCGCGCGCGCCTCGTGGGAAACCCGGGCTGTTACCCCACCAGCATCCTGCTCGCCGCAGCCCCTCTCCTGGTCCACCACCTGGTGGATCCCCAAAGCCTCATTGCCGACTCCAAGTCGGGCGTGAGCGGCGCCGGTCGGGGCTTGTCGCTCACCACCCATTTCTGCGAAGTCCATGACGGCTTCAGGGCCTACAAGGTGGCCGAACACCGCCACACTCCGGAGATCGAACAGGAACTGAGCGTCCTTGCGGGGCGGCAGGTGCGCATCAGCTTCACCCCTCACCTGGTTCCCATGAGCCGTGGCATTCTGAGCACCCTCTATGCCCAACTCCGGGCCGAGGTCACGGCGGAACAGGTTCGCGACGCCTACCACGATCTGTACGACGGGGAGCGGTTCGTCCGCCTGTGCCCCCCGGGCCAATTCCCGTCCACCCTGCAGGTCCGGGGCACCAACTACTGCGACCTGGCCTGGAAGGTGGACCCCAGGACCGGCCGGGTCGTGGTGGTGTCCGTCATCGACAACCTGACGCGCGGCGCTTCGGGGCAGGCCGTCTGCAACATGAACATCATGACGGGCTTCGACGAGGACTGCGGCCTGGAAGACGCTCCCTGGCTGCCTTGATGCGAACAAGAACCGCGAATGAACGCGGATGGACACGGATCCGTCTTTTCCTTTTTTCAGGAGAGGCCTTGGCCGCGACCCCGATCGCCGGCAAGCCCGCTCCCAGGAGCTGGCCCGAGAACGCCGCGGATGATCTCTTTTCTCGTAGCGCAGCCCTTTAGGGCTGCGTAGGAATTCCCGGTTGTCGGATAGGCCTCGCACACGGCCTGCGACTTCAAGGCGTTACGATGGCCCTTTCCGCGGGGCTGAAGCCCCGCGGCTACGAAAAGAGGCCCATAGCCCGGGCTCTTGTCTCGGAGAGCCATTGTCGGGCACGCTCCTAGGAGCCTGTCCGAGAACTCCGCAAACCGTCACTCCCGCGCAAGCGGGAGTCCATAGGTTCCCGGAAATCCTGGATCCCCGCTTTCGCGGGGATGACGGATGGGCGTTGAACGGCGTAAATCTGCCGTTGTCAGACAGGCTCCTAGGAATAGCTTCGATGTGCGGCAAGTCGTTTGAGAGGCGGAATCATCTTGGACCCACAAGCCAAACGCAACTTCATGCTCACACTGGAATACGACGGTTCCAACTACCACGGCTGGCAGCGTCAGAAGGGCGCCCTCACCGTGCAGGAAGTGCTGGAATCGCGCCTGGAGATCATGCTGGGGCGCCCGGTTTCGGTGCGCGCCTCCGGAAGGACCGATGCGGGGGTGCACGCCCTGGGGCAGGTGGTGAACTTTTACGCCAAGACCAGGCTGCAACCGGAAGACTTTCTGCGAGGACTGAACAGTCTGTTGCCTGCGGACATCGTGGTGCTGGACGCCCGGGAGGTCCCGGATTCCTTCCACGCCTGCTACTCGGCCACCAGCAAGGTGTACGAATACCGCATTCTCAACCGCACCATTCCGTCCGCCCTGGAACGCAACTACTCCTGGCACATTCCCAGAAAACTCGATGTGGAGGCCATGCGGGCGTGCCTTCCGGTTCTTCTGGGGGAGCACGACTTCAGCGCCTTCATGGCCAGCCGGTCGTCGGTGAACACCACGGTCCGCACCCTCCTGGACGCTCGGGTCCTGCGCCCGGACGCGGACCACATCTTTTTCCGATTTGAAGCAACCGGGTTTTTGCGGCATATGGTCCGGAACCTGGTGGGAACTCTCGTGGAAGCGGGAAAAGGCAAACTGGACCCCGAAGGCCTCGCCCGGATCCTGGAAGGGCGCGACCGGTCGCAGGCCGGCATGACGGCTCCGGCCCGAGGGCTCTACCTGGTCCGTGTCCACTATGGGAGGGGAGAAGGCAAAACAGTGAACATGACGGGCGAAACAAGGGAGACGACATGAAGCTTTCACAACGTGTCAGCCAAGTCCAACCATCGGCCACCCTGTCCATCAACGCCAAGGCCAAGGCCCTGCGTGCCCAAGGGAAACAGGTGATCAGCTTCGGCGTGGGCGAACCCGATTTCGACACCCCGCACCATATCGGTGAGATGGCCGTCCAGGCCGTCCGGCGCGGCCAGACCCGCTACACGGCCGTGCAGGGCATCCCCGAATTGAAGGACGCCATTATCAGCACCATCCGCGCCGATTACGGCCTCGACTACTCGCCGGAAGAGGTCCTGGTTTCCTGCGGCGGCAAGCACAGCCTCTACAATCTGTTCCAGGCCGTGCTGGATCCGGGGGACGAAGTGATCATCCCGGCTCCCTACTGGGTGTCTTATCCCGACATGGTCCGCCTGGCGGGGGCGGAGCCGGTGATCGTGGAGTGCCCCGAAAGCGCTTCCTTCAAACTGGATCCGGAATCCTTGCGCCGGGCCGTCACGGCCCGCACCCGCATGCTCATCCTGAACAGCCCCAGCAACCCCACGGGGGTTCACTACAAGCCGGAAGAACTGAAGGCCCTGGCGGAAGTGCTCCTGGACCACCCGGAAGTGGTCATCGTCTCCGACGACATCTACTATCGCCTGCTCTACAACGGCGCCCGGTGGGCCAACGTGGCCATGGTGGAGCCGCGCCTGAAGGCGCGGACCTTCATTGTGAACGGGGTGAGCAAGACTTACGCCATGACGGGATGGCGCATCGGCTACATGCTGGGGGACGCGGAAGTGATCAAGGCCGCGGGCAAGATCCAGAGCCAATCCACCAGCAACCCCTGCTCCGTGGCCCAGTGGGCCGCCGTGGCGGCGCTCAGGGGATCCCAGGAGAGCGTGCAGGACATGCTGGAAGCCTTCTCCCAGCGGCGCGATTACGTGATGGAACGGCTGGGGCGCCTGCCCGGCGTGACCTGCCCGGAGCCGCAGGGAGCCTTTTATGTCTTCCCCAACGTGAGCGCCTACTACGGTAAAACGGTGGGAAGCCGCTCCATCGGCGGATCCCTCGACCTGGCGGACTACCTCATGGAAGAGGCCCACCTGGCCGTGGTGCCCGGGGTGGCCTTCGGCGAAGACCGGTGCATCCGGCTGTCCTTCGCCCTTTCCATGGACGAACTGAAGGAAGGCTTCGACCGGCTGGAAAAGGCACTGGGGCGTCTGGACTGAATTTCTAGGAGGCTGTCTGACAACGGCAGATTTACGCCGTTCAACGCCCATCCGTCATCCCCGCGAAAGCGGGGATCCAGGATTTCCGGATACCTATGGACTCCCGCTTGCGCGGGAGTGATGGTTTGCGGAGTTCTCGGACAAGCTCCTAGGAGGCTGACCGAGAACTCCGGGCCGACCTTCGGCTATTCCCTATGACTTCATGGGGTTACGATGCCCCCTTTCCGCGGGACTGAATCCCCGCGGCTACGAAGGCAACCCGAATCTCCGGCATCTTGAGCCGGAGAGCCACTGTCGGACAAGCTCCTAAGGGCCGTTCGACGGCCCACCTCGAAAATCAGGCATATGGCAAAGAAGGATCGCGCTTTTCGGAAGCGGGCCGCTGTAGGGGCGAATGATCATTCGCCCCTACAGCCCACATGCACCCATGATTTAAGGTTTCGCTACGACGAGGAGAGTCATCGGCCGGCCCCGCTTTCCGTTGTCACGCCTCTTGGCGGCTGAGACGGGGCGGTGCCCCGGGCGAACAAGTTGCAGGGCACAGCCCTGCAACCAGGAAGAATTTCCAT
The DNA here is from genome assembly GCA_014359885.1 of Desulfacinum sp. Taxonomy (GTDB): domain Bacteria; phylum Desulfobacterota; class Syntrophobacteria; order Syntrophobacterales; family DSM-9756; genus Desulfacinum. The sequence goes on from JACIYN010000026.1 coordinate 24,651, forward strand.
CTCTTCGGAGTTCCTTACACCACGCCCTTTTCCTTCAATTCCGCCAGCTTGGTTTTTCCAACGCCCAGATATTTCTGGAAGATGAACTCATTGTCCCCGCCCACGGGTCGGCAGATCCACTTCACCCGGCCGGGCGTGCGGGACATGGCCTTGAAGGACGAGTTGGGCAGGAGCACCTCCCCGTAGTGGGGATCCTTTCGCTTGATGAAGGTTTCCCGAACCCGCCAGTGCTCCCGGGTGAGAACGTCCGTGGGGTTCTCCAGCCGGCCCGTCACCACCGTCCCCTTCTTGTCCGGCCGGCGGCTGTATTCGGTGAGCATCTGAAGGATTTCATCGGACGTGTAGTTCTCGGTGAACTTCTCGATCTCGTGCTGGATCGTGGGCTGATTCTCCGGGGTCAGCCTTTCCTTGATGGTGGGAAACTGCTGCTGCAGATCGGGACGGTTCATGATTTCGCACAGGGCGGCCCAGTTGGGATCCGTAAACCCCGACATGAAGGTGTAGCCGTCCTTGCACTTCACGTAGGTGTAGGGGAAGACGGCGTAGTCGTAGTTGCCGGCCCGGGGCATCAGGTTCCCCGTCATGTGGTAATATTCCATGACGTAATTGGAGATGGCCAGGAGCCCTTCGGGCGGAGCGCAATCCACGAACTGGCCCTCCCCGGTTCTCCGCTTGTGGAACATGGCCGCCTGGATGCCGAACGCGGCCCAGGCGCCGCCCACATACCAGGCCATCCAGTTGCCCTGCTTGAGAGGCCGTTTGTACTCCGGCGGCACCTGGGGATCCAGATCCGGTTCGCCGGTAATGGACATGATCACCCCCCTGGCCTGCCCCAACAGATCGTAATCCGGCTGGTTTCCGTGCCTTTCGGACTCATCCCCGAAGTGGCCGTAGCTGTGAACGGCGCAATAGATGAGTCCGGGGTTGAGCTCCTTGAGCTGTTCATAGCCCAGACCCAGACCGTCCATGTATCCGGGCTTGAAGGCCTCGATCACCACGTCCGCCTTTTGAGCCAACCGGCGGAAATAATCCTGCCCCTCCTCCGTTTCCAGATTGAGCGTGATGTGGAACTTGTTCCGGGCCTCCGTCATGTAGGCCAATCCCGTATCCTGGATCATCATGCCGTAGGGCGTCATTTTTCGTGCCAGGTCGCCGGCCGGCGGCTCGATCCGGATCACCTCCGCCCCCAGCTCCGCCAGGATGGACGAGGCGAAAAGAGCTCCGAAATTTCCGTAGCTCACGTCCAGCACCAGCATGTCGTCCAAGGCTTCCGGCTTCTTGTGGGCGTCCTTGGGATTGGTTTCGCTGTAGGCCCACTTGGCATACTCTTCGTTGATGGCGAGCCCCACGATGGTCTTGTCTTCCTTGAGCATGCGGGCCAGGGCTTCATCATCGAACATGTCATCGTACATGGAATGAGTCAGTTTCTTGTCCGTCATATTCTTTCCTCCCACAACGGATGAAGGTCACGAGGGTGAGACGGTGCCATCTAGGCCAGTTTCAGTCCGCTCTTGCCGTCCCAATCGGGAGGCGGGCAATGGGACGGCACGGCCGGATTCCACTGGAAGATGACCCCTTCCGCCTTGAGCCGTTCCACTTCCTCGTGGGGAAGGCCCAGAAGCTTGGTCAGCACGTAGGCGTTGTCGAAGCCCAAGGGTCGACAGCTCCACTGGACGCGGCTGGGCGTTTGGCTCATGCGGGGAGGATAGCAGTGTTCCACCATGGGACCGTACAGGGCATCGTCGAATTGCTGAACCGTCCCGCGCTGGCGATAGTGGGGGAGATGGTAGGCGTCCTCGGCGGTGAGCACCCGGGAGGCGGCAAATCCGTATCGGCTGCCCAGGGCTTCCACCTCCTCCACCTTCTTGGTTCGGGTCCATTCCCCAATGATCTTGAGGAGTTCCCGGGCATTGGCGTCTTGGAGCCGCTCCAGGGGATCGGCGAAGCGTTCCAAGAGTTCCGGTTTTTCCATGGCCTGGCACAGCCCCTTGAATTCGGCCTCATCGAAGGCGGCCACCGCCACCCAGCCGTCGGAACAGTCGAACAGGTCGGAAGGGCAGATGGCCAGATCCCGGTTACCGGACCGCGGACGGTCTTTCCCGGTCATGTAGGCGTAGAGCCAGGTCCAATCCAAGAGGCGGATGACGCTTTCCACCTGCATGTAGTCGATGAACTGGCCTTCGCCGGTTCGTTCCCGGTAATTGAGCGCTCCCATGATGGCCACGGCGCACATGAGTGCGGTGGCCCAGTCGGCGATCCAGACGCCGGACTTGATGGGCCCGCGCCCTTCGAAACCCGTGATGGGCGAGAGCGCCCCCATGCTTTGGGCCACCGCATCGTAGCTGGTGCGCCCGGTCCAGGGTCCCCAGCTGCCGTAGCCCGACACGTGCAGCTGAATGATGCCCGGATTGACTTCCCTCAGTTCTCGATAGCTCAAACCCCATTCCGCCAGTCGGCCCGGGGTCAGGTTGTCTACCACCACATCGGATTTCTTGACCAGCTCCAGGAAGAGCTCCTTGGCCTTCGGATGCCCCAAATGCATTCCCATCCAGTACTTGTTGTGATTTTCAATCTCCATCCCGGGAGACATGTTCTTCCAGAACAAGGCGTAGGGGGTGACGAAGCGCATCTGGTCGCCCTTCTGCCCCTCGAACTTGATCACCTCGGCGCCGAATTCCGCCAGGTAGTCGCAGCATGCCGGCCCGAGAACCACGTAGCAGACCTCCAGGACCCGCACGCCTTCCAAGGGCTGGCGTTTACCGAATAGGTTCTCCACATCGAACAGTTCCCGCATTCTCTGTTGGTAGGATTTCCCCTGATCCATGCAGCTCCTCCTCTGGGTTGTGGAATGGACATATCCTGCCCGGCCGGTCGATCGGGCACACTGCTGGGAAAAAGGTTAGGGATGGGATGCGGCGCCCACCGAGGCGCCCTGGAGCGGAAATGACCCACCTTGTGGATGAGCCGCAACGGCGGAGAAGAGTAGGAAGCGGAAAAGGAGCGGGAATCGTGAGCCGCACTGGAGATCGGAGAACGGGAGGCACAGCAGATTGGGAACTGGAATTTCCTTGTCCACAGCTATTGGTCGCATGCGAGGCAAGGTTGGGTGTTGAAACGAGTTTGCTTCTACCAAAATCGGTCCCTTCCGGTCAAGCACGAATCCCTAGTTCGGCACTGGTTTTCTGTGCGGGGCAGCAAAGTCTTTTTGGTTGACAGAAACAGAGTGCTGCAGTAGAGAGCAAGGCAGTCTGTTTCAAGTAATAATCTTGGGATGTTGGTACCGATTGGCTGGAGCTTGAACCAAACAGGCAGCAAGGAGGGAATCATGCAGCGACGCAGGTTTTTGGCAGTTTTGGCTCTTGTGGGTTTCGCCCTGGCGACGGCGGCGGGACCGGCCGCGGCCCAGGACACCATCAAGATCGGGGCCTATCTTCCCATGACGGGTGCCGTGGCCGCCTACGGCCAGATGGAGTGGGACGGCATCCAGATCGCCCATGAGATGAAGCCCGAAGTGTTAGGCAAGAAGATCGAGTTGGTGCTGGTGGACACCAAGAGCGACAAGATTGAAGCCGCCAACGCCGTGAGCCGCCTGGTGGAAAAGGAGAAGGTGGTGGGCATTATTGGTGAGGCCATCAGCGGCAACACCATGGCCGGCAACCCCATCTCCGAAGCAGCCAAGATTCCCTCCGTGAGCCCCACCGCCACCAACCCGCTGGTAACCCAGGGCAAGAAGTACGCCTTCCGTGCCTGCTTCATCGACCCCTTCCAGGGTGAGGTGGCCGCGCGGTTCGCCATCAACGAGCTGAAGGCCAAGACCGCGGCCGTGATCATCGATATCGCCCAGGACTACTGCGTGGGTCTCGCCAATTTCTTCGTCAAGGAATTCGTGAAGCTCGGCGGCAAGGTGGTCTCCACCACCTACATCCAGACGGGTGACCAGGACTTCTCGGCTCAGCTTTCCGCCGTTCAGGCCACCAACCCCGACATCATCTACGCTCCCAACTACTACACGGAAGACGCCCTCATGGCCAAGCAGGCCCGTGACCTGGGCATCAATGTTCCCATCCTGACCGGTGACGGCGCCCAGGCCGACCCCCTGATCGAAATCGGCGGCAAGGCGGTGGAAGAGATGTATTTTACGGGCCACTTCCACAAGGAAGCCGCCAGCACGGATCTGGGCAAGGAATACATCAAGCGCTTCGAAGAAAAGAAGGGCAAGGAAGCGGACGCCTTCGGCGCCCTGGCCGCCGATGCCTACTTCCTGCTGGTGGAAGCCATTGAAAAGGCCGGATCCACGGACGGCACCAAGATTCGTGACGCCCTCGTGGGTCTCCAGAACTTCCCGGGCGTGTCCGGTATCATCACCATGCAGGAAAACGGCAATCCCATCAAGAGCATGGTGATCAACAAGGTCAAGGACGGCAAGTTCGTGTACGTGACCACCATCAACCCGTAACGGCGGGAAGACGAAGCGGGGACATGGACATCGTGGGCCGGCTCCATGGCGGACATATCCTTCCGGTCCCCGCTTTGCACGGATCGCATCGGTAGCCCCTGGAGCAGGGCCGACCCCAGGTCGCCCTGCTCTTTTTTGGAACACCCTTTCCCGTCCAGGGAAGCACGAACCTCGATCCCCCGGCCCGGAAGCCCCTTCCGGGACCTCCCGCATCGCAGGAAGGAAGGCCCGTGACCACAACCATCTTCTTTCAACAACTCACCAACGGCATCTCCCTCGGGAGCCTCTACGCTCTCGTGGCCATCGGCTACACCATGGTGTACGGCATCCTGAGGCTCATCAACTTCGCCCACGGCGACCTGCTCATGGTGGCCGCCTATACGGCCATCTACGCCGTGACCATGTTCACCTTGCCGTGGTACCTGAGTTTTCCCCTGGCCATCGCCCTGACGGGCTGCATCGGCATCTTGCTGGACAAGGTCGCCTACAAGCCGCTTCGGGACGCGCCGCGCATCTCCCTTCTCATCTCGGCCATCGGCGCCTCGTTTCTTCTGGAGAACCTGGCGCTGGTCATCATCGGCGGAGTTCCCAAGGGCTTCCCGAGACCGGACATGTTTGCAAAAGTCATTGAGATCCTCGGCGTGCGCATCCAGGTCCTCACCATCTACATTCCCCTCATGACCCTCGTGTTCCTCATGGCCCTGCTCTACATCGTGTACCGCACCAAGGTGGGCAAGGCCATGCGCGCCGCCTCCAAAGACATCGAAACCACCCGCCTCATGGGAATCAATGTCGACCGCATCATCGCCCTCACCTTCCTCATGGGTTCGTCGCTGGCCGCGGCCGGCGGCATCATGTGGGCGATGAAGTATCCGCAGGTGAATCCCTTCATGGGCGTCATTCCGGGCCTGAAGGCGTTCATCGCCGCCGTTCTGGGCGGCATCGGCAATATCATCGGCGCCGTTGTGGGCGGCTTCGCCCTGGGCCTGGGCGAGATCCTTCTGGTCGCCTTCTTCCCCCAACTGGCCCAGTACCGCGATGCCTTCGCCTTCGTCATTTTGATCCTGGTTCTGCTCTTCAGGCCCACGGGCATCATGGGCGAACCCATCACCGACAAGACCTGATGACCTGGAAGGGAAAGGACATGGACACTTCCAAACGAAACCTCTACTGCAACCTGGCGGCCCTCTGCCTCCTGGCCTTGGTGCTCTACCTTTTCGACCGGCACGGCACGGAATACCAGATCCGCATCCTGAACAACATGGCCGTCTTCATCACCCTGGCCGTAAGCTACAACCTGGTGAACGGCATGTGCGGCCTCCTGCACCTGGGACCCAACGCTTTCATCACCATCGGCGCCTACACCTCGGCGCTTCTGACCATGTCGCCCATGGAAAAGCAGATGAGCTTCATCATCGAGCCGCTCATCTGGCCCTTCAGCGTGCTCCAGGCGCCCTTTTTCGTCTCGCTCATCGCGGGCGGCGTCATGGCCACCATCTTCGCCTTTCTCATCAGCTTTCCCGTCTTCCGGGTCCGGGGCGACTACCTGGCCATCGTGACCCTGGGCTTCGGTGAGGTGATCCGGGTGCTCTGCAACGCGCTCCAGGGGGTCACCAACGGCCCCTTGGGACTCAAAGGCCTGCAGCCCTACACCAATCTGTGGTGGTCCTGGGGCGTGGCGGTCTTCACCGTCATCGTCATCACCAAGCTGGTCAACAGCAGTTTCGGGAGAGCCATGAAAGCCATCCGGGAGGACGAGATCGCCGCCAAGGCCATGGGCGTGGATCCCTTTCGGCACCTGTTGCTGGCCTTTCTGGTAAGCGCCTTCTTTTCCGGTGTGGCCGGAGGTCTCATGGCCCATCTCATCACCACCATCTCCCCCACCCTCTTTACGTTCTTTCTCACTTTTAACCTCCTAATCATCATCGTGGTGGGCGGTTTGGGAAGCACCACCGGGGCGGTCATCGGCGCGGCGCTTTTCGCCTGGGGAGGTGAAGCACTGCGCGTGGTGGAAAGCCCCATGGATCTGGGAGTCTTCACCATTCCCGGCATCCCCGGCATGCGCATGGTGCTCTTCAGCGTGATCCTCATGGTGGTGATCCTCTTTGCGCGCCGGGGCATCATGGGACGCAATGAATTCTCCTGGGATTGGCTCTTCTCCAAACTGGGATTGAATGCCAAGTAAAGGGTGTCTTCATGAACGATTTCTTTCGACTGGAATCCCTTGTCATGCAATTCGGCGGCCTCACCGCCGTCAACGACTTTTCCATATCCATCGAGCCGGGGGAACTGGTGGGCCTGATCGGTCCCAACGGAGCCGGAAAGACCACGGTTTTCAACATGATCACCGGCTTTCTGACCCCCACCTCGGGGCGGGTCCTGTGGCAGGGCGAGGACATCACCGGCCTTCCCGTCCATCAGATCACCGCCCGGGGGATCGCCCGCACCTTCCAGAACATCCGCCTTTTTACGGACATGACCGTCCTGGAAAACGTGATGGTCTCCTTCCACCACAAGATCCGTTCGCGTTTCTGGAAGGCCATGCTCGGCATGCCGTCCCACGGCAGAGAGGAGCAGCGCATCCGGGAGGAGGCGTACGGGTTTTTGCAGGAGCTCAACCTGGCCCATCTGGCCGACGAAAAGGCGGGAAGTCTCGCCTACGGCCAGCAGCGTCGCCTGGAGATCGCCCGGGCCCTGGCCACCTACCCCAAGCTGCTCCTCCTGGATGAGCCCGCCGCCGGCATGAATCCCCAGGAAACCATGGAGCTGGCCGGGCTGGTGCGGGAGATTCGGAAGCGCCATGGCCTGACGATCTTCCTCATCGAGCACGACATGAAATTCGTCATGGGCCTGTGCGAGCGGATCAAGGTGCTGGACTACGGTATCAGCATTGCGGAAGGCACCCCGGAGGAGATCCAGACCAATCCCGACGTGATCAAGGCTTACCTAGGAGAACCCAAGCATGCTTGAAGTCAAGAACCTGCACGTGTACTACGGCGGTATTCATGCACTCAAAGGCATCGACCTCCGGGTCGCGGAAGGCCAGATCGTCACGCTCATCGGGGCCAACGGGGCCGGCAAGTCCACCACCCTTCGATCCATTGCGGGTCTCGTTCGCCCCCGGCAAGGAAGCATCGTTTTCCAGGGTACGGAACTGACCACGCTTCCCACCTACAAGGTGATCCAGCTGGGAATCGGCGTGGCGCCGGAAGGCCGAAAGGTCTTCGGCAACCTCACCGTGCTGGAAAATTTGGAACTGGGCGCCTACAACCGGCCGCCCCAGGAATTTCAAGCGGACCTGGAGTGGGTCTTCTCGCTCTTTCCCAGGCTGGAAGAACGCCGCAAGCAGCTGGCGGGAACCCTGAGCGGCGGAGAGCAGCAGATGCTGGCCCTGGGTCGGGCCCTCATGAGCCGCCCCAAGCTGGTTTTGCTGGACGAGCCGTCTCTCGGGCTGGCCCCGCTGGTGGTGGAGGAGGTCTTCGAGACCATCACCACCATCAACCAGCAGGGGGCCACCGTCCTGCTGGTGGAACAGAACGCCATGGCCGCCCTCCACGTGGCCCACTATGCCTATGTGCTGGAGACGGGGCGCATCACCTTGGAAGGGACCGGCAGGGATCTTCTTCAGGACGAGCGGGTCCGCAAGGCCTATCTGGGCGAATAGCCGAAGGATGGTGTTGCCGCCTACCATTTGGCGTGCTTGTTGCTAAAATCCGATGCGAAAGAACCATGCTGTCCGGTTGGTGCGCGACCAGCATGCACGCGAAACAACGTCTGTAGGAGCGGCGAAAGCCGCGATGGGGGTGGTTGGCCATTCCGTGGCGGTCCAGTCACCAGATCATCGCACCTTGCGGCGCTCCCACAGGACGGCCGGCACTTGGCGGCAGGTTCTGATATCCCGGCGGGGTGGCGGGTCCGCCATGATCGTTGGGCGTGCGGTGCCGATCCTGCCTGGTTGCGGTTCCGTAGGGGCGGTTCGCGAACCGCCCCTACGCCCGGGACGGCCGAGCGATCGCACTGCGGGCCAAGGAACCGTCAAGGAAGGCTTGTTTCCACCCCCTCAAGAAGACCAATGGAAGACAGCCACCCTGGGGGGCGAATCCGAGGGCTTCCCAGGAATCTTCATCTTTCCGACGGGAACTACAAGGGAGGCATGGGACCTTGCAGTTGGTGGCCACCAGAGAAGAAATCCTTAGAGCCTGCGCCGTTCTCTTCGGCCCTCATGCGACTCGGGACCCGGCCTTCCTGAGACGCATTGACGCCGCCGGGGTCAAGAAGGCCTTTCGCCGCCGCGCCCTGGACACCCATCCCGACAGGCTCCGTCAAAAGGATGGCACACCGCCCCCCTTTGCCCATGAGGCCTTTCTCCAGGTCAAGAACGCCTACGACCTTCTGGATCGGCTCCTGGCCTGTCACGGACCGGCGGGCCTGGTTGGCTTGCTGAGAACCCCGCAGAACCGGGTTCGCCAAGCCCCCCGCCCCTCGCCTTGCAAGGCTTCTGGGCCCCGTCCCACCCCTTTCCACCCTAGGCGGCCGGCGAACGGTCCCTTCTCCTCCTCTTTCTGGTCCGGCCGAATGCCGCAACGGCCCCTCCGGTTCGGCGAATTTCTCTATTTCCGTAGGGTCATCACTTGGCAGCAGCTCATCCAAGCCTTGGTGTGGCAGCGCCGCCAACGCCCCCGCCTCGGTGAAATCGCGACCCGCTGGCGATGGCTCTCCCCGGAAGAGGTGGATGCCCTGCTCCGCTCAAAGGCACCGGGAGACAGAATCGGCGAGGCTCTGGTCCGCCACGGCCTGATCACGCCGTTCCAGCTCCGAGTGTTGCTCCACCAGCAAAGGCGTCTACAGCTTCCCATCGGCCGCTTTTTCGTGGATGCCGGCCTCTTAAGCGCGGAAGCCCTCGAGCAGTTCCTCCGGCACCAGGATCTTCACAACCTCCGGACCACACACCGGAAACCTGCCTGAAAAGCGACATCGCTCCCAAGTCCGCTCCCACACGGAAAAAGATTCATCTGCGTTCATTGGCGTTCACTCGGGGTCCTCTTTCCCATTGGCCGAAGGCCCTTAAGGCCTCCCGGTAAAATCTTTTCACTTTTCCCATGTCCTTTCGCCCCGAGGCGTCCTCCAGGCCCGTGTGCGCATCCACCCCCGCCGGCCGGACGATCCGCACGGCTTCCGCCACGTTCTCCGGAGTCAGTCCTCCCGCCAGGATCACCGGTTTGGGCGCATATTGAACGATGCGGCCACTGGCCTCCCAGTCGTGAACCTTTCCCGTGGCGCCCCTGGCCCCCGTTTCGGGATCGAACGTGTCCGTGAGGAAGGCGTCCACCACGGGAGCCGTGAGGTCCACGGCCGCCAAGAGATCCTTTAGGGCCGTCCGGCCGACCACCAGGCTTTTGATGAGAAAAAGGGCCGGACAGGCCGCCCGAAGAGCTCTCAACCCTTCCATCTTCAGGTCCCCATGCACCTGGACCGCCCGAACGCCGAGAAAATCCGCCAGATCCTTCAAGGCCCGCCAGTCCGTCTCATAGGTGATGAGGACGGGCACCACCCACTCGGGAAGCGTGGCGATGATCCAGCGAGCCTCTTCTTCCGACAGATCCTGCGGGTGCACATCGAGACGGAGGGGGAATCCCAGCCAGCCGATTCCCGCGGCGCAGAGCGCGTGCGCTTCCTCTTCGTCCACAATACCGGCCACCTGGACGATGGGATGTTTCAACATGGCAGCTCCCGACATGAGATTTCTGGGAAACGCGACCTTCTTCTGTTCTTGCACGCGGCCTGTAGGGGCGAATAATCATTCGCCCCTACGGCCACCTACTTTGCAAAGGGGCATTTCATCCGCCGGAGCCATGACTGTGGGGTCAATCCAGGATAATTTGCGAGCCGCCCCCACACGAGTTTCACCTGCTTTATCCCGTAATGGCTTGAGGGAAGTTCCACTTCGGGGCAAAGTGCTTTCTCCAGGAATAGGCAGCCATGATATCATGGCTTGAACGATTCATGAGGTCTTTTGACCATGAACCCCGTAGTTGGACCGTTCCGAGGAAGAGGAGGAAGACCCCATCCGATGATCTCCACGGACCCTATCCCCCCGAGCCTTGAGTCCCGTCGTCCATTCAGCCATGCCCCTTGGGGATTCCATGGGCCGGGGCGGCACGGCGACCGGCGCCTCCCCCGCGTGCTGGTTCTCGGTGCGGGTATGGCGGGCCTGGTGACGGCCAGAATCCTTCACGACACGGGATTTCCCGTGCAGGTCCTGGAAGCGCGCAACCGGCTGGGCGGAAGGATCTGGACCGTTCAGGACCTGGGAGTTCCCCTGGATTTGGGGGCGTCCTGGATTCACGGGCTTCGCGGCAATCCTCTGGCGGCTTGGTGCAGGCGCTCCCGCATCCCCATCCAGCGGTTTCCCCGCGGAGGCGTGCACTTTTTCGAACAAGGAAAAGCGGTTTCCTTCTTCCGGCTGGGAATCCGGGGAGTGCGGGGCTTGGCCCGCTGCGCGTTCCGGTATGCCCGGCTTCGCCGACAAGGGGGGGCTGGAACTTCCCCCGGAAGCCGATCGTCCCAGCTGGCCGATCTTTTCGATCCCCTGATCGGGGATGATAGACTGCCGGTCCTGGATCGACGCCTGCTCCTCTGGCTCAGGACCCTGGAGGAGGCCATCAACGGAGCGCCGGCCCACAAGGTTTCGATCTCCGAGCTGGTCATCCCCAACCCCTGGACGGGCAATGCGGTTCCGATTCCCGGCTACGGCCGCCTGATTCAGGAGGCGGCCTCCGGTCTTTCCATCCTTTTCGATTGCCCGGTTCAGAGGGTGGCCCTGGAAGACGGCGGCGTCACCGTGGAGACGCCCCGAGGGATCTTTCGCGGCGACGTGGCGGTGGTGACCTTCCCCATCGGTGTGCTCTCGTCCCGGGCCGTGCGTTTCAGCCCCGAACTTCCCGCCCTAAAGCGGCGCTCTTTGGCGCGGATCGGCTACGGCGGCGACGCGGTTCTCAACAAGATGGCCATCCGATTCCACCGGCTTCCCTGCCCAGGGAAGATGGAACGGCTCGGCCGAATCCCGGAGACAGCACCGAACCGCGTGGCCTTCGCCCTGTGGACCCACATGGCCCCGGTGGTGGACGCCCCCTTGCTGGTGGGTTATACGTCGGGCCTGGAGGCCGCCCGCCTGGACACGTCGTGCGGGGAGGAGGAGACCTTCCGGAAAGCTCATGCGGCTCTTCGGGCCATGTTCGGGTCCCGCCTGCCCCACCCGGCGGCCTGGCGGCACACCCGTTGGCTTTCCGACCCCTGGGCTCGGGGAAGCTATTCCTACGAAAACGGTCTCTCCACCCGGATAGACCGCCTGGAGTTGGCCGCCCCCGTGGCCGGCCGCCTTTTCTTCGCGGGGGAAGCCCTGCACCCCGAACATTACGGGACCGTCCACGGGGCCCTTTTGAGCGGCGAGGAGGCCGCGCGGGAGATCCATAAACGTTTCTGCTGCCGTGTGGCAGATGATCCTTCGGCCCCCTGGCGTGCCGAGCACGGAACATGGAGATGAGCTCGGAAAGGTTCGGACTACCCATGAAAAGACAAGACATCACGGGTACGGCTCCCCTTGCCGACCGCATGCGCCCCAGAACCCTGGAGGAATTCGTGGGTCAGGAGCACCTGCTGGGTGAAGGAAGGATCCTCCACAGGCTCCTGCAGAAAAAACATTTCCAGTCGTTGATCCTCTGGGGCCCCCCGGGATGCGGAAAGACGACCCTGGCCCACCTCATCGTTGAGCACACCGACGCTCATCTCATCTTCCTTTCCGCCGTCATGGCGGGCACCAAGGACATCCGGGAGGCGGCGGAAGAAGCGCGACGGGTATGGATCCGCACCCAGAAGAAGACGTGGGTCTTTCTCGATGAAATCCATCGCCTGAACAAGTCCCAGCAGGACGTCCTGCTGCCCCACGTGGAAAAGGGGATCTTCTACTTGCTGGGCGCCACCACGGAAAATCCCTCATTCGAAGTGATCCGGCCGCTCCTCAGCCGATGCCGCGTCCTCACCCTCAAAGCCCTGGAAGCCGGCCACCTCAAGACCATCCTGCAGCGGGCGCTGAGCGATAGAGAGCGCGGCCTGGGCCTGTTGCGCGCGGAACTTTCCCAGGATGCGGAAAGGATCCTGCTGGAAGCCTCCGGCGGCGACGCCCGGGTCCTTTTGAACCTTCTGGAGATGGCCGTCCTCACCACTCCTCCCGATCCCGACGGAAAGCGACGGATCGCAGCGCAAAGCGTGGTGGACGTGCTGGAGCGCCGCCCGGCCCATTATGACAAGAGCGGTGAAGAGCACTACAACCTGATTTCGGCCTTCCACAAGAGCCTTCGGGGAAGTGACCCGGATGCGGCTCTCTACTGGATGGCACGCATGCTGGAAGCCGGTGAAGACCCGCTCTACGTGGCCCGACGGCTCATCGTGGCCGCCTCGGAAGACGTGGGACTGGCGGACCCCTTCGCCCTGGTGCAGGCGGTGAACGCCTTCCAGGCCTACCAGATGCTGGGGAGCCCGGAAGGGGAACTGATGCTCGCCCAAGCGGCGGTCTACGTGGCCCTGGCCCCCAAGAGCAACAGCGTCTACACGGCCCTCAAGAAAGCCCGAGGCTCGGCGGGAGCCACGGGCACCGAACCCGTTCCCATGCATCTTCGCAACGCCCCCACCCAACTGCTGAAAGAACTTGGGTACGGGCGTTATTACAAGTATCCTCACGACTATCCGGAGGGGTGGGTGCCCGAAACCTACCTCCCCCCCTCTCTTGCCGGGACCGTCTTCTACGAGCCCCGATCGAGGGGCTGGGAAGGCAAATGGAGGGAGTACCTGGACAGGCGCCGGCAGGCCGTGCAAAAAGAACGTGCCAGTCGTCCCAAGAAAGAAGAGGAATCCGTTTGAATCGCGTGGGGTTGAACAACAGTGTGGTGCTGGCTTCCCCGGCCGCGGATCCGGGGGCGGTCGTGCAACGGGGCTCCGTCGGATCGAAGCCCTTCCGGCTGGTGAAGTACGTGGCCATTTCCAGCCTGGTGGTCATTGTGGTGTCCACGGTCTTCCTGTCCAGTTTCCTCTCGCACCGGGCCAAGAAGATCCTTTTGGCCAAGAGCGAACAGTACGCCTTTTTGGTGGCGGAGAACCTGAACCATCAGGTCTTTTTCCAATTCACGCTCCCCACGCTCATCTCGGAGGGGGAAATCCGCCTGAGCCGCAAGAACCAATATGAGCGCCTGGACAAGGTGGTGCGCAACGCCATCCACGGATTCGCCATCGAACGGGTGGACATCTACGATCCCCAGCAGATCCTGACCTACAGCACGGAACAGGAAAAGATCGGGTCCAAGGGCACGCTGGGGGACCGGTTCGATCGGGCCTTTCGCGGCCAGTCCTTTTCGGTCATCGAAGGCACGGACCGGTCCATCCTGGGCATCTCCTGGCACGTGGGGCCGCAGAAGCTCAAGACCTATCTTCCCATGTGGGTGGAACGGCCCATGAGCTGGAAGCGTGGTAAGGTCCTGGGCGTTTTCGAGATCACCCAGGACGTCACCGCGGACTACGAAAATATCCGTCGGTTTCAGCTCATCATCTTCTCCAGCATCATGATCTTCGTGGGCGTGCTCTTTGCCGCCCTTCTCGCCATCGTGCACCGGGCCGAGCAGATCCTGGAAGCGCGAGCCCGGGAACGGAAGAAGCTGGAGGACGAGCTGCACCAGGCGGAAAGGCTGGCGGCCTTGGGGGAAATGATCGCCGGCATCTCCCACGAAATCAAAAACCCCCTGGGCATCATCCGAAGCACCGCAGAACTGATGGAAAAGCGGGCCAACGACGAGCGCCAGAAAAAGCTCTCGTCCATCATCGTGGAAGAGGCCACCCGGCTGAACAACATCGTCACCGAATTCCTCGATTTCGCCCGCCCCAAGACCCTGCAGACCAGTGAATGCCGCGTGGAAGACGTGCTGGACCGGAACCTGGAGATCCTCCAGGCCGAATGTCAGAGTCGGGGTATCCAGGTGGAGCGGGACTACCGCACCGGCGGCTACACCCTGGAGTCCGACCCGAACCTGCTCTACCGGGCGTTCCTGAACCTTTTCTCCAACGCCGTCCAGGCCATGAACGGAGGCGGAACCCTGCGCGTAAGCACCTCGCTGGTCATGACCGATGGGCGGAGCGATCCTTGTCTGGAAGTACGGATCGAGGATTCGGGGCCGGGCATTCCCGAGGAGATACGCACCAAGATCTTCAATCCGTTCTTCACCACACGGGAACGGGGAACGGGCCTGGGGCTTTCCATCGTCCAGACCATCATCCAGAGCCATCACGGCTCGGTGGTTCTGGAGCCCGGGGCCCGGGGGGGCACGGCGGCGGTGGTTCGCCTCCCCCTGCGCCAGCCCAAGGAGGAGGAAAAGGAGTAACGGGGAAAGTTATGGGAAACGTGCTCATCATCGACGATGAAAAGAATTACCTGTTTATACTGGAAGACTTACTGGAAGAAGAGGGGCACTCGGTGTTGACGGCCCAGGACGGAGCGGCCGGCCTGGAGCTCTTTCGCACCAACGACCTGGACGTGGTCGTGACGGACATGAAAATGCCCGGCATGGATGGCATGGAGGTGCTGGATCAGATCCGCTCCCTCAACCCGGACATTCCCGTGGTGATGATGACGGCCTACGGGACGGTGGAAAAGGCCGTGGAGGCCATGAAGAAGGGCGCTTTCGACTACATCCTGAAGCCTTTTGAAAACGAAGAGCTCAAGCTGATCATTCGAAAGGCCTGCGATCACTACCGGCTGGTCCGGGAAAACCAGGAACTGAGCGCCAAGCTCCAAGAGCGCTACCACTTCCACAACATCATCGGAAAGAGCGCTCCCATGCAGCGCATCTACGAGCTGATCGAAAAGGTGGCTCCCACCAAGGCCACGGTGTTGATTACGGGAGAGTCGGGTACGGGAAAAGAGCTGATCGCCCGCGCAGTCCATTACAACAGCCCCCGGAAGAACGCCGCCTTCATTTCGGTCAACTGCGGGGCCCTGCCGGAAAATTTGTTGGAAAGCGAGCTGTTCGGCCATGAACGGGGGGCCTTCAGCGGGGCGGTGAGCCTCCGCAAAGGACGGTTCGAACTGGCCCACGGCGGCACGCTCTTCCTGGACGAGATCAGCGAAATGTCCCCGCCCCTCCAGGTCAAGCTCCTCAGGGCACTCCAGGAAATGGCCTTCGAGCGGGTGGGGGGCTCCGAGACCCTTCAGGTGGATGTGCGCATCGTGGCGGCCTCCAACCGCAATCTCAAGGAGGAGGTGGCGGCGGGCCGGTTCCGATCGGACCTCTACTTTCGACTGAACGTCGTTCACATCGAGCTTCCGCCTTTGCGGGAGCGCAAGGAAGACATCCCATTGCTCATCAAGCATTTCCTCCACAAGTACGCCAAGGAGACGGGGCGCGAGAGCCTGGCCCTATCCCCCGAGGCGCTCCGGCATCTGCTCGACTACTCGTGGCCGGGGAACGTACGCGAGTTGGAAAACGTCATTGAACGGGCCGTCATTCTGTGTGCAGGAAGCGAAATCCGGGTCAAGGACCTGCCCCCGGAAGTGCGCCTGGGGGTCGAGGAGGCGCCCGCACAGCCGCCCCCTCCTTCGGCCCCTGAGGTGCAGCAGCCGGCCCGGCGGGGCGGCCTCATGGAAAGCCGCCTGCCGCCCAGCCCCCACAGGGAGCGCCAGGTGCGCGCTTTGGACATGGTCCGCACCCAGGGGTTCATCACCAACCGGGACTATTCCAAGCTGAACGAGATCTCCGAACGCCAGGCCCTGAGGGAGCTCACCGAAATGGTGGACCTGGGGGTCCTGGTGCGGATCGGCAAGGGGAGGGGCTGCCGCTACGTGTTCCCCGAAGGCGCCTGAAGGGCACGGGAACCGGGTTGCTCAACTATCCCATCGAACTCAAAGGCAAACCGCTTGACATCACTTGGCGAGCCTATAGAATTGCGCGAAGATTCCCAGACGGCTGTGGCCCGGAACCCCTCCAACGGACACGAATCAACAGGAGAATCGATGATGCAGACGGTGGCTGAAAAGATCAAGGAGCTGCGAGAGCGGGAAGCCAAGATCAAGCAGATGGGCGGCGAAAAGGCCGTGGCCAAGCAGCACGAGCGCGGGAAGATGACCGCCCGCGAGCGGCTCGAATACTTCTTCGATCCCGGCACGTTCCGGGAGCTGGACATCTTCGTGAAGCACCGGGGCACCCTGTTCGGCCTGGACAAGATGGACATTCCCGCCGACGGCGTAATCACCGGCTACGGATTGGTCAACGGCCGGCAGGTCTTTGCCTTTTCCCAGGACTTCACCGCCCGTGCCGGCACCCTGGGCGAGATGCATTCCAAAAAGATCTGCAAGGTGATGGACCTGGCCCTCAAAACAGGAAAGCCCCTGGTGGGGTTCAACGATTCGGGCGGCGCCCGCATCCAGGAAGGCGTGGATGCCCTTTCCGGATACGGCCAGATCTTTTACCGCAACGCCATCGCCTCGGGCGTGATCCCCCAGATCTCGGCCATCATGGGCCCCTGCGCCGGGGGAGCCGTCTATTCGCCCGCCATGACCGATTTCGTGTTCATGGTGAAAAACACCAGTTACATGTTCATCACGGGCCCGGATGTCATCAAATCGGTCCTGGGAGAGGAGGTGACCCAGGAGGAGCTGGGTGGAGCCATGGCCCACAGTTCCAAGAGCGGTGTGGCCCATTTCGCCTGCGAAAGCGATCAGCACGCCATTGACGAGATCAAGCGCCTTTTGAGCTTCCTTCCGGACAACAACATGGAAGATCCGCCGGTGGTGGAAACGGGCGACGACCCGAACCGGATGGACCCGGCCCTGGACACCATCCTCCCCGATAATCCCATGGGGCCCTACGACATGAAGGACGTCATCCGGGCTATCGTGGACAACGGGGACTTCTTTGAAGTCCATGAAAATTACGCCCAGAACATCGTGGTGGGCCTGGCGCGCCTGGGCGGCCACAGCGTGGGCATCATCGCCAACCAGCCCAAGGTGCTGGCCGGCTGCCTGGACGTGGACTCTTCGGACAAGGCCACGCGGTTCATCCGTTTCTGCGACGCCTTCAACATCCCGCTGCTCACCCTGGCCGATGTACCGGGCTACCTTCCCGGAAAGCAGCAGGAATGGGGCGGCATCATCCGCCACGGGGCCAAGCTGCTGTGGTGCTACTCGGAAGCCACCGTTCCCAAGATCACGCTGATCATCCGGAAAGACTACGGCGGCTCCTACCTGGCCATGTGTTCCAAGGACTTGGGAGCGGACATCGCCTTGGCGTGGCCCACGGCGGAAATCGCCGTCATGGGCGCCGAGGGGGCCGCCAACATCATCTTCCGCAAGGAGATTCAGGCGGCGGAAGACCCCAAGGCCAAGCGGGCGGAAAAGATCGAAGAATACCGGAGCCTTCTTTACAATCCCTATATCGCGGCCTCCCGCGGCTACATCGACGGGGTGATCGTGCCCAGCGAAACCCGGCCTCGGCTCATCGAAGCCTACGCCATGCTGCGCAGCAAGCGCCAGGCGCTTCCGGCCAAAAAACACGGCAACATCCCCACCTAGCACTCCCTCAACACACAAGAAACGGCTGACTGGAAGGTCGGCCGTTTTCTTGTGCACGGAACATCTTCTCCCCAATGCCTCATTTTGGCATAGCACGTGCTAATCCAGTGAGTGTCAGACTCCTCTGCTGGGAGGAAAAATCGTATCGAGATTGGCCGAGATGGCGATCCCGGACCCAATCCGGCCCGAGACTTTATATGAAAGGCAACCTCGTTCCGTTCGTGCGCTCGGCCTGTAGGGGCGAATCATCATTCGCCCCTAGTGCGCCCGAGAGCTGGCGCACACAGAGAGGTGCAAGTCCTCTCCCGGGAGATGCCCGCTCCCGGTAGTCGAAGGTAACTGCGTCGCCGTGAGGCGGGGTGGAGAGCAACTGGAGACGAACATGCAGTCCGTAGGATGACGAACTCGATTCGGCCGGGCGTAGCGACGAGCCTCCTAGGGAAGGGCGAAGTCCAGACCCAAGGATCGACAGGGCGAACCCATCAGAGCGGTCACTGGGAAGTCTGTCACGCTGGGCGGGCAGCACATAAGCGATGACAGGGCGCGTCAGGTGGTTGGAGACGGAATGCATGGAAGTGCGTGTCGAGTGAATCGGGGAGACCTGCCCGGTGAGAGGTTGGTGTTCATTGCCGCTATGTTGGGCACGAAGAGCCAGCCGGGCAGGAGTCAGAGCGTTCATAGTAGCGAGGAAGCGGGGTAATGCCCGTGGAGCGAAGGGACGCAGGAAGGTGGATGTGCACGGCTGTGGTGGCACGAAACTTCCCTCTCGCCAGTGCCCTTGAGGGCTAAGCAAGAGAGATGCGCCGTGGAGGCGCAATCGGTCATGGCAGTCAAGCGCATGCTGAAGGGCCCTGATGTGGGGTTGAAGCCATATTGGTTTCTCGTCTATGAGTGTTTCAGCCTCTGGAAGACTCATATGCGTTCCTTCAGTCCTCATGAGGTAAAACCACCGACCGGAGAGCCGTGTGCGGGAGATCCGCACGCACGGTTCGGAGGGGGGGGCGGTGCAAACCAATGCACCGTCCCTACCCCTATCAGGATCTGCTTCCCGAAGGTGCTTTTCATCCTTCGTTGTCACGGGCCGTCCGTGATGGGGGTTCATGTGAGAGAGAACCGCGAATGAACGCGAATAGACGCGAATCTTTTTGTCCGACAAATGCCCTCGCCCCGGCCCGCTCTTTCATCCATGCGGGGCGGCGCGAGGGGAGCCATGACTGTTAGGAGGTCTCCGTGCTGCCAGCCGCTTCCGTAGTACCGATGCCGATCCAAGAGGTCCAGACCCCGGATCACCCCCTTTACGGTCAGTTTTTCATGCTTTCCGACGCGCCCTTTCGCTTAACGCCCGATCCGGACTTTTTCTACCTCACCCAACCCCATTTGCAGGCCTTGGAACGGATCCGCTACGCCATTCGAACAGGCACCGGATTCATGTGGGTTTTGGGCGAGGTGGGCACCGGCAAGACCACGCTGTGTCGCTACCTGCTGAAAGAAATCACGGAACAGGCCCACGTGGCCTACATCGTCAGCCCCAGTCTGAGCTTCAGGGAGCTGCTGGCCGCCATTCTGGACGACCTGGGCCTTTCCTATGATTCGACGGCCTCCAAGAAGGAATTGGTGGATCGATTCCGCTCCTTTCTGTTGGAAGAGGCGCAACGGCGGACCGTGGTGGTGATCGACGACGCACAGACCATGCCCGACGAGACCCTGGAAGACCTCCGGCTCCTTTCCAACCTGGAAACGGACAAGGAAAAGCTGGTGCAGGTGCTCCTCATCGGCCAACCGGAACTGAAGGAAAAACTCGCCCAACCGCACTTGAGGCAGCTCAACCAGCGGATCGCCATCCGCTGCGAGATTCCGCCGTTGAGCGAAGAAGAAGTACGCCACTATGTGGCCTGGCGCCTGCAACGGGCCGGAAACCGGGGCCAAATCCATCTGAGTCCAGGCGCCCTGCGCCGCCTGACCCGCCAAAGCGGCGGCATTCCGCGCCTGGTCAACCTGCTGGCGGAATACGCCCTACTGGCGGCCTATGTGGAAGGCACCCGGAGCCTGGAGCCGCGGCATGTGGAACGTGCCGCGCGGGAGCTGTCCCTGGAGCCTCCCCCCGGAAAGGCGAAGCGCCCGAAAAGGTTTATGCTGGCGGCTTCTGCCGGGATCCTGGCGACAGCGGGTCTCGCCTGGCTGGCCGTTCGGCTCTGGTTTTAACCCCTAAGGCTATGGACAAACGACGGTCTTTCGGACGTCCTGAAACAGTACGGAGCATTCTCCATGAGCCTGCTTCACCAGGCCCTTGAAAAGAAACAGTCGGAAACCCGACCGGTTCAAACATCCCCCCTGCCCCTGACCCGCGAGGAAGGGCTTCCCCGAAAACGGCGATCCCGCATCCTCCTGCTGGCCGTTTTGGTGATCGCTTGCGCCGCAGGCGCCTTTCTCGCCTTCCAGACCTATTCCAGGGAAGGAGTCTCCATCCCCTCGACGCTCCGGGCGTCACCGACGGCAGTCGAAAGTCCAACAGTCGTTCGCGATGAAGCAGTCAAACCTTTGACGACCCCGTCGCCCCCGATGAAGCCCGCGCCGGCCAAGGGAACTAAGGCCCCGGAGGCACCAGAAGCCCCGACGAAAAAGGAACCGCCTGCCACGGCGAAGGCCACGCCGAAGGTTCCATCGAACCAGGCGGCGCAGGCGACCATGGACCGGGAAGTGGAAGCCTTTCTTCAGGCCCAGGGCGAGGCGACTTTGGGGGCGAAAGCCTCCAAGGGATCCTCCGGCACCGTATCGAAGGAACAACGGCCTTCCGTCGCCCAAGAAAACCATCCCCCGAGACGAACCGGCGCCGGCGCAACCCGGGTTTCATCGGCTCCAGCCCCCGAGAAACCTCAAAAGGTCACGTCAAGGCGGCTGAAGCGGCACGCGTCCGGTCCGAAAGATTCCGTGCAGCCGTTCCTTCTGGCCGCGGACCGCCTCCTTCGGGACGGCAAGACCCAGGAAGCCCTGGCGGCCTACCGCCGAATCCTGCGCCTGGACCCGACTTCCAGGGAGGCGGCGTTGGGAGTCGCCTTGGTGCGGGCGACCGAGGGGCGATGGTCCGAGGCCTTTTCCGAATTCCGGAACCTGGCCGACCGATTCCCCAAGGATCCGACCGTTCGGCTCAACCTTGCCATCGCCCATCTCAGGTTGCATCGGCCCCGCAAGGCCCTGGAAGAACTGGAGGTCGCGGCGGCGGCCGGAGCGGACCCCTACGCGGTCTGGCTCCACCGAGGGGTTGCTCTGAAGGCTTTGGGACGCCGGGACGAGGCGGTGCGGGCCTACCAGGAAGCCCATCGACTGCGACCCGGGAACGTGGAGCCGGTCTGGAATCTGGCGGTGGCGTTGGATGCGGCCGAACGCTACAACGAAGCCATGGACGCCTACCGCCGCCTGCTTGGCCAATACCCGCTGCCCCCCCGGGACAGGGACAGGATCCGCGCCCGGCTGGCGGAATTGCAAAGGAACGCATCGCGCTCAATGAGATACCAGGTGTCCCAATCGGCAGTGGAGGAAGCGAATTGAAGAAGAAGCTGGGCGAACTGCTCCTGGAACTGGGCTACATCGGTCCCGACCAACTGCAGGCGGCCCTGAAGGAAGCCCAAAACACCGGCGAGATGCTGGGAGACGTCCTCATCCGCCTGGGCTGGCTCTCCCATGAAGAGCTCAACATGGCCCTGGCGGCCCAGTCCGGCGCCCGGATCCTGGATCCCCTGCGAACCTCCGTGGACATGGACCTGCTGGGCGCCATTCCTGCGGAAACGGCCAAGCGGCACATGATTCTGCCCCTGGAAAGACGGGGAGACGCGCTCTCCGTGGCCATGGCCAACCCCTACGACGTCCTGGCCCGGGATCAGGTTCGAAACATGACGGGGTTCGACGTGGAGCCCGTCATCGCCTCCCCGGAATGGCTCGCCAAGGCCATCGACTTCTATTACGGCACGGCGGCCACCCTGGACAAACAGGTGGAGGAACTGGTCCGGCGGGCCACGGCCGAGGGAGGCCCGTCGGGGGACGAATCGGTCAATATCCGCCTGGTGCATCTCCTCATCACCAAGGGCCTGGTGGCGGGAGCCAGCGACATTCACATCGATCCGGACGCCAAGGTGGTCCGGGTCCACTACCGCATCGACGGCAGTCTTCACCAGGAATACCTGATGCCCAAGCGCCTCCACGGGGGGCTTGTCACCCGCATCAAGGTCCTGAGCGACATTCCCATCGCCGATCCCAACGTGCCCCACGACGGCCGCACCATCTTCCATTCCGACATCCAGGACGTGCCCATCCGCGTCTCCACCCTGCCCACGCAACACGGCGAAGCGGCGGTTCTGAGGCTTTTGCAACGGGCGGAAGCGGCCGGGGACATGGACCGGCTGGGCTTTCCGGAGCGCGAAGCGGCTCTTTTCACCCATGCCATCCAGCGCCCCTACGGCCTCGTTCTCGTCACCGGTCCCACCGGATCGGGCAAGACCACCACCCTTTACACGGCCCTGCTGCAGGTGAAAAAACCCACCAACAACGTGCTCACCATCGAAGATCCCGTGGAGTACGTGCTGCCCACGGTGCGCCAGACGGCGGTCAACCCCAAGGCCGGCTTCACCTTCGCTACGGCTCTTCGGAGTGCCCTGCGCCAGGACCCGGATGTGATCATGGTGGGAGAGATCCGGGACCAGGAGACGGCCGCCCTGGCCCTTCGAGCCGCCATCACCGGCCACTTGGTGCTTTCCACGCTCCACACCAACGACGCCCCTAGCGCCATTCACCGCCTGCTGGACCTGGGCGTCAACCCCACCATCCTGGCCTCGGGCCTTCGCCTCATCGTGGCCCAGCGCCTGGTTCGTCGCCTGTGCGAACGGTGCCGGGAGCCCCACGAGCCCACCGCAGAAGAACGGCGCCTTCTGGAAAGCCACGGCCTGGACGGCTCGTCCGGCTTCTTCCGGGCCGCAGGATGCGATGCCTGCCGCGGCACCGGCTACAAGGGCCGGGTGGGGATTTTTGAGGTGATGGAAATCGGGCCCGACATCGAGGAGATGATCGTAACCCAGGCGCCCCGGTCCAGGATCCAGGAAGCGGCCATGGCCCGGGGCATGCAGCCTCTCCTGGCGGACGGTCTTGCCAAGGCGGCCGCGGGGATCACCAGCCTGGAAGAAGCCATAAGGACGGCAACCTAGGATGCCTGCATTCAAATACCTGGCTTTGGACCTCAAAGGACGACCGCGGCGCGGGACCGTGGACGCCGTGGACGAGTGGGACGCGGAAAAGCGCCTGGAGCGCATGGGCCTGAGCGTGGTGCGCCTGACGCCCGTGCCGGTGAGTCGCTTGGCCCGAATGATTCCGCGGCGCGTCTCCCTTTTCGATCTCGCCCACCTCTACGACCGCCTCTCCGATTCCCTCCAGGTGGGGCTGCCCCTTCCCGCGGTCCTGGAGGAGATCGCCAGGCAGGTGAAAAACCCCCGGATTCGGGAGGCCCTGGAGGACCTGCGCTTGCAAGTGGAGGAGGGCCGTACCCTTTCCCAAGGCATGGAACGCCACGCCCGGATCTTCGACCGGCTTCAGGTAGGCATCGTGCGCATGGGAGAGGTTTCGGGAACGCTCCCGGGAGCGCTTCGCCGGCTGGCGGATTTCCTTTCCTGGCAGGCGGAACAAAAAGCCCAGGTCCGCCGGGCCCTCATCTACCCCCTCTCCATCATGGCGGCCGTGGCGGTCGTCACCGGCATCTGGGTGGGCTACGTGCTGCCGCAGGTGTCCGGACTGCTTGTGAACATGGACATCGTTCTTCCCGCGCCGACACGGGTGATTTTGGCCGTCAGTGCTTTTCTGCAGCGCTGGTGGCCGGCCCTTACGGCCGCCCTGATCCTTTCCGGCGCGGGCTTTCTCCTTTGGTCCCGCACGGAATCGGGACGGCTCACCTTGGACAAGTGGCTCCTCCACCTGCCCTTTCTCGGGCCCGTTTTGCTGCACGTGGCCATGTGCCGGCTGTGCGTCCACTTTTCCATGATGCTGGAAGCGGGCATGACCGTCGGCACCATCTTCGAGATCCTCACCGGCGGCGCCCTGGGAAACCGCTACCTGGAAAAGGACGTGGCCCGCATCCACCAGGAGGTCCTGGCCGGCCGGACCCTTTATCAAGCCTTTTCCACCAGCCGAATCTATCCGGACCTGGTCCTGGGCGGTTTGCGAACCGGGGAGATGACCGGAACCCTCTCGGAGACCTTCCGCAAGCTGGGGGCCTACTACGACAAGGACGTCACCCGGCAGATGAAAGCGCTCACGGCCGCCTTCGAACCGGCCAGCCTTCTCCTTTTGGGTGGCGTCTTCGGCGCCATTATCCTGGCCATCCTTCTTCCGCTCTACGACGTCTTTTCCAAGGTGCGCGGGTTTTAGGCCAAGGGGTGCGGACGACCCTTTCCCAATGGACGCCACGGGCGCGGGTAAAGCCCCTCCCCTACGGAGGCAAATGGACCTGTTGAGTAGGGGCGGGGTTTATCCACCTCGCCCAGCTCATCGCGCGGAGATAAGAAGAATACGGTGAAAGCCGCGATGAGGGTGGGCGGCCATTCAACAGCCGCGCGATCATGCAAAGACAGTCGCGCCTTACGGCGCTCCCACAGGAGGCCCTTGCCCCGGCCTACTCTTTAATCCAGGCGGGGGAACGCAAGGATAGTCATGACCGTTAGGGGGGATATATCCCAATCCCACAGGGTCGCGGTGTGAGAGGAGCCTGGCCGAAAATCGCTTCTTTGGGACGGCGATCCGGTCGGGGGTGGCTACGGGGTGTCGTAGCGGAGGGAGGCGGGACCGGAGGTGAAGGCGAATTGATCGACGGTGGCGGCGGAGGAAGCATCCACCACCCGAATCCAGGAACCCGCCTCGATCTGGAGGATGGCACTGGAGGTCCCGTCCGGAACCGATGCCAGGTTGGTCCAGGATGTGCCGGAATCGAAGCTCTGGTCCACCTGCAGGCTTCCCGTGAAAGTTCCGCCCGCCGCGTTTTGGACCACCAGGGTTCCGCAACCGCTTCGCCACAAGGCGTAAGCGCTCACGTAGGCGGTGACGTCGTCGAAGGTGGTGTCGGGCGGCTTCCGCTGGTAGAGTCCGTCGTTTCCGTCGGCGTTTTCCCCGTCCAGGTAGCCTCCGGCACCGTCTCGGTTTTCCGGCCCTCCGGAAACGAGCACGAAGGGAACGGAAACGGTCGCGCCGTTGTCCTGAACCCGGAGGTCCGTGGACGACGACAGGGCGGCCAACGCTTCACAGCGGCCGGCCCGGATCGTGGCCGTCACCGATGTGTGTTCCGTGAGTTGGCGCAGGACCACGTAGGTGAGAGGACGGCCCGCGCCGTCGTTGGGCGGAAGGCCCAGATCGGCATGAGGGAGAAGACCCGTCAGGCGGGCGCCGCTCCCGCTGGAACAGTCGCCGCTCCCGTCCCCGTCCGCATCGGGACACGGGAGCGCCCCGTGGCTTCCCCAATAGGCCGTGAGAGCCACGGCGGCCTCGTTTAGCCTCTCGTCGATGCGGTCTCGGACCGCGTTCTGGAAATAGACCCGCGCCATGGGGACCGCGGCGCCCGCCAGGATCCCCAGGATGGCCAGCACCACGGCCAGCTCCACCAGGGTCATGCCTTCCGTGCGCCATTCGGGCCGCTTACAGGGTCTCATCAGCATCAGCACCGCTCCCACGGGACAGGGCGCCCCGGCAGCATGGAACCGGGGCGCCGCCGGCCTAGAACTCCACGTAGAGAACCACCGTCGTGTTGCTATAAGCCGCGTTGGCCCTTACAGACCCCGTGTTGTAGGTGCCGTCGTCGTACTTGGTGTCCACGATCTCGGCCACATCGCCCGGCACGTTGGTGCAAGTGATCCAGTGCGTCGCCTTTCCCTGCAGCGTGGCATACTGCACATACATGGAACCGCCGAAGACGTGGGTGGGGTAGTTCTGGGAAGAGTAATCACCGCTGATCAGGTTGGCCCACTGGAGGTTGTCAAAGGCGTTGGCCGCTTCGGCACCGGTGATCTGACCGTTGCCGTTGCCGTTGGCCGAAGCTCCCCGGCTTCCAGCCCGTAGGTCGTCTCCGGGAAGATAGCCGTACTGGTCGTAGTAGGTGTTGAAGGCCGCACGTAGTTCGTCCATCTGCTTAACCATCCTCTTCACCTTGGCGGACTTGATCATCTGCTGGCCCTTGAGCACACCGCCGATGAGAAGGCCGATGATGACGAGCACGATGGCGATCTCCACCAGAGTGAAGCCCTTCTCTTCCGATGCCTTCTTTCGAATCCAACGCGACATGCATTCCTCCTGATTTCTCTTTCTTTTTCATCACGCCAAGCAACGCCCGTTTCCACTTCACCGGGCGGAACCATCCGGCTGTCTATTCTATCGGCTGTATTGTCGAGCAACTTGAAGGGAAATTTTTTTCCTCCCTTACCGGAAACCGCTTTTTTCCTGAACTGGCCGAATTTTTCTCCCTGTGCGGTTTCGGCGGGCGGGCATAAAGCCCGCCCCTACAAGAACGTTCCCACCTTTTCCGTTTAGATTTACATGAGCCGGGGCGTGAGCACGATGACGAGCTCCGTGCTCTTCTTCTCTTCCCGGCTCTTTCGGAAAAGCCCCCCCACCAGGGGAAGGTCACCGGCCACGGGGATCTTGTCCCGGCTCCAGCTGGCGTTCCGACGGATCAGGCCGGCCAGGACGACGCTTTGGCCCTCCCGTACCCGCACCATGGTGCCCATCTCCCGAAGATCGATGATGGGATTTCGCACCTGCTGCACGGCCGAACCCGTGGTGGGGATATCCACCACGGTCTCTCCCTGAAGGTTGGTGATGGACGGCACCACGTGGAGAAGGATCTCGCCGTCGTCGGCGATCTGGGGCGAGATGCCCAATTGCAGGCCCAGGAGAGCGCGCTTGATGGACGATTCGAAGAGAACGTTCCCATTCTGGTCCACGGTCAGGCCGCTCACGTCCCCGAAAGGAAGCTGGCTTCCCACGGTGATGACCGCCGACTGGCCGTTCATGACGGCGATGCGAGGATTGGAAAGGACCCGGAGCTCTCCCTGGGACTGGAGGAAATCGAGAAGGACGTTCAGGCTCGTCTTTCCTTTGGTGAAGGAAAGCCCGGCGGCCCCGCCCGTTCCCATGGTGGTGACGGCGGCGCCCGTGCCCGAGGCCACGCCGGATCCCAGGTTCTGGATGAGGGTCAGCGTGCCCTGGCCGCCGAAAAGCGAAAGCTGCTGCTGCAAAAGATCCCACTGCACGCCCGTCTGGGTGGAGTCGGTCAGCTGCACCTCCAGGATCTTGGCCTCGATGAGCACCTGGCGCTTGACCACGTCCTGCAGTCTTTCGATAAACCGGCGCATGGCGGCGACCCTGGACGGAAGATCGCTCACGTAGACGGTTCCGGCAAACGGCTGGACGATCACCTGGCCGTCCGGGCTCTTGAGGCTCTGGAGAGCGGCGTGGATCTGGGCCCACACGTCGGACGCCTCGTCGGAGTCTTCCGTTTCCACGCGGAATTCACTGGTCACCGAAGAGCTTCCCCCCTGTCCTCCCGCCTCCACGGCGCTTCCCAGGATGTCCCCTCCCACCGTGGTGGTGGTCTTCCGCTTGGATCGAAGGTACTCCACATGAAAGATCTCCTCGGCAAAGCGCCTCACGTGGAGCGATCCCCCTTCGATGCGGTAGGCGTAGTCGGCGCCCTGGGTGATGATGGTGTCCAGCATCTCCCGCAAGGTGGCGCCGGAAAGGCGCACATAGACGGGCACGGTCAGATCCAGCCCCCTTTCCAGGATCAGGTTGAGGCCCGCTTCGTCAGCGATCACGGGAAGCACGTCCGCCAGGGGAGCGCCGTCGAACTGGAGGCTGTAGAGCTTGGCCTCCTGGGGCGGCGGCGGGATATAGGGCGCGATCTTTTCCTCCAGGGGCGGCGGGCCGACGGGAGCGGACGGCTGCGGAACAGGCGTCGACATGCCCGGCGTCGCGTCCGGGAGCGACACCCGGCTCGACGCTCCGGGGCCGGCGCACGAGACGACGCCCAGCATCCCTGCCGCCAGGACGAACCATTGCCAAGCTTTCACCTGGGACCTCCTATCTCTTGTCATGCAGGCCTCGTTTCATCATTGGGTTGGAACCGATTCGTCTGCGCCCCTAACGGGAGAAACTTCCGAATCTTGAACCATGCCGACCCACGGGATCCTTCTCAGCTCCAGGCGCACTTTCATTCCGCCCGAACCGGCCAGCACCACGTGAGACGGTGCCACCGCCAGAACGCGGTAGCCTTCGACCTCGTCCCCCGCCGAAACGGAGCGCCCGCCCACCACGGCCCGGCAGGACTCCTGCCGGGGAAGGCCCCGGGTACAGACGATCCCCTGAAGCGGCGGCACAGGGACCATCTTGGGTGCCGACGATTCCCGACCCACGTCTTCCGGCCGGTCCGCGTCCTTTACCGGCAAAACGTCGGGATCCTTGACGTCCGCCGCCTTCGGCCCTTCCGCCGGAATCGCCCTTAGCGCCAGGAACTCCAACATGCGCTGCCGCTCCAGCCAGTCGGTTCGGGCGTCGTGCACCCGCACCAGGAGGCCCCGGAGCTGCCGCCAGGGCTCCCTCCCCCTGGCCAGGACGGGAGTGTCCATCTGCTCTTCGTAAAGGGCCACGGCGAACCCGGCCACCACCACAAGGCCCACCAGCACCCAGAAAGGAGCGGGATTTCGGAGTAATCGCTCCATCATGACGGCTGCCTCGCATGGAAGGTGGCCTCGATATGCACTCTCATGTCCCGAAGGGAAGACACCGGTTGGAGCGTTTCACGCGACGCCGCCGCCGGCCTTCCTCCCCCATCCTTTCGCAATTCCCGGGGTTTGACCCATTCGGCCTTCACCTGTCGAACCACCCAGAAGGGATACCGTTCCGTGGCGGCCAGCCAAGCTACCACGCGATCCGCTTCGCCCGTAACCGAAGCACTGACGGCCAGACTCCAAAATCCATCCCCCGCGTCCTCAGGCACCGGTTCCGACGGGGAAGAAAAACGCACGTCGTAAAGGCCCAGCGACATCGCCGACTCCGTCATCCGCTCCTGAAGGCTGAGCCAGCCGATCCGAGGGTCATCGCATGGATACTGGAGGGCCTCCACCCAGCGGCGCAGTTTTCCGCCCTGTAGCTGGAGGGCCCGATGCGTTTCCAGCAGCTCCCCCATCGATTCCCGACGCCGACGCTCCTCCTCCAGGCCGTGCACCCGGTACCACCCCGCCAAGGCCACCGAAAAGACGACGGCCCAAACGATCCCCAACATCACCCAGCGTTTTCGCATGGAACCTCCATGTCCAGGTGAAAGCGATACCGTGTCGGCTCGGCACCCTGCCCCGCCACCGGCTGAAAGTTCACCGTTCGGGTCGGCATCTCCTTCAGCCGGGGATCCAGCGCCCCCAAACCATCCAGGAGGGTGCGGAGCCTGAGTTCAAAGACTTCGGCGGACGACGCCGCGATCTCGGCCTCCAGCGCCACCCGCGTCACAGCCCCCGTGTCCAGGGAAACGTTACGAAGGGTCGCCACGGGCGAGGTGGCCTGAAGGATCCTATGGAGCAGGACGGCAGCGTGGGGCTGCTCGTAGCGCTGAACGAGAAACTCCGCCTGGCGCCTCCATCGGCCCATGTCTTCTTGGGCCTTTCCAACCCGGGGAGCAATATCCCCCTGCGGCTGGGCCGCCGAAAGTGTGTCGTTTCCGAGAAACGAAAACTGCACGACGGCCAAACAAACAGCGGTGGCGATCCCTGTCCAGATGCCCCATCGAATCCAGGGGACTAAAGCCGTGAGCATCCGATCCCGGGCGGGCACCAGATTCGACCCCGTCGAGACTCGGAAACCGGGAGGCACGGCCGCCAGCAGATTCCCCCACGCATCCGCGGAAATTTCCTGTTCCGTGGAGAGGGCAACGTCAGGGCCCGCATCGTTCCATTCATGCACCCGCCAGGTGCCCGCCTCTTCCAACCGTTCCCGAAGCCGCTCTCCCAGAGAAATCCCGCAAAGCAGGACGTGGGCGATGGGCCTTTTTTCCTGCTGCTGGAAGAAGAAATTGGACTGCTGGATTTCATAGGCCAGGAACCCGCAGAGTTCCTCGTCGTTTCGTATCTTCTCGGGCGGGATCAGGTCCCGGTGGAAGGCCAGCCGGGCCCCGGCGAAGGCATAAAGGACGTAACGGCGATCCAGCTCCACGAGAACCGCCTTGTCTTCGTCGGCGGGCAGCTCCGCCGCGGAGGCCAGCCGCTCTTCCCACAGAAACCCGGGGGTCGTGATGCGCAGGACTGGAACGCCCCTGTCTTTCAAGGCCCGGTAGAGCTTGACCGTTCCGGGTTCCCTGACAAAACGCACAAAAAGACCGTCTTCCTCCCCGGTGCCCTTTCTCGGGTCCCAGGAAAAAAACCGGGCTGTCTCCGCATCGGGCATCATCTCCCGGCGTACGAAACGCTCCGCATATCCTTCCATGTGCTTTCGCTTGGATCCCTTGAACGCCAGCCACCGGCCGTCCACCCATTGGTCGGGGATCACCAGCACGGCGCCCCGATCCCGGGATCCGGACAAGGCCTGAAAAAAGGAAGCGCCGGCACCGGCCTCTCCCTCCAAAACGGCCGAAAGATCCAGCACAGCCGAGAGGTCATAGCGGACCGGCATTCCGCCGCCCACCGCCCCTTCCGGGGCCAAGGCATGCACCCTGTTCCAAACAACCCACAGAATCCAGGGACTGCGTTCTCTCCGTTTCACCTCTCGCCTCTCGCGGGCTCACAAAGCGGACTGCATTCCCAGCATCCTGGCCAGCTCCTCGGGATCGGGACTGTAGTTGAGCGCCGTGGTCGCCGCCAACACTCCCCTCCGCACGTGCTGATGAAGGCACTGGTTCATGGTGGTCATCTGGGTCTGGGTCTGGCCCAGTTGCATCTGGGCGTAGATTTGGTGCAGCTTGTTTTCTCGGATCAAGTTGCGGATGGCCGGAGTGGGCAGAAAGATCTCCATGGCCAGAATCCGCCCGGCCCCGTCGGCGCGCGGCAACAGAAGTTGGCTCACGATCCCTTCCAACACGAAGGACAACTGGGCTCGCACTTGGTTCTGCTGATGCTCGGGGAAGGTGTCGATGATGCGGTTGATGGTCTGGATGGCGCTGTTGGTGTGGAGGGTGGCCAGGGTGAGGTGGCCCGTTTCCGCCAGCGTCAGAGCCGTCCTCATGGTTTCCAGGTCCCTCATCTCGCCGATGAGCACCACGTCAGGATCCTGACGCACCACGCGACGGAGCGCCGACTGAAACGATTCGGTGTCCCGTCCCACCTCCCGCTGGTTCACCAGGCACTTCTTGTGGGGGTGAAGGTATTCGATGGGGTCTTCGATGGTGACGATGTGGCCGTGGCGGTTTTCGTTGATCCAGTTGAGGATGGCCGCCAGCGTGGTGGACTTGCCGCTGCCGGTGGGGCCCGTGACCAGGATGAGGCCGCGGGGCTTTTGGGCCAGTTCCGTCATGACGGCGGGAAGCCCCAGTTCTTCCAGGGTGGGCACCCGGAAGGAAATGGCCCGAAAGCTCCCCCCTACGCTGCCGCGCTGGTAGAAGAGGTTCACGCGAAAGAGGCTCACCCCTTCGATGCTGAAGGAAAAGTCCAGTTCCCTTTCCCGAACGAACTTTTCTCGCTGCTCCGGGGAGAGGAGTCCCAGGCAGAGCCTTTCCGTGTCGGCCGGCTTCAGGACGTTCGGATCGGCCTGGACCAGTTCGCCGTTCACCCGATACCTGGGGGGAGCGCCGGCGGTCAGATGCAGGTCCGACGCGCCCACTTCGGGCATGCGGCGCAGCAGCTCGTTGATGGAGATCATGGGCCCTCCTTGCCGGGGATACGGGAGACAAAGGCGTCGGAACGCGAACGCCTGGCTTTTAAGCAATATTGGTGCCAATAGACGGGTGTGGCCCAGCCGTTCTATCGGCAGTGGCGCTGCAAAACTTGACGGGGTTTTCACGAAGAGGCGGGAAGTGGAATCCTTCGGATGGGATGGACTCGGCCGCCCACCGTCAGAGAATAGACATCGGCGGCTTCGTCCCAGTCCAGGTGGGCGGCCAGTTCGTAGTAGGCTGTCTTGGCAAAGCGGGCGGGAAGGCCCTTTCGGGTGGCGCGGCAGTAAAGGGCCGAATCTCCGCGGATCATGAGGGTTTCGGGCCGGAGCGGCTCTTCTCGGCCGTCTTCCAGCAGGATCCGGATTCGGCGAATGGATCCCGTCTCGGTTTTCTCCACAAAGACGTAGCGGACCCAGAGCGGCGCGTCGGCCACCCGCACGGGGTGCACCTCCCCTTCGCACCGGACGAAGTACCGGCCGTCCCGTTCGAAAAGGGACCGGCTGAGTAGGCGGAAGAGATCGCGGTCTTCCACCGGGTTTCCTTCACAGAACCAACGGCCGTGCTCGTCGATGAAGTAGTCGTAGAGGTGGCGCTGCCGCCTGGCATCTCCCATAACTCACCGATTTTCGGCGTTCCGGGCCCTAGGAGCTTGTCCGAGAATTGATACACATGAGATGTTAATCTCATGTGCATACGTTATTTGTACTTGACAGTATAGTGCCACGTTGATATGTTGTTCCTATGAGCGTTAGACTCATTTGGGGGAGCGGCACTATGATTCCATTCAAGATTGATCCGATTCAG
This sequence comes from Desulfacinum sp., assembly GCA_014359885.1. Taxonomy (GTDB): domain Bacteria; phylum Desulfobacterota; class Syntrophobacteria; order Syntrophobacterales; family DSM-9756; genus Desulfacinum. The sequence goes on from JACIYN010000026.1 coordinate 57,396, forward strand.
TTCCGGCAACGGCAACTT